>DDJC01000043.1:0-95702 GCA_002339015.1 Burkholderiales bacterium UBA1834
ACGTGGACACGCAGATCAGCCGGCTGGGAGGCCCCAACTTCCACGAGATTCCGATCAACTCGCCGATCGCACCGGTGCACAACAACCAGCGTGACGGCCTGCACCGCCAGGCCATCCCCCGCGGGCGCGTGGCCTACGAGCCGAACTCGCTGGGCGGCGGCTGTCCCTTCCAGGCCGGCGTGAAGGGTTTCGTGTCCTTCCCTCAACCGATCAAGGACGACAAGGTACGCGGCAAGCCCGAGAAGTTCGCCGAGCACTACAACCAGGCCACGCTGTTCTACAACAGCCAGACCGATGTGGAAAAGGCGCACATCGCCGCGGCCTTCCGCTTCGAGCTCAGCAAGGTCACCGTGCCGGCGATCCGCCAGCGCATGGTNNCGCTGGTCCACGTGTCGCCCGAGTTGGCTGCCAAAGTGGCCGACGGGCTCGGCATCCCCGTGCCTCCCGCCCTGCCGCGCGCGCTGGACAACCCGCCCAAGCCTGAGGTGAAGACATCGCCGGCGCTGTCGCTCACCGCCTTGCCCGGCGAGGTGGGCATCCGCTCGCGCCAGGTAGGCATCGTGGTGGCCAATGGCATGGACGGCGCGTCGGTGGCCGCCGTGGAGAAGGAACTGCGTGCCCAAGGCGCCATCCCGCGCCTGGTGAGCCTGCGACTGGGGCAGGTCACGGGCGTCAAAGGCGACACCTTCGAGGTCAACGCCACGCTGGAGAACCACCCCTCCGTGCTGTTCGACGCCCTCGTGCTGCCCTGCGGTCAGGCCGCCATCGATACCCTGCTTGGCGATGGCCATACGCTGGAGTACATCAAGGACCAGTACCGCCACTGCAAGCCCATCCTGGCGCTGGGCCTGTCGGAGCAGCTGCTGGCCAAGGCCGGCATTCCCGACACCCTGCCCGACGGACAGCCTGATGAGGCGCTGATCAAGGTGGTGCCGAGCAAGGTGGCCGCCGCGCTGCCGCTCTTCATTGCCCAGTTGGCAGCGCATCGCTACACTCCCCGTGACAGCGATCCGCCCCGCGTGTGACCCCCTTGAGGAGACGCCCATGGCCCTGCCGCACCACGAACCCTGCAGCCCGATCGACATCACCCCGCTCGGCGGGCAGTTGGACGACGCGCAAAGCCACGCGTTGTTCAAATCAGAACAGCTTGAGGTGATGCGGGTGGTCTTGAAAGCCGGCAAGTCCCTGCCCTCCCATCATGTCCAGGGCGAGGTGACGGTGCAGTGCATCGAAGGCCGGCTCGACGTGATGGTCACCGCTGGCGCCCGTACGCTGGAGATGGGTCAGATGCTCTACTTGCCCGCCATGGAGGAGCATGCCCTGCATGCGCTGGAGGACACCTCCGCGCTGGTGACGGTGGTACTGCAGCCGGCATGACGAAGACGCGCATTGTCGATCGGGCAAGGGCCGCGGCGCTCACATCCACAGGGCTTGCCGCCCTGGCGCTGCTGGCCGGCTGCCCGGATCGCCAGGAGGCCGTGAAGGCGCCCATCGTCGAGGCACGGGAACGAACCCTGACCCCGCTGGGCACGGTGGCCAGCGCCGCTGCGCCAGCCTCTGCGCCCGGTTCCGCGCCTCTGCCCGACCGCTGGCTCGGTCAATGGAACGGGCCCGAAGGCACCTTCCTCAGGCTGGCCGGCGGACAGGGCCGCTACGACATCACCATCCGGAACCTGGACGGACCCCGCCCCTTCACCGGGCGGGCCGTCGGTGATCACATCGAGTTCGAGCGCGACGGCCACCTCGAAACACTTCGGGCTACCGACGGCCGCGCCACCGGCATGAAGTGGCTTGATGGCAAGAAGGACTGCCTGACGGTGCGTGCCAGCGAAGGGTATTGCCGCGACTGAGCCTTCGCAGGCAAGCTCGCAAATCGGCTATGGTCTGCCTGATACACCCGGGGGCGCCAGCCGCGCCACATGCCCGGTGACCGATCACCTTTGCAGACATGGCCCTCACCGCTCTCATCCGACGACCGATGCCCCACCTGATCCTGGCATGGGTGCCTGTGTTCGCCCTGCTGATGTCGAGCGGGGCCATCCAGGCTCGTGACCGTTGCGCAAGCAGCCAGCTCAGCCGTGCCGACCAGGCATTCTGTGCGGGCCAGCGCCTCAAGGACCTCGATGAGGCGATGGCGCGCGCGCTGCAGCTGGCCTTGGCCACCGTTTCCGACCCACAGGCCCTGAGGCAGCAGCAAGCGAAGTGGCTGCGCACCGTGCGCGACAAGTGCAGCGTGCACGATTGCCTGCTTCGCGTCTACCAGGCTCGAACCGCTGAGCTGGGCAAGCTGATCGCCACATCGGCCAACGTCACCGATCAGCCTCTGACCAACGACGAGGCCGAAGCCGTCTGCGGCGACCTGGCCGGTCTGGGCAACCGGCAGCGCCTGTCGGCGCAGGCCTTGCCCGGCATGGCCCAATGGCCCTTCGCAGACACCGCGCCGCCGAGCGATTCGGCCTTCACGCCGCAGGAAAAGAGCCGCCTGCAGGCGCAGGATCTGGGCTGGCCCGCCGACGCGCGCACCATCTACCTGTTGAAGCTGGCCCCGGGTGCGCCGCCCACCCGTTTTGCCACCTTCTTCACCGGGGGGACGTGCCCGGCCTACCAGACCTTCAACCTGCCCTATCTGCTGGATGCCGACCCCGGCGACCTGGGCATTGACAAGGTCTCCGAATCCGACGAATCGATCCGCCTGGCCGCACTGGGCGGCAGCGACTACCCCATTCTCTACAAGGGCCGCCATTTCATCGTCAAGGCCGATCTGCGTGATCCCGACAGGGCCAGCATGATCTCCTGGGTCATGCCCAATGGCCGCACCCGCCCACTGTGCCTGCTCAAGAGCAGCAAGAGTCGGCTCGAAGTGGCTGCGGCACGCCAGGGCCGTGTCTGCAACGCCGTGGCGCGTGGCGAGGCGCGTCCACTCAAATGGCGTGATGCCACCGAGATGGCGCCGTTCAACCGCCGTCTGCAGGGCCACCGCGATGAATTCATCGCACGCTATGGCGATGATGCCGAGGACATCGCCCTGCTGCGCACGGACCTCGACCGCGATGGCAAGGCCGAGCGCATCGGACGTTTCCGGCACCTGTCCGGTGCGGGCTGCGGCAGCACCCAGGTGTGGTGGTCCGTTCTCGCCGGCGACCTCAAGGGCGTGCAGCGAGGTCCGCTCAACGATCAGCTGCAGTCTTTCGACGAAGGCGAGCTGGACATCTACAAGATCGACGGGCGCTTCTACATTGCGGGCTCACGCAAGGGGCAGCCGGGCCTGTTCCAGATCAACCGCGGCAAAACCGAGCAGGTCTGCGAATTTCGCCAGACCACTATCACGCGTCCGACAAGGGTGTTCCCCTTGGCGCACTGACGGTACTGACCAAATGCCATCCCCGAAGGCGGCCCAATTTCGCTGAACCCCTTCATTGCCTGAAATCTGACGCTGGATCAATTCAAGATTTTTTCAGTTCAGTTCATTAACTGATTGTCGAAACCTCTACCAGGGGGATTCATCAATGAAGTTCTTTGCCAAACTGCACATCGGTACCCGCCTGGGCGTCGCTTTCGTCACCTTGCTGGCCCTGATGCTGGCCATCATCGCCATCGCCAAGCTTGGCCTGAGCAGCATCGGCGGTGAAATCGATGCGCTGCTCCACGACCGCTACGTCAAGGTGCAGCTCGTCACCAGCATCGATCATGAGCTGAACCAGCAGGCCCGCTCCGCGCGCAATCTGCTCATCATGGACACGGCTGAAGAACGGGCACCCGACATCCAGCTGATCCAGGAAGCACGGGACAACATCCAGCGCCACTACGACAAGCTCCAGCCCCTGGTCACCAGCGAGCGGGGCAAGGCGTTGTTGGACAATGCGCTGAAGGAACGGGCCCAGTACGTGGCCGCGCTCGATCCCTTCCTGGAGATGGTCCGTCAGGGCGACATGGCGGCCGCCAAGGCTCAGTTGCTCGACAAGCTGCGTCCCGAGCAACTCGATTACGTCAAGGCCCTGGGCGAACTCACCCATCAGCAGGAAACCCTGATGAACGCGGCCGGACAGGCCGCCACCGCACAGGTCAGGCAAGCCTCGCTCACGATGATCGGCGCGGCCGCCCTCGCCGTGCTGCTGGCTGCGGCGGCCGGGGTGCTGGTCACCCGTTCGGTGACGCGCCCCGTGCGTGAGGTGGTGAGCGCGCTCAACGCCGTGGCCCAGGGCGACCTGACCGTGGAGGTGACCGTGAACCGCGCCGATGAGATCGGCACCCTGCAGCAAGCCCTGGCCGACACGGTCACTGGCTTGCGCAAGGTGGTGGCCGAGGTGCGCAGCGGCGTGGACTCCGTGACCACGGCCTCCAAGCAGATCGCCGCCGGCAACCAGGACCTGTCCAGCCGCACCGAGCAGCAGGCCTCCAGCCTGCAGGAAACCGCCAGTTCGATGGAAGAGATCACCGGCACCGTGCGTCACAGTTCCGACAACGCCCAGCAGGCCAGCCAGCTGGCAGCAGCAGCCTGCAACTCCGCGGGGCGTGGAGGTGACGTCATGCACCAGGTGGTCGACACCATGAACGCCATCACCGACAGCAGTACCCGCATCGCCGACATCATCAGCGTCATCGATGGCATTGCCTTCCAGACCAACATCCTGGCGTTGAATGCGGCGGTGGAAGCCGCCCGTGCCGGTGACCAAGGCCGCGGCTTTGCCGTGGTGGCCGGTGAGGTGCGCACCCTGGCGCAGCGCAGCGCCGAAGCGGCCAAGGAGATCAAGGTCCTGATCAACGAATCGGTCACCAAGGTCGAGACCGGCAGCCGGCAGGTCACCGCGGCAGGCGCCGCCATGGACGAGATCGTCACCCAGGTGCGCAAGGTCAACGACCTGATCGGCGAGATCGCCAGCGCCGTGCGCGAGCAGAGCACGGGCATCGGACAGGTCAACCAGGCCGTCGCGCAAATGGACCAGGTCACGCAGCAGAACGCCGCGCTGGTTGAGGAGAGTGCCGCAGCGGCCGCCAGCCTGGCTCAGCAGGCACAGCGCCTGGCGGCCTCGGTGGCGGTGTTCAGGTTGCACCAAGGCGCCTCTCAGCCGGCAACAGCTCAGGCGCCGGCCGTAGGCAGGCCCACCAGCCCTGTACCGGCATCTCGGCAACGGGCCTCGGCGCCCTCCATGCTGGCTGCGCGGCCCAGTCCCAAGCTGGAGACTTCTGCCATTGGCGGCACCGGCGCTGCTCGCCCTCGACCCGAACCCGTGACGGCGGACCACGACGATTGGACCAGTTTCTGAGAAAAGTCCAGGCCGTCGGGCCTCTGCATTGGCGGCCCCATGCGCTTCATCCACCACGCCAACCTCATCGGGCTGAGGCCACAACATGTGTCGGCGCCTGCGCCGTCCCGAAAGGCCGACTGACGAAGCGTGATCCCTGCAGCCCGAAGCGCCAAGGCATGTCCTTCGCTTTGGAAATGCCGATACGCACCCCCACCGCCACCTCAAGTGCCGCGGAGCATGGCTGCAGCTCAAAGGGCCACTCATCCAGCGCTAGCCCATCAAGGGCTCGGGTGACACCCAGCGCCTGACCCACCCGGCCGGGGCCGGAGCACAGCAAGCGCTCGTCAAGCACACCGCGGCGGCCCTGCATCACCTCTATGCCTGCGGTGGGCTCCAAGGCTCGAATCAACACCCCGGCACCGTGGCCTGCCTCACGGCAGACCAGGTTGAGGCACCAATGGATGCCATAGGAGCGGTATACGTAGGCATGGCCAGGCGGGCCGAACATCGAGGCATTGCGCTCTGAACGCCCCCCATGACTGTGAGAAGCCGGATCCTCCACGTCATAGGCTTCAGTTTCAACAATCCGGCCGCCGACGCCATCAATGAGCAAGACCGTTCCGATCAAGGCTCGGGCCACGTCGATCGACGACGCGTCGAAGTTGATGCCGGCAAGGTGTTTCATGCCCGAAGTGTCCTGCAGATCAAGACACCAGGCAGAAGTTGGGCCATTGCGGGATTCGGCAGCCTCGAGAGCGGCCTCCACTGCAGTCTTCTACAATCATGACGGGTGCACATCGCATGTCGCGGTGAAGCAGGTTGTTTGCGATGGTCGGGCCGCCACGCAGGATGGATACGACCATGTCATTGCACCCTGCACGGCATACCTTGCCGCGTGCCCAGCTTCTCGCCGAACGCACCTTCTCCGCCCTGGGACGTTTTCTCCATATCGAAGCCGTCAGCGGCGTTGTCCTGCTGATCATGGCCGTGGCTGCGCTTTGGTGGGCGAACTCGCCAGTTGCCGCCAGCTATGAAGCCCTCTGGCACATGCCTGTGTCCTTCGGTGTGGGCGAACTGGTGTTCTCCCAGTCCCTGCACTTCTGGATCAACGATGGCCTGATGACCATCTTCTTCCTGGTGGTCGGCATGGAGATCCGCAGGGAGATCCACGAGGGCGCATTGAGCAACGTGCGGCAGGCCGCGTTACCCATCGCCGCTGCGGTCGGTGGTGTCGCCGTCCCTGCCTTGATCTATCTGGCCTTCAATGCTCAGGCAGGTGCGCCGCAGGGCTGGGCGGTTCCCACGGCCACAGACATCGCTTTTGCGGTGGGCGTGCTTGCCATCCTGGGGCGCTCGATCCCGAGCAACCTGCGGATCTTCCTGCTCACCGTCGCCATCATCGACGATGTCATTGCGGTGCTGATCATCGCCTTTGTCTACTCTGGCGGACTCAACTATAGCGGCTTTGCCGTTGCGGGCGTTGGCCTGCTGATGGTCCTGGGGCTCCAGCGCATCGGCATCTGGACGGCCTATGCGTATGTGATACCTGGAGCGGTTCTGTGGTCAGGTCTGCTGATGACGGGTGCCCATCCGACGCTGGCGGGGGTGGTGCTTGGGTTGATGACCCCCGTCGTATCCGTGCCCATGCGGGAGCGGCCAGTGGAGATGCTGACCCGCATCGCTCGGGACATTGCTCAAGGGGGGCAGGCGGGGCAACGTGCGGCAGGCACGGACTGGCCGCTTCGGGACCTCAAAGTGGCGCATCGCGAGCTATTGCCCCCGGTCGTTCGCGTCCAGCAGGCACTGCATCCGTTCGTGGCTTATGGGGTCATGCCCTTGTTCGCGCTGGCGAATGCCGGTGTCAGCCTGAAGGGTCTGGCCTTGTCCACGGACAGCGCGAGTGCCGTGATGATGGGGGTGGCTGCGGCGCTGGTGCTTGGCAAGCCGCTGGGTGTCCTGGCCGCCAGCTGGCTGGCTGTGAAAGCGGGATGGTGCCGCCTGCCCCAAGGGGTTTCTTGGGCAGGCATCGGCTTGGTAGGGCTGCTGGCGGGCATCGGGTTCACCATGTCCATCTTCATTGCCATGCTGGCCTTCTCAGACCCGGCCCTTCTCAGCGCGGCAAAGATCGGTGTCCTTGCTGGCTCAGCCGTGTCAGCCGGCCTGGGACTGGCCTGGGGCGCGGCCTATCTTGCCAGCGAACGGGGCGCCCGGCCCCGTGGTGCGAATGCCTAGTCATGGGAAAGCCATCACGGAGGATTCTGTCGGCATGTCACCCCCCAGGATGGGAGACGGCGACAAGACCGGTGAGGGCACGCCAGCCCACATCGTGAGCCGCTGTCGATAATGGAAGGGCGATGGTCCATAGCCTCCGAACCATGGGGCCCCGGGGCAAACACCAGGGCCCCGTGTTCCTTTGCGACACTTGGGCAAAAGGAGCTTTGGCCAAGCCACGACAGAAGCCGCATGGCGCACAAGGTGCGCCGATTGCTCAGTTTGCAAGTTGAGTCTGTGCCGCTGTACCGGAAACCAACACCGCAGCCATGGCACTGGCCGGAACCCTAAAGCAGCGCCAGCCTCACTGGATTCGGGCAATGAGGCCCTGATGCTCCAGGTCACCCACCACCTCATCCGACAAGGTTTGGTCAACGCAGAGCAACTCGAGCAACCACGCTGTCGGAGTGAACCCGTTGACGATTCTCAGGAGCCTTGCCTGCTGTGAATTCAGGTCAATGTCCGTCCGTAAAACAGCAGCTTGACCTTTGACCGTGCGTGTATGCACCGTGCAAGCGGATGATAGCTGCTGCTGATTCATGATTGCTCCGGGGAGGTTGGACACCTGATCGACATTGAAGCTTCCCGTAGCACATACTGAAAGGCCCCAATCAGGTGGAAGCCAGTCCGATAGAACTGATGCCCCCTTGGACAGGTTGAGCCAAACGGCCTACACAATCAAAGGCGTTGCACCTGGCGGGATGTCGGGCCTGGCGCTCCGCGCGCCGCTATCGGCAGATCGGGTACTGAGCCAAGCATTTCCACATGGCCCCCTCAATCCAACGGGAGCCGTTCGGACGACGCCTGCCAAGCTGAAAACCGCGAGGCTCACAGGCAAGGCCCGCATGGCGACTTGTCAAGCCACAGGGGAACCAGATGACCCATGAGCCGGACGCACCCATGTCATTGCCTGCGCGTCGAATCAGACGGGTGTAATGCAAGGAGCATGCGATGAACCACTCGACTTGCCTTGTGACCTTCGACGGACAGTGCCTGGAAGCGTTTGAGTGCTACGCCGAAATCCTGGGCGGCAGCATCGAGGTGGTGGATTTACAGCGCCCCTTCCCACGGTTGGTGCAGCACGCCTTGCTTCGGGTGGGCACGGCATGGATTGTCTGCCATGGCGTTCGCCATCGCTCTCCAAGGCTGCTCGCACACGCCCCTGACCTGACCTTCGACGTGCTGCCGCTGGGCCGAGGCCTGCGCGATGATGGTGACGCGGCCCGGCAGCCTTTGCCCATAGCGACATCCCTCAGCAACATTCAAGGGCACTGAGGGCAGGGCTACCGCGTAGGCACGCCTCAGACATTAATCGGCAGACTTGGGCGGGCGGCCAGGCTTCAGGGGAGCCAAAGCCTCAAGGGCGCCCTTCAGCTTCGCGTCGCTCAGCCCGGCAAGTGCCTGGAGCCCCGCACGCAGCAACTCGCTCTTTTTGACAGGGCGCTTGAAGCCCAGCGCACGGTCTTTCAAGATGTCAATGAGCTTGAAGTCGTCGTGAGGCATGGTGAAGCTGTCACGCACGAGCTTGTGCTTGACCTTCTTCGGTGCGGCCTCCTTCAACTCTGCAACCGGCTTGGCTTTGACCGTTGTCGGCTTCTTCGCCACGGCTGTAGGCGCCGCTTTCACGGCCGCAGATTTTGCCGCCTTCTTCACTGCAGGTGTCTTCTTGGCCGTTGCCTTGCGAGCGGGAGCCTTTGCCGGAGCGGCAGTATCCACAGTGGCTTCGGGAGTTTTTGCAGACATTGAACTTCCTTGTTAAATCGTATATACCATTTATACCGTATAAATGAATCATTCTCAACAGACTGACTCACAACCAGGCACATTGATTGCCAGTGGCGGAGTCATCCAGGAGGCAAAGGCTATGAAAGAGCTGGAACTCAAGCTCATGGTCCCAGCAAGGCGCCGCACAACATTGCTCAGGGCGCTTGGACTTTCAACCGCATTCAAGGTACATCTCGAGGCTCACTATTTCGATACCGCGGACAGGCTGCTTGAGAGATCCAACATCTCTCTGCGAGTCCGCAAGGAAGGTGATGCCTGGATACAGACCTTGAAGTCGTCTACTCAGCATCAGGTCACCCGATTCGAGGACAACGTGGTGCTCGCATCATCCGATGACGCGCCCTGCCCTGACTTGTCCAGGCACTCTGACAGGAAGCTCAGGGCGACGCTGCACAAGCTCGCAGGTGACGTCAGCCAGCTTGAACTGCGTGAGGTCCATCAGACCGAAGTGACGAGACGCATCGTCACTCGCATCCTGGAGAATGATGCGGTAGAGATTGCCTTTGACGAAGGTGCCATCCGGGCAAATGGTCACGAAATCCCTGTGAGCGAGCTCGAACTGGAGCTCAAGTCAAAGTCCAGCGCTCGCCAGCTCTTCCAGCTCGCGAAGGAACTGGTAAGGGAGCACGGACTCTGTCTGAGCACACTGAGCAAGGCGTCTCGAGGGGCGCAGCTCTCCAAGACTTCGCAGGCTCGTCCACTGGCCGTCAAAGCCGAACCTGTGATGTTCAGTCCCAAGGCATCGGCGGGCCAACAGTTTCGCGCCATGGTCGATAACTGCCTGGCGCAGATTTGTCCAAACGCGAGTCATGTCGCTGCAGGCAGTGTGGATGCCGACCAGGTTCATCAACTACGGGTGGGCATTCGGCGCCTGCGGTCACTGCTGAGAGAGGCCTCGCCCCTGGTAGGTGCGGTTCCTTCGCATTGGGAAACATCCTTGCGCACCACCTTCCAGGCCTTGGGCGCATATCGAGACCAAGTGGATGTGAGCGAGACCATCAAACCCAAGCTCGAGGCCGCAGGTGCACCACTTGCCGTTCCACCAGGTCAAGCGGTTGGAATTCAAGCCATGCAGGAGTCTGTCCGCAGCGCCGACTTTCAGGTTGTGCTGCTTGAGTGCTTGGAATTCACACGTGTCATCGACCGGACGGCGAACGTCTCAGCACAGAAAGTGTTGGCGATGCGGATGGACGCTCTGCACCGGAAGGTGCTCAAAGAAGGAAAACACTTCGCCAAGCTGGACACGGACCGCCAGCACAGCGTCAGGAAACGCATGAAGCGGCTACGCTACATCAGCGAACTGTCGGCGCCACTTTTCAATGCAAAGAAGGTGAAGCAGTTTCTCTCCAGGCTGGGCCCCGCGCAGGATGCGTTGGGCGAGCATAACGATGGACTGGTCGCACTGGAAGAGTTCAGGATGGGCACAGACAAGGACGGACGCGCCTGGTTCGGCGTCGGATGGCTTACCGCGAGGAAATCCGAGACCGAAGCGCAGTGTCAGGACGCCTTGAAAGCGCTGAAGAAAGCGAAGTCCTTTTGGTGATGGACGATTTCACCCATCTCCTTTTTTACCCCCAACGGAGGGCATTCGGCTGGTGGTAAGGTGAGGCCTGATCGTCCGTTTCGTCCCCCCGTTCGTGTCCTCAATGCCTTCACGCCTGCCGCGTCCGCCATCTCCAGCCCCCCGCAGCCTTTCGCTGATGGTGCTCAGCAGCCTGTGTGGGGGGTTGCTCGGCGGCTGTGCCATCGTGCAGCCCCTGAAAGAATGGCTGCCCGATGCAACACCGACCCTGACGCCCCCAGCGGCCACCGTCGCAGTCGCAGGATTGCCCGCCGGCGCCCCCGCGCAGATCAGTTTGCTGACACCGCCAGGCGCTCCCACGCCTTCTGCCAGCGCCGGGCAGGCCCCTGCATTCGACACCGTGGTGCGCGGTGCCGAACGCGCGGATGGTGTACTCCCCCTATGGCGGAGGCAGGACAAGGTCTGGATCGAGTTGGCGCCCACGGATTTCGGTCGCGCCTTCTTTCTCTCACCCAAAATGCGCACGGGCCTGGGCGAGGCCGGTTTCTTCGGGGGCCTGCTGGCCAGCCGCAGCGCCCAGGTCGGTCGGCCGCAGTGGGTGGAGTTCCGCCGCGTCAACCAGCAGGTGCAGTTGGTGGCCATCAATGCCAATTTCACGGCCAAGGCGGGCACCCCACAAGCCCTTGCGGTGAAGGATGCGTTCTCGCACAGCCTGCTGGCCAGCGTGCCTGTTGCCAGCCAGCCGCGCAGCAGCGACGGCAAGGTACTGGTCGAGCTCTCCAGCCTGATGGCTGGCGATCTGCTTGGCCTGGGTCTGCAGTTGCAGCGCACCTTCAGGCAGGGCTATGCGCTGGATGCACGCAACAGCGGCGTCACCCAGGCGCGCAGCACACCTACGGGGCTGCTGCTGGAAATCCAGCAGCACTACGCCACAGGCTCGCTGACCTCATCAGCGCCATCCAGTGGCAGCCAGCCAGCCATCCCGACCGCCCTGCCCGACCCACGCAGCCTCTTTCTGACCATCCAGTACACCCTGAGCCCTCTGCCGGCCCAACCCATGGGCGGGCGCCTGGCCGATGAACGCATCGGTCACTTCGTGTCGACCATCGCCGATTTCACCAACGACCGCGCCCGCACCCCCCGCATCCGCTACGTCACCCGCTGGCGCCTGGAGAAGAAGGATCCTCAGGCCGCGCTGTCAGAGCCCGTGCGACCCATCACCTTCTGGCTGGACCGCAACATTCCGGATGACTATCGCCCTACCATCCGCAATGCCGTGCTGGCATGGAACGCAGCTTTCGAGGCCATTGGCTTCAAGGACGCGATCCAGGTGCGTGACAGCACCGTCGACGAGCCGCTGGACATCGTTGGCAACGGCCAGGCGGTCGTGCGCTGGATGACCAACGCACGCCCCACTTTCGGGGCCATCGGTCCCTCCCACGTGGACCCGCGCACTGGCGAGATCCTCACCGCCGAGGTGGCTCTGGAGAGCCTGTCGACGCGTGCGATCCGCTCAGTGCGCAGCCAGGTGCTCGGCCAGGGCGATGACACCAAAGAACATCTCGGCGGCGGTTCGGAGCCTGAGCCGCATCGGCACGGCACCAACGCCCTTGTGCCGCCCGAAGACCGCTGCGACCATGCCATGCTCGCGGCCGAACAGATGACTTATGGTCTGGATGTGCTGGCCAAGCTCCAGGATGTCTCAGGCGATCTGCCGCCAGACAGCACCGAAGTCAAGTCCTTCGTGCTCGCCTACCTGCGAGACACGACCATGCACGAGGTCGGGCATGCCCTGGGCCTGCGTCACAACTTCAAGGCCTCACGCTGGCGCACCCAGGCACAGTTGCTCGACGAAGCCCTCACGGCCCGAGAAGGCAACAGCGCCTCGGTGATGGACTATGCCGCCATCAACCTGAGTGCGCCCGGCCAACCCCCTGTTACGCCTTTCCAGGCCACCTTGGGGCCTTACGACTTCTGGGCCATCGAGTACGCCTACAAGCCCCTTGACGGTACACCCGCCTCCCAGAAGGCCGCGCTGGACGCCATCGCCCGCCGCAGCGCGGACCCCAAGCAGGCCCACGCCCTGGCCTA
Organism: Burkholderiales bacterium UBA1834; assembly: GCA_002339015.1. GTDB lineage: Bacteria > Pseudomonadota > Gammaproteobacteria > Burkholderiales > Burkholderiaceae_C > Aquabacterium. The sequence goes on from DDJC01000043.1 coordinate 12,916, forward strand.
TGGCACCGACGAGGACAGCGCCCTCGGCCTCGATCCCGAAGCACTGACCTTCGACCTGGGACGCGACCCGGTGGCCTTCGGGCGCATCCGGCTGGCCATCGCCCGCGACCTGATCGCCCGTCAGGCCACCGTGCGGCTGGCGCCCACGGACGATGCAGGTGTTCTGCGACGCCGGGTCAGCTACGCCCTGCGCGACGTCGAGCGCACGGCGGACATCCTCACCCGCCAGATCGGTGGCCTGGTCACTCGCAGGGGCACGGCCGCCAGCGGCCAGGATGCTCTGGATCCACTGCCGGCAGACCAGCAGCGCGCCGCACTGACTTTGCTGCTCGAGCAGATCCTGTCGCCGCGCAGCATCCAGCTGCCCCCCGCCCTGCAACGACGCCTGGCCCCCGATTACCTGGAGCGCGCCGAGAGCCAGTTCCCCGGCGGCAGCGTCTCGCCCACGGATTTCTCCGCCGCCGTGCAACTGGCCGTGCTGCAGCGAAGCGTACTGAGCGACCTGATGGCCGATGGCCTGGCCGACCGTCTGCTCGACAACATCGATCGCACCCGTGATCGCGACACCCATCCCCTGACGCTGGGCGAGTTCCACGACCGGCTGCGCGCCACCATCTGGCCCGCGCCTCGCCAACAGGACCGCACCGTGCCGCCTCCTTGGCGTCGTAATCTGCAGAGAGACCATATCAACCGCCTGAGCGCGGCCCTGCTCAAAGGCAGCAACCGGGCCGATGTGCGGGTGCAGCTGCGCCTGCAGGCTGAACAATTGGTCAAGTTCCTGTCAAGGCCAGGCGCGCTGGGCCCCCATGATGCCGGCAGCGTGGCCGAGGCCCACCGCAGGGATTGCCTGGACACCCTCAAACGCGCCCTGGACGCTTCCGTGGTGCGCTCCACGCCTTGACAGGCGTTCCGCGTTCCTTGTGCCGCCCTCGTTTCTCCCCGTCGCTGCCTGTTTTCTGCTGCCCACGCAAGCCGCCATCAGCGTGCCATGACCGATCTCCCCTCCACGGCCACCCATAACATGGCCAACCCCGATGCATCCCCGCAGCCCGATCCACTCGGGCTGCGGGCCTTGTTCGCGGCCGATGGCCCGCTCGCCCGTGCTCTGCCGGGCTACCGTGTGCGTCACGAACAAATCGAGATGGCCCAGGCCATCGCCATGGCCATCCGCGACAGCAGCAGCGTGGTGCTGGAAGCCGGCACAGGCGTAGGCAAGACGGCCGCCTACTTGGTGCCGGCCTTGCTGCAAGGCGGTAAGGTGATCATCTCCACCGGCACCAAGGCACTGCAGGACCAGCTCTTCAACCGCGACCTGCCCAATGTGCGTGACGCGCTGGCCCTGCCGGTGAAAACCGCCCTGCTCAAGGGCCGCAGCAACTACCTGTGCTGGCATCACCTGGAACGCACCAACCAGGAGGCCACGCAACTGGGCAGCCGCCAGGAGGTGCGAGATCTGGGCCAGATCAACCGCTTCATTCACCTCACGCCCACCGGCGACAAGGCAGAATGCGCCGCCGTGCCCGAGACCGCCCCCATCTGGATGCGCGTCACGTCCACGCGGGAGAACTGCCTGGGCAGCGACTGCGGGCACTACAACGACTGCTTCGTGCTCAAGGCACGCCGAGAGGCGCAGGACGCCGATGTGGTCGTGGTCAACCACCACCTGTTCTTCGCCGACCTGATGCTGCGCGAAGAAGGCGTGCCCGAACTGCTGCCCAACGCGCAGACCATCATCTTCGACGAAGCGCACCAGTTGCCGGACACGGCCACCATGTTCTTCGGCGACACGGTGTCCAGCGCGCAGTTGATGGACCTGCTGCGCGACACCAAGGCCATCGGCCTGGCCCATGCGCGCGACGCATTGAACTGGCCGAATGCCATCGCGCCCACCGACCTGGCGCTGAAGGACCTGCGCCTTTGTTTCGATGCGGGACTGTCCAAATGGTCGCAGGGCCAGCTGCCACCCACTCACCCACTGTGGTCTGCCCTGGACAAGCTGCGCCATGCCTTGCGCGAACTGCGCGATGCGCTGGAGGCCCAGGCCGAGCGCAGCCCCGACCTGGCCAACCTGCACCGCCGCGCCAACGAGCTGATGCAGCGCCTGAGCGCATGGGGCCATCCAGAACGCGCCGACCAGCCCGAACTGTGCTGGCTGGACGTGAGCCAGCTGGGCGTGCAACTGCACCGCACACCGATCTCGGTGGCCGAGGTGTTTCGCCGCCAGCGCCTAGGCGCCGATGGCGAAGAAGCCCTCTCGGATGAAGAAGCCCCCGCGTGGGACGACAGCGCCGACGAAGATCACACGCCTGAGCCACCACCGCGCAAGGCCTGGATCTTCACCTCGGCCACGCTGGCCGTGCGTCAGGATTTCAGCCACTTCCAGGAAGCCCTGGGCCTGCAGGATGCACGCTGTCAGGCTTGGTCCAGCCCCTACGACTACCCGTCGCAGGCCATGCTGTACGTGCCGCAGCAGTTGCCCCTGCCTACCGCACCGGGGCACACCGATGCAGTGGTGGACGCCGCGCTGCCGCTGATCGTGGCCAACGAGGGCCGGGCTTTCCTGCTGTGCACCAGCCACCGCGCCGTGCAGCGCGCAGCAGAGCGGCTCAAGGCCCGCATCGAAGCAGAAGGACTGAACCTGAGCGTGCTGATGCAGGGCGATGCGCCCCGCCCCATGCTGCTCGATGATTTCCGCCGCCTGCGCCGCGCCGTGCTGGTGGGCAGCCACAGCTTCTGGGAGGGCATCGACGTGAAGGGCGATGCCCTCACGCTGGTGATCATCGACAAGCTGCCCTTTGCACCGCCCGATGACCCGGTGCTGGCCAAGCGCCTGGAACTGCTGGAACAAGGCGGCGGCAACCCCTTCATGGAGCACCAGGTGCCCCAGGCCATCATCGCGCTCAAGCAGGGCGCCGGCCGGCTGATCCGCAGCGAGACGGACCATGGTGTGCTGATGATCTGCGACACGCGCCTGATCGACAAGCCCTATGGTCGCCGCATCTGGCAGAGCCTGCCGCCGATGCGGCGCAGCCGCGTGCAGAACGAGGCCGTGGAATTCCTCCTGTCGCTCAAGCAGCAGGCCTGAGGCGCCACAGACCCTGCGACGCCAGGCCGTCGGCGATCACAGTTCCAGGTTGTCGATCAGGCGCGTGGTGCCCAGGCGGGCTGCCGTGAGCGCCACCAGCGGAGCCTGCGCCGTCAGATCCTGGGTGGTGGGCACCAGCAGGTCCTGCTGGCGGCGCACCAGCACATAGTCGGGCTTCCAACCGCGGCTGGACAAGGTCACCATGGCCTGTTGCTCCAGCAGCGCCAGCGAATCGGTCGAGAGGCCGCCGGCTGCGCGCTGGGCGGCCACGGCTTCCTGAACACGCCGCAGCGCGGCGCTCAACTGCACGGCCTCGGAGCGCTCGGTGGCGCTCAGGTAGCCGTTGCGCGAGGACAGCGCCAGACCGTCATCGGCGCGCAAGGTCTCACCTCCCAGCACCTCGATCGGCAAGGCCATCTGGGTCACCATGTTGCGCAGCACCATGAGCTGCTGGTAATCCTTCTTGCCGAAGATGGCCGTGCCCGGCTGCACGATGTTGAAGAGCTTGTGCACCACCGTGCACACGCCGGTGAAAAAGCCGGGGCGGAAGGCCCCCTCCAGAATGTCGGCCAGTTCGGTCGGCGGCACCACTTTGTAGCCTTGCGGCTGCGGGTACAACTCGGCCTCCGAGGGGGCAAACAGCACATCGCAGCCGGCATCGGCCAGCAGTTGCGCATCACGCTCCAGCGTGCGGGGGTAGGTGTCGAAATCCTCGTTGGGACCGAACTGCAGGCGGTTCACGAAGATGCTGACCACCACCGGCGCAGCTTTGGGCGTGGCTACTTCGCGGGCCTGCCGCACCAGCGCCAGATGGCCATCGTGCAGGTTGCCCATGGTGGGGACGAACACGGGACGCGCCGGGAACTGGTTCAGCCGGTCGCGCAGCTCGCGCAGGGTATGAAGAGTCTGCATGCGTCGGATTCCGATCAGTAGCCGTGGAGGGCCTCGTCAGGGAAGCGGCCTCCCTTGACATCGCCAATGTAGCGACGGATGGCATCCTCGATGGAGCCCCCTTCGGCCATGAAGTTGCGCGCAAAACGAGGCAACTTGCCACGGGTGACGTGGAGCATGTCGTGCAGCACCAGCACCTGGCCGGCCGTGCCTGCCCCGGCACCAATGCCGATGGTCATCACGCCGGGGTTGTCGGCCTGCACCTGGCTGGCCACGGCCGACGGCATCAGCTCCAGCACCATCATCGCGGCGCCGGCCTGGGCCAGCTCGGACGCGTGGCGGCGCAAGGTGTCTGCACCAGCCTGATCACGCCCCTGGATGCGGAAACCGCCCAGCGCATGCACGGTCTGCGGCGTCAGGCCCAGGTGGGCACAAACAGGAATGCCCCGCTCGGTCAGGAAGTACACCGTCTCGGACGTCCAGCCACCACCTTCGAGCTTGATCATCTGGGCGCCCGCCTGCATCAGTGCAACGCACGAGCGCAGGGCCTGTTCCTTTCCCTCCTGGTAGCTGCCGAAGGGCAGATCGGACACCAGCCAGGCATGGCGGTTGCCGCGCGCCACGCAGCGCGTGTGGTAGACCATCTCGTCCAGGGAGACGGGCACGGTGCTGCCATGACCCTGCACCAGCATGCCAAGGGAATCGCCCACCAGGATGGTGTCCACGCCGCAGTCGTCCATCAGCCTGGCGAACATCGCGTCGTAGGCGGTGAGCATGGTGATCTTCTCGCCCTTGGCATGCATCTCGCGCAGGCGATGCAGCGTCATCGGACGGCGTTCAGCGGGCGTGGCGTTGGGGGTCGTCATGGATGTGTCTCGTGTCCTCAGCATGCGGCGCCAGACGCCACCAGAAGTGGCGCGATTCTAGGCCGGCTGATCACTTGTCGCAGAAAAATCACGGGAAAGCCCGGGAACCCCTTCCGCGCCAGGGGACCAACAATGCGCTGCATGCAATGGCTGGACGCATTCACGGCAATGGGATTGGAGAAGGTTTTCCTGCTCCTGATGGGCCCTGCGTTCGCGTTGTGCATGCTGCTGGAGGCCCGCTGGCTGTCGCGCCATGACGCCGGCCAGCCCTACACCGAAGAGGACACCTCCGCCAACGTCGCGCTCGGCCTGAGCCATGCCCTGGCCGATGGCGTCGCCTGGACTCTGCTGACGGGCCTGTTCTACGCAATCCATGAACACCGATTGATGGACATCCCCGTCACTCTGTGGTCACTGCTCGGGCTGCTGCTGGTGCAGGACCTCTGCCACTACGGGATGCACCGTGCCAGCCACCGCGTGCGCTGGCTGTGGGCCAGCCACGTGACGCACCATTCCAGCCAGACGCTGAACCTGTCGACCGCGCTGAGACACAGCCCTACGCACCCGCTATCGGGCGTGTGGCTGTTTTGGCTGCCGCTGGCCTGGCTGGGCTTCCAGCCCGAGCATGTGATCCTGTGCGTGGGGGTCAGCCTGGCCTTCCAGTTCTTCGTGCACACGCAAGCCATCAGGCGCCTGCCGGACGTGGTCGAGGCGGTGTTCAACACGCCCTCGCACCACCGGGTGCACCATGCGCGCAATCCGCAGTACATCGACCGCAACTACGGCGGCATTTTCATCATCTGGGACAAGATGTTCGGCACCTTCGTACCGGAGATCGAACCTTGCGACTACGGCATCGTTCGGCAGGTGTACACGCGCAGCACGCTGGTGATGGTCTTGCATGAATGGGCTGATCTGCTGCGCGACATTGCCCGACCAGGTCCGCTGAAGGCCAGGCTCCAACACCTGTGGGCGCCGCCGGAATGGCAACGCCCCATCACCGAGCGCCATCCAAGCTGGTCCCTGACGCGCCTGATGGCGCCCGCCACGGTGCAGGCCGACGAGGTGGAAGACTGGCCGGTTCACGCCGGCTGGTAGGCCAAGCGCACGTAGATGGGCGCGAAGGCCTCGGCCTGCGTCACCTCGAGCAGACGCTCACGCGCCAGTTCCAGCATGGCGATGAAAGTGACCACCAGCACCTGCGGCCCGCGCGTGGGGTCAAACAGGTTCTCGAACTCGACGAAGCGCTTGCCCTGCAAAGTGCGCAATACGATGCCCATGTGCTCACGCACAGAAAGTTCTTCGCGTGTGATGGTGTGGTGGGTGTGCAGCTTGGCGCGCTTGAGGATGTCGGCCCACGCCTCGCGCAACTCGTCGAGGCTCACGTCGGGGTGGCGCACACGGACGGTGGGATCGTTGTGCACGTGCACGCGCAGGAAATCGCGGCCCAGCAGCGGCACGCGGTCCAGCTTGGCGGCGGCCAGCTTCATCTGCTCGTACTCGATCAGGCGGCGCACCAGTTCGGCGCGCGGGTCCTCGGGCTCCTCGCCCTCTTCCGTCTTCTTGGGCGGCAGCAGCATCCGTGACTTGATCTCGATGAGCATCGCTGCCATCAGGAGGTATTCGGACGCCAGCTCAAGGTTGCTCTTGCGGATCTGGTCCACGTAGGCCAGGTATTGCCGCGTGACATCCGCCAGCGGAATGTCCAGGATGTTGAAGTTCTGCTTGCGGATCAGGTAGAGCAGCAGATCCAGCGGGCCCTCGAAGGTCTCGAGGAAGACCTCGAGCGCGTCGGGCGGAATGTACAGGTCGGTGGGCAGGGCGAACAGCGGCTCACCGTAGAGCCGGGCCACGGCGACATTGTCGACCACGTCAGGCTGGCCCTTGTCGTCCAGTGCCGCCACAGGTGCGTCGCCGCCATCCGGCGCCAGCACGGCATCGTTCATGCGCGGCAACCCACCTGGGCCTGGCGGCCTCAGGCTTTGGGCTTCCAGGAGAAGTAGACATAGGAGGGCTGTTCGACCCGGGCATCACGCCATTCGGCCTGCTCCTGGCGGTCCAGATCCTTGTCCCACAGCAGATTGCGGCCCTGGCGCTGGCGCTCTTCCAGCTGGGGATCGCGCTGCTTCAGGCTCTCGATGAACTGGGTGGCGTCGGACTTGTAGGGTTTCCAGAACAGCGGCATGGTCAAAAAATCGCGTGGGTGGGGCAGGAATTCCCCATTTTAGCGGCTCTGCCCCCTGGTGTCTGCCTGGTCGTGCATCAGCATTCCCGCAGTTCGAGCACCTTGCCGCGGCGGGCAAACTCGTTGGGCTGCCCCGCGAGCCATTTGGCCAGCTCGTCGAGCAGCGGCACGTTCACGTCGGCGGCCGGAAAGGCGATGACCCAGCGGCCGAGTCCTTCCAGGTTGTCGATGGTGAACTGCACAGTGGCCGCATCGTGATCGGGCTTGAGCCGCACACCGGCCTGCATGTCGGCCACGAACTCGTAGCACACCTCGATCAGTTTGTTGGTGTCCGGATCACGCACCTGCCGGGGCGAGCATTGCACCGAGCCCTGCAGCAGACGACGCTCCAGTCGTTCGATGTCCGTGATGAAGTCCTTGGTCAGGCTGACGGCCTGGCCTGTCCGGATGTCGCAGTTCAACGCGACATGGTCCGTCACCTGCTGACCGTTCAGCGTGCGCTTGCGGATGTCCGGTCTGAACGAGGTCAGGCGGCAGCCATCAAAGGCGGCCTTGCTGTCGAACACGTAGCGCCCGCGCGCCAGCGGCTGCAGCACATCCAGCTGGGCGCACAGATCCACCCAGTACTTGAAGGTCATCTGGCAGGCCTGCTCGGTGGCCTGCATGCGCGCCTGCTGGGCTGCCAGGTCCACGCCCTGCCCAGCCCTGAGTTGATCCGCCTGCTTCTTCAGATCGTTCAGAAAACTCACGATGTCTCTCGTCGGTTCATCCCTGTTCAGGCAAGGATACCGCAGTGTTTCCAATTGCAAATTCGGGGGCGGTCCCACAATGCCGGCATGCAAGAAATCGAACTGAAGTTCCAGATCCCGGCCTCACAGGCGGACGCGGTGCGCGAGGCCGTGGCCAGCGCTGCGGCCAGCATCGAGCCACTGGCCCTGCAGGCTGCCTATTTCGACACCGCGGACAGCCGCCTGGCACGCCACAAGATGGCACTGCGCGTGCGGCGCGAGGGCGCCGACTGGGTCCAGACCTTCAAGGCTGCCGGCCGGGATGCCATGACGCGCGTGGAGGACAACCAGCCGGCCAATGCCCCCTTGGACGGCCGCCTCAAGCCCGACTTGGCACTGCACACCGCCAAAGGTGTGCGCCAGGCCCTGGCCCGCGCCTGGGCACGGGACGATCTTGGTGTCGCCACCGCGGACGAGCTGGGGTTGAATGCGGTGTACGAAACCCGCTTCGAGCGCTGGTCATGCCAGCAGTCTCATCCTAGGGGGCGGGTCATTGTCTGCGTGGACATCGGTGAGGTACAGGCCGGGGCGCTGCGCGAACCCTTGAACGAGTTGGAGATTGAACTGACCGAAGGCCGGGCCGAGGCCGTCATCGACACGGCCCGTCACTGGGTGGACACGTACGGGGTATGGCTGGACGTGCAATCCAAGGCCTACCGCGGCACCCGCCTGGCCCAGGCGCATCGCAGCGGCCAGCCGGCCGTGGCCCAGCCGGTGGCGCACACGCTTGGCACCTGGCTCGCAGCAGATTTTCCGGGCGACAAGCTGAACCCTGCTCTGCTTATCTCTGCTGCTTTGGATGCGTCAGCAGGCAACTGGAGCGAAGTGGCGACAGCCCGGCCGGGCTGGCCCGAGGCACTCGGCGCTTGGCACGACGCCACGGCCAGCCTGCTGCACCTTGTCGACAAGCATGAGGCAATGCATGAGGCGCTGCCCCCGAAGGTCTTGGAGGCCACCCGCCAGATCTTGTCCGAACTCACCCGGTTGCGAGAACAAGGCAAGCAGCCCGACGCCGCATCTGCCCAGGCCCTGGCCTGCAGCGCCAGCGTCACGCACTGGGGGCTGGACTTGCTGGCAGCGATCCGCCGCTGAGAAGCCTGTTAGGCGTCGACGATCTCGGCCGCACGCACCAGGGCCATGTCTACAGTGGGCAGCACATTGGCCTGCCCGAAGCGAGCATCGTGGCCGCTTCGCCGGATCAATCCCAGAGGCTGCTCGTTGACCTGGCACAGGAGCAGGGCCTGCCCGTGCCGCTCCAGCTGACGGCGCAACTGCAGCAAGGCATCCAGGCCCGAAGTGTCCATGGCCACCAGCCGCTGCAGGTCCAGCACCAGCACACGGTTGCTGGCAGGCAGTTGTTCCGCCAGCGCCTCCACCTTGCCGACCGCACCGAAGAACAGCGCGCCGTACAGCTGATAGACCTGGGTGCCCGTGGGCCAGCCTTCTGCGGGGGGCGCCACGGCCTCCACACGGAACAGCGTGCTCATGCGGTAGATGAAGAACACGCAGGCCAGCACCAGCCCCACCTCTACGGCCACCGTCAGGTCGAAGATCACCGTCAGCACGAAGGTGCCGACCAGGATGGTGCGGTAGGTGAAGTTGAAATGGCGCAGGCGGGCGAACTCGTGCCACTCGCCCATGTTCCAGGCCACGAACAGCAGGATGCCGGCGAGCACCGGCAAGGGCACATGCACCGCCAGGGGCGCTGCCACCAGCACGATCAGCAACAGCGCCAGCGCGTGCACCATGCCGGCCACCGGGCTGGTGGCGCCCGCGCGCACGTTCGTCACGGTGCGCGCGATGGTCCCCGTGGCCGGGATCCCACCGAAGAACGGCGTCACCACATTGGCCACGCCTTGGGCCATCAGTTCCTGGTTCGGATCATGGCGAGGGTGGTCCGCCATGTTGTCGGCCACACGGGCGCACAACAAGGATTCGATCGCCCCCAGCAGCGCGATCGTCACCGTGGGCATGAAGAGCTGACGCACGCCATCCCAGGTGAAGGCCGGCCACGCGAAGGCCGGCAAGGATGGCGGGATGCCGCCGAACTTGCTGCCAATGGTCTGCACGGGCAGCTCCAGCAAGGCGGTGAGCCCGCCCAGCAGCACCAACGCCACGATCGGGCCGGGCATGCGCGAGGCCACCTTCAATGAACGCTCCAGCCTGGGTGAGGCGGCCACCAGCCGGGTCGATGCGAACAAGCGGGGCCAGCTGAACAGCAGCACCAGGGTGGCAGCCCCCAGCCCGAGGGCGAACACATTGAACTGGTGCTGATGCGCCCACAGCGTGCGGATCTGGCCCACGAAATCCGCCGGCATGTGGGCCGGCATCAGCCCGAGCAGGTCCTTGAGCTGCGACAGTGCTATCAGCACCGCAATGCCGTTGGTGAACCCGATCACGATGCTGACCGGGATGTAGCGCACCAGCACGCCCAGCTTGAACAGCCCCAGCAGGAACATCAGCCCGCCGGCCAGCACGGTGGAGATCAGCAGGTTGGCCAACCCATACTGCTCGACGATGCCGTAGACGATGACGATGAAGGCCCCGGCCGGCCCGCCGATCTGCACGTTCGAGCCGCCCAGGGCCGAGATCAGGAAGCCCGCGATGATGGCGGTGAACAGTCCGGCCTCGGGCTTGACGCCGGAAGCGATGGCAAACGCCATGGCCAGCGGCAACGCCACGATGCCCACGGTGAGGCCGGCGCCCAGGTCCACGAAAAAGCGCCCGCGGTTGTAGTCCTTGATCGAATAGACCAGGCGAGGGCGGAATGGGGCCAGATCGAGGCGGCTCAGCCAGCCGGACGCCAGGTTCGGCATTGACCGGCGGGCAGCGGGCTCCTCATCGCGGGGCGGCAGGTGGGCACTGCTCATGGTGAGCCATCTTGCAGCAAGCCCCGCGCCAGATCAACGCACCATCAATGCGACATCAGCGCACGCGCATGCCGGGTTGTGCGCCCGCCACGGGTTCGAGCACGTAGATGCCGGGGGTGCCTTTCTCATCCGCGTGCGAGGCGGCCAGCACCATGCCCTCGCTGACACCGAACTTCATCTTGCGCGGCGCCAGGTTGGCCACCATCACGGTGTGCTTGCCGATCAGGTCCTCGGGCTTGTAGGCTTCCTTGATGCCGGAGAAGACGTTGCGCGTGCGGCCTTCGCCCACGTCCAGCGTCAGGCGCAGCAGCTTGGTGCTGCCTTCCACGTGCTCGGCATTGACAATTCTGGCGATGCGCAGGTCGATCTTGGTGAAATCGTCGATGGTGATCGTGGGGGCGATCGCCTCGCCGCCGGGCTGCACGGCCGGGGCCGGCTCAGCGGCCTTGGCATCCGCCGTGTTGGGCGCGGCGGCCTCGAACAGCGCATCGAGCATCTTGGGATCGACCCGCTGCATCAGGTGCTTGTAGTCACCGATGGTGTGCACACCCAGCAGTTCCTGGCTCTTGGCCATGAACATCGGCGGCACGTTGAGGAAAGCCTCGACCTGTTCGGCCAGGGCCGGCAGTACGGGCTTGAGGTAGATCGTCAGGATGCGGAAGGCCTCGATGCACACCGAGCAGACCTCGTGCAGCCGGGCCTCCTGGCCCTCCTGCTTGGCCAGCTCCCAGGGCTTGTTGGCATCCACGTACTCGTTGACGCGATCGGCCAGCAGCATGATCTCGCGCAGCGCCTTGCCGAAATCGCGCTGCTCGTACAGCTCGGAGATCGCGCCATGGCGTGCCTGCAGCGAACGCAGCATCTCCTGGGCCTGGATGGTTTCCGGAGACTCGTTGCGCGTGCCGCCCACCTGGCACAGGCGGCCACCGAAGCGCTTGCTCAGGAAGCCCGCCGCGCGGCTGGCGATGTTGATGTACTTGCCGACCAGGTCGCTGTTGACGCGGGCGACGAAATCCTCGGGGTTGAAATCGAGGTCTTCGTTGCGGGCGCTCAGCTTGGCGGCGATGTAGTAGCGCAGCCATTCGGCGTTCATGCCGAGCTTGAGGTACCTGATCGGATCCAGCCCGGTGCCGCGGCTCTTGCTCATCTTCTCGCCGCCCACGGTCAGGTGGCCGTGCACGTTGACCTGGTTGGGCAGCTTGCGGCCGCTGAAGTGCAGCATGGCCGGCCAGAAAAGCGTGTGGAAGTAGGTGATGTCCTTGCCAATGAAGTGCACCTGCTCGACCGCCGGGTCGGCCATGAACGCCTCGAAGCTGCGCAGCTCGCCATAGCGGGCCTTGGGGCCGCCAGACGCGAAGTAGCTCTTGAGCGAGGCCAGGTAGCCGATGGGTGCATCCAGCCACACGTAGAAGTACTTGCCCGGTGCGTCCGGAATCTCGATGCCGAAGTAAGGCGCATCGCGGCTGATGTCCCAGTCGCCCAGGCCGCCCTCGCCGTTCTCGTCCTTGGTGAACCACTCCTTGATCTTGTTGGCCACTTCGGGCTGGAGCTTGCCGTCCTGCGTCCAGGTCTGCAGGAACTCGCCGCACCGCGGATCGGACAGCTTGAAGAAATAGTGGTCGCTGGTCTTCATGACCGGCGTGGCCCCGCTGAGCGCCGAGAACGGGTTCTTCAGCTCGGTGGGTGCGTATACCGCGCCGCACACCTCGCACGAATCGCCGTACTGGTCCTTCGCGCCGCACTTGGGGCACTCGCCCTTGATGAAGCGGTCGGGCAGGAACATGCCCTTCTCGGGGTCGAAGAACTGCTCCACCGGCTTGACCGAGATGAGTCCGGCAGCGCGCAGGGCGAGATAGATCTCCTTGGACAGCGCGTGGTTCTCGGGGCTGTCGGTGCTGGACCAGTGGTCGAAGCTGATGTGAAAGCCATCGAGATAAGGCTTGCGGCCGGCGGCGATGGCGGCCACGAACTGCTGCGGTGTCTTGCCGGCTTTCTCGGCCGCGATCATGATGGGCGCGCCGTGCGCATCGTCCGCGCCCACGAAGTGCACCTGGTTGCCCTGCATGCGCTGGAAACGCACCCAGATGTCGGCCTGGATGTATTCCATGATATGGCCGATGTGGAAGTGGCCATTGGCGTAGGGCAGCGCGGTGGTGACGAAAAGCTGGCGTGGCATGGTGGAGCGATGGTGGGTGGCCGCCAGGCAACGCATGAGCGTGCCAGGGCCACGTGTGGGAAACCCTTCCCATTTTAGGGCGCTAGACTGAGCGCCTGGGCGCCCATGCCGCGTTGACCCTGCCTTAGCTGTCTTACGCCGCACCGGCCCCGCGCTTTCCGCTGTCTTCCCGCCGACTGATCCCGAATGAGCTTTTCCCCCCGCACCGCCGCCGAGACCGCCCTGGTCGATGCCCTCAAGACCGTGACCGATCCCCTGACCGGCAAGGATTGGGTGTCGACACGCCAACTGCAGAACCTGGCCGTCGATGGCACCAAGGCGGTGCTGGACATCACCCTGGGCTACCCGGCGCGCAGCCAGTGGCCCGCCTACACCGAGCTGGTGGCTCAGGCACTCAAGGGCGTGGCGGGCATCACCGATGTCGCCGTGAACTGGCAGCTCAAAGTCATCACGCACGCCGTGCCGCGCGGCATGACCGTGCTGCCCGGCGTGAAGAACCTGGTGGCCGTGGCCTCCGGCAAGGGCGGCGTGGGCAAGAGCACCACCGCCGTCAACCTGGCCCTGGCCCTGGCGGCCGAGGGCGCCCGCGTGGGCATGCTCGACGCCGACATCTACGGCCCCAGCCAGCCGCTGATGCTCGGCCTGTCCGGCAAACCGGACAGCCCCGACGGCAAGACCATCACCCCGCCGGTCAACCACGGCATCCAGATGATGTCCATCGGCCTCTTGGTGGCCGATCAGGCGCCCACGATCTGGCGCGGCCTCATGGCCACCCAGGCACTGGACCAATTGCTGCGTCTGTCCAACTGGGGCGAGCCGGATCAGCCACTCGATTACCTGATCGTGGACATGCCCCCCGGCACCGGCGACATCCACCTCACACTCAGCCAGCGCGCGCCGCTCACGGCCGCCGTGGTCGTGACCACGCCGCAGGACATCGCCCTGCTCGACGCCCGCAAGGGCCTGCGCATGTTCGAGAAAGTCAGCGTGCCCGTGCTGGGCGTGGTCGAGAACATGGCGGTCTACCACTGCCCGCAGTGCGGCCACGAAGCCCACATCTTCGGCGAGCACGGCGGCCAGCGCTTGGCTGACGAGGGCGGCGTCAAGCTGCTGGGCTCGCTGCCGCTGGACCTGAAGATCCGCGAGCAGGCCGATTCGGGCCAGCCCACGCTGGTGTCCGATCCAGGCAGCCGCGCAGCAGAGCTGTACCGCGACATCGCCCGCCGCGCGGCTGCGCTGGTCTCGCTGCTGCCCAAGGACTACTCCTCCAAGCTGCCTGGCGTGCAGGTGATCCAGCCTCCCGCCCCGCCCCAGCATTGAACCAGGCCGCGGCTGGCGGCTCCAACACCCACATCCTTCGCATTGCGTTGCCTCATGGACCTGAACCCTTCTGACGACTGGTTTGACCTGGTCCCCTCGGCCCTCGCCGAGTTCGATGAGCAGGGCCGCTGGTTGCGGCACAACCACGCTTTCGCCGCGCTAGTGGAACGCGCGCCGACACCTGGCCAGCATCTGGCCACCACCGCTTCCCACATCCAGCAGCTGACCGGGTGGGACACGCCCCTGGGCCTGCTCGGCCTGCGCCCCGGCGAAGGGGCCTTCCCGACCCGGGTGCATGTCACCCGCGACGACCTGGTGCCCTGCGTCCTGATGGGCAAGGTGCACGCGGCAGCATCGCCTGCGCCAGGCGGCGAGCGCAAGCTGCTGTGCATCGCCTGGAGCGCCACACCCAGCACCACGAGCGACATCACCGCGCAGCCCCACCCGGCCCTGGACACCGAACCCCTGTTGCACGAGCTCACCACCATCCTGGAGAGCTCGCCGGCGGGCATCGCCTACCTGCGCGCCGACACCCTGGTGCGCTGCAACCGTCGCTTCGAACGCATGCTGGGCGTCGAGCCCGGCACCCTCACGGGACAGCAGCTCGAAGCGCTGCTCAGCCATGACCCGCGCATCAAACGCGTCGCATCCGAATCGGTGGCCCGTCTTCAGCACGAGCCGCAGTACGAGAGCGAGCTCGAAATCGACGTGCCCGGCAAGCCGACCATGTGGTATGCCCTGTCGATCAAGCGGATCGGCAGCGCCGGCGGTCCGCTCGAAGCCATCGCCGTGCTGTCCGACATCACCCGCATCCGCACGCAAAAGGCCCAGCTCGAGGCCATGGGCCGCGACCTGGCCCTGCAGGCCGACCGCACACGCGCCATTCTGGACTCGGTCTTCGTGGGCATCGTCACGCTTGATGCCAACGGCATCTCCTGGATGAACCGCTCGGCGCGGCGCATGTTCGGCGGCGACCTGCGGGATTTCGTGGGACAACCCCTGTCCACCGTGGCCACGACCGACCTGGACCACCCCTTCCGGATGACCGAGTACCTCGACGACCTGCTCGACGGCCAGTCGCACACCTTCGAGTGCCAGGTCATGGGGCGCGACGGCCGCATTTTCTGGGTAGTGGGCAACGCCGTGGTCACACTGGGCGAGTTCAACCAGCGTCAGACCACCTACGCCCTGCTGGACATCGACCGCCGCCGCCAGGCCGAGGCCCGCTCCGCCGACGCACAGGCCACCCTCAAGCGCATCATCGAGATGGCCCCCATGGCCATCAGCCTGCTGGAAGCCTCGTCCCTGCGCGTGCTGCAGGCCAACAAGGGCGCCGCCGGCTTCCTTCAGCGCGACCCCCACCAGGCCGTGGGCGAGCCGCCCGAGACCCTGTTTCCCGAAGCCCGCGCGCGCCAGATGCGCGAGGAGATGCAATCTGCCCTGGATGCCAACGCCCCGGTGCATCGCGAGCACAAGGTGGGCAGTGGCCATGGCAAGGGGCCCTTCCAGATCTGGGATGTGAACTACCTGCCCCTGGGCAGCGAGGACCAGGCCGCCGACCAGCTGCTGGTGGTCGCCTCGGACATCACCGAGCAGCGCGCTGCGGAAAAGGCCCGCCTGGACGCCGCCATCGCCCAGCGCGAGATGCTGGTGCGCGAGGTGCACCACCGCATCAAGAACAACCTGCAGGGCGTGGCCGGGCTGCTGCAGCAGATCGCCCAGCGCAAGCCGGAGGTGGCCCCGGCCATCTCCGAAGTGGTCGGCCAGGTGCAGGCCATCGCCCAGGTCTACGGCCTGCAGGTGGGTGCCGGCGGCCCCTTGCGCCTGCACAGCGTGGTCGAGGCCATTGCCTCGTCCGTGCAGAAAACCTTCGGTCACCCGATCGCGCTCACGCTGGAAGGCCCCCAGGTCAACGACTGGCAGCTGCCCGAGGCCGAGTCCATCCCGATCGCCCTGAGCCTGAACGAGTTGTTGACGAATGCCCACAAGCACAGCGACAAGGGCAGCCCCATCGCCTGCGGCATGAGCAGCGACGAACAGGGCGTGACGATCTGCATCCGCAACCGCGGCCATGTGCCGGAAGGCTTCACGATGGACCGCATCCGTGGCGGCGTGTCGGGCCTGGGCCTGGTGCGCGCGCTGCTGCCGCGGCGCAGCTCCAGCATCCAGATCCAGCAGGATGGCGCCCAGGTGTTGACCCGTCTGCAACTGACGCCGCCGGGCATCAGCCTGTCGCCCTATCCCCCGAACTTAGGTGAACCCGCTGGTCAACAGTTCGCTCTTTGGCCACAATAGGGAACTTGCGTGCCTGAATCGGGCACGAACCATTCACCATAAATTCATAAAAATCCGGATGGCGGTTGGCATGGAAGAACAGCGGTCGTCCGACTGCTGAGTTGCGGCACCACCAGTTCCCGGGCAGCGACCCGACATCATGAATGCGACGACGACTGCGCCTGATGGCGCGCCCGTCAAGGGCAAGGTTCTGGTGGTTGACGATGACCGTCTGGTGCTCGCCACCGTGACGCACGGCTTGTCGCAGGCCGGCTATGAAGTCATCGACGCCGACAACGGCGACGACGCCATCCTGCTGGCGCGCCAGCACAAGCCCGATCTGGCCCTGCTCGACATCCGCATGGAAGGCAAGACCGGGTTCGACGTGGCGGCCTACCTGCGCGAGTACTGTCAGATCCCCTTCATGTTCCTGTCCGCCTTCTCGGACGAGGCCACGATCAAGCAGGTCAAGGCGCTGGGCGCCGTGACCTATCTGGTCAAGCCCCTGGACATTCAGCAGATCGTGCCGGCCGTGGAGGCCGCTTTCGCCAAGCGTCCGGCGGCGGACGACCCGCTCGATGCGCAGGGCGTGTCCGCCGCGCTGGGGGCCCAGCCCTCCGAGGCCTTGAACCCACTGGAACACACCGTGGCGCTGGCGGTGGGCATCGTGATGCACCGCCACTCGCTGGGCCGCCTGGCCGCGCTGGACAGGCTCAAGGCCCAGGCCCGCCAGGAAGGCCGCTCGCTCGAAGCCCTGAGCCTGCGCCTGCTCGAAGCCCAGGAAGTGCTGTCTGGCCTAGGACCGCTGCACTGACACACTGCCCCGCCCCTGCCCCAGATCCGAGGCGGGGTGCAGGGGCGTGCCGGCCAAGTCGGTCAGTGGCATGGCCTTGCCCGCGGCCTGCGGCGCCGCAGCCCCCGGCCTCAGGGACGACGACGAGGCCGAGGCCATGAGCGTGAAGTAGAAGCAGGCACCCTGCCCTGGCTCGGCCTCAGCCCACACGCGACCGCCATGACGGCGCACGATGTTCTGCACCCCCGCCAGGCCCACACCGGTCCCAGGGAACTCCTTGGTGCTGTGCAGCCGCTGGAACAGGCCGAATAATTTGTCGGCGTGCTGCATGTCGAACCCGGCACCGTTGTCGCGCACGTAGAACACGCACGGATCGGTGGCAGCCACCATGCCCACCTCAACGCGGGGCCGCTCCACCTTGCCGCTGTACTTCACGGCATTGCCGATCAGGTTGTCCAGTACGCGCCGCACCAGCAGCGGATCAGCCTCGGCGTGCATGCCGGGCTCGATCAGGATCTGCACAGGCGCAACAGGTGTCTCGGCGGGCGTCGCCAGGCCGGAGCGTTGTGCGCCGCGTTGTTCATCCGCCACTTCGCGTGCCAGTGCACTCAGGTCAACCGGGCAACGGTCTACAGGCGCCTGGGACAACTGGGCCTGCTCCAGGATGGCGTCGATCATGCTGTTCATGCGGCCCGTGGCCGTCAGGATGCGCTCCAGGTGGTCGTTGCCGATGCGGTCCAGCAGGCGGCCGTAGTCTTCCTGCACGATGCGGGCGAACCCATCGACCACACGCAAGGGCGCGCGCAAGTCATGCGACAGCGCGTAGCGCAGCACCTCCTGCTCGGCCTCGCCCATCGGCGTGAACGAGCCGCTCAGATCCACGACACCGGCCTGGTCGGCTGACGCCTGACTGCTGGCCGACGGAACCAGCAACGGGGGTGGCCGCCAGACACCGTGGTAACCGACAAAGCTTCCCTGGGCATCCAGACGCGGCACGCCCAGCACCCGAGACCCGGCGAGCATGCCGTCTTTGGAAAATGGCCAGGGCAGGTTCTCCACATCCACCGGCAGCTTCGAGCGCAGACGCGTCTCCAGCATAGCCAGGGCCACGAGTGCGTCTTCGTCAAGCTCGCTGCGTGCCACGCCGTCACACGACCACAGCGGGCACGCAGAGGCCGTCAGGCGCTGCGCCGTCAACCAGGATTCGCGGTCATCGCCATCGGGTTTGAGCAGCACCAAACGGTGATCCGCATCGGTTTGCCAATACCAGCCGGCCACCCAATCCTGCCAATATCCCGCCACGTTGGATGGGGAATATGTCGGCGTCGTTGCCGTGCGGTTTATCGGGCGGTAAAGCAGCAATGGTGCTGCACCGAGCAGCAGAAATACCACAGCCATCCAGCCCGGCGCGTCCGTGAGCACCACGACCATGGCAGCCACCAGCCCGCCAACCAAGGCCAGCCAGTGAGCTGCCAGATGGTGGTCAAGCATGCCGCGGGCTTGCATATGTCGTGTTTGAAATTCCTGCATCAATTTGATTGTATGAAGGGCAGGAAGGGGTTTCTTCGGCTGGTTCCATTCATTTGGAACCCTGTACAGTGCAAGGCTCCCGCATACCAGTTGTCTAGTATGCCCGGTGTTCATCGGAGGTAAAGGGGTAAATCCCCATCCGTGGATTCACACGATGTCGCAGGTCAAGGATTCGACGCGAAAACCATGGCTGCCCTTGCTCGCCCTCGCGGGACTGATCGCCAGCATGCTGGCGGCCCTGCCCTGGGGCTGGAGCGGCTTCGGCCTGGCCCTGGCGGCCTGGTCGGCCGCTGGCATGGGCTACATGGTGCGTCACAGCATGCAGGCCCGATCCCTGCTTGAGGGAAGCACCCTTCCCGGGGCGCCCACGACCTCTCCGGCGGACTCCCCGTTTGCAGAACAACCACAGACCTTGCCCGACATCCGCCCGGCCTCGCAGCGCTGGCTGCACCTGACCCGCGACATCGCCCAGGCGGCCCAGCAGGCCACCTCCCTGCCCCAGGCGCTCAACGCCGTCGGACAACTCCTGCATGATCATCTGGGCTCCCGCGCCTGGGTGTGCCTGCACGTGGAAGGCTGGAACGGCGACTCCGCCCTGCTGCGCCCCTGGATGGATTCCGGCAGCGACCATGACGACCACATCGACCCGGCGGCGATGTCCACAGTGCGCCGTGACGATCTGCCTCTGGGCCAGGCCCTGATCCTGCGCCAGCCCTACGTGGTCGATCTGGACAGCGTGCCCGCTCAGCACACCCCCACGCCCTGGCGCCAGGGCACCGCACGTCGCGTGCTGGCCGTGCCCGTGATCGTCGACAACTGGCCCGTGGCCTTGCTGGAATACTGCGATCCGCTGCCCCTGTCCACCGACCAGCATGTGGTGCTTCAGGTGGCCACCATGCAACTGGGCTTCGTGGCCCAGCGCGACACCACCCGCCACCGCATCGCCCACGATGCCCAGAACCTGGGGCGTTTGAGCCTGGTGGCCTCACGCATCACCAGCGGCGTGGCCCTGCTCGACCGGGACGGGCTGATCGAATGGATCAACCCCATGTTCGCGGCGCTCACAGGCTGGCCGGACGAGGACGTGCTCGGCCGTGCCCTGCCGGAACTGCTGGCCGACAAGGTGACCGACACGTCCCTGGCCGATCAGGTGCGCGGGCTGATGAGCAATGCCGCGCCCTTCCGCATTGCCTTCGAAGGCAGCCGCAGCAGCCATGGCGCCATCACCCGGTACTGGGGTGAGATCGACGCCATCCTCATGCTCGACGAGAGCGGCAGCCGCCACCAGTATGTCTGCCTGCTCAACGACATCACCAAGCGCAAGCAGCTGGAGTTCCAGCAGGCCCAGGAAAAGGAATTCCTGGAGGCTTTGCTGGGCAACCTGCCCATCAGCCTGATGGTGATGGACCCTGAGGACCTCACCGTGGCGGCCATCAACCGCTTCGCCGAGTACGAACTCGACCTCAGCCACGACCAGGTGGTCAAGCGCCCGCTGGCCGAGGTGCTGGGCCCGGAAGTGCTGTCCCTGGTCGAGCCGCAGATGCGCAAGGCCATCCGTTCAGGGGAAACCGTCGACCATGATTTCGTATGGCAAAATTCACAGCGCCGCTTCGTGGTCAATGCACGCCATTTCGCATTGCGGCATGTCAATGGCCAGCCCCGACTGCTCATCACCCTTGCCCGGGACATCACCGCCCAGCGTCAGGCGCGGATCGACCTGGAAGAGTCTGAGCGCCGCTTCAGAGAGCTGGTCGAATCGATGGACGACTGCGTGTACGTAGCCACCCAGCATCACCGGCATTTTGTTTACCTGAGCCCCCGCACGCAGGCCGTGATGGGCATCTCCGCCGACGCCCTGCAGCGCGACGCCAGCCTCTTCGACAGCCTCGTCATCCCTGAAGACCGCCACCTGCTCGTCACTGGCACCCCACTGCCGGACACTGACTCGCCTCACGACGAACCCCAGCCCACCGACCAGGTGCTGCGCATCCAGCACCCCGCGCGCGGCCTGCGCTGGTTGCGCCGCCGCAGCCACGCCCGCCGACTGGACAGTGACGAGTGGCGCGTCTACGGTCTGGTCTCGGACGTGACCGATGAGCACCAGCAGGCCCTGGAACTGCAGCGCGCCCGCGATGCCGCCGAAAGCGCCAGCCAGGCCAAGAGCCAGTTCATGGCCAGCATGAGCCATGAGATCCGCACGCCCATGAACGCCATTCTGGGCATGACGGAACTGCTGATGGGCACCAACCTCAGCGACAAGCAGCGCCGCTATGCCCAATCCGTGTTCCGCTCGGGCGAATCGCTGCTGGAGATCATCAACGACATCCTTGATTTCTCCAAGATCGAGGCCGGCCGCCTGGAGCTGGCACCCACCGATTTCTCGCTGCAGACCATGCTCGACGACACGCTGGAGCTGATGGCTCCGCGTGCCCATGAGAAGGGCCTGGAGATCGCCTCGCACTTCCAGCCCGGCCTGCCGCCCGTCATCCATGCCGATTCACTGCGCCTGCAGCAGATCATCACCAACCTGGTGGCCAACGCCGTCAAGTTCACCGAACGGGGTGAGGTGGTCGTCAACGTGCGCCGCGTCGACGCGGACCTCAGCCGCACCGCCACCGACCTGGTCGGCCAGACCATCGAGCTGGAGTTCAGCGTGCGTGACACCGGCATCGGCATCGCTGCGGAAGACACGCCCAAGCTGTTCAGCGCGTTCACGCAGGCCAATGCCGGCCTGGCACGCCGTTATGGCGGCACCGGCCTGGGTCTGGCCATCACCAAGCAACTGGTCGAGCTGATGCACGGCCAGATCGAAGTGCAGAGCGCCCCGGGTGTGGGCTCCGAGTTCATCTTCCGCATCCCTGTGGTCGTGGCCAACATGAACTCCGATTTCGCCATGCTCGAAGAAATCGACATGCCGGCCCTGCACATGCTGGTGGTGGACGACAACGCCACCAACCTGACCGTGGTGGAGAACATCCTGTCGGCCTGGGGCATGCGCGTGACCTGTGCCCGCGACGGCCAGGAAGCCCTGGACATCCTGCTGGCATCGCCCACCGACCTGGATGTGGACATGGCCCTGGTGGACATGAACATGCCGCGCCTGGACGGCCTGGGGTTTGCCGAGCAACTGCGCAAATCCGGACGCTACCCCCAGCTCAAGCTCGTGCTGCTGTCGTCCATGTCGACCGTCGACGACGTGCGCCGCTCGCAGGATTCCGGCTACGACCGCTTCGTGCCCAAGCCCCTGCGCAAAACCGAACTGCGTCAGGCCATCCTGGGCCTGTCGGCGGATCTGATGCCACCGTCGGCCGACATGGTGCAACTGCGCCTGAACGTGCTGGTGATTGAAGACAACCTGGTCAACCAGGAGGTCTGCAGCCACATGCTCTCGCGCGCAGGATGCACGGTCCACTTGGCCAATTCGGCCATGGAAGGCCTGCGTCGCCTGTCCGAGGATGTGTACGATGTCGTGCTCATGGACATCCAGATGCCAGGCATGGACGGCGTCGAGGCACTGCAACTGTTTCGCAATCCGAGGCAGGGTCGTTTCAATTTCGCGACACCCCCCGCCGCCACCCCCGTGATCGCCGTGACGGCCAACGCACTGGAAGGCGACGAGCAGCGCTTCCTGGGCCTGGGCTTCGATGCCTACCTGTCCAAGCCCTTCCGCATGCAGCAGCTGGTGCGCGTGCTGCAGAACACGGTCACCCGCCACGCTCCGGCGCCTGCGCCCCCCTCAACCACGCCCCCCCCTCCAGCAGAGCCTGCAGCATCGCCCCAGCCCTCCTGGCGTGACGTCTTCGAAGAAGTGGCCGTGCAACGCCTGATCGAACTCGATCCCGATGGCCGCAACAACCTGCTCGACAGGGTCACCCGCATGTTCGCCAATTCGGTTGACAAGTACATTGGTCAACTGGAGGA
The DNA here is from genome assembly GCA_002339015.1 of Burkholderiales bacterium UBA1834. Lineage (GTDB taxonomy): Bacteria > Pseudomonadota > Gammaproteobacteria > Burkholderiales > Burkholderiaceae_C > Aquabacterium. The sequence continues at coordinate 35,615 of DDJC01000043.1, forward strand.
TGCGTGGCATGCGGGCGATCTCAAGACAGTCAGGGATGTCGCGCACACCATGAAGTCTTCGTCGGCCAACCTCGGGGCACTCAAGTTGTCACACAGTTGTGTCGAAATCGAAACCGTGATTCGTGAACAAACGGGAGACGATTTGGGGCCGCTCATCATCGCCCTCCAGGACGAGGCCAAGCGCGTCATTGCCGCCCTTCCCCTGCTGAGGGAGGCTGCGCCATGAGCCTGTACGCACCATTCGACGACGACACGCCGGTTGAACAGCCGCGCGTGTTGCTGGTGGACGACGACGAGGTGAACCTGCTGCTGACCTCCATCGCGTTGCGCGAGCGGGGGTTCTCGATCGTGGAAGCCCCCTCAGGAGAAGACGCGCTTCAGCGCATCTCCGACTGGCTGCCCGACGTGGTCGTGCTCGACGCCGTCATGCCCGGCCTGGATGGTTTTCAGACCTGTGCAGAGTTGCGCAGCATGCCGGGCTACGAATCCATCCCGGTGCTGATGCTCACGGGCCTGGACGACGATGCCTCCATCACCCGCGCCTACGAGGTGGGCGCCACCGACTTCTTCGTCAAGTGCAACCAGTGGAGCCTGCTGGCCGGCCGGCTGCGCTACCTGCTGCGTGCCTCGCGCACGCGGCACGAGCTGGAGCGCAGCAAGGCCAAGCTGGCCCGCGCGCAGGATCTGGCCCGCATGGGCAGCTTCGACTGGCGCAAGGAGGGCGGCGGCCTGGCCTTTTCCCTCGAAGGCCTGCGCGTGTTCGGCATGGGCCCGCAGGATCATCCTGGCCTGCGCGAGATCATCCGCATGATGCCGCACGAAGACCAGGCGGCCTTCCGCCGCATCCTGCGCGACGTGCTGGACCACGGCACCGTGCTGTGCAACGACATTCAGGTCACCCTCCAGGATGGACGACTGCGCGTGCTGCACGTCGAAGCCGAGCCCGAATTCAACGAGCTGGCCAACCTGATCGGCTACACCGGCATCGTGCAGGACGTGACCGACCGGCGCATGGCCGAGGACAAGATCAAGCACCTGGCCAACTTCGACACGCTCACCGGCCTGCCCAACCGCCGCCAGATCTTCTGGCGCAGCGAGCGTGCCATAGAGCATGCCAAGCGCAACAACCACCGCGTGGCCCTGCTGCAAATCGGGCTGGACCGCTTCAAGGTGATCAACGAGAACCTGGGCCACCATGCGGGTGACGAACTGCTGATCGAGGTCTCTCGCCGCCTGCGCAACTGCGTGCGCCACTCTGAACAGGTGATGGAAGGCGGCCTGGACCTGCACGGCCACCGCAGCCACCGCACCCTGGAGGCCGTGGGCCGACTGGGCGCAGATGAATTCGTCGTGCTGCTGCCCGAGGTGGGCGACGAGGGCGAGGCCATGCACACCGCCCACAAGATCCTCGACAGCCTGCGCGAGCCCATGATGGCCGGCGGCCAGGAATGCTTCATCACCGCCAGCGTGGGCGTCTCCTGTTTCCCTGGCCATGGCCTGACGGTGGCCGACCTCCTGCGCCACGCCGATGTGGCCATGGACCTGGCCAAGAGCCAGGGACGCAATTCGTCCATGCTCTACGACCCGCAGGTGGCCAGCAAGGGCCGCGTGCGCCTGGACCTGGACACGGCGCTGCACAAGGCCCTGGAGCGCAAAGAACTGGTGCTGTACTACCAGCCCAAGATCGACGTGCGCACCAGCCAGATGGTGGGGGCCGAGGCCCTGATGCGCTGGATGCGCGACGGCAAGCTGATCCCGCCAGGCGACTTCATCCCGCTGGCCGAAGCCACGGGCCTGATCAACGAGATGAGCCTGTGGGCCATCACCGAGGCGGCCAGGCAGGCCCGGGTCTGGCAGGACAAGTTCGGCTTCGACTCGTCGATCGCCGTGAACCTGCCCAGCCGCCTGTTCGAACGTCCGGATCTGGTCGACACCATCGAGCAGATCCTCAAGGCCGAAGGTGTGGCCCCCCGCGCCATCGAGCTGGAGATCACCGAAACCGGCCTGATGAAGGATCTGCAGGGCGTCGTGCCCTCGCTGCACAAGCTCAACCAGCTGGGCATCGAGATCTCCATCGACGACTTCGGCACCGGTTATTCCTCGCTGGCCTACCTGACCTCGCTGCCCATCAGCGAACTCAAGATCGACCGCTCCTTCGTGCGCGATCTCGGTACTACGCCACAGAGCTCGGCGGTGGTTTCTGCCATCATCGCGCTGGCGCGCGCCCTGGGGTTGCGCGTCATCGCCGAAGGGGTCGAACAGGTCTCGCAGATGGAAGTGCTCTACAACCTGGGCTGCCAGATCTGCCAGGGCTTCCTGTTCGCCCGCCCCATGCCTCCGAAGGACATCGACGAATGGCTGCAGGATCTGCACAAGCGCCCGCTGCCACGCATCGAGACGGATTTCGGCGGGCTGGGTTCGGTGGTGGGTGGCAAACCCAGTTGACCCCAGCTGACCGGGTGGCGAACCGAGCGCAGCCCCCGCGGACTCGACGGTGCGCTCAGCGACGCGCTCGGCTCCGATTCACCCATGAGCACCACGCCACCTGACTCTGCCACGCCTCCCGCCCCGGCCCTGCTGGCCAAGGCGGCGTTCAAACGCCTGGCGACAGAGCGCCAGGAGCCCACGCCCGATAACTTCCGCACCGCCTATGCGGCCGAATCGGCGGCACTGGGCTGGCCGATGGTGGATGCAACACCGCCGATATCGGCGCCCGCTTCACCCACGCCACCGCCCCCCCTGGACAACGAAGACGGGCCCGCCTGGGCCGAGCTGATCGGCCGCATCGCCCGTGGCCTGGAGCGCAGCAACAAGCAATGGACCGCCGCGCGCCGCAAGGACAGCCTGCAGCGCGTGCTGGCAGGCAGCAAGCAATCCTCGAGCAGGCTGCTGCAACGCCTCCAGCCCCTGGTACAGGCCTGGGACAGCGACCGCCCCGAGGATGAGCAGGCCGCAGCGCAGGCCTTGGACACGGCCACGCCTGGATTGCCCGCTGAAGACGCGGTAACTTCCGCCCTCCACGTCAGCCCCGCCGGTGAGGACCCCGTCCCGGGCACGGCCCCGGACCAAGGCGCGGCGGCCTCTCATGATGCGTCGCCGCAGCACGATGCACGCTGGCTCAGCACCCCGCTGGTCGACACCATCGGCACCGCCCTGCCCGCCTCAGACACCCAGGCCGCCGACGCACAGGCCGCGCTGCAGACCGCGGTGGACCGGGCCCTGCAGGGACAGGCCCCCCAGGACGCGCTGCAAGGTGAATTGCAAGACGCCTGCGCGCAGGCACGCCGAGTGATCGAGCACCGCCATCACGTGATGGACCAACTGCTGGAACTGTGCCGCTCACTGACGGACAGCCTGGTCGACCTGGCCGAAGACGACAGCTGGGCGCAGGGCCAGAGCGAGGCCATGCGTGCCGAACTCTCCGAAGGCCTGACCAGCCGGGGTGCCAGGCGCATCCAGCAACTGCTGGAGGACACCCGCCAACGCCAGCAGGCGCTCAAGGGCGAGCGCGATGCCGCGCGCCAGGCCCTCAAGGAACTGATCCACCAGATGCTCAGCGAGATTGGCGAGCTGGGCCACACCACAGGCCGCTTCCAGGACAACCTCAGCCGCTACGCCGACACCATCGGCCAGGCCGACACGCTGGAGAGCCTGACCGGCGTCGTGCGCGAGATGGTCACCGAAAGCCTGGCCGTGCACGGCGTGATCTCGCAGGCCCAGGAGCGTCTGCACAACGAGCACACCCGCGCCACCGAACTCACGCAACGCGTCAGGGATCTGGAAGACGAGATCCGCAAGCTCTCCGACGAGGTCTCGACCGACCCGCTCACGCAGGTGGCCAACCGCCGAGGCCTGATGCGCCTGTTCGACAGCGAACGTTCGCGCGTTGACCGCCAGGGGCAACAGCTGGCCATCGGCCTGCTGGACGTGGACAACTTCAAGAAGCTCAACGACACCCTGGGCCACCACACGGGCGACGAAGCTCTGAAGTTCCTCTCGCGCCGGGTAAGCGAATCCCTGCGGCCCAGCGATGCGCTGGCGCGCTACGGCGGTGAGGAGTTCGTGGTGCTGATGCCCAACACCGAGGTGGAGGAAGGCCAGCAGGTGCTGACCCGCCTGCAGCGCCAGCTCAGCGCCGAGTTCTTCACGCAGGACACGCACAAGGTGTTCATCACCTTCTCGGCCGGTGTCACGCAGTACCGTGGCGATGAACCCATCGAGCAGGCCCTGGACCGCGCCGACGTGGCGCTCTACGAAGCCAAGCGCACCGGCAAGAACCGCACCTGCATCGGTTGAGACAGCCTGCACCGTTTAGCGGGGAGCCCACAGCGACTGCAGGACGCCGGGCACCTGCTCGGGCAGATCGTCGGCCAGCAGGCCCGGCCCGAAGGCCTGCGCGCAGGCCCCATGCACCCAGGCCGAGGCACACGCGGCCTCCCAGGGCGGCACGCCCTGGGCCAGCAAGCCGCCGATCATGCCCGCCAGCACATCGCCCGCGCCGGCCGTGGCCAGCCAGGCCGGCGCACCGGCGTTGATGGCGGCACGGCCATCCGGTGCGGCGATCACCGTGTCGGCCCCCTTGTGCAGGACCACTGCCCCGCTTCGGCGGGCTGCCTCGCGCGTGCTGACGAGCTTGCCCGCCTTGACCACCCCGAACAGCCGCTGGAACTCGCCCTCATGCGGTGTGAGCACCACCGGGTTAGCAGACTGCGCGATGGCATCGAACAGCACCTGGGGCGATGCCTCGAATGCCGTGAGCGCATCGGCGTCGAGCACCAGCGGCCGCTCGCCAGGCGCCTGCAAGGCCGTCAGCACCAGCGAGCGCAAAGTGGCGCCAGCCGGCTCGGGCAGGCCCGCCAGAGCCCCCGGGCCCAGCACAGCCGCCGCCCACTTGGGTGAGGCGAGCAGCGAGGTCCAATCCTCCAGGAAGTGCGCCACGGCGTGATCGGGCATGGGGTGAACCATTGTCGACATCACGCCGCCGGCATACACCGGCCAGGCCGATGCCGGCACGGCCAGCGTCGTCATGCCTGCCCCGATGCGCCCCGCGGCGCGGGCCGCCAACCGGGCCGCCCCCACCATGCGCGCACCGCCCAGCACCACGACATGGCCGCGACGGTATTTGTGCGTTGTCCCGACCGGGGGAGCCCACAGGGCCAACCACAGGGCCGGTACGTTTTCCCAGGCCTGGGCCTGAACGGCAGACAAGGCTTGCGGCGCGATACCGATGTCGGCCACCACCACCTCGCCACACAAGGCACGGCCCGGCATCAGCAGGTGCGCCGGCTTCTTGCGGAAGAACGTGACCGTGAGTTGCGCCTGGGACGCCCCCCAGGATTCACCCGTATCCCCACAGACGCCAGAAGGCACGTCCACCGCCACCACCGGGATGCCGCGGGCAGCCACTTCGGCCATCAGCTCGGACAGCCCCGCATCCAAAGGCCTGCTCAATCCAGCCCCCAACAAGGCATCCACGACCAAGGCCGTGCCGTCGAGCAGACTGGGCTGCGGCGTCTCAGGCTCGTGTCCGGCAGCGCTCGCGCGCCATAGCGCCGCATGGTGGGCCGCATCCCCGTGCAATTCGGAAATGGGCGTCATCGACGAGACACGCACCGGCCAGCCGACCTCGCTCAGGCCCCGCGCCACCACGTAGCCATCGCCGCCGTTGTTGCCCGGCCCACACAGGACTACCACGGGCCGGGGGCTCCAGCGGGCCCGGATGGCATCGACCACGGCCTGCCCCGCATGCGCCATCAGGGTCGGGCCTGCCACGCCATGGGCCATGGCCCATGCATCGGCCTGCGCCATCTGCTCACATGTCAGCAACTCGTTCATCAGCCTCTGTGCCCCTTCGCCATGCGCACACGCGTTTCAAACGCCTTTGGCGTGCATGCATCACGCCACAGTGTCTGACAGCATGCCACGAAGGCCCCATGGCCTCACGAAATGAGCCACACTGAGTCCGTGGATGTTTGACGAGGTACTCGCCAATCCACAGGACACACCGGATCTCGGTGGTCATCACAGGCAGCGTTCGGCTTCTCCCGGCTGAACTGGCAGGATGGACCTGCCAAGCAGGCCTGGCCGCCGGTGAGGCGGTGCTCTCCTCAGGAGAGTCAGGGCTGGCAGCCATCTCGCCAGTCCAGGGCGCGCGGTGAGCGCGTCCGAGCCACAGCCCGTCAGTCCTAGGCCGACGGGCTGTTTTCTTTCACATGCTTCAGCGTCCAGACTTGAGCAGCACCACGCTGCCCTGCCCGCCATCGGCGCAGATGCTGACGATGGCTCTCTGCCCGGCCGGTCGCTGCGACAGCGCCTTGACCGCCTGGCTCACGATCCGTGCGCCGGTTGCCCCGAACGGGTGGCCCACCCACCTTGGAGGACGGGGTGCGCAGGTGATCGACAAGAGCCCTGACGCTATCAGAGGTATAGTCCGCGAAAAGAACAATAAGAAGTTCGCAGCGGAGGTCGTGAGCGAAAGCTCTTTCACCCATCGACAAACGACCCTTACCGACATGGCCCAGACCTACATCGAACTCATGGCTGAGATTGAACGACTGCAAACCCAGGCAGCCAAGCTCAAAGACCGTGAGAAATCCGACGTCGTCGCACGCATCAAGAAGGCCATCGAGGTCTATGGCCTGACAGCCAAGGACCTGGGCCTGGACAAGTCCGGCCGTGCTGCGTCCGGCAAGCGCACCGCCACACGCAAGACCAAGGCGGGCAAGCGCGGCACCCGCAAGCCCAAGGCCGCCGCCGCGCCCAAGTTCCGTGATGCAGCTGGCAACAGCTGGTCCGGCCGTGGCCCCCGTCCCGGCTGGCTGCGCAACGCCCTGGCCTCCGGCGCCACGCTGGAGAGCTTCGCCGTTCAGGCCCAGTAAGGACCTGGCTCATGGCGCCGTGATCATCGAACTTGGCGCGGGGATGCACGTACCCACGGTGCGCTACTTCAGCGAACGCGTCGCGCGCAAGCATGCTCACCGATACCGGCGCCTTATCAGGCCCCTGAACCACGCGGGCCTGCCAGGCCTTACGCGACGTCCAGGAAAAGGTCGATGATGGGCGTCACGCTTGGCGTCACCAGGTAGCCACTGAAATCCGTCACGCCGCGTGCGCGGAGCACGTCCTCATCGACAAACGCATTGCCGCTGCGGGCACGTGCATCCGATGTGAGGATGTCGTAGGCCGCATCGGCCATGATCTGGGGCAGGCGCCCCATCTCGCCCAGCCCGGCCTGCGCCACCTTCAGCGCCGAAGTCGCGATGATGGTCTTGGGCCACAGGCAGTTCACGGCGATGCCATCGCCCTTGAGTTCCTCGGCCATGCCCAGCGCCAGCAGGCTCATGCCGTACTTCGAAGCGGTGTAGGCCGGATGCGCGCCCAGCCACTTGGGGTTGAGGTTGATGGGCGGCGACAGCACCAGGATATGCGGGTTGGACGCGCGCTTGAGGAGCGGGATGCAGGCCTGCGAACACACGAAAGTGCCGCGCATGTTGATGTCCATCATCAGGTCATAGCGCTTGGCCGGCGTGTCCACCGTGCGGGTGATGCTGATGGCGCTGGCGTTGTTGACCAGGATGTCGATGCCGCCGAAATGCTCGGCGGCCTGATTGACGGCCGCGGCCACGGCATCCGCGTCACGGATGTCGACCTGCAGGGGCAAGGCACGGCCGCCCGCGACGTCGATCTCCTCGGCCGCGGTGAAGATGGTGCCGGGCAGGCGGGGATCGGGCTCGGCCGTCTTGGCGGCGACAACGATGTTGGCGCCATCGCGCGCCGCGCGCAGGGCGATTTCCTTGCCGATGCCGCGGCTGGCACCGGTGATGAACAGCGTCTTGTCTTTCAGGGAGGTCATGCAGGCCTTTCAAGCCGTGGGGTTGCTGGCGCCACGATAGCGGCGACATGCCGGCCCTGCTTGTGCAAACCGGCTAAACCGGCCAAACCGGGTGAAAGCCCCGGGAAGCCCCCTTGGCTAGCGCCTGTCGACCACCAGTGTGCGAGAACCGGCCAGGATGTCCCGGGGGCGCAAGCCCGTGAAATAGCGGATCGAGTTGCTGAAGTAGGCCGAATCGCTGTAGCCCAGGTCCAGGGCGATCTGGGTGAGCGTGGCCCCGCTGTCCACGGCATTGAGCAGGCTGCGCGCCCGCTTCCAGGTGCGGAAGCTGCGAAACGGCATGCCGCACTCGCTCGTGAACAGGTGAATGAAGCGTGATGCGGACAGGCCGCAGTCCGTCGCGCACTCATCGGCGGTGACCAGGCTGGCGGGATCCTGCCGGATGCGCTCGATCACGCTGAAGATGCGTGGGTCGATACGGCGGCGGGGCAAGGCCTTGCCCAGCAAGGCGGTTTCCAGGCTGGGCGCGTCATCCACCCTGCCCTGCGCCGTGAGGCGCTCGGCGAACAAGGCCAGCCGCTCGCCCCAGCAAGAGGCCGGCTCATCCGGCGACAGCACCTGCGGCAGGCGCGCCACGTCGATGAAGTCCGGTTCGACCAGCACGCACTGGATGCGCTGATCAGCCGTGCGCAGGCTGTGCGGCACGTAGGGGGGCACCACCCAGGCAGGCACGTCCATCGGCGCCTCGTCGCCCACGGTGATCCGCATGGCGCCTGAGGCGGGTGCGTACAGCGTCCAGGCGCCCAGCACCCGGGTGCGCGGCCGGCCCAGCAGGCCCGCGTAGAACACCATGTCGCTGTCGAAGATCAACCGGTTGGCTCCGGTGCCCATGCCTGTCTCCTGTGCACTGTCAGCAGATCATAACGACGACCAGTTGTTCCAAGACAGAAATGTCAAGGCGGTGCCAGGATGCGTGCGCGCGCCTGTGCGCAGAGCGCGCCGCATGCACACGATGAAAAGGACACACCCGCCCATGGACGACATCGACCTCCTGCTGGACAACAACAAGCACTGGTCCCAGGCCATGCAGCAACGCGATCCGGCCTTCTTCAGCCGTCTGGCCGGCCAGCAAAGCCCCCGCTACCTGTGGATCGGCTGCTCGGACAGCCGCGTGCCCGCCAACGAGATCGTCGGGCTGCTGCCCGGCGAGGTCTTCGTGCACCGCAACATCGCCAATCTCATCGTGCACACCGATCTGAACTGCCTGTCTGTGATCCAGTACGCGGTGGATGTGCTCAAGGTTCGCCATGTGATGGTGGTGGGCCACTACGGCTGCGGCGGCGTGCAGGCCGCACTGCGGGGGCAGCGCGTAGGCCTGGCCGACTACTGGTTGCGCCACCTGGAGGACCTGCGCCATATCCATGGGCGACGCCTGGCGCTGGAGGCGGTCGAGGCCGACCAGGTCAATCGCCTGTGCGAGATCAATGTGATCGAGCAGGTCTGCAATGTCAGCCGGCTGGAGGTGGTGCGCGCCGCCTGGCAGCGTGGCCAGCCCGTGTCGGTTCACGGGCTGATCTACGGCCTGCACGATGGCGTGCTGCGCAACCTGGGGGCGAGCATGCAGGGCCCCGTGAACCTGGTGGCTTGGCGCAAGGCCGCGCTGCGCGGTCTGTGGAGCCGGGAGCAGCGCGCCTCGGCGGCCTGAACCCACAACAAGGCAGTGATCAGGTCAATCGCCTGACCCGATCATCGCCCAAGGGCAAAGCCTTTCACTGCAAGGTGCCCAGCAGCGTCGTGGCATCCCACAGCAGACATTGGTGCCGCACATAGGGCGCGCCCAGCAGTTCCGTGCCGATACCCTGCGACTTGAAGGTCTGCGTGGCCTGCAGCAGGCGGTTGAAACGCGGCCAGGCTTTCTGCCCCGCCGCATTGGGCTGGCCGGTCGCGGCAAACCGCCCCCAGTAGCCCATCATCGTCTTGGACAAGGCCCACTGCGCGGGCGTGGCCACCTCGGCCGGATCAGGGCTGGGCGGCGTGGTCACGATGCGGGTGCCGAACACGAAAGGCAACTCCGCGGCATGGAAGGCGCCCCAGGGCATGAAGGGATCGTTGACGAAGGCCGGCGCGTTCTTCTCCTGAAACTCGTAGACGTAGGTCGGCACATGGTCGGAGAGGGCACGCGCCAGGAACTGTGTCGGGCAGGCAAACAGGCTGTCGCCCAGCAAGGCCGCGGCCGACAGGTTGGGCGAGCCGTAGCGGCCGGGGCGGTAGGCATCGAGCACGATGGACGACGCCAGCGCTGCGATGCCCGAATCCCCCGCGTTGCCCTTGACCATGGCCTGGAACTCGGCCTCCGTCATGGGCGTGCCGCGCTGCAACTCAAAGGCCAGCGCGATGAACAGCGTGCCCTCATCGGCGTTGTTGCCCAGCAGCACAGGCACCTTGTGGAAGCGCCCGGCGCGGATGGCCGTGCGCGGCGCCTCCGGCAGCACCACACCATCGATGTGCGGGCTGAACTGCCCCAGCGAGGCCGGATCGGCCGCATCGATCGCCGGAGAAGCCACCAGCGCCTGCAAGGCAGATCTGCTCCGCAGGCAAGCCAATTGGCCGGCGCCTGCCGCGCAGCCAAGCTTGTCGGCATAGGCGTTGCCCACCGCCACCGCCTGCGCCCGCGTGGGCTGCACGGACGGGCAGGTGCCGCTCTGGATGATCTCCCGCTGGAACAAGCCCTTGGCCGCCGGCGAGATCAACTGGTTGCACACACTGGTGCCACCCGCCGACTCGCCGAAGATCGTCACGCGCCCGGCATCGCCACCGAAGGCCGCGATGTTGCGTTGCACCCAGCGCAGCGCGGCCTGCTGATCCTGCAGCGCATAGTTCCCGGCCTTGGCCTCGCCTGCCAGCGCGTCCAGCGCCAGCGAGCCGAAGATACCCAGACGGTAGTTCACCGTCACCACGACGGCCTGGGCCTCACGCGCCAGAACCGTGCCGTCGTACTGCGAGCCCGCACCGTTGATGAAGGCACCGCCATGGATCCACACCATCACCGGCAAGGGCCGAGCGGTGCTGGCCTGCGCAGGCACATGCACATTGAGGTAGAGGCAATCTTCGCTGTTGTTGCCAACACCTGCGGGCGGGATGCGCGGATCCTGCATGCAGGTGGGGCCAGCCGCCTGGGCCGTGCGCACGCCGGACCACCGCGCCACAGGCTGAGGCGCGCGCCAGCGCAGATCACCCACGGGTGGGGCCGCGAACGGCACGCCCAGGAAGGCGGTGCCGGCAGCAGTTGCCGTGCCCACCAGATCGCCCGCATCGGTGCGCACCACAGCGCCGACCGCGTGAGCCTGGGCATGGCTGGCCAGGCATCCCAATGACAACAGGATGCTCGGGGCTAAAGCGCGCAGCGGGCCGCGCACCATCAACGTCGTCAAGCGAACAGGAATCGAAGGCATGGGGGTCTCCACAATGGGTTGCTTGTGTCGGGCATGCAATGCGGCGCATGCATGCCTCGGCCGCGATTCTTGGCGCGTGTCCAGTCCTCGAAGCCGATACCCCTATGCGGCGTGATGGGGCTGTGGCGCCGCGTCTGCAACGCGGCCAGCCCGATCATTCATTTGACCTGCGCGGGCATTGACGGCGCCCGCCAGTCGTGCCGCTCAGCGCTGGAGCGCCGCCGTGGCCTGGGTGATCTCGTTGGTGCCCTGCTCCGAGCCGCTGCCAGGCACGTTGTCACCAGCGCGGTCCGTGATGGCCGCCAGTTGCTCGGCCAGACGCTCGGGCACGTCATCGCCCAGGCCCAGGTGCAGGCCCTGGGTCATGGTGACGTGCGAAGCCGCAAAAGTGCCGGCCCCGGCATTGAGGATGGTGCGGTTGGGCGCCGATTCATGCGCCAGCACCAGCATGGCGGGCGTGACGGCCTCGGGTTTGAGCAATTCGAGCATGGCCGGCGGCAGCAGGCCTTCCGTCATCTGCGTGGCGGCGGTGGGTGCCAGGCAGTTCACGCGGATGTCACTCTTGGCGCCCTCGATGGACAGCGTCTGCATCAGGCCCACCAGGGCCATCTTGGCCGCGCCGTAGTTGGCCTGGCCGAAGTTGCCGAACAGGCCGGAGGACGAGGTCGTCATCACGATGCGGCCGTACTTCTGAGCCACCATCAGCGGCCACACGGCCTTGGTGCAGTTGACGGCGCCCATCAGGTGCACGTCCAGCACCAGGCGGAAGTCGTCCAGCTCCATCTTGGCGAAGGACTTGTCACGCAGGATGCCGGCGTTGTTGATGAGCACGTCCACGCGGCCCCAGGTGTCCTGGGCCTTCTGCACCATGGCCTGCACCTGCGGCATGTCCGTCACGGAGCACGAGAACGCGATGGCTTCGCCACCGGCGGCCACGATCTCGTCGACCACCTTCTGAGCCGGTGAAGGCTGGCCATCGCCACGGTCCATGTCGTTGACCAGCACCTTGGCACCGCGCTTGGCCAGGGCCAGGGCATGTTCGCGGCCCAGACCGCCGCCTGCCCCCGTGATGATGGCCACGCGGCCGGTGAAATTCAGTTCCATGATCAGTCTCGCAGGTTGGAAAACGTCCGCACAGGACGGCCCTTGGGGTGGTTCAGGCACAAAAAAAGCGCCTAAGCGCTTGTTTTGTGGTTCTAAAGGACTGGCGGAAGCGGTGAGATTCGAACTCACGGAGGGCGCAAACCCTCGCCGGTTTTCAAGACCGGTGCCTTAAACCGCTCGGCCACGCTTCCCTGAAGGAAGCCCGAAGTATAAACGTCAACGGGGCTGTTGCCGTGCGCCGTGTCGATGCCGCCAGTTCAGTGAAGCGCAACGTTCAAGTTGTCGACCACCACGGCCCAGTCCGCATCCTGAAGGAGCAGTTCCCTGAGCAATTGCGCCTGCTCGGGCTTCCAGAACGGCGCTTCAGTGATCTTGACATCGCCAGGAAGCGGACGGTGCTGGTCGATGAACTGGCGGATCTCTTGTTCAGAGGACGGGAGTCCGAGCTGTTCGAACAACTCAAAGAACTCGTGGCTGGTTGTTTCCATCGGATATGCCTCCATGTGCGCTACGTCAAGCTGGCCGGCCCTGCCTTGGCCTGTATCCAACATCTGGATTTTTTATAGCACTTTCGCGGAAACGGCGTTGCTGGATGGATTGGATGGCACCGCCTCTCATCCGGGCTTCTGCGCTTGCGGACAAGGAATCTGGATCACCTCTCGACCGCCATTGTCGAGCAAGCGCACCGCCGTCAGATGCCCTCCCCAGACACAACCCGTGTCCAGCGCCAGCAGATCATCACGGTTGATCAGGCCCAGCGTCGACCAATGTCCGAACGCCACGGCCGCGGACGCCGTACGCCGCCCCGGCACCTCGAACCAGGGCATGTAGCCCTCCGGAGAGCCGCCCGCGCCTTCCTTGGTCGCGAATTCCATCGTGCCGTCCGCCGCGCAGAAGCGCAGCCGCGTCAGGCTGTTGATCACGCAGCGCCAGCGGTCCGCACCCTGCAGGGCATCGCTCCAGCGGGCCGGCTCATTGCCGTACATCTGCGGCAGGAAGCCGGCCAGGTCCGGACCACGCAGCAACGTCTGCACCTCACCAGCCAGGGCCATGGTCTGTGCCGCATCCCACTGAGGCACGACCCCTGCGTGCACCATCAGCCAGCCATGCGCATGCACGGCCAGGGGCCGCTGGCGCAGCCAGTCCAGCCAGGCGTCACGGTCGGGCGCATCAAGAATGGGACCGATGGTGTCGCCCTTGTGCAGCTTGCGCACGCCCTGCGACACGGCCAACAGGTGCAGGTCATGGTTGCCCAGCAGGCAGGTGGCAGAAGCACCCAAGCCGCGCAGGCGGCGAAGCACGCCCAGTGAATCAGGCCCCCGGTTGACCAGGTCGCCCAGCACATACAGGTGGTCGCGCGAGGGCGAAAAATCCACGGTCTGCAGCAGCCGGTCGAGCGGTTCGCCACAGCCCTGCAGGTCTCCAACGATGTAGATCATGCAAAGGATTTTGGGGGCAAACGCGCGCCACGGCCCCGCCACACGCTCAAATCCTTTGAACGATGCGTGCAAGCCTTCAGGCTGGCAAAAGGCTGAAGCCACCCCATCATGGGGCTATCCCCTGTCCTTCGGAGCCCCACCATGAGCACAGACACCATTGCCAGCCCCACCGCCAGCCCTGTCCAGCGCCACGTGACCACCGCCCTGCGCGGCCAGCCTGCCGAGGACGGCGCCGGCGTACGCCTGACCCGCGTCTTCCAGGCCCGCTCCACGCTGAACCTGGACCCGTTCCTGATGCTCGACGAGTTTGCCTCGGAACAGGCCGACGACTACATCGCCGGTTTCCCCTCGCACCCGCACCGTGGTTTCGAAACCGTGACCTACATGCTGCAGGGCCACATGCTGCACGAGGACCACCTGGGTCACCAGGGCCACTTGCGCGACGGTGACGTGCAGTGGATGACGGCCGGACGCGGCATCATCCATTCGGAAATGCCCCAGCAGAAGGAAGGCCGCATGCGCGGTTTCCAGCTGTGGATCAACCTGCCCGCTGCCGAGAAGATGAAACCGGCTGCCTACCGCGACATCCCCGCCGCGCAGATCCCCCGCGCCGAACTGGCCGATGGCGGCTGGGTCAAGGTGATCGCCGGCACCGCCACCGACGCACAAGGCCAGAGCGTGCACGGCCCCATCCAGGGCCTGAGCACCGAGCCCCTCTACCTGCACGCCCACCTTCCGGTCGGCGCCCGCTGGCAGACCGCCGTGCCAGCCGGCCATACGGCCCTGGTCTACGTGGCCGATGGCGAGGTGCTGATTGATGGTCGCGCATTGCACCAGGGGTGGGCCGGCGTGCTGGGCGACGGCACTCAGCTTTCGCTCACGGCGGGCCCTCAGGGCGCCGACGTGCTGCTGCTGGCCGGCAAGCCCCTGCGAGAGCCGGTCGTGCAGTACGGCCCCTTCGTGATGAACACCCGCGAAGAGATCGACCAAGCGCTGCGTGACTACAGCCAGGGGACTTTGACCGGGCCTGAAAACTGATTCTGATACCCTTGCGGCATCAAAACAGATGGCCCGGCACGCCCGGCGCCTGTCATGGAACTAGCACTGCTGATTTTTCTGATCCTTCTCAACGGCCTGTTCGCCATGTCCGAAATGGCATTGGCCTCCAGCCGAAAAGCCCGCCTGCAGGTGATGACGGAGACGGGTGACGAGGGGGCCAAGGTGGCGATGGACTTGCATGACAACCCCACGCAGTTCCTGTCCACCGTGCAGATCGGGATCACGTCCATCGGTGTGCTCAACGGTATCGTCGGCGAGGCTGCGTTCTCAGCGCCGCTGGCCGATTGGCTCAACGGGCAGTTCGTGCTTCCTGACCGCGTCGCCGGCATCGCTGCGACAGGCCTGGTGGTGATGATCATCACCTTCATCACGATCATCTTCGGTGAACTGGTGCCCAAACGCGTGGGCCAGCTGTATCCCGAAACAGTCGCCCGCATCGTGGCGCGTCCCATGAAGTGGTTGTCGCGAATGGCCAAACCCTTCGTGGCCCTGCTGTCCTTTTGCACCGAGGCCGCGCTGCGGGTACTGGGCATCAAGGACAACGGCAACCGGGGCGTGACCGAGGAGGAAATCGCCGCCAGCCTGGAAGAAGGCCTGGACGCTGGCGTGATCGAGGCGCACGAACACCAGATGGTGCGTAACGTGTTCCGCCTGGACGACCGCCAGGTGGGCTCGATGATGATCCCGCGTGGCGACATGGCCTGGCTCAACCTCGAAGACACGCTGGACGAGAACCTGGCGATCATCAAGGAGCATGGCCACTCGCGATACCCCGTCTGCCGTGGCGGCCTGGACGATGTGGTCGGCGTGGCCACGGCGCAGCAGTTGCTGCAGCAGTTCGCGCAGACGCACACGGCAGACCTGACCCTTGGACTGCAGCCCGCGGTGTTCGTGCCGGAAACCCTGTCGGGCATGGAACTGCTCGAGCATTTCCGTGCGTCCAGTTCGCAGATGGTGTTCGTCGTCGATGAATACGGCGAGGTGCAGGGCGTGATCACCCTGCGCGATGTGCTGGAGGCCATCACTGGCGAGTTCACCGCCGCGGATGAGCCGGAAGATGCCTGGGCCGTGCAGCGGGAGGACGGCTCCTGGCTGATTGACGGCCTGATCCCCGTGCCCGAGCTGAAGGATCGCCTGGGATTGAAGGCCCTGCCCGACGAGGACCGTGGCCGCTACAACACCCTTGCCGGGCTGGTGATGATGCTGCTGGGCCGCCTGCCCAAAACCGCCGACCACGTCGAGTGGGATTGCTGGCGCTTTGAAGTGGTGGACATGGATGGCAAGCGCATCGACAAGTTGCTGGTCAGCCGTACGGCCGATCCCGTGGGGGAAGATGGCTAAGGCAGCGCCGCCTGGCCACGCCTTCAAGGGGCAAAGTAAACGTGGCAGGTAGCCTTGGACTCATGCAGCGCACGGCGCACCGGCAACTCCACGGCATTGCCCGGTGTCAGGGCCCTGGCCAGTACCGGCTCCTTGTCGGCCCCCGTGAGGTGCAGCAGCATGTGCCGTGCGTCGAGCAGGGTGCGTGGTGTGAGCGTCATGCGAGGCACGGGCACATTGGGCGTCTGAGGCGCATCCACGGCGACGCAATGCGCCTGCCAGGCGGCATCCATTGCCTGCCCCGGGAACCACGAAGCCGTGTGACCATCCCCCCCCATGCCGAGCACCACCACGTCGGCCGGCCATTTGATCGTCGCCAGGCGTGCCTCCACCGCGGGCTGAGCCTCCTTCGGGGTGGGCTTGCCGTCGTACAGCGGCACCCAGCGCGCCCAGGCGGCCTCGCTGCGCAACAGGTGGCGGCGCACCAGGCCCTCGTTGCTGGCCGGGTCATCGACCGGCACCCAGCGCTCGTCGGCCAGGGTGATGGTCACATGGGTCCAATCCAGCTGCGCCATGGACAGATGCTGCCACATTGGCACCGGCGTGATCCCCCCTGACACGATCAGGGTGGCCTGGCCGCGCTCGGCCAAGGCCTCGCGCAGGCCCGCTTCCACCGCCTGCGCCACCGCCACCGCCAGGCTGCCCGGATCACTTCCCCGGTGCAGTACCGCGCCACCTTCCAGACCCTCGCCGCCGTGCATCACTTCGTCCTCACTATGGTCATGGCACCAGTGTAGGGCCGCACCCATGCCCCCAGGGTTTATGCTGTGGAACCCACATTGACAGGATCGCCTTCCGTGAGTCCCCACCCACGCCTGATCGAGGTCACCGCCCGCATCCGGGCCCGCAGCGCGGCCACCCGCCAGCGCTACCTGCAGCACGTTGCCGCCCACCATGCCCGTGGCGTGCAACGGGCCGGTCTGGGCTGCACCAACCTGGCCCACGCCTACGCCGCCGCCCCCGAGGGCGACAAGATCTGGCTGCGCGCGCAGCACGCACCCAACATCGGCATCGTCTCGTCCTACAACGACATGCTGTCGGCCCACCAGCCGCTGCTGGCCTTCCCCGAATGGATCAAGGAGACCGCCCGCGCGGAGGGCGCCACGGCGCAGTTTGCCGGCGGGGTGCCCGCCATGTGCGACGGCGTCACGCAGGGGCAGCCCGGCATGGAGCTGTCGCTGTTCTCGCGCGACGTGATCGCCATGGGCACGGCCGTGGCTCTCACGCACAACATGTTCGATGCCGCGCTGTGCCTGGGCGTGTGCGACAAGATCGTGCCCGGCCTGCTGATCGGGGCCCTGAGCTTCGGTCACCTGCCCACCATCTTCGTGCCGGGCGGGCCCATGCCCTCAGGCCTGTCCAATGAAGCGAAGGCCAAGATGCGCCAGCGTTTCGCCGCCGGTGAAGTCGGCCCCGATGCTTTGCTGGCGGCCGAAGAGCAGTCCTACCACACGGCCGGCACCTGCACCTTCTACGGCACGGCCAACAGCAACCAGATGCTGATGGAGATCATGGGGCTGCATGTGCCCGGCTCGGCCTTCATCAACCCGGGCACGCCGTTGCGCGAGGCCCTGGTGCGCGAGGCTGCCCACCGCGTGCTGCAGATCACCGCCCACGGCCCTGAGTACACCCCCATCGCCGAGGTGATCGACGAGCGCGCCATCGTCAACGGCATCGTCGGCCTGATGGCCACGGGCGGCTCGACCAACCACACGCTGCACTTGGTGGCCATTGCGCGCGCAGCCGGCATCCTCATCGACTGGGGTGATTTCGACGACCTGTCTGCCATCGTTCCGCTGCTGGCGCGCGTCTATCCCAACGGCAAGGCCGATGTGAACCAGTTCCACCAAGCCGGCGGACTGGGCTTCCTGATCCGCGAGCTGCTCGATGCCGGTCTGCTGCACGAGGACGTGCGTACCGTGGCCGGCGGCAAGGGGGGCTTGCGGGCCTATACCCGCCACCCGGTGCTGCAAGAAGGCCCTGATGGGCAGCCCGTGCTGGCCTGGGAGGACACCCCTGCCGCCAGCGGCAACGACCAGATCGTGGGCACCGTGGCCGCGCCGTTCGCGGCCAACGGGGGGCTGCGCCTGCTGCAGGGCAACCTGGGCCGCTCGGTGATCAAGGTGTCGGCCGTCAAGCCCGAGCACCAGATCGTGCAGGCCCCGGCCATCGTCTTCGATGACCAGGAGGAACTGCTGGCCGCCTACAAGCGCGGCGAACTGCAGCGCGACTTCGTGGCCGTGGTGCGCGGCCAGGGCCCGCGCGCCAATGGCATGCCCGAGCTGCACTCTCTCACGCCCACGCTCACCAATCTGCAGGATCAAGGCTTCAAGGTGGCCCTGGTGACGGATGGCCGCATGTCCGGCGCGTCCGGCAAGGTGCCTGCCGCGATCCACGTCACACCTGAAGTGGTGGCTCATGGTCCGCTGGGCCGCGTGCGCACCGGCGATGTGATCCTGCTCGATGCCGTGGCCGGGACACTGGATGCCCTGGTACCCGCCGAAGAATGGACCGCCCGGGAGTCTGTCGAGCTCGATCGAGAAGCGCACCACCACGGCATGGGCCGAGACCTGTTCGGAGGCATGCGCCACACCGTGACCGGCGCCGAACAAGGTGCCGCCAGCTTCGGCGGCGATTGGTGATCCGAACACAGCCGCAACCCGAACACGCCACCCTGATACGCGAACCATGACCGACATCCGCGCCGCCCTGATCGACCAAGCCCTGCAACTGAGCCCGGTGATCCCTGTACTGGTGGTCGACGACGTGGCCCATGCCGCGCCGCTGGCACAGGCCCTGTTCGATGGGGGCCTCAAGGTGCTCGAGATCACGTTGCGCACCCCACAGGCGCTGTCCGTGATCGAGGCGATGGCCCGCGCGGTGCCCGAGGCCCTGATCGCTGCGGGCACGGTGACCAATCCGGCACAGCTCGTCGCGGCCCAGCGCGCTGGGGCGCGGTTCGCGGTCTCTCCAGGCCTGACCCCGGCCCTGGCCGACGCGGTTCAGCAGGCAGATGCGCTGCCGCTGCTGCCAGGCGTGGCCACCGCATCGGAGCTGATGCTGGGCCTGGATGCCGGCCTGAACCGGTTCAAGCTGTTCCCGGCCGAGGCGGTGGGCGGCATCAAGCTGCTGCAATCGCTTCACGGCCCCTTCCCCCAGGCCGTGTTCTGCCCGACTGGCGGGATCACTGTGGAGAGCGCCTCCAGGTACCTGGCCCTGCCGAACGTGGCGTGCGTGGGCGGTTCATGGCTCGCGCCCAAGGCCGCCATGGCGGCCGGCCAGTGGGACCACATCCGGGATCTGGCCCGACAGGCCGCCGCACTGCCCCGGGGCTGACCGGTCAACGCGCTACAGCGCCCAGCAACGGCGGCGGCACCTCATGGACTGCCCATCAACGGCCGGCTCATGGATTCGATCGCCTGCGTGAGCAGCAGTTCGACCTGCTGCGCTGTCTGCGCCGGATCCTCCGAGGCGCTGATCAACTGCGCCCCTTCGATCAGCAAGGCGATCAGCAGGTTGGACAACACCCCGATCGACACTTGCGGCAGCAACTCGGCCACGCCGTAGCGGCCCACCATGCGCGCCAGCAGGCCGAAGGCGTAGCGCATGTCGATCTCGCGGCAGACCTTGCTGCCCAGCACCGCCGGGCCTTCGACGAACAGCACACGGCGGTAGCGGTCCTGCGTGGCGAGCGCCAGGAAGGCCCCGATGGGCCCGGCCACGGTGGTCTCCTGCATGCGTGGATCAGCCGACAGGGCTGCAATCAGATCCTGCGACAGCAGTTCGTAGGCCGCCAGGAACAGCGCCTTCTTGTCCTTGAAGTGGTGGTAGACCGCGCCCTTGGTCGTTCCTGCGTCCGCCGCGACATCATCCAGACTGGCCCCGGCATGCCCGTCACGCGCGAAACGCTTCGCAGCCGCCTCCACCAGCGCCTTGCGCGTGGCCTCGGCATTGAGATCCCTCAGGCGTTTGACGCTCTTCGTTCCTTCTGACATACTGTTGGTATCTTAAATTCTTTTGGTATGTAAATGTCCTTGGCGCCTGCCCCAAACAGGGTGGTCAAGGTCACTACCCTGGAAGGACAGAACCATGCTGGTGGATTACGTGGTGGTGGGTGGCGGTTCGGCGGGATGTGTCGTGGCAAGCCGCCTGAGTGAGGATCCTGACGTGACGGTCTGCCTGCTGGAGGCGGGCCCCAACGACTGGCATCCGGCCATCCACATCCCGGCCGGAATGCTGTGGCTGATGTTCAGTCGCAGGCTCAACTGGCAGTTTACGACCCGGCCAGAGGCTGAACTCGCCGGCCGCGCGATGTTTTGGCCGCGCGGGCGCATGTTGGGAGGCTCCAGTTCCATGAACGCCATGTGCTACACCCGTGGCCATGCCTTCGACTACGACCACTGGGCCGCCTTGGGCAACCGGGGCTGGAGCTACGCGGAGGTGCTGCCCTACTTCAAGCGCTCGGAGCACCAGGAGCGCGGCGCTGATGCCTTCCATGGCGTGGGCGGCCCCTTGAACGTGATGGACTTCGGTCGGCCCAACGTGCTGACGCAGCGCTTCCTGGAGGCAGCCGAGCAGGCTGGTTTCCCCTTGAACAAGGACGTGAATGGCGCCGAACAGGAAGGCGTTGGTTATTTCCAGGTCACGCAGAAGAATGGGCGCCGCTGCAGTGCGGCACAGGCCTTCCTGCCCAAGGCCGTACGCGATCGCCCCAATCTCACGGTGCTGACAGGTGCCCAGGCCACACGCCTGGTCTTGCAGGGCCGGCACATCCAGGGCGTCGAGTTCAGGCAGGGCCGGCACACGCGGCGGGTGCAGGCGCGCGTCGAAGTCATTGTGTCCGCTGGCGCCGTGCAGAGCCCTCAATTGCTGATGCTTTCCGGCATCGGCGACGCCGCGCACCTGCGCGAGTTCGGCATCGACACCGTTCACCACCTGCCTGGTGTGGGCCGCAACCTGCAGGACCACCTGGACGTGACACTGACCCACAGTTCACTGCAGCGCGTCTCGGCCGGCCTGAGCTGGCGCAACTGCCTGCGCATGCCCGGCGCGGCCGTGGAATGGCTGACGCGCAACTCCGGCATCCTCACCAACAATGGCGCCGAAGGCTGCGGCTTCATCAAAAGCTCACCCAGCGAAGCCATCCCCGATCTGCAATTGCACTTCATGCCGGCCAGCCTGCGTGACCACGGACGCGACCTGCGTTTCATCACCCAGGAGGGCTACACGATGCACGTGTGCCAGCTGCGTCCCAAAAGCCGCGGGCGCATCACCCTGGCTGGCAAGGATCCGATGCAGGCGCCCAACATCGATGCGGCCTACCTCACGCACCCGGACGACATCCGCACCCTGATCAAGGGCGTGCGCCAGGTGCGGCGCATCTTCGCATCACCGGCGTTCGACGCGTACCGGGGGAATGAGGTTTCGCCCGGCCCGGACGCCGTGAGCGACGAGGCCCTGGAGCGCTACATCCGGGCGCACGCGGAAACGATCTACCACCCGGTGGGCACCTGCCGCATGGGTGCCGACGACATGGCCGTGGTCGATGATCAACTGCGCGTGCACGGCGTACGGGGCCTGCGCGTGGTGGATGCGTCCATCATGCCGACGCTGATCGGCGGCAACACCAACGCGCCTGCGATCATGATCGGCGAGAAGGCCGCCGAGATGATCCTGCAGGCGCGCAGACAAGGCACCGGTCGGCGTCGTGCCGCCGCGGCGGCTCAGAGTGAAGGTTGCGCGTACGCCGCCTGAAGCAGCGCAGGCGCCACCGCTGATTCGCGCCACTTGATCGAGCAGCCGATGCTGGGGTTCTGCTCGGCCGGGCCGTAACCGTAGTGAGCGATCAGGCGCATGGCATCGAACAGCTCGCGGGGCTCGTCTTCCAGGGCCAGTTCCTTGCGTGAACCATCCAGGCGGCCACGGTACTGCAGGCGCAGATCGGCATCGAAGCCATAGAAATCAGGCGTGCAGACCGCATCGTAGGCGCGGGCGATCTCCTGCGTGTCATCGTGCAGGTACTGGAACGTGAAGCCCTGGGCCTTCGACAGGCGCGTCATCTCCTCGAAGCTGTCTTCGGGGTAGGCCTCGTCGTCGTTGGCATTGATGGCGATGGTGTTCACGCCATGCTTGGCCAGATCATGCGCATCGCGCAGGATGCGGGGCAGCACCGCCTTCACGTAGGGGCAGTGGTTGCACATGAAGATGACCAGGGTGCCCCGCGGGCCGGCCAGCTGCTGCAGGGTGTAGAACTTGCCGTCCACGCTCTTGAGCCTGAAAGGCGCCGCGGGCCAGCCGATGTCGGCGATCGGGGTGCTCACTGCCATGCTTCTCTCCTGGTCGAGGGGTTCAAGGTGCCAACCACATCCACGGCGCATGATCGCGCCTGTTTCGCGACCCGACAGTGACGAACGTCAAGCCGCCTTCGCGGCCACGGACAACACATGATCGGCCACGGCGTCGACGCCTGGGAACACGGCATCCGGATGCGATGTCTCGATGGGCTGCCCGCCGTTGTAACCGTAAGGCACGGCCCACGCCGCCACGCCTGCACGGCGTGCGGTCTCGACATCGATGCTGGAATCTCCCAAATGCGCTGCCTGTGATTGAGGCACAGCCAACGCATCTAGGCAATACTGAATCACCGCCGCATGGGGTTTTTTCTGTGCCAAGCTGTCACCGCCGATCACGAGGCGGAAAAATCCGGACAGCCCCGTGGCCTGCAGCACGCGCACTGCGAAGCGGTGCTCCTTGTTGGTCACGCAGGCCAACTGCACGCCCGCGTCGCGCAGGCGCACCAGGGCCTCAAGGCAGCCCGGATAGAGCTGGCTGTCGGTGCCGGTGGTGTCGTGGTAGTGCCCCTCGAAGCGCTGCATGATGGCATCGAGGTCCAGATCCTCAGCGCGCGCGTCGCCAGCCGCCACGGCCTGGGCCAGCAGGCCGCGCATCAGCTCGCGCGTACCGTGGCCGATCAGGCAGGTCACATCACCCACGGGGCGGCGCGGCAAGCCGATCTGCTGCAGGGTGCGGTTGGCCGCCTCGGCGATTTCGCGGGCGGTGTCCACCAGGGTACCGTCGAGGTCGAAGGTGATCAGGCGCATGCAGGGCAGCGGCATTGCGATGGTGGTTCGTGGGTCGGTCATGGCGTTCATGGTCGTGTGTTCACTGCCCGCGCTCATTGCATCTGCGCCCGGCGAATCTCCATCAGCCGCAGGATCATGGGCGTGAGGATGAGTTGCATGGCCAGGTCCATCTTGCCGCCCGGCACCACGATGGTGTTGGCGCGCGACATGAACGAGTCCGAGATCATCGACAGCAGGTAGGGAAAGTCGATGCCGCGCGGGTTGCGAAAGCGGATCACGGTCATGCTCTCGCCAGCCGTGGGAATGTCGCGCGCGATGAAGGGGTTGGAGGTGTCCACCACGGGCACGCGCTGGAAATTGATGTCCGTCTCGGCGAACTGCGGGCAGATGTAGTGCACATAGTCGTGCATGCGACGCAGGATGGTGTCGGACACGGCCTCCCTGGAGTAACCGCGGGATTTGGTGTCGCGGTGGATCTTCTGGATCCACTCCAGGTTGATGATGGGCACAACGCCGATCTTGAGGTCCACGTGGCGGGCCACGTCCACCGTGTCGGTCTTGGCGCAGCCGTGCAGGCCCTCATAGAACAGCAGATCAGTGTCCACGGGGGTGTCCACCCAGGCGGTGAAGGTGCCTGGCTCCTGACCATAGGGCGCGGCCTCGGCCTCGTTGTGCAGGTAGTAGCGTGTGCGGCAGCGGCCGGTTTCGCCGTAGGCGCGAAACTGCTGCGCCAGTTCCTGCCACTCGTTGGCATCGGGGCTGAAGTGGCTGAGGTGGCGGTTCTCGCGTTCGGCCTGCGCCATGGCCAGCTTCATCTCCGACCGCGTGTAGCGGTGGAAGGCATCGCCCTCGATCACGGCAGCCCTCACGCCCTCGCGGCGGAAGATTGTGTCGAAGGTGGTCTTGACGGTGGTGGTGCCGGCACCGCTGGAGCCGGTCACGACGATGACGGGATGGCGTTTGGACATCTGATCCGCCCTGACTCAGGCCTGCGGCTGCACGAACAGCGAACGCGTCTTGAACAGCTGCCACGACACGTTCTCGCTGGGATCGGCGTGGTAGCTCACGATGCGGTCGACCTCGTCCTTCGAACCCAGGATCACGGGCACGCGCTGGTGCAGGGTATCGGGCACCAAATCGAGCAGGTCGCTTGTGCCATTGGTGGCGCGGCCACCAGCCTGCTCGACCAGCAGTGCCATGGGCGCGGCCTCCGCCAGCAGCCGAAGGCGATCCGGTCTGCGCGGCTCACGCGTGTCGCGCGGGTAGAGGAAGACACCACCGCGCGTCATGATGCGGTGCACCTCGGCCACCATGGAAGCCACCCAGCGCATGTTGAAGTCCTTCATGCGCGGGCCGCTGTCGCCTGCAACGCACTCGGCCACATAGCGCTGGATGGGTTTTTCCCAGAAGCGCTGGTTGGACGCGTTGATCGCGAACTCCCGGGTGTGCTCGGCGATGCGCACGTCGTCGCAGGCGAGCACCCATTGCGGCGCGGCCCCCCGCCTGTCCAAACCGAAGACCAGCACGCCGCGCCGACAGGTCAGCACCATCAGCGTGGCCGGACCGTACAGCACGTAGCCCGCCGCCAGTTGCTGATGCCCTGGCTGCATGAAATCAGCCGCGCCAGGGGCCATGCCGCGGTAACGGTGCGGCAGCACCGAGAAGATGGTGCCGATCGAGATGTTCGCTTCGATGTTGGACGAACCGTCCAGCGGATCGAACACCACCAGGTGGGCGCCCTGCGCGCCGTGGGCATGGGACACATGCGGCTGCTCATGCTCTTCGCTGGCCCAGGCGGCCACATGACGGCAGCCCGCCAGGCTGGCGGCCATCAGGTCATCGGCGATCTGGTCGAGTCGCTTATGCGATTCACCTTGCACATGGCTCCGCCCCGCCAGGGCATCGGCATCGGCATCGGCATCGGCCAGCATGCCCAGCGAGGCGGCATCGCTGATGCGCACGCAGGCCTGCGCGATGGCGCACAGCGTCTCTCGCAGGGCCTGTGCCACGTCGGGGTCCATGCCGATCAGGTGGCATTGCAGGGCCTCGTCCAGCAGGCCGCGAGGCGGGGTGGTGTTGTTCATGGTGAATCCTCCGGTTCTTGTGATGTATGGGTTCGCGCGCGATGCGCTCAGGCAGCCTCGGCCGGCTGGTCGGCGCCGGAGACCGCACCAAACAGGCGACTGGCGCGGATGTCCCGCGCTTCGATGGTGGTCAGATCCTCGTGGCTGAGCACGCGGTCGCGGTCGGCGAACAGGCGGCTGGCCTGACGCAGCCGGGCACGGTCCAGCGCATTGCGAACACTGCGTGCGTTGGCGAAATGCGGCTTGGTCACGCGGCGCTGCAGGTAATCGTCAAAGGCCTCGCGTGCGCCAGGGCCGAAGCGGTAGTGCTGCGCCGCCAGCATGGTGTCGCCGATGGACAGCAGTTCGTCCACCGCGTAGTCCGGGAAATCAAGGTGGTGCGCAATGCGCGAGGACAAGCCCGGGTTGCTGCGAAAGAATGTGTCCATGCGGTCCTTGTAGCCAGCCAGGATCACGACCAAATCGTCGCGCTGGTTCTCCATCACCTGCAGCAGGATCTCGATGGCTTCCTGCCCATAGTCACGCTCGTTTTCGGGGCGGTACAGGTAGTAGGCCTCATCGATGAAAAGCACGCCGCCCATGGCCTTCTTGAGCACTTCCTTGGTCTTGGGCGCGGTGTGGCCGATGTACTGGCCGACCAGGTCGTCGCGCGTCACGGCCACCAGGTGGCCCTTGCGGATGTAGCCCAGGCGGTGCAGGATCTGCGCCATGCGCATGGCCACGGTCGTCTTGCCCGTGCCGGGGTTGCCGGTGAAGCACATGTGCAGTGATGGCGACATGGTGCCCCCAGATGCGCCCTGCGACGGCCTGAGCGCTGCCAGTCCATGCGCTGCACGCAGCTTGTCGATCACCAGCAGCGCGGCGATGTCACGGATGCGAGCCTTCACAGGCGCCAGGCCGATCAGGTCGCGGTCCAGCTCGTCCATCACGGACTCGACCTGGCTGTGCGCCAGCACGTCGGCGACCGTGCGAAGCGCCGGTGCCGCAACCACTGGCCCTGCGGAAGCAGACAACACATTGGCGTCCGTGCTGACCGGCGTCACACGAGGCATGGATGTCTGCGTCTGGCTGCCCGGCAGGCTGTAGGGCGGTGCATTCATGGCTGTGCCTTCCCCTGCAGGCCTCAGCCCTGGTAGCGCTCGCCTTCAGGCTGGCTGGCCGAGTGCGAACGCGTGCTGTAGCGCATGCTGCGCCCGTCGATCTCGGTGCGCTCCAGGAAGAACCCGGGCTCCTTCGCGGGGCGATTGACGATGAAGCTCATCACCACGCTCTCCACGCCGCGCACCGAATCGAAGGCGAGCAGGCGGATGTAGTGGTTGGGAAAGGCCTTGCGGCATTCCCTCAGTTCCATCAGCACGCCGGCCGGGTCCTGCAGATCGAACATGGGATGGCCGAACATGTCCCAGTAGGTGTTGCGCGGGTGCGGATCATCGGTGTACTCGACGCTCCAGGCATAACCCTTCGTCAAGCCATACTCGATCTGCTTGAGGATCTCGGCATCGGTGAGGTCGGGCAGGAAGCTGAACTGGCCTTGCGTGAGGCGGCCGGCGGGGTTCGTCATCATGGTGGTGATCTCCTGTGGGTCCGGTCGTCGCGTGTCACATGCCCACCGAGGGCGTCACGGCGTAATCGCTCGTGTCCGTGGGGGTGTAGTTGAAGGTGATGTCGCCCCAGGTGTCCAGCGCCTGCCTGAGCGGGCCGCAGAAGCGCGCCGCCTCGGCCAGGATATCGCGGCCCTCGTTGAGGATGTCGCGGCCCTCGTTGCGGGCCTTGACCATGCACTCCAGCGCCACGCGGTTGGCCACGGCGCCGGCCTGGATGCCCTGCGGGTGGCCGATGGTGCCGCCCCCGAACTGCAGGATCACGTCGTCGCCGAACAGATCGAGCAACTGGTGCATCTGGCCGGCGTGGATGCCGCCCGAGGCGACCGGCATCACCTTCTTCATGTCGGCCCAGTCCTGGTCGAAGTGCAGGCCGCGCTGCAGGTCCTTGTGGGTGTAGCTGTCGCGGCAGACGTTGTAGTAGCCCTGTACCGTCATCGGGTCGCCCTCGAGCTTGCCCACGGCCGTGCCGGCGTGCAGGTGGTCGCAGCCGGCCAGGCGCAGCCACTTGGCCATCACGCGGAAGCTCACGCCATGCGACTTCTGGCGCGTGTAGGTGCCGTGGCCGGCGCGGTGCATGTGCATCACCATGTCGTTCCTGCGGCACCAGTTGGCCATGGACTGGATCGCCGTCCAGCCAATCACCAGGTCCACCATGATCACGACCGAACCCAACTGCTTGGCGAACTCGGCGCGCTCGTACATGTCTTCCATCGTCGCGGCGGTGACATTGAGGTAGCTGCCCTTGACCTCGCCCGTCACGGCCTGCGCCTTGTTGACGGCATCCATCACGAACAGGAAGCGGTCGCGCCAGTGCATGAAGGGCTGCGAGTTGATGTTCTCGTCGTCCTTCATGAAATCGAGGCCGCCCTTGAGGCCTTCGTAGATCACGCGGCCGTAGTTGCGGCCGGACAGGCCCAGCTTGGGCTTGGTCGTGGCGCCCAGCAGCGGGCGGCCAAACTTGTCCAGGCGCTCGCGCTCCACGATCATGCCGGTAGGCGGGCCCTTGAAGGTCTTCACGTAGGCCACGGGGATCTGGATGTCCTCCAGGCGGCAGGCCTTGAGCGGCTTGAAGCTGAAGACGTTGCCGATCAGCGAGGCCGTCATGTTGGCAATCGAGCCTTCTTCGAACAGGATCAGGTCGTAGGCCACCCAGGCGAACACCTGCTCGGGGTTGCCCGGCACCTGCTCCACGCGAAAGGCCTTGGCGCGGTAGCTGTCGCAGGCGGTCAGGCGGTCGGTCCACACCACCGTCCAGGTCGCGGTGGACGACTCACCGGCCACGGCGGCGGCGGCCTCGATCGGGTCCACGCCCTCCTGCGGGGTGATGCGGAACAGGCAGACCACATCGGTGGCCTTGGGCACGTAGTCAGGTGCCCAGTAGCCCATCTGGCGGTACTTGAGCACGCCCGCGCTGTAGCGCTTCTTGGCGTCCAGGATGACGCCTTCGTCGACCGGTTTGTTCATGGCGACCTCGCTGCAATGATTCGTTGAAGGGGTTGCAAATCAATGTAGGGAATCGGACAAGTAAGGTAAATTCAGATTTTGTTTCGCCAAAGTTAAGGAATCACTTAATGAAGAGCGTGACTTTTCGACAATTGAGGGTCTTCACCGAGGTGGCAAAGCACCTGAGCTTCAGCCGCGCCGCTGAAAACCTGCACCTGACGCCCCCGGCGGTGACCATGCAGGTCAAGGAACTGGAAGGCCATGTCGGCCTTCCGCTGTTTGAACGACAAGGCAAACAAGTGCAGCTGACCATGGGCGGCGAGTACTTGCTCGTCTATGCCAAACGGTTGATGTCTACCTTGAAGGACGCCGAAAACGTGATGGCCCGTTTCAAACGCGTGGAGACAGGCGTGCTGACGATTGGGCTGCTGAGCACGGCGGGCTATTTCCTGCCCTCGCTGCTGGCCCGTTTCCGGGCAGAACACCCGGGCGTGGATGTGCGTCTCGATGTAACGCGAGACCTCACGAAACTGCTGGATCGCTTGCACAGCAACGAGATCGACCTCGCCGTGATGGGCCGTCCACCGCGTGAATATGCCCTGCGCGCGGAGCCTTTCGCCGGGCACCCCATGGTGTTCGTGTGTCCGCCGGGGCATCCCCTGCTCAGCGTGGGACACCCGCCCATCGAGGCGCTGGTCCATCATCCGCTGATTGCGCGCGAGCTGGGCTCGGAGGTACGCCACGCGCTGGACAACTACCTGCGCGAGCACCGCCTGGCGCCGCGCCTGGCCATGGAGATCCCCAGCAACGAAACGATCAAGGCATCGATCATGGCGGGCCTGGGGATCGGCTTCCTGTCCCTGCATGCCGTCGCCGCCGAGTTGCGGGGCGGCCAGTTGCAAATCATCGAGTTCGAGGACACCCCGGTGATGCGCACCTGGAACCTGGTGCGCGAGGCCTCCAAGGTCCTGTCGCCCGCCGCCGAAGCCTTTCGCTACCTGATGCTTGAACATGGCGACGCCCTGATCTCCGAACAGGTTTCGAAGCTGCTGGGAGCGGAGCCCCTGCCCCTGCCCCTGCCCCTGCCCCTGCCCTCATAGCCTGCGGCATCTGGACGTGTTTGAAACCATCATGCGGAACGTTGGGCGCGCCGCCAAAGCCTCATAATCTGACAATCAACCAGACCAGATCTTGCCGGTCTTCCGGACAAGGCCTGCACCACCTCCACCAGCCACCTCCTGAAGGAATGCATCATGACTCGTGAAGTTGTCTTCGTGGGCGCCGCCCGCACCGCCATCGGCACGTTCGGCGGCTCGCTCAAGGACGTTCCGCCCGCCGATCTGGGCGCCCTGGTCATCAAGACCGCACTGGAGCGCGCCGGCGTGCAGCCCAAGCACGTGGGCCACGTGGTGCTGGGCAACGTGATTCCCACCATTCCGCAGGATGCCTACATCAGCCGCGTGGCCGCCTTGAACGCTGGCGTGCCTCAAGAAACCCCCGCCTTCAACGTGAACCGCCTGTGCGGCTCCGGCCTGCAGGCCGTGGTGTCCGCCGCCCAGTCCATCCTGCTGGGCGACTGCGACGTGGCCATCGGCGCCGGTGCCGAATCCATGAGCCGCGGGGCCTACCTCGTTACCAGCAACCGCTGGGGCGCACGCATGGGCGACGTCAAAATGCTGGACTTCATGCTCGGCGCCCTGCACGACCCGCGCAAGCACATCCACATGGGCATCACCGCCGAGAACGTGGCCGCCCGCTACGACATCACGCGTGAACAGCAAGACGCCTACGCCGCACAGAGCCAGAAGCGCGCCGCCGCCGCCATCGCCGCCGGCTACTTCAAGGAACAGATCGTCCCCGTCGAACTGCAGACCCGCAAGGGCACTGTGCTGTTCGACACCGACGAGCACGTGAAGGGTGACACCACCCCCGAAGTACTGGCCAAGATGAAGCCCGCCTTCAAGAAGGAAGAAGGCACCGTGACCGCCGGCAACGCCTCCGGCCTGAACGATGGCGCCGCTGCCGTGGTCATGGCGAGCGCCGACAAGGCCAAGGAACTGGGCCTCAAGCCGCTGGCACGCCTGGTGTCCTACGGCCACGCCGGCGTCGAGCCAGAGTACATGGGCATCGGCCCAGTGCCTGCCTCCAAGGCCGCACTGGCCAAGGCCGGCATCACCGTGGCCGACCTGGACGTGATCGAATCCAATGAAGCCTTCGCCGCGCAGGCCTGCGCCGTGTCCAAGGAAATGGGCTTTCCCAACGAGAAGACGAACCCCAATGGTTCGGGCATCTCGCTGGGCCACCCGGTGGGCGCCACAGGCGCCATCCTGGTGACGAAGGCACTGTACGAGCTGCAGCGGGTCAATGGCCGCTATGCATTGATCACGATGTGCATCGGTGGTGGTCAAGGCATTGCGATGGTGATCGAGCGCGTTTAATCGCCCTTTCCGGCTTGTTCTAAAGCGCTTTGATGAGCCCGGCCTTGGCCGGGCTCATTGCTTCCCGCTTGCCACGGCGCGGCTCATGAATTGGCAACGATATACAACAATCGATTCAAGATAAGGATTACTCCCGGGGGTAAGCGCCTACCTGAGCGCTAGGATGCCATCGCTGGAAAATCCGGCTGCATCCAACACCATCAGGAGAAAACATGCGTCTTTCGATCAGGCTGCTCGCCACCGTCGGCAGCGTCGTCACCATCATGGGGTTCACGGCAGGACATGCCCATGCATCCTCCACTTATGTCTCAGTGGGTGACAGCGCACCCAGCGGCATTCCGTTCAGTGGGGGCGACTTCACGCTGAACACGTCTGCTGAGTTCCTGGGGTTCCTCAATATCCACAAGGCTGCGGTAGAGGCCGTGGAACCCTCTGTGGTGACGGCTGAGATCTCCACGCTTCCAGGGCAAGGCCTGACGCGTACTGCTGTCTCCCTGACCAATGCAGTGAATGGCGTCTGGGTTGACAACAGTGGAGCCATCACAGGTCTGTCCTCCATCGGCGGGGTGACCTTGGTCACGCATTTTGCCGACAAGCTCTCCCATGGAGGGACGCTCTCCATCACGAACTTGCAGATCGATTTCCAGAGCCAACGCGTTTATGCGTCGATCACCGGAGATTTCCGAGGCGTCGGCACCGCGGAAGGATACTCGCCCAACGGCAGCTACGTCCCGACGACGCTCAACAACTTCCACCTCTGGAGCTTCACGAGCTATGAAGGTGATCTGTCCGCAGGCATTGTGCCGGCGCCCTTGAGCGGCCCGTTCACCAGTGCCATCCCGCCCTTTAGCCTGGGCAACTTGGCGATCACCCAGCAGGGCTTCGACCACGTGGTAAGCGCACTGAAGCTCTACGACCTGGGCACGACGACCTTGCAAAGCGTAGCCAGCTACGGAAGCATCACGACACCGGTGCCAGAGCCCGCATCAGCATCCTTGTTGCTCGTAGGCTTGCTTGGCGTGGCAGCCGTGACTCGCAATCGGGCCAATCTTAAAAAGCAAGCTATTTCGCCCCTGTAAGTCCTTTGCGGCAATCATTGCCACCAGCGTGTTTACCCTGATACCCCCCCCATTTGCACGTTTAAAAATGCGTTGGTTCCCGTTACATACGTAACGACGGTAATTAAGGGTCAACAGCAGGTAGTCAGCCATAAAACGCACCTTTAGGATGCGTCAGCCCTGTAGACAAAGGCAGGGTATTCGTGAAGGAATACGCGGACGCCTTCACAAATCAAAGCAGGAACTAACAAAGGTCCGCTGTTAGAGATAGTGGAGAAGACATGCAATACACACTGAAGACCCTGGCTGCCGCCGCAGCTCTGACCATCGCCGGCGTCGCCAGCGCTCAAACCACCACCACCGTGGGCAACGCCCTGCCTGACGGCACCATCCTGGAAGGTGGCACGGGCACGCTGTCGTTCTCGAGCAGCCTGATCACTGCTCTGAACGTCGGCAAGGTAGCTGTTACCGCCGCCGGTGAAGCCACCGTGGTCGAAACGCTGACGCCCCGTCCCCCGTTCGGCAGCACCCGCACCGGTGTGTCCGCCACCGCTCCCATCACCTCCGTGGTGACTGGTGCTGGCGGCAGCGTCCTGACGGTGAACACCGCTGGTGGCGCCACGCAGACTGCTGGCATCCTGGAAGGTGTGTCTCTGGGTGGTTCGCTGTCGGTGACCAACCTGTCGGTCGACCTGACCAACCAGCGCATTTACGCCTCGATCACCGGTGACTTCCGCGGCGCCGCCGCTGGTGAAGCTGCTCCCTTCGGCAGCGACGAGATCACCACGATCGACAACTTCCACCTGTGGAACTTCGCCAACATCAGCGGCCCGACCACGCTGCAAGGCGCTGGCAGCTATTCCAACTCCATCACTGGCCTGACCATCACCCAATCGGGTTTCAACCATTTCGTGAGCGCCCTGCGCCTGGTTGACCTGGGTGTCACCACCCTGGCCAACGTGACGGACTACGGCACGATCAACTCCACGATCGCTGTCGCCGTTCCCGAGCCCTCCACCTACGCCATGGCCATCGCTGGCCTGGCCCTGGTTGGTGTGGCCGCTCGTCGCGCTCGCAAGCAAGCCTGATTGGCTGACGCCTTCAACCAGCCTGGGTAACCGGGTTGGTTGATTGCAAAAAAACCGCCCTGGTTTCGGCCAGGGCGGTTTTTTCATGAGCAAGTAGGCCGTCAACCGCCCCGCTGCCTGCTAACAAGGGGCTTACCCCTCGCTCACAGGCGCCTCTGCATGGCCTTTGCGACGAACCATCCGGTGCGTCCAGTCGATCAGATCATCCACGAAAGTGAACACCACCGGGATCACCAGCAGACTCAGGAAGGTCGAGGTGATCAACCCACCGATCACCACGATGGCCATCGGCGCTCGGAAGCTCGGAT
This sequence comes from Burkholderiales bacterium UBA1834, assembly GCA_002339015.1. GTDB lineage: Bacteria > Pseudomonadota > Gammaproteobacteria > Burkholderiales > Burkholderiaceae_C > Aquabacterium. The sequence goes on from DDJC01000043.1 coordinate 68,985, forward strand.
CCACCCCGATCCCCAAGGCGATGGGCATCATGCCGGCGCCCATGGCGATGGTGGTCATGATGATGGGACGGGCCCGCTTGTGGCAGGCATCGATGATCGCGTCCCAGCGCTCAAGCCCGTGCTCCTTGCGCGCGATGATGACGTAGTCCACCAGCAGGATCGAGTTCTTGGTGGCGATGCCCATCAGCATGATCAAACCGATCATGGAAGGCATGGACAAGGCCGTCTGCGTGATGAACAGCGCCATGAAGGCCCCCGGCACGGAGAGCACCAGGGCCGCCAGGATGGTGATCGGCTGCACGAAGTCCTTGAACAGCAGGACCAGCACCACGTAGATGCACATCACCCCGGTGAGCATGGCCAGGCCGAAGCTGGCGAACAGCTCGGCCATGGCCTCGGCATCGCCCACAGTGGTGCGGATGATGCCCGGCGGCAAGGCCTGCAGGCTGGGCAAGGCCAGCACGGCCTTCTCCACCTCGCCCAGGGGCTGCTGGTTCAGTTCGATCTCGAAGTTGATGTTGCGCAGGCGGTCATAGCGGTTGATCTGGGCCGCACCGCCGTCCATGCCGATGGTGGCGACGTTCTCCAGAGGCACGGGGCCTCGCGCACCTGGCACCGGCAGGCGCGCGATCAGGTTCAGGTCCGTGCGGGCTTCCTGCGGCAGCCGCACCATCACCGGCACCTGCCGCTGCGACAGGTTCATCTTGGCCAGGCCCTGGTCGTAATCGCCCGCCGTGGCAATGCGCAGCGTGTCGGCGATGGCCGCCGTGCTCACGCCCAGGTCCGCGGCGCGTGCACTGTCGGGCCGCACGATCAGCTCGGGCCGGGTGAGGCTCGCGTTGGAGGTGACGCTGCCGATGCCCGGGATGCTGCGCAGCTCCTGTTCGACCGTTCGGGCAAATTCGCCCAGGGTGTCCCCGTCTTCACCGGCCAGCACCAGCACGTACTTCTCGGATGAACCACCGAAGCCCACCGTCACGCGCGCGCCAGGCAAGGCCTGCAAGGCCTGGCGCAACTGGTTCTCGATGGCCTGCTTGCTCACGCCGGCGCGATCACTGCGGTGCGTGAGGTTCAGCGTTAGCGTCGCCTTGTTGACCTGGCCGGCGCCCTGTGGTGCAAAGGGATCGCCGCCCGAGCTGCCGCCGCCAATGGCCGTGTAGATCATCTTGACGTGCTCGTTGCGGTCAACGATCTCGCGCGCGCGCTCGGCCGCCTCTCGGGTCTGTTGGAAGGTGCTGCCCGGCGGCAGCGAGATGCTGACCTGGGTCTGCGACAGGTCATCCGGCGGGATGAACCCGGTGGGCAACAGGCCCGAGAGCACGATGGACGCGACAGTGAACCCCACCACGGCCAGCATGGTCCAGCCCCGGTGGTGCAGGCACCAGCGCGCCCAGCGCAGGTACATGCGCATCCAGCCCGGATCGGCGTGGTCGCCCTTGGGCGGACGCAGCATGTAGGCCGCCATCATGGGCGTGAGCATCCGGGCCACGACCAGCGAGAAAAACACCGCGATGGCCGCCGTCCAGCCGAACTGCACGAAGAACTTGCCCGGCACGCCGCTCATGAAGGCGGTCGGCAGGAACACGGCGATCAGCGTGAAGGTGGTGGCAATGACTGCCAGACCGATCTCGTCGGCCGCCTCCATCGCGGCCTCGAAAGGCGTCTTGCCCATGCGCAGGTGGCGCATGATGTTCTCGATCTCGACGATCGCATCGTCCACCAGGATGCCCACCACCAGCGACAGCGACAGCAGCGTGACGATGTTGATGGTGAAGCCGAACACGTACATCACGCCGAAGGCCGGGATCACCGAGAGCGGCAAGGCGGCGGCGGCCACCACGGTGGCACGCCAGTCGCGCAGGAAGAACCAGACCACGATCACGGCCAGCACCGCGCCCTCGTAGAGCAGGTGCATGGACCCTTCGTAGTTCTCCTCGACAGGATCAACGAAGTTGAAGGCCTCTGTGATGGTGATGTCTGGCCGCTTGGCCTTCAAGTCATCCAGGGCGGCGTGAACACTCTCGGCCACCTCGACTTCGCCAGATCCGCGCGCGCGCGAGATCTCGAAGCCCACCACGGGCTTGCCATTGAGCATCGCGGCGGTGCGTTGCTCGGCCACGGTGTCCGTGACGGTGGCGATCTGGTCCAGGCGCACGCGGCGCCCGTCGCTGAGCGTGATGTCCATGGCGGCCAGTTCGTCGGCCGAGCGCACCGTGGCAATGGTTCGCACGGATTGCTCCGCGCCGCCCACCTCCGAGCGCCCGCCCGAGGCCTCCTGCTGGATCTCGCGCAACTGGCGGGACACATCGGCCACCGTGGCGTTGAGCGACAGCAGCCGTGACGGATCGATCTCGACGCGAACCTCACGGGTGACGCCGCCCACGCGGGCCACGGCGCCCACACCCTTGGCCGCCAGCAGGGCCCGGGTCACATCGTTGTCGACAAACCAGGACAGAGCCTCGTCGTCCATGCGCTCGGACGAAACGGTGTAGGTCAGGATCGGCAAGCCGGAGATGTTGACTTTGGAGACCACCGGGTCACGCAGATCGGCCGGCAGGTCCGCACGCACGCGCGAGATCGCATCGCGCACATCGTCGACGGCCTCCTGCGTGGGCTTTTCCAGGCGGAACTCCACCGTCAGCACGACCAGGCCATCCTGCACCTGGGTGTAGATGTGCTTGATGCCCTGCAGCGTGGCGATGGAGTTCTCCATCTTGCGCGCCACATCGGTTTCCAGCTGCGAAGGCGATGCGCCGGGCAAGGATGCCGTGACGCTGACCGTGGGCAGATCGATGTCGGGGAAGTTCTGGATCTTCATGCGCTGAAAGCCCATGAGGCCCACCACCGTGAGCATCATGAACAGCAGCACCGCAGGGATCGGGTTGCGGATCGACCAAGCCGAGACGTTCATCATGGCTGGGCCTTTCCGGGTGCGCTGGCCTGCACGGGGCTTGGCGCAGCCGATGCTGCGGACGACGCTGCGGCCGGCACGACACGCACGGTGTCCCCATCCGCCAGGAAGACCCCACCGGAAGACACCACCTCGGCCTGCGCTGGGAGGCCCTTCGTGACCTCGATGCGATCCTGCATGCGGCGTCCCACGCTGATTTTCGTCTGCGTCACCTTGTGATCCGGGCCCACGATGAATACGTAATTGAAGCCATCACGCAGCAGCACGGCCGCTTGCGGCAGTGTCAGGCCTTCCGCAATGCCCAGGTCCAGGCGCCCTGTGGCGAAACTGCCCGCCCGCGCCCCGGCGCGCGCGCCCGCCTGCACCGGCAAATCCACATAGACCAGGCCATTGCGGGTGCCGGCGTCCACCGTGGGGGCCACCATGCGCACGGTGCCCTGCAGCTCATGGCCACCGGCCGGCGTCAGGTGTACCGCCATGCCGGGCCTCACCCTGAGCAGATCGGCGGCCGGCACCTCGGCACGCCACTCCAGGCGATGCTGGCGGATCAGGCGGAACAACTCCTGCCCGGCCTGCACCACCGTGCCTACTGTGGCCGGGCGGGCGGAGATGACGCCGTCGTCGCTGGCAAGCACCTGCGTCTGCGACAGCCGCAGTTCGTTCGATTGCAGGCTGGCCTTGGCTGAAGCGACCTGGGCCGCGGCGGTCTTCTCCGCGGTGTAGGCGCGCTGCGCCTCCTGGGCGCTCATGGCCTCGCTCGGCTCGAGCACCCGCGCGCGATCTGCATTGGCCTTGGCTTCGCCCAGATTGGCCTCGGCCTGCGCCACATTGGCACGCGCCGCATTGACCTCGGCCTGCACCGCGTCACGCTGCAGCACGGCCAGCACCTGCCCCTTGCGGACCACGTCGCCCACGTTCACCCGCACCTCCATCAGGCGCAGGCCCGAGAGCTCGGGGCCGATGACGGTCTCCTGCCAGGCGGCGATGGACCCCGTGGCCGTGACCGAGGCCGGCCACTGCGATCGCTCGGGCCTGACGGTGGACACGCTCAAGGCCGCCTTGGGCCCCGATGCCGCCCCGGCGGACGGCTTGGCCGCATCACCAGCCTCGTCGCCACCCCGGGTGAACAGCCCAATGGCCCCCACGGCGAGCACAGCCGCCACGGCAACCCAGACCCATGTTTTCTTCCTCAATGTCATTTCATCGTCCTCTTCTTCTGTCCTTCTTGCGCCGCGCGTGAAGGGGCCCGCCGAGCCACCGATGCGCGCAAACGGGCTTCATGTCCGACCAGGGCTTCGCCATAGCCCACCAGGCGTTCGAGCACCTGCGTCATGGCCTTGGGGCCTTTGAGCAGCGTGGGGGCCAGGATCTGCATGAACTCACGCGACACGCCGTAGTCCTGCACCATGGCCACCAGCGCGAACGCCAGTTGATGCAGGGCATCATCCGGCTTGCTGGCACCCGCGTGCCGTGCCAGCAACAGCACCAGGCGTTGGTGGTAGGGCTGGATGTGACTGACCATCACGTCCTTGTAATCGGGCGTGGGCTCGACCATCTCACGCAGGTGAACCCGCATCAGCCAGGTGGACAACTCATCCTGTCCCCAGGGGCACAGCAGGGCCGCCACGAAACGGCGCAGCGATTCGCGCAGGGGCAGGCCCGGCTCGTCGAACTGTTCGAAATCCTCCCCAAGGTCCTCCAGCGGCTTGCACAGCACCGCCCGGTAAAGCCCGGCCTTGTCCCCGAAATAGTAGTGGATCGAAGCCACATTCAGCTCGGCCGCCTGGCAAATCTCCCTCGTCGAGGCCTTGGCAAAGCCTTTCTCGGAGAAGATCCTGGTGGCTTCCCACAACAGGCGCCCGCGCGCACGCGCACCACGTTCAGACGCGGCGTCATCAGGCCGGGCCTTCTCATGCGTACCTTCAAAATCAAGCGCTTGTTTGATTTTCATGCGCGAATGTTAATGCATGAACCGGCGATACCGGACAAGGCCCTGCACGCGCAGGGTTAGGATCCTGGCTACTTCGCGTTACCAGATCCCCCGATGCAACTGATTGCCTGGGCCTACGACACCCGAGACGGTTTCACCCTGCGCGGCTGGCACACCCCGCCGTCTGGCAAGCCGCTGATTCACTTCATCCATGGCAATGGCTTCTGCACGCGCGCATATGCGCCGATGCTGCGCAAGCTGAGCAAGCACTTCGACCTGTGGCTGAGCGATGTGCAGGGTCACGGTGACAGCGATCCTGGCGAGCGCTTCGTCGGCTGGAACCGGTGCGCGGACCTGGCCGTGGAGGCCTTCAAGCACCATCAGCTACCCCTGTTCGGCACCGTGCCCTGCTTCGGGCTGGGTCACAGCTTCGGGGGCGTGCTCACCTGCCTGGCCATGGCCGAGCACCCTCGCCTGTTCAAGCGCACCGTGCTGCTCGACCCCGTGCTGTTCCCCGCGATGATGGCCTTGGGCCTGACCCTGGCCGAGAGCGCGGGGCTGGCCAAGCACACCCCGCTGGCACGCGCCGCCTTGCGCCGCCGCACGCACTGGCCCGACCGGGAAAGCGCCATGGACGGGCTGCGTGGCCGGGGCACCTACAAGGGCTGGACGGATGAAGCGCTTCAGGCCTTCGTGGACCATGCCCTCAAGGATCTGCCCGATGGCCAGGTTGAACTCAAGTGCCACCCCACACGCGAAGCCGCCATATTCAGCTCCGGCCCTGTGGGGCTGTGGTCGTCCCTGAGACGCGTGCACACGCCGACCCTGCTGATTCACGGGCATCACACCTTCCCCTTCGTCGTCTCGTCGGCGCAGCTGTGGTCGGGCAGCAATGCGGCGGTGACGGTAGCGCCAGTGGACGGCGGGCACTGTTTCATGCAGGAGCATCCCGAAGACACCGCCACCCGAGTGACCGAATTTCTCCTGTCTGAGTGAGGCGTGGAGCAGCAACCGACTTGGTGAGCCTGGACATCTTTTTTTGAAGAAGGCGATGCCCCCACCACTCAACGGAGTTTCACCATGCTCAGCTTGCACACCAACGCCGCCGGCCAGCAGATCGCCACCCGCCTGAACGCCCAGACCCGCGGCATGGCCGTGGCCCAGCGCAACACGCAGAACGGCATCTCGATGATGCAGCCGGCCGAAGGCGCCTTCGCCGAAGGCACAGACATCCTGCTGTGCATGAAGGATCTGGCCACCGAATCGGCCAACGGCACCTCCAGCACCGAGGACAAGGCCGCCATGAGGGCCGAGTTCGACGCACTCGCCCCGGCGCTGCAGGGTATGAGCCGGCAGCGGGCTGAGGCCATGCTCGGCTCGGCCACCCCCTGCTGAGCCAGCGGGCACCACAGCCTGACACTGCCCCGCGGTGTCCGGTCGGGCCCCGCCTGGCCAGACCAGGGCTGAAGCTCATTCATAATCGGCACCAAACAGGGACATGCTGGCGATCAGGCCACGAACCGCGCCATCCATGGCGGGACGATGCCGCGCGGCATCCAGGCACGGCCCTGCCCCTCGGTCACGCTTCATCAGGAGCGTCCCATGCCCCTTCGTTCCATCGTCGGCAAGCTGCTGCAAAAGAAGCGCACCCAGGACAAAGCTTCGGCAGGCACGCCTGCCCAGGTCCCGGCCTATGTGCCGCCCACCGACCCGGTGCGCAGCGCCACGCTGCTGACCCGGCTGCGCGACCTCAGCGTCGACGCCACGGCACAGCAGCTGACCTTGGGCGGACGCCTCGAAGCACGGCGCGCTGCCATCGTGCAGTTCGTCAAGGCCGACGACCACGACAACGCCGGCACGCTGCTGGACGCGCTAGAAGCCGATCTCGGCCAGGAAAAGGCCCAGGTCCGTGCAAAGGCGGCTTTCGATGCCGCCGTCGGCGATCTGCTCAAGCCCAGGGGCGCCGTGGCCACCGCCAAGGCCCTGGCCACCCCGAGCCAGGCCTTGCGGGCCCTGCGCCAGGATCTGATCGCCAGGGAAAAGGCCGTCAACGACCTGTTGTTGCCCGCCACCCTGGACCATGCCGAAGCCACAGGCCGGCTGCCCGCGCTGGCCGCCGCTGCCAAGGCCCTGATCGACGCCAAGGCGGCATGGGACAAGCTCAAGACCGACTGGGACGGCAAGGCCCGGGATCTGCAAGATGCCAAGGCCACACTGGCCAAGACCATCGCACTGGGCTCGCCGCAGGCCAACGCCCTCAATGGACGCATGAGCGTGCTGGACAAGGCCGTGGCGGACGGTGACCTGAAAAAGGCCATCGACGCCCTGCCCGCCCTGCGCACGGACATCCAGGCCGCCCACCAGTCGGCCACCGACCGCAAGGCCTGCGAAGACGGCTATGCCAAGGTCGCCGCCCTGCACAAGGAGGCCAGCCGCACGCCGCAGCTGACCGACGATCTCAAGCAGCTTGCGGCCAAGCAGCAGGCCGCCTGGACGGCCTTCAGGCAGGCCTATGGCACGGGCCGTTATGCAGAAGCCCTGCGCCAGCTGCCCCTGGTGCAAAGCACATCGCAGGATGTGATCAAGGGCGTCATGGGTGCGGCCTCGCAGGCGCGCCCCGAGATCAGCCAAGGCCAGCAGGACAAGGCCGATCGCCAACTGGCGCAATACGGCGAGAAGGACCGCAAGGCCCTGCAGTCCCTGCTGGACACGGCCCCCACGCCCAAGCACAAGCAGAACCTGCAAAAGGCCATCGCCTGCGGCCACAGCCCCTCCGAGGTGGCCGCCTTCAACGCGCGCATCGCGGGCAAGGACGAGCAATGGCTGCAGGACAACCTCCGCCTGGCCGCCACCTCCGAAGGCACCGGGGTGCAGCAGCAATGGGTGATGTCCTGCCAGGCCACCACCGTGCAGGCCGCGCGCGCGGAGATCGACCCGGTCTACGCCCTGAGCCTGCGCGACGCCTCGCCCCAATTGCACGAACTGATCCCGCAGGAAAGCACGCGCCTGGCCACCGAGCAGAAGCAGATGCTGGAATCGGCCGTGGTCGAGGATCTCAATGCCGGCTACCAGCAAAGCGTGACCCAGCGCCTGGCGACGGAATCCCCCACCGATGCCGCAGCCTTGCAGGCCCTGATCGACAACGCCGCGTCGAACTGGGAGAAGAACCAGGTGATGGAGGTGATCGCCCGCCCGCAGAAGTACACAGCCGCCCAGATCGACGCCTATTACAAGGCCAATGTGCAGGGCAAGAACACCGGCAAGGCCGTTCACAAGACGGACCAGAACAGCGCGGTCAACCCCGGGCAGGGCCGCTTCGCGGTGGACCTGCTCAACCGGGAGCAGGTCCACCGGGGTCAAGTACGTCAACAAGTCCGCCAACACCGCCAACCGCGATGCGGCAGTGGACGATGTGGCCACTTCCTTGGAGCAAGGCAAGGCCGTGCCGCTGATCGTGGGCCAGCAAGATGGCGAGACCGCCCACTACGTGCTGGCGGTCAGCGTGCATCCCGGCCCGCCCAAGACCTTCTTCATCCATGATCCGGCCTCGGGGACCACGGTGGCCCGCACCGAAGCCCAGATGAAGAACAATCAGCTGGACCTGCCCTCGGGCTGGAACCGTCTGAACCAGTATGAAAAGCCCTCGGATGCCTGAGCGCACCATCGCCGACACATCCCACGCCATCACCGCCCAGAGGAACCGCCCGTGACGCCCGACATCACCCGTGAACAGCTCCTGGCACGTCAGCCCCAGGACTACCTTCGAGACGGCCTGAGCACGGCGGCAGGCAACCTGCGCCCGGAGTTGGCGGGCATCCCGGCCTTCGCCGTGGCCACACAGCTGGACGAAGCCGTGGCCTCGCCCCAGGAGGTGGCGCTCACCTTCGAGATGCTCAAGCAGGTCCTGGGGGTCTCGCAAGATGATGGCAGCCCGGCGGGCGAACGCTTTCTGGCGGCCTCGCGCGACGCCCTGGACCACGTGGCCCGCCTGCTGTCCAAGGTCAACAACATCGTGCTCGATGGCTGGCTGGAAGATTGCGCCCCCTTCATCAAGACCGAGGCCGACATCCAGGCCTTCATCGCCTTGTTCCAGACGGTGCTGCAGCAGTACACCGCCCTGCAGGCCGTGAAACCACCCGCCGACGGGGCGTGAAACACCGCGGGGACGCTGTGTGCTGCCTTTTGAGGCAAGCCAACCCGCTTCCCAGGGGGAAATTGCCCTTCCCCCGCCCTTCTCCCCGCCTTCCGCACAAAGTTATCCACAACAACGGTGGACAACTTGGGGTGCTGAGGCCGCCTGTGATGGCAGCACCATGGCACGCGAGGCATTCAGGCTGAGCGATGACGCTTTGAGGGTGGCGCGTCACAGGCGCGCGTGTCGCGTACAAAAAAGGTGGCATGTCACACACGGGTGTGTCACGCGCCAACGATGTCAAGCAAGCGCCGACTGCGGCAGGGTCAGCAGAGCCTCCAGGCCACCGCCGTCCCGGTTGCGCAAGGTGAGTTGTCCCCCCAGAACCTGCGCCAGCCGCTGCGCGATGGCCAGGCCCAGCCCGCTGCCCCCCGTGTCCGCGTTGCGCGAGGCCTCCAGCCGCACGAAAGGCTCTGTGATCCGGGCCAGTTGGTCCGCAGGTACGCCGGGGCCACGGTCCCGCACCGCGATGAACACCACCGCCGAACCTCGGTCCGTCGCGGTCCGCGCCGACACATGGGCTGCCCCGGCAAACTTCAGCGCGTTGTCCACCAGGTTGCCGACGATGCGCTGCACGGCCTGCGGGCGCGTCATCACGACCAGCGTGGTCGGGGCCTCCAGCGTCACGGCCCGGCCGGCGTCGATGTAGTCGCACACCAGGCCGTCGAGCAACGCATGCAGGTCCACCGGGCAGGCCGGCTCGGCGCTGGCGTGCACGGTGCGGGCGTAGGCCAGGCCCTCCTCCACCAGCCGCTGCATGCCCAGCAGATCTGCCTCGAACTTCTCGCGCAGCGCAGCGTCCTGCAGCGCCTCGGTGCGCAGGCGCAGGCGGGTGATCGGCGTCTGCAGATCATGCGAGATGGCGGCCAGCCATTGCAGGCGCTCGGCCATGTGCGCGCGGATGCGGGCCTGCATGGCCTGGAAGGCGGCATGCGCACGCTGCACCTCGGCTGGTCCCGTCGTGTCGATGGGCGGCAGCACCTCGGCCTGCGGGTCGGCCCCCAGGCGGTCGGCGGCCTGCGCCAGCTGCGCCAGTGGCCGCGTGGCCAGGCGCACCGCCCAGGCTACGCAGGCGGCCAGCACGGCCAGTTGCGCCAGCAGCAAGGCCGCGTTGGCGGCGTTCACGCCCCGCATGGGCGCGGCCAGGTGCACGGCCAGCGGCGTGCCGTCGGTCAATCGCAGGCGGATCAGGGCGCCGCGCTCGCCTTCGGGTGCCAAGCCCCGCACACGGCTGTCGCCCAGGCGCTGGCGCAGGTCGGCGGCCAGTGCCTGCACGATGGCAGAAGGCTCGGCGCCAGGGGGCGCCGCCACGTCCGCCTCGTCATTCAGGGCCAGGCGGTAGTTGGGCCGGGACAAGGGCTCCAGCCAGGTGGCGCGTTCGGCCGCGGGCAGGCGGTCGAGCACGCCCACCGACGAAGCCAGGTCGCGCGCCACGTAGGCGCGCATCATCGTGTCGGCCAGGCCCTGGCGCTCGCGCATGATCGAGGCCAGCGAGAGCCCATAGGCCAGCGCCAGCCCGCCCAGGAGGATGAGCGCGATGCGCCAGCCCAGCGTGCGGGGCCACCAGGCGCGCGATGGCTGGGCCTGGGCTTCGGGCGAAGCATCTTCCATGGCCGTGCTCATGCCGCCTGCCCCCGGGCGTCGACGTCGGTACAGAACACATAGCCCTCGCTGCGCACGGTCTTGATGTAGCGCGGCTCGCGCGACTCATCGCGCAGGCGGCGTCGCAGGCGGCTGATCAGCAGGTCGATGGACCGGTCCAGCGGGTCGGCATCACGCCCCTGCGTGAGGTTGAGCAACTGGTCGCGCGTGAGCACGCGCTGGGGGTGCTCGATCAGCACCATCAGCAGCCTGTACTCGCCACCGGTGAGCGGCACCACGGTGCCCTGGGCGTCCAGCAGGTGGCGCGCGGTGGTGTCCAGACGCCAGTCGCCAAAGGCCAGCTCCTTCGCGCCGGGCGCCTGGCGCAGGTTGGGCGGCAGCATGCGCGTGCGGCGCAGCACCGCGCGGATGCGGGCCAGCAGCTCGCGCGTGGCGAAAGGCTTGGCCAGGTAGTCGTCGGCGCCCATCTCCAGGCCCAACACGCGGTCGGCCTCGTCGCCGCGCGCGGTCAGCATCAGCACAGGGATGTGGTCCTCGCCACGCGCGCGCAGGTCGCGGCACAGCGACAGGCCGTCCTCGCCGGGCAGCATCAGGTCGAGCACGATCAGGTCGATGCGGTGGCCGGCCAGCACCTGGCGCATCTCGCGCCCATTCGCCGCGGTGCTGACGCGGTAGCCGCTGGCTTCGAGGTAGTCGCGCAGCAGGCCCAGCAAGGGCCGGTCGTCATCGACCAGCAGCAGGTGATCGCGGGTGTCCATGGGCGCTACCTTAAGCCCTGCGCGTGACTCGGCGAGGCTTGAAGCGCCGCGTGCCAAGGGATTTTTGTATCGCAGTTTGTCTGCGGCCCGGCCGGACAAGCGTGCTTGCTGAATGCCACCTGGGCGGACAAACGCCGGATACGCGTGGAGCCTGCAATGAAGGCTCGTCCAACACAAGCACCGGAGCCCTCCATGCACCACCTGCCCACCCCATTGAGACACCCTGCCGCCACGCGCCGCCGCGCGGCCCGGCGCCTGGCCACGCTGGCCGGCGCCGCGCTGATCGTCACCGGCCATGCCATGGCACAAAGCGCCCCGCCGGCCAGCCCACAAGGCCGCTGGATCTCCGCCAACGGCAATGTGGAGGTGGAGATCGCCCATTGCGGCCCCGCCTGGTGCGGCACCATCACCCGCGTGCTGGGCACGCAGTCCATGAGCCGCCCCGGCGAGGTGATGACACCGGTGGACACGCGCCCCGCCCTGGGCATGACCATCCTCAAGGATTTCATGCCCGATGGCGATGGTGCGGCGGGCAGCGCACCCTCGGGCTGGCAGGGCCACATCTACAACCGCGAGAACGGCAAGACCTACCGCTGCCTGATGTCGCTGGACACGGCAGGCGGCCTGGTGCTGCGCCCCTATGTCGGCCTGCCCCTCTTCGGCCGTACGCAGGTGTGGCGCCGCGCCGATGCGGTGTCCGCCGCGCGCCCCGCGGCCCAGCCGGCCACGCCACAGGGAGCCCAGTGATGAGCATCGACCTTGCACAGACCGCGCTGGCCGCCGGCGCCGGCCTGGTCACGGTGGCCAGCCCCTGCGTGCTGCCGCTGCTGCCGGCCATGCTGGGGGTCTCGGTGCAGGGCGGGCGCCTGCGGCCCACCACCATCGTGCTGGGCTTCGTGCTCAGCTTCGCGGGCGTGGTGCTGCTCTTCGGCGCCTCGGCCCATGCGCTGGGCCTGTCGGCGCAGGGCCTGCGCCAAGTGGCCGCCACCACCTTGCTGCTGACCGGCCTGCTGATGCTGTGGCCCGCCTTGACCGATCGCCTGATGGCCGCGCGGTCTCGCCCGCTGGGCGCGCTGGCCGGTGGTGCGCACCGCCTGGGCACCTTCGACCGTGGCGGTGCGGTCGGCGGCCTGCTGCTGGGGGCCACGCTCGGCGCCCTGTGGACGCCCTGTGCCGGCCCGGTGCTGGCCTCCATCCTGGCCCTGGCGGCCGGAGCCGGCTCGCCTGCGCAGGCCGCCCCCCTGCTGATGGCCTATGCCCTCGGCGCGGGCCTGCCCATGCTGCTGCTGGCTCACGGTGGCCGCTGGGCGCTCGCGCGCCTGGGCCCGTTGGCACGCCATGCCGTGCGCCTGCGCCAGGCCTTCGGGGCGATGGTGCTGGCCACCGCCGTGGCCATGCTGGCCCAGGTGGACACGCAGGCCATGGCCTGGCTCGCGCGCACCGTGTCCAGCGCGGCCAGCTCGGCTGGCGACGTGCTGCTGCCTTCCGCCCAGGCGGCGCCGGTAGACGTCGGCGAGCAGGCTCCCGAGTTCGCCGGGCTGGGCCCCTGGATCAACAGCCCGCCGTTGACCATGGCCTCGCTCAAGGGCAAGGTGGTGCTGGTGGATTTCTGGACCTACGCGTGCGTGAACTGCATCCGCACCTTGCCCCATCTGCAGCAACTGCAGGAACGCTATGCTGCCCGGGGCCTGGTCATCGTGGGGGTGCATTCGCCGGAGTTTGCGTTCGAGCGGGACACGGCCAATGTGCGCGCCGCCATCAAGCGCCATGGCCTGACTTACGCCGTGGCGCAGGACAACGGCTTCGCCACCTGGACGGCCTGGCGCAACCTCTACTGGCCCGCACAGTACCTGGTGGGACCGGATGGCCGCGTGGTGCTGCGGCATTTCGGCGAAGGGGGTGAAGCGGCCCTTGATGCAGCCATCGACCGCCTGCTGCCCCGATGAACAGGCCACACACGCGGCCTGCCGGACTCAATGCGGATCAGCGTACAGGCGCGCTTGGGGCCCCGTCAGCAGCACTTGCCGGCGGCACCGCCGTAGCGTGCCTCCAGCCGTTCCCTGAAGAAGGCCTCGTAACTCATCGGCGCCTGATCCGGGTGCGTGCGCTCCATGTGGTTCAGGTAGTTGTCGTAGTCGGGCATGCCCACCATCAGGCGCAGACTCTGCCCCAGGTAACGCCCCGCCTGCCCGAGCGAGCCCATCCAGCGTTTTGCACCGGATGGCTCGCCCGGGTCGGCCGGCGAGGTCGGCCGGCCGTGCGGGAAACGGTTGTCGCTTTGCATGGCCACCTCAGGCTCAGCCTCGGGCGCCCTGCAGCGCCTCGTCCGGCAGGCGGTGGTAAGGCGTCTCGCTGGAGGTGACGCGGGTCTGGGCACGCGCCTGCAGGCAGGCCTTCACGCTGTAGACCAGCACCGTGAGCACCACGAACAGGAACAGCAGGCACAGGCCGGCATCCAGGCGGTTGTTGAACACGATCTGCGCCATGGCTTGCTGCGTCTTGGCTGGGGCCAGCAGCTGGCCTTGCGCCAGCGCGTTGGCATAGCGGTCGGCATTGGCCAGGAAGCCCACCTTCACGTCGGACGAGAACACCTTGAGCCAGCCGGCCGTCAGCGTGCAGGCCAGCAGCCAGATGGTCGGCAGGATGGCCACCCACGCATAGCGCTGGCGCTTCATCTTGAACAGCACCACGGTGCCCAGCATCAGCGCCACGGCGGCCAGCATCTGGTTGGCGATGCCGAAGAGCGGCCACAGCGTGTTGATGCCGCCCAGCGGATCGACCACGCCCTGGTACAGGAAGTAGCCCCAGGTGGCCACGCACAGGCCGGTGGCCAGCAGGTTGGCGGGCAGGCTCTCGGTGCGCTTGAGCGCGGGCACGAAGCTGCCCAGCAGATCCTGCAGCATGAAGCGGCCGGCGCGCGTGCCCGCATCGACCGCGGTCAGGATGAACAGCGCCTCGAACAGGATGGCGAAGTGGTACCAGAAGGCCATCATGCCGTCGCCGCTGATCACCTCGTGCAGGATCTGCGCCATGCCCACGGCCAGGGTGGGTGCGCCGCCGGCACGGTTGAGGATGGTGTTCTCACCCACGTCCTTGGCGGTCTGGATCAGTACGTCGGGCGTGACCACGAAGCCCCAGGTGGACAGCGTGGCGGCCACGGCCTCGGGGGTGGTGCCCACCAGCGCGGGGGGGCTGTTCATCGCGAAGTACACGCCGGGATTGATGACCGAGGCGGCCACCAGCGCCATCACGGCCACGAAGGATTCGGCCAGCATGCCGCCGTAGCCGATGAAGCGGGCGTGGGTCTCGTTCTCCAGCATCTTGGGCGTGGTGCCCGACGAGATCAGCGCGTGAAACCCCGACACCGCGCCGCAGGCGATGGTGATGAACAGGAAGGGGAACAGGCTGCCTGCCCACACCGGGCCGTTGCCCTGGGCGAACTGCGTGACGGCCGGCATCTTCATCTCGGGGGCCACGATCAGGATGCCCACGGCCAGCGCGATGATGGTGCCGATCTTCAGGAAGGTCGACAGGTAATCGCGCGGGGCCAGCAGCAGCCACACGGGCAGCGTGGCGGCCACGAAGCCATAGCCGATCAGCATCCAGGTCAGCGCCTTGCCATCGAAGGTGAAGGCGGCGTTCCAGGCCGGGTTGTCATGCACCCATTGGCCGCCCACGATGGCCAGCATCAGCAGCACGAAGCCGATGATGGAGACCTCGCCGATGCGGCCCGGGCGCAGGTAGCGCACGTACAGGCCCATGAAAAGGGCGACCGGGATCGTGGCGGCCACCGTGAAGGTGCCCCAGGGGGAGTGCGCCAGGGCCTTGACCACGATCAGCGCCAGCACCGCCAGGATGATGATCATGATCATGAAGGCGCCGAACAGCGCCACCAGGCCGGGCACCGTGCCCATCTCCTGCTTGACGAGGTCGCCCAGCGAGCGTCCGTCACGCCGGCTGGAGATGAACAGCA
Organism: Burkholderiales bacterium UBA1834; assembly: GCA_002339015.1. Classification (GTDB taxonomy): domain Bacteria; phylum Pseudomonadota; class Gammaproteobacteria; order Burkholderiales; family Burkholderiaceae_C; genus Aquabacterium. The sequence goes on from DDJC01000043.1 coordinate 84,351, forward strand.
CGATGAAGTCCTGCACCGCCCCCGCGAAGACCACGCCGGCCAGCAGCCACAGCAGGCCGGGCAGGTAACCCATCTGCGCGGCCAGCACCGGGCCGACCAGCGGGCCTGCGCCTGCGATGGCCGCGAAGTGGTGGCCGTACAGCACGTATTTGTTGGTGGGCACGTAGTCGAGCCCGTCGTTGTGCGCCCAGGCCGGCGTTCGGCGCGTGGGGTCGAGCTGCAGCACGCGCGCGGCGATGTACAGGCTGTAGTAGCGGTAGGCGATCAGGTAGACGCACAGTGCGGCCACCACCACCCACAGGGCGCTGATGGCTTCGCCGCGGCCCAGCGCCACGGTGGCCAGGGCGAAGGCGCCCAGGATGGATATCAGCAACCACACGGCGTGGCGCTTGAAGGTATCGAGCATGGTCTTGTCTCCTCAGGGCCGGCCGGCGGCAGGTGACGCTGGCCTGGGGCTGCGGCAGTCTCGCCCATGCAGGCGCGCGGCGCATCCGTCGTGCTGCGCAGGGCTTGCGCGTGGGAGCACGTACTCGATAACCCTAGGTCCGCAAGGCCGCTGCCCTGGGCAGCCGCTCAGTCGCGCGTGCGCTCCACGGCCACCTTGATCAGCTCGGCCTGCCCTTCGATGCCCAGCTTGCGCTTGATGCTCTGGCGGTGGGTCTCCACCGTGCGCACGCTCACATCCAGATCGCGCGCGATCTGCTTGCTGCTCTGGCCCTGCCCCAGGGCCTTGAGGATCTCGGCCTCGCGCGGGGTCAGCACCGGCTTGGGATCGGGCCGGCTGAACAGCCGTCCGGACACGGCCGCGCTCAGGTAGGTGCCGCCCGCGGCCACCGTGTCGATCGCGCTGACGATGTCGCTGGCCGGCGCATCCTTGAGCACATAGCCACGCGCGCCGGCCTGCAGCGCGCGGTGCACGTACTCGGGGTTGTCGTACATGCTCAGGATCAGGATGCGCAACTCAGGGTAGCGCGCCAGCAGCGCGGCCGTCAGGTCGATGCCGTTGGTGTCCTTCATGCCCACGTCCATCAGGATCAGGTTGGGCGCGGTCTGCGGCGGGCAGCTTTCCATCCAGTCCCAGGCCTCGCCGGCACTGCCCGCCTCGCTGACGGAGGCGACAGCCGGCAGCAGCCCTAAGCGCAGGCGCAGGCCATCGCGCACCAGCGGGTGGTCGTCGACGATGAGCAAATGGATGGCGGCGGGATCGGTCATGTCAGGTGTCCAGGCTGCGGGCGGTGGCATTGTCCAGCACGCGCGCCGCAGCCCCCGGCGAGGCCTGCATGGCTTCGTCGAGCGCCCAGCGCTGCAGGGCATGGCGCGGCACGCTGGCCATCACCAGGGTGCCGTGCAGGGCATCGTCGGCGCCCATCGGTGCGGCTTTCGATGGCTGGTCCGCGTGCACCTCCAGCCGCCCGCCGATGGCGGCCAGGCGCTCGCGCATGTTGCGCAGCCCGATGCCCGCCGTCGGGTGCGCGCTGATCCGCTCGACATCGAAGCCGCGGCCATCGTCGTTGATGCGCAGCTCGATGTCCTCCGGCTCGAAAGCCAGGCTCAGGTCCACCGAGGTCGCGCGGGCATGCTTGGCCACGTTGGTCAGGGCCTCCTGCGCCACACGGAACAGCACGGTCTTGACCTCGTCGGGCAGTTCGGTCTCGGGGCCCTCGGTGTGCGCCTCGATGCGCAGGCCGGCGTGCTGGCCGAACTCGGAGGCCAGGTGCGCCAGCGCGGCCGGCAGGCCCAGGGTGTCGAGCAAGGCGGGGCGCAGGCTGTGCGACAGGTGGCGCACCTCGTGCAGGGCATCGTTGATGCGCTTGAGCGCCTTCGCCAGGGCATCCGGCGGCGTCTGGCCGCGCCCCTCCAGCTCCACCACGGCCGATTCGATCAGCAGCTTGCCGGCCACCAGGGTCTGGCTGGTGCCGTCGTGCAGTTCGCGGGCCAGGTGGGCGCGCTCGTCCTCCTGCGACTGCACCACCTGCCTCGCCATCAGGCGCAGCTTGGCATCGGCCTGGCGGTGCTCGCGCAGGTTCAGCATCAGCCCGCAGACGCTGATCGCCACCGTGCCCCCCGCCGCCAGCGCCATCAGCCAGCCCAGCGTGGTGCGGATGCTGTTGTTCATCTCCGTGTCCAGCTCGGCCAGCGTGGCCTGGATGTCGTCCAGGTACAGGCCCGTGCCCACCATCCAGCCCCAGGGCGGCAGCAGCTCCACATAGCCCAGCTTGGGCGACATCTGACCGCTGGAGGGCTTGCGCCACAGGTAGTCCTCGTAGCCGCCGCCGGCCTGCGCCTGGGCCAGCAGGTTGCGGATCGTGTAGCGGCCATGGGTGTCCTGCAGGTTCCACAGGTTCTGGCCGATCAGCTCTTGCTGGCGCGAGTGCATCAGCACCGTGCCGTGCCGGTCGTAGACGAAGAAGTAGCCGTCGTGGCCGTAGTTCATCGCCTCCAGGGCGGCCAGAGCGCGCCGCTGAAGCGCCGCTTCTTCCAGCGGGGTGCGCTGCGCCGGTGCCGAGGCCGTGAGCGGCTGCAGCATGCCAATGGCCAGGTCCACGTAATTCTTGAGCTCGGCGCGGCGGGCGTTCATGTAGGCCTCGCGCACCAGGGTCTGCGTCTGCCGGGCCAGCGTCCGCTGCTGGTCGAGCACCGACACGCCGATGGCCAGCAGGCTCAGCAGCAGCGGCAGCGCGGCCAGCAGGACAATCTTGGCCTTCAGTTGCATAAGGTGAAAGAAGTGAGCCGCGGGGCGCACGCGGTTCGGGCGATGCTACTCCAGGGTGGCGCAGACCTGACAGCGCCACGACCGAACGGGCGGGCCGGACACCTCCCTCCTGGTCGCTATCCGCGCCATAGAAATTCTTGGATTGCCCGGGCATCGGCCAACTTCTAGACTGAATTCGTTGCCCATCATCCCAAGGAGAACAAGATGACGAACGAAGCCCAGTGTCCATTCGGCCACGGCGCTCAACCCGCCCGCGCGCGCATCCGCAGCAATGCCGACTGGTGGCCCAATCAGCTGAACCTGGCGATCCTGCACCAGCACTCCCCGCTTTCCAACCCGATGGAAGCCGGCTTTGACTACGCCAAGGCATTCAAGACCCTGGACCTGGACGCCGTGGTCCAGGACCTCAATGCCCTGATGACGGACTCGCAACCCTGGTGGCCCGCCGACTACGGCCACTACGGCCCCCTCTTCATCCGCATGGCCTGGCATTCGGCCGGCACCTACCGCCTGGCAGACGGCCGTGGTGGCGGCGGCTCGGGTACCCAGCGCTTCGCGCCGCTCAACAGCTGGCCCGACAACGGCAACCTGGACAAGGCCCGCCGCCTGCTGTGGCCCATCAAGCAGAAATACGGCCGCAAGCTCTCCTGGGCCGACCTGATGATCCTGGCCGGCAACGTCGCGCTCGAATCCATGGGCTTCAAGACCTTCGGCTTCGCCGGTGGCCGCCCCGACGTGTGGGAGCCGCCCACCGACATCGACTGGGGCCCCGAGGCCGAATGGCTGGCCACCAGCGACAAGCCCGGCAGCCGCTACTCCGGCAAGCGCGATCTGGCCAACCCGCTGGCCGCCGTGCAGATGGGCCTGATCTACGTGAACCCCGAAGGCCCGGACGGCAAGCCCGACCCGGTGGCCTCCGGCCTGGACGTGCGCGACACCTTCGCCCGCATGGCCATGAACGACGAGGAAACCGTGGCCCTGGTGGCCGGCGGCCACACCTTCGGCAAGGCCCACGGCGCAGGGGACCCCACCCTGGTCGGCCCGGAGCCCGAGGGCGCCCTGATCGAGGACATGGGCCTGGGCTGGATCAACAAGTTCGGCGCAGGCCACGGTGTGCACACCACCACCAGCGGCATCGAAGGCGCGTGGAAACCGAATCCCACCACCTGGGACAACGGCTATTTCGACATGCTCTTCGGCTACGAGTGGGAACTGACCAAGAGCCCGGCCGGTGCCCACCAATGGCGCGCCAAGGACGTCAAGCCCGAGCACATGATCCCCGACGCGCACGATCCGTCGATCAAGCACGCGCCGATGATGACCACGGCTGACCTGTCGCTGCGCTTCGATCCCATCTACGAAAAGATCTCGCGCCGCTTCCACCAGAACCCGGCCGAGTTCGCCGATGCCTTCGCCCGCGCCTGGTTCAAGCTGACGCACCGCGACATGGGCCCGCGCGAACGCTACCTGGGCAAGCTGGTGCCCCAGGAAGTGCTGGTGTGGCAGGACCCGATTCCGCCCGTGAAACACCCCTTGGTCGATGACCAGGACGTCGCCGCGCTCAAGGTGCAGGTGCTGGCCTCAGGCCTGAGCATCTCGCAACTGGTGAGCACGGCCTGGGCCTCTGCCTCCACCTTCCGCGGTGGCGACAAGCGCGGCGGCGCCAACGGTGCGCGCATCGCCCTGGCCCCGCAGAAAGACTGGGACGTGAACCAGCCCGCCGAACTGGCCCAGGTGCTTGGCACGCTCGAAGCCGTGCGCAAGTCTTTCAACGCCGCACAGACCGACGGCAAGCAGATCACCTTGGCCGACATGATCGTGCTGGGCGGCAATGCCGCGGTGGAAGCCGCCGCCAAGGCCGCCGGCCACGAGGTGGCGGTGCCCTTCAGCCCCGGCCGTGGCGACGCCACGCAGGATCAGACCGATATCGACGCCTTCGCAGTGATGGAGCCCAAGGCCGATGGTTTCCGCAATTACGTGCGCCAGGGCTTCGAGGCCGACGTGGCCGAGCGCCTGGTGGACAAGGCCCAATTGCTCACCCTGTCAGCCCCTGAGATGACCGTGCTGGTGGGTGGCCTGCGCGTGCTGGGTGCCAACACCGGCCGCAGCCAGCACGGCGTGTTCACGCAACGCCCGGGCACGCTCAGCAACGATTTCTTCGTGAACCTGCTGGACATGAACACGGTGTGGAAGCGCACGGAGGCCGATCCGAACGTGCTGGAAGGCAAGGACCGCGCGACCGGCGCCACCAAGTGGACAGCCACCGTGGCAGACCTGGTGTTCGGCTCCAACTCGCAACTTCGTGCGATCGCCGAGGTGTATGGCTCAAGCGATGCGCAGGCTGTGTTCGTGCGGGACTTCGTGGCCGCGTGGACCCGGGTGATGAACCTGGATCGCTTCGATCTGGTGTGATCCGGGCCTGAGGCTGAGCCGGATGCCGGGCTCGAAGGCGGTTGATGTCTAATGGGGCCGGTCTTGAACCCGCCCCCTACTCAGGCATGAACCGCCTTGTCCTGTTGTTGCTGTTGACACTGTCCATCCATGGTGCATGGGCCCACGAAACCCGCACCGACCAGCTGTTTCAGCAATGGCGTGCCGGGCGTGAAGCGCAGGTCCAGGCTTTCCACACCTTCCTGCAAGGCGAGAAGCTTGGTGATGTGATCCCGTTGGCCCAGTTGCTGCGCACCGCCAGTGATTGGCAGCGCTGCCATGCCGAGCCGTTCGAGGTACCTCCGCCATCGAACTGGCCGGATGTGGCCTCGACCTTGCGTCTGGTCGCCGAACTCAAGCAGCGTCAGTTGCTGCCGCCATTCGAAGTTCATTCGGCCTACCGGAACCCCGCGCTGAATGAGTGTGCCCATGGTGCGGCCCAAAGCGCCCACAAGACGCATTTCGCGCTGGACATCGTCACCGTGGGTGATCAATCGGTCTGGATCGCCGGGCTGTGCCGCTTCTGGCGCACCAATGGCCAGCACTGGAACATGGGGCTGAGCCGCTATTCATCCGGGCGCATCCACATCGACACGAAGCGCTATCGCACCTGGGGAAACATCGGCAAGACGCCTTTGTGTGCGCAGTAGGCAAAAAGAGAATGCCCGGCGTCTTTGACGCCCGGGTCTAGCCCTGGCCGCGAGCAGGGCGGCATGGCAATTGCCCAAGCGTCGAGCCATTTTGTGCAGACAGGAGACAGCCATGAGCAAAGCAGCCCTCAAACCTCTCAACCAGCAGGTCATCGTCATCACCGGTGCCTCCAGCGGTATCGGCTTGTCCACCGCATTGGCCGCAGCGCAGCAAGGCGCGAAGCTGGTGCTGGCCGCCCGCAGCGGCTTCACGCTGGATCAGATCGCCAAAGGCATCAATGAAGACGGTGGCGAGGCCATCGCCGTACAGGCCGACGTGGGCGATCGCGCGCAGGTAGAGGCCATCGCCACAGCAGCCATCCGTCATTTCGGTCGCATCGACACCTGGGTGAACGATGCCGGGGTCTCCATCTACGGCCGCCTGGACGAGGTCAGTGATCAGGACAGCCAGCGCCTGTTCCAGACCAATTTCTGGGGTGTTGTGCACGGCTCCTTGGTGGCCCTGCCCTACTTGCGGGCCCAGGGCGGTGCCCTGATCAACATTGGCAGCGAGGCATCGGACGCCGTGATCCCGCTGCAAGGCATGTACTCGGCCAGCAAGCACGCTGTCAAAGGCTTCAACGATGCGCTGCGCATCGAGCTGGAGGCCGACGAGGCCCCCGTGTCCGTGACGCTGATCCAGCCGACCGCGGTGGACACCCCTTACCCCGAGCATGCCGGCAACTATTTGAGCCAGGAGCCCATGCTGCCCTCGCCCATGATCGAGCCCGAGAAGGTGGCCAGCGCCATCCTGGATGCCGCCACCAGCCCTACCCGCTCGGTGAAGGTCGGTGCGATGTCGGTCATCAACACGGCGATGTCCAAACTGCTGCCGGGCATGGCCGATGTGATGGCCAGGATGCAACTGGGCCGCCAGCAGCGCGACGAGGTGCCGCACGCACGCAACGGCACGCTGTACGAAGCGGGTGAAACCGGCCTGATCTATGGCCGTGGTCAGCAGAACAAGGCCGATCCGGATCGGGCACGCCAAACCAATGTGCGCCCCCACGCCGTGGTCGACGGGGATTGAACGCGTGCGCCAGGGCTGGCTTCAGACATTTGGGCTGAGCCAGTCTTGCCCGTCGGGCATCCGGATTGCCAGCGGGAGAAGACAGCACCACACTCCGGAGAATCCCATGAACAGTACTGCCAGCAAATCCACCAGCCCCACAGACGTGAAACGAGGACCCAATCAGGAGGCCGTCAACACCGCCCAGGACAATGTGACCGAAGGCTTCAACTCACCCGGCAAGGCCTCCATCATTTCGGGCAAGCCGGATGGCGATGTGCAAGGTGGTGCAGGCCGCAACAACGACCAGGGCAAAGCCCCTCCCGACGCCACCTGACCATGCCCTGCCCATCAGGGATTCAAAATTGATACTTCGCGCAAGACCCCACAGAATTCGCCAAAACCTGCAACCTGACGACCCCCGAATTTGTGATGCCCCTTCACAATCGGGGGTCATGAGCAACGCACCAGTTCCTTTCAACGAAAGCCGCCGTCTGGCCCTGTTGCGTGAGTTGTGCATTCTTGACACGCCGCCTGACCAAGCGTTCGACCTGATCACCAAACTGGCCAGCAAGACTTTCAACGTACCCATCGCACTGGTCACCCTGATCGACAAGGAACGCCAGTGGTTCAAGTCCAGGGTGGGCCTTGAACTTACCGAAACACCGCGGGACCATGCGTTTTGCGCCTACGCGATCCTGCAGCCGGAAGTGATGGTGGTGCTCGATGCACAGCAGGACGAGCGCTTCAAGAACAACCCCCTGGTGACGGGTTCACCCCACATCCGCTTCTACGCTGGCGCCCAGCTCACCAGCCGTGAAGGGCTGAACCTGGGCACCTTGTGCCTGATCGACAAGGTCCCCCACCACGACTTCGGCCCCCGGGAGCATGAAACGCTCCTCACGCTGGCCGCGATGGTGACGCTCAGGCTGGAATCCTTGCGCGCCATGGACTACATGGACCAGACGATGGGGCTGCCTAATCGTGCGCGCCTGCTTGATGACCTGGATCAGCACAGCCAGGCCGGCATCTGTGCGGCAGGCCAGCTGGCCGCCGTCGCCGTGGACCTGTGCGGCGCGGAGTACTTCAACGACACCGTCAAGGCCCTGGGCTACCGCTACGCAGACGACTATCTGCTCGCCTCCAGGGACCGCCTGATCAGCCTGCTGCCGCCCGACACCACGCTCTACCGCATCAGCGCCACGCGGCTGGGCTTTGTCCTGGGCGGCACAGATGAGACCCTGGCCGACTTGCTAGGCCGCATCGGCAAGGCCTGCGCCGTGCCGCTGTGGGTGGGCGACATCCCGCACAACGCCCGTGCCACCATGGGCGCCTTGCGCCTGCCCGACACCTTCGATGCAGCCGATGTGCTCAGGGCCTTGATCAGCGCCAGCGACGCGGCCCGCAAGAACGGCAACCATTGGAGCTTCTACGACAGCCGCCACCACGACAGCCAGCGTCGTGCTTACCAGGTGCTGTCAGCACTGTCCACGGCCCTGCACCAGGAACACATCGACGAGCTGAGCCTTCACTACCAACCCAAGGTCGATCTGCGCACCGGCGAGTGCACCGGCGTCGAAGCCCTGTTGAGGTGGACCAGCCCGACGCTGGGCGCCGTCTCACCAGCCGAGTTCATTCCCCTGGCGGAGAAGACCGCCCTGATCGACCGCATCACCGGGTGGGTGATGGACGAAGCCATGCGCCAGGCCAGCGTCTGGCAACAACGGGGCTGGCGGCTTCCCGTGGCATTCAACGTCTCCGCGGTAGATCTGGACCGCCCCACCTTCACGGACGAGCTGTGCACGTGCCTGCTGCGCCATGGCGTGGACCCGCACCTGATCGAGCTGGAGTTCACCGAAAGCGCGCTCAGCCACAGCCCTGATCGCCTGCGCGAGCACCTTCTGAGCCTGCAGGCCCTTGGCATGACGGTGTCCATCGACGACTTCGGCACCGGCTACAGCAACATGACCTACCTGAAGACGCTGGCGGCCAATACCTTGAAGGTGGATCAGTCTTTCGTGCGGGACATGCTGACCAACGCCACCGACCAGGCCATCGTTCCGGCCCTGGTCAACCTGGCTCACAGAACCCGGCACAAGGTCGTGGCCGAAGGCATCGAGACGCTGGCCGCCTACGACGCCCTGGCCGCCTGGGGTTGCGATCAAGGCCAGGGCTACTGGATCGCGAAACCCATGACGGCCTCGGCGCTGGAGCAATGGCTGGGATCGAACCCGATCCGCAAGATGGCAGCCAGTTCGGTGTCGAACATGGCCTGACGCCGAACGGCGCAGCCCCGGAGCCCTGCGCGTCTAGATCAAGCGCACGTTGTCCTGCAGCAGCGCGGTGAAGAGAGGCTGGTCGTCCCAGGGCGCATCGTGGAACGCTTCGTACAGCATAGGGCTGCGCGGATCCCGCTGCCATTCATCCGGGAACAGGGCCACGTCGCGCGGACGGGCCGAATTCGTCGACACGCAAGCCTCCTCGCCTGCAGCGCCACACGCCGTCGCCAGCGCTCGGCACAGATCACTGCCGACCAGCCCCCCGAGGTGGGAGATGGAAATGGGACGCGGGTTGTGCTCGATCATCCAGGCCTTGCCAGCCGGGTCGATCTGGAAATCCCATCCATGCAGGCCCGAAGCCCCGGTGGCCGCCACGAAGGCGGCACAGCTGGCAGCCATCTGCTCATGCTGCATCAACCTGACCACACTGCTGGGTGCGGTCACCCGCTGGCTGCGCCGCACCGTCTGAACCGCACTGACCTGTGCCAACACCCGCCCATGATCGGCAAAGACGGCATGCATGCCCAGTTCACCGGGCACGAAGGCCTGAATGACCCAGGCGGGGCCAGACCGCCCCCATGAACCAGCGGCCGTGAACTCACGCAGGGCCGCTTCGCTCTCCAGGATGAAGGCCCCAACGCCACCACGGGAACCCTCCTGCTTCAGCACCACCGGATAATGGTGCGCCCCGGCAAAGCTCAGGCAGGCATCCACATGGTTCACATCGGCCTGGGCGGGCACCGGGATGCGGGCGGCCAGTGCCGACTCATAGGCACGACGGCGCGCGGCGAACAGCGAATACCCTGCCGGATCACCCAGCGAGCGCTGCACCAGCGCCACGACATCGGCCGGCAGTGGCGTGGCGCCACCCTGAAGCCGCCCGATGCCGATCTGCTGCAGCACCTGCGAAGACAGCTCGTCCAGCGGCACCACCCATTGCGGCGACAACTGCCGGACACACTGGATGAAGGGCTCCACGGCCAGCCCGCCACCCTCGTTGAATGGCCAGGGGCAGAAGGCCCGCACATGACCAGACCGCGAAGCCATGCACCCGCGTGCGCCGGCGAAGACGACATCCAACCCGACACGGGCAAGGTGCCTCGGGAGATGCATGCTGCCCAAGCCTGGCAACAGGCCCACCAGAAGGACCCTGGGAGTGACAGGCGCCTGAGGATTTGAGCGTTCGGTCATGGGCGTAGTGTGACGCAGCACGCCAGCACAAAGACGCCGGAAAACATGGGCAAATCGAAGGGCTAGAGCCCCAGCGGCAGCGGCCGTGCACAGATGGGCACGCCGGGACGGCATATCGCTTGCTCTGTGGGGACAGGTCCACTTCAGGAGTTGATCATGAGCAGCAGATACGGTGAAAAGGCCTCCACCAAGGTGGCCAAGGCGATGCACGAAATGAAGGAAGGCACGCTGAAGAGCGGGCGCTCTGGCAAGCGGGTGACCAATCCCAAACAGGCCGTTGCCATTGGGCTGTCCGAGGCCAAGAAGGAAGGGGGCAAGGTTCCCCCCAAGAAACGCCATTGATGGGCACAGCGTTTGCCGAGTCAGGCCATCTGCAACCAACTGGAGAGTGACATGGCAGCACAAAACATCGAACGCATTGATGTGAACAGCGAACAGGCTTTGGGCACATGGACCAAGAAGCTCAATGCCACCCCTGAACAAATCCGGGATGCGGTGGCAGAGGTTGGCGACCGTTCAGACGATGTCGAGTTGCACCTGAAAGGAAGCCGCGCGTCAACCAACAGCGAACGCGTTGCGGCCCAGACCCACGGCAATTGATCCATGCCGCATGGCGGCTGACCGCCCAAGCTCTTGTTGAATCAAGACGCTGTCAGGCGATAAAAAACCGGCTTTCCTAGGGGAGAAGCCGGTTTTGCCACGCCATGCGATGGTGTGGGATATCTGAATGGTGCCGGAGAAAGGAATCGAACCCTCGACCTTCTCATTACGAATGAGCTGCTCTACCGACTGAGCTACACCGGCGTCCAAGCCCAAGATTCTATCACGGGCTCAAGGCAGAAAATCAACCCTGTGGTCAGGACGCTTCGCGGTGATACGCCGTGACGCGCTCCACTTCGTTCTTGGAGCCCAGGATCACGCTCACACGTTCATGCAACTGTGTGGGTTGCAGTTCCATGATGCGCTGCTGGCCATTGGTGGCGGCGCCACCGGCCTGCTCCACCAGGAAGCTCATCGGATTGGCCTCGTACATCAGGCGCA
>DDJC01000043.1:95798-97307 GCA_002339015.1 Burkholderiales bacterium UBA1834
TGTTCGACATGTTGATGGCGAACTCCTTGGTGTCCTCGGGGATTTTGACGTCCTTGTCCGTCAGCACCCAGGAGCCCTGCTCACGGTCCAGCGTGAACATGACAACGCCCTTGCCCACCGTCAGCACCAGCGTGGTCTGCGGGCCGTACACACAGTAGCCAGCAGCCACCTGGGCCGTGCCAGGCTGCAGGAAGCTGCTCGTGTCCACGGCCGTGCCGTCAGCGTGCTTGAGCACCGAGAAGATGGTGCCGANNCGTCGATGTTGCTGGAGCCATCGAGCGGATCGAACATCAACAGGTACTCGCCCTGCGGGTAGCGGTTGGGCACGACGTAGATCTCGTCCATCTCTTCGGAGGCCATGGCCGCCAAGTGGCCGCCCCATTCGTTGGCCTCGATCAGCACCTCGTTGGCGATGATGTCGAGCTTTTTCTGGACTTCGCCCTGTACGTTCTCGCTGCCAGCGGTGCCCAGCACATCACCCAGGGCGCCCTTGTTGACGCTGATGGCGATGCGCTTGCAGGCGCGGGCGACGATCTCGATCAGCAGCCGCAGTTGGGGGGCCAGTTGGGCCTCGCCGCGCTGCTGCTCGATCAGGTACTGGGTCAGGCTGACTTTGTGGGACATGGTGGAAGGTTCCTGGGTTCTTCAGAGGTTCGTTCAATCCTGCAAGGCGCGCGTGACGATCTCGCGCACGTCGTCGGACAGATCAGGCTTGGCCATCACGCGGCCCAGGGCTTCGCGTGCGGCGGTTCGGTAGGGCTCGGCCAGGCGGCGCCAGTGGTCCAGCGCGCGGGCGAGGCGGGCGGCCAGTTGCGGGTTGATGCCGTCGATCTCGATGACGCGGTCGGCCCAGAACACGTAGCCGGCGGCATCCGGCCGGTGGAAGGCGGCCGGGTTCATCTGGCACAGCGCCATCAGCAAGCTGCGGGCGCGGTTGGGCGTGCGCAGCGTGAAATCGGGGTGTTGCATCAGCGCCTTGGCGCGGGCGAAGACCTTGCCATCCTTCTCGGGCGCAGCGGCCTGCAGCGTGAACCACTTGTCGATCACCAGCGGCTCGCCACGGAACTGCTCGTGGAAGCGCGCCAGCGCATCGGCGGCCAGATCAGCGTGGCTGTTGACCAGAGCTCCCAGGGCGCCCAGGCGGTCAGTCATGTTGTTGGCATCCTTGAAGCGCTGGAAGGCTTTGCCGGTCCAGATCGGGTTGTGGCGCGTGGCACCGTCCAGGCACAGCATGGACAGCGCCAGGTTGGCCAGCGCACGGCGGCCACTGCTGACCGGATCAGGTGAATAAGCGCCGCAATCGTTGTACTGCTCCCAGGCCCAGATCCAGTCTTCGTGCAGAGCCTTGGCCAGTTGCAGCTTCAGGCTTTCGCGGGCGCTGTGGATGCGCTGCGGATCGACCGTCTCCAGTTGCTCGGCCACATAGGCCTCGCTGGGCAGGGTCAGCACCAGCTCCTTGAAGGCGGCGTCCAGATCCGTGCTGCGCAGCACGCCGCGCAGGGCCTGCAG
>DDJC01000043.1:97342-98100 GCA_002339015.1 Burkholderiales bacterium UBA1834
CGCCTGCAGCAGGCGGCGCAGGGCCAGGCGCTGGGCGGCTTCCCATCGGTTGAACGGATCCTTGTCGTGGCTGAGCAGCGCGAAGAGGGCGTCGTCACCCAGTTCGGCTTCCAGCACCACAGGCGCCGAGAAACCACGCATCAGCGAAGGCACCGGCTCGACCGGCACATGCACGAAGGTGAAGGTCTGCTCGGGCTCGGAGAGCACCAGCACGGTGTCGGTGCCGATGGGCAGCGCCTCACCTTCAAGGTGCAGGTTCAGGTTGCGGCCATCGTGCGCCACCAGGCCCATGGCCACGGGGATCACGAAGGGTAGCTTGGCCGGCTGACCGGCCGTGGGGGCGCAGCTCTGGCTCAGGTGCAGGGTGTAGGTCTTGTGTTCGGCATCGTAGCTGCCACGGGCCTGCACACGGGGCGTGCCGGCCTGGGTGTACCAACGTTTGAACTGGTCCAGGCGCCTGGTCAACTCGCTGTCGGGGTTGGCATCGGCGATGGCCTGTGCGAAGTCGTCGCAGGTCACGGCGTGGCCGTCATGGCGCTGGAAGTACAGCTTCATCCCTTCGGCGAAGCCAGCCTCGCCCACGAGGGTGTGCATCATGCGCACGACCTCGGCGCCCTTTTCATACACCGTGGCGGTGTAGAAATTGTCGATCGCCAGATAGCTGTCGGGGCGCACGGGGTGGGCCATGGGGCCCGCATCCTCAGGGAACTGCAGCTGGCGCAGCGTGCGCACATCCTCGATGCGCTTGACGGCGCGGG
>DDJC01000043.1:98214-111975 GCA_002339015.1 Burkholderiales bacterium UBA1834
TCCAGTTGTGGAAGTACTCGTGCGCGACCACGCTTTCCACGTTGCCGAAATCGACGTCGGTGGCGGTGGCCGGGTTGGCCAGCACGAACTTGGTGTTGAAGATGTTCAACCCCTTGTTCTCCATGGCGCCCATGTTGAAGTCGCTCACGGCCACGATCATGAAACGCTCCAGATCCAGGCTCAGGCCGAAACGGATCTCGTCCCAGGAGATGGAGGCCATCAGCGACTGCATGGCGTGCTCGGTCTTGTCCAGGTCACCGGCGCGCACGAAGATCTGCAGCAGGTGCTCCTTGCCCAGTCGGGTGCGCACGCGCTGCTCGCGGCTGACCAGATCAGCGGCCACCAGTGCGAACAGGTAGCAGGGTTTGGGGTGCGGATCTTCCCAGACGGCGTAGTGGCGGCGNNCCAGGTTGCCGTTGGACAGCAGCACCGGGTACTTGAGCTTGTCGGCCTTGAGCGTGACCTTGTAGACGGACATCACGTCCGGCCGGTCCAGGAAATAGGTGATGCGTCGGAAACCCAGGGCCTCGCACTGCGTGAAGAAGCCGCCCCCCGAGGTGTACAGGCCCGACAGCTGGGTGTTCTTCTCAGGTGCGCAGGTGGTGCGGATCTCCAGTGAGAAGGCCTGATCGGGCAGGTTGTCCAGCACGAGTTGCTGGTTCTCGACACGGAAGGAAACCGGCTCGCCATCGACCAGCACACGCGTGAGGTTGATGTCTTCGCCGTCCAGGCGCAGGGAGGCGCCGGGCTGCTCGGCATTGCGTTCAACGGTCATCTTGTTGATGACCAGGGTCTTGGCGGGGTCCAGATCGAAGATCAGGTCGACCGTACGGATCCAGAACGCCGGCGCGGTGTAATCCTCGCGCCGGATCAGGGGGGCAGTACCTTCACGCATGGCGGTGCTTTCGTGATGGGTGAGGGTTCGACAAGGGCATCGACTTCAGACGCCCTGCTTGAGACTGGCTTCGATGAAGGCGTCGAGATCGCCGTCCAGCACCTTCTGCGTAGCGGAGATTTCGACGTTGGTGCGCAGATCCTTGATGCGGCTGTTGTCCAGCACGTAGCTGCGGATCTGGTGGCCCCAGCCCACATCGGTCTTGGTGTCCTCCAGCTTTTGCTGCTCTTCCATGCGCTTGCGCATTTCATGGTCGTACAGGCGCGAGCGCAGGCGCTTCCAGGCCACGTCGCGGTTGCTGTGCTGGCTGCGGCCATCCTGGCACTGTACGACGATGCCGGTCGGGATGTGCGTCAGGCGCACGGCCGAGTCGGTCTTGTTGATGTGCTGGCCGCCCGCGCCGCTGGCACGGAAGGTGTCGGTGCGCACGTCGGCCGGGTTGATCTCGATCTCGATGGTGTCGTCGATCTCGGGGTAGACGAACACGCTGGCGAAGCTGGTGTGGCGGCCACCGGAGGAATCGAACGGCGACTTGCGCACCAGGCGGTGCACGCCGGTCTCCGTGCGCAGCAGGCCGAAGGCGTACTCGCCTTCGATCTTGATCGTGGCGCTCTTGATGCCGGCCGTGTCGCCTTCGGTGATGTCTTCAACGGTGGCCGTGAAGCCCTTGCGCTCGGCGTAGCGGATGTACTGGCGCAGCAGCATGCTGGCCCAGTCGCAGGCCTCGGTGCCGCCGGCGCCGGCCTGGATGTCCAGGAAGGCGGGCAGCGGATCAGCCGGGTTGTTGAACATGCGGCGGAACTCGAGGCCTTCCACGCGGGCGGCCTGCTCGGCCACGTCGTCGCTGATGGCTTTCAGGCCATCGGTGTCGCCCTCTTCCTTGGACATCTCGAAGAGTTCCGCGTTGTCGGCCAGGCCCGATTCCAGCTCGGCGATCGTGAGCACGACGCCCTCAAGCGCCTTCTTTTCCTTGCCCAGCTCCTGCGCGCGCTTGGGGTCGTTCCAGACGGCGGGATCTTCGAGCTCGGCGTTGACTTCGCTCAGGCGGCGGGATTTTTCATCCCAGTCAAAGATACCTCCGGAGCTCAGCGGTGCGCTGAGCCAGGTCGGCGATCTGGGCGCCCAGGGCGTTGATGTGTTCGATGTCCATGATGGGTATCTCTTGTTCGTTCGGTTCAGCAACCGTTTATTTTCTCTCAAGAAACCGCCGGGCCGCCCCAAGGTTCTTGATCCCCTTGGGGGACGGGCGGGCGAAGCCCGGCCTCGGGGCTGTCAACTGGCCTGCAAAAAGTCGGCCACCAGGGCGGCCAGGGCCTCGGGTTGGTCGTGGTGGACCATGTGCCCCGCGTTCTGGATGGTCTGTATCCGGACATCCGGCACAGCCTTGGCGCGCTCCTCGAACTGCGCACGATCGTATTTTCCGTTGAAAAGGAAAAAATACATCGTCTGGTCACCTTCGATGAACAGCACGGGGGCCGTGATGCGGCGAAAGAAGGCCAGCACCTCCGGCACACGGTACAGCAGCGGTTGGGGGCGTTTGTGGGCGGGATCGGCACGGATGACGAAGCGCCCACCTTCCTGGTGAGACCAATGCCCTGCCAGCCACAGGGCGAAATCCGCCCTCAGCCGGGGGTTGTTGGCCTTCAGGCGCTCGGCCACGCCGGCCAGATCGGGGTAGTCCTTCAGGCGGGCGGGCTGCTTGAGTTCATCGATCCACTTTTCGAAGCGGGCGGGCGCCTCGTCCGGCTCGGTGGCGGGCATGCCAAAGCCTTCGACGTTGATCAGGCGCCGGATGCGCTGCGGGCGCAGGCCGGCGTAGAGCATCACGGCATTGCCGCCCATGCTGTGGCCCAGCAGATCGATGGGCAGCCCGGGTGACAGTTCATCCAGCAGGCAATCCAGGTCGGCCAGGTAATCGGCGAACCAGTAGCTGTCGGCCCCGCTGGCATCAGACTGGCCAAATCCCCGCCAATCCAGGGCCATGATCGGGCGGTCCCGCCAGCCGGGCCTGGCGCGCAGCGCATCCACCATGAACTGAAAAGATGCGCCCACGTCCATCCAGCCATGCGCCAGCACCAGCAGGGGCGCCGCAGGCGTGGCCTTGGCCAGATCGCCCCAGACGAGCATGTGCAGGCGCAAGCCCCGGATCGTTGCAAAACGGGACTGGGCGGGATACAGAGGGGAATAAACGGTGTGCGTGTTCATGAAGTCGTGACGTAATGCGCAGGCGCCCACCCCGTGCGTGCAGGGTGGCCGTGACATTGTTCGGCATGCGGTGGCAGCAGCCGACATTTTTCACCTAAGCTGTCCGTCCGTTCGCCAGAACCCCACCATTCCAGCGCTCACCCGTGTCCCAGCAGCCGGCCCAGGCCACCCAAACTTCGACCATGACCTTGCCCAGGCCAGCCTCGCGCGGACGGTTTGCACCCGTGGGCCTGGCCGTCGTGCTGGTGGCGGTGGTCAGCATCGGGCTGATGCGCTGGTCGCACCATGGCTGGAGCGGTCTGCAATCCGGCGGTTATACCCTTCAGCATCAAACATCGCGCATTCAAGCCCAACTGATGGCGCTGCAATCGCATGAGGGCTGGAATACGACACAGCGGCTCACTGCCCTGCGGGAAGCCCTGAACGCCACCACGTACTTGTCCATCGATGGTGCCAATGATGACTGGCTGGGTGATGGCCCCCACAGCGTCCAACTGGTCGACCAGCTTCGGCGGCTCAATCAGCAATTGGGCGCAGCGCACGAGGCCTTGCGGCTCGAAATGCTCGACAACAGGGACGTCGCCGCGGGTCAGCACGCTCGCCTGACGCAGATGCTGGCTCCCAGCAACGACACCATGGCAAGTGTCCAGCAGCACCTGCCCCCTGCCCTGGCTGAGGCGGCCACCCACCAGCATCAGGTCGACCTGCTCAACATGGCGCTGGTTGGCGTGCTGGGCGCGGGCGTGCTGGGACTGCTGGCCCGCGGCCACCGCCAACGCCGGCTCGCACTGCACGCGCTGGAAGCCCGCGAGGCCGAACTGCGGGCCTTTGCCAACGCCTTGCCCGATCTGGCCTTCCTGCTGGACCGCAACGGCCGCTACCTGGAGGTGTTCGGCAGCAACTCGCCCTTGCTGGGACGCCCGCGCGAGCAGGTGGTCGGGCGCCTGCTGACCGACTTCTTTCCGGCAGAGACGGCCCAGGTCTTCCTGAACACCGTGCGCCGCGCGCTGGACAGCCGCCAGACCCAATCGCTGAGCTACCCCATCCGGGTGATGGGCGGCACACGCCACTTCGACAGTCGTTGCTCGCCCGTAGGTGACAGCGACCGTGCCGTCTGGATGGTCTGGGACGTGACCGCCCGCCGCCGTGCCGAGCAGCGCCTGGTGCACATGACACGACTGTACGACTTCCTCAGCCACGTCAACCAGGCCATTGTCCATTCGCAGACGGAAGAGCAACTGCTGCAGCGCGTGTGCGAAACCGCCATCCGGCAAGGGCACTTCAAGAAGGCCTGGGTGAGTCGCCTGGATGTCGAAGGCCGGCTGCTGCAATGCAGGCACGAGGCTGGCGATGTGATGCCGGGGGCGCCTTCCTTGCTCGACATGCCCCTGCCGGCCCAACGCAACGACGCCACGCTGCTGGAAAAGGCGCTGATCGATGGCCAGAGCTTCCTGTGCGCCGACATGCGCCAGTTGGGCGATGCCCTGCCCTCGTGGGCGCAGTTCGCGCTGCAGCACGAGCTGCACGGTTGCGCGATCCTGCCCTTACGCCAGCAGCAATCGCTGGTGGGGCACCTTTTCCTGCTCGACCGGCAGCTCAATCCGCAGGACCAGGACGAAAGGGCCTTGCTGGACGACGTCACCCACGACCTGTCCTTCGCCCTGTCCAACCTGCACCGTGAAGTGATGCGCGAGCAGGCCGAGGAGCGCATCCGTCTGCACGCCGCCGCGCTGGAAAGCTCGCGTGACGGCATGCTCGTGCTCAACCGCGAGCGCCGGCTGGTGTCCATCAACTCGGCTTTCACCGACATCACCGGCTACACCGAAGAAGACGTGCTGGGCAGCACCGCCGAGTTCCTCTTCCCGGAGAACCCGCAGGACATCATCACCCAGGTGGCCGACACCCTGCGCAGCGAAGGCAGCTGGGAAGGCGAGGCCTGGTGCCAGCGCAAGGGCGGCGAGCTGTTCAGCACCAAGATGTCGATCAGCGCCGTGCGCAACACCCGCGGCCTGCCGACCCATTTCGTGGCGGTGATCACCGACATCACCGAGCTCAAGCAGAGCGAAGCGCGCCTGGCCCGCATGGCGCACTACGATCCGCTCACCGAGCTGCCCAACCGCGCGATGATCCATGAGCGCCTGGAGCACGCCATCAACCTGGCGCGCCGCCACCAGACACTGGTTGGCGTGGTCTTCGTCGACCTGGACAACTTCAAGACGGTGAATGACAGCCTGGGCCACGCGGCCGGCGACACCCTGCTCAAGCTCGTGTCACAGCGCCTGCGCCAGCGCGTGCGTCAAGAGGACACCCTGGGCCGCCTGGGCGGTGACGAGTTCATCCTGATCCTGGAGCACCTGCGCCACCCACAGCAGGCCGCGCACGTGGCACAAGCCGTGATCGAGACCCTGTCCGATCCCTTCATGCTGGAGGGCGCGGGCAGCGGCGGCCAGGAGGTCTACGTGCGCGCCAGCATCGGCATCAGCCTGTTCCCCAACGACAGCGAGGACACGGGTGAACTGGTGCGCAACGCCGACGCGGCCATGTACCAGGCCAAGCGCGTGGGCCGCAACACCTTCAAGTTCTACACCGAATCGCTCACCTCGCAGGCCACCAACCGCCTGAGCATGGAGACGCGTCTGCGCCGCGCCGTGGAGCACCGCGAATTCGTGCTGCACTACCAGCCCATGGTGCGCCTGAGCGACCGCCGCATCGTCAGCGTCGAGGCCCTGGTGCGCCTGCGCGTGCCCGACACCACCGACGAGTGCCTGCCCTCCATCGGCCCGGACGAGTTCATTCCCGTGATGGAAGACACCGGCATGATCATGGCGCTGGGCGAATGGGTGATGCACGAGGCCTGCCGCCAGGGCCGCGCCTGGATCGATGCGGGCCTGGATTTCGGCCGCCTGGCCGTGAACGTGTCGGCCAGCGAAGTGCGCCGTGGCGGCGTGATCGAACGCGTGTCACGCATCCTGCGCCAGACCGGTTTCCCAGCCAGCCGCCTGGAGCTGGAGATCACGGAGAGCGGGCTGATGGAACACGGTGACAGCGCTGAGCAGTTCCTGCAGCAGCTGCACCAGCTGGGCGTGTCACTGTCCATCGACGACTTTGGCACGGGTTATTCGTCGCTGGCCTACCTCAAGCGCTTCCCGGTGCACCAGCTCAAGATCGACCGTGGCTTCGTGCAAGACCTGCCCGACAACGACAACGACGCGCAGCTGGTGAGCACCATGATCTCGCTGGCCCACAACCTGAAGATGCGCGTGGTGGCCGAAGGCGTGGAGATGCCCGACCAGGAGGCCTTCCTGAGCGCGCGTGGCTGCGACATGGCGCAGGGCTACCTGTTCAGCCGCCCGGTGCCGGCCGCCCAGGTCGAAAAAATCCTGCCCCGCGCAGAACATGCCCCGGAAGAAGTAGCATCGGCGTGATCTGACTTTCCCCGTTGTCCGCCATGAGCTCTGCCGCGTCTCCCGAATCCCTCGCCACCCTGCTGTCGCGCCGCCAGGCGCAGGGCAGCACCATCACCTTCCAGGTGGGCGAAGACTGGCAACAAGGCCGCACCTTGTTCGGCGGGCTGCTTTCTGCCCTGGCTGTGCAGGCCATGCGCGATGTGTGCGGCAGTGACTGGCCCTTGCGCGCACTGCAGACCAGCTTTGTCGGCCCGGTTTCAGCCGGCAGCTTCACGGTCGAGGTGAGCCTGCTGCGCCAGGGCAAGAACGTGCGTCAGGTGCAGGCCCATATCCGCCAGGCCGATGCTGAGGGCGGCACCCCCACCGCCGGCGTGCTGCTGGCCGTGTTCGGCAACGGCCGCGACAGCGCCCTGCCCACCCTCACGCTCCCGCAAGAGCCCGTGCCCAAGACGGTGGATGAATCGGTGCAACTGCCCTTCATTCCGGGCCTCACGCCCGCTTTCACGCAGCACATCGAGTTCCGCCTGGCGGACGGCGGCTTCCCCTTCACCGGCACCGACACCTGGCTGAGCCGTACCTACGTGCGCCTGAAGGCCTGCGAAGGCGTGGACACCGAACTGCTCAGCGTGATCCTGGCCGATGCCGGCCCCACGCCCGCGCTGGCCCAGCTCAAGGGTTTCGCGCCTGCCAGTTCCGTCTCGTGGGCACTGGAACTGCGCCCTGTGCCCGATGCCCCCGTGGACGCCGTGTGGCGCATGGACAAGGACGCCCTGGCCACCGGCGAAGGCTATGTGAACGAGCGCACCCTGCTGTGGACACCCGATGGCCGCCTGGCCGGCCTGGGCTACCAGGTGGTGGCGGTGTATGCCTGAACCCGGTCAAGACGCCGCCTCGGTCCAGATCACCGAGGCGGCCCTGCTGCGCCCGGCCTCGAACTGGGCGCTGTTCACCGCCTTCACCTCGCTGGCCATGCAGGGCTTCGGTGGCGTGATCGCCGTGGCCCAGCACGAGCTGTGCGTGCGCCGACGCTGGCTGACCGCACAGGAGTTCCTGGAACTGCTGGGCAGCGCCCAGGTGCTGCCCGGCCCCAATGTGTGCAACCTCTCGCTGATGGTGGGTGACCGCTTCTTCGGCTGGCGTGGTGCCTTCTCTGCCTTGGCCGGCATGATGCTGCTGCCCATGGTGGTGATGCTGGCCCTGGCCTGGCTGGTGGCCCTCACGCCGCCCGCCACCGCGACACACGATGCCGTCAAGGGTGCGCTGTGGGGCATCACCGCCGTGGCCGGTGGCCAGATCATCGGCACCGTGCTCAAGCTGTCTGCGCCCTTGCGGCAGCATCCCTTGGGCCTGCCTGCTGCCGGAGCCCTGGCGCTGGGCGCCCTGTTGATGATGACGTGGCTGCGCTGGCCGCTGATCTGGGTGCTGCTGGGCCTGGGCGTGGCCGCCTGCGTCTGGACTTACCTCGTGCTCCGCAAGAAGGAACGCACCGCCTCATGAACGCGCCACTGTCGACCTGGGCACCAGACACCTGGTCCACCCTGTTCGTGCACTTCCTGTCGCTGTCGTTGATGGCCATCGGCGGTGCGATCACGCTGGTGCCTGACATGCACCGCCGCCTGGTCAGCGAACTGGGCCTGCTCAGCGACACCGACTTCACCTCGGCCATCGCCTTGGCCCAGGCCGCACCCGGCCCCAACGTGCTCTTTGTCGGCCTGATGGGCTGGTACGGCGGCGGTCTGGGGGGCGCACTGGCCAGCCTGCTGGGCATCATGCTGCCCTCCACCGCCGTGGCGCTGGCATTCTCCCGCTGGGTGTCCACGCGCCGCGAACGGATCGGCGTGCGTGCCTTCCAGATGGGCATGGCCCCCGTCACCGTCGGCCTGCTGCTGGCCACGGGCTGGCTGCTGCTGCCCGGCATCGAGCACCCGCGCGCACTGCTGCTCAGCGCCGTGGTGGCCTTGCTGGTGTGGCGCACGCGCGTGCCGCTGATCTGGCTGGTGGGATCGGGCGCAGTGCTCGGGGCCTTGGGTTGGGTATAGCCGGGGCGCCGAGCAGGTTCACACCCCAGGCTTCGCCTTCGCAGCCCTCAGGATCAAGCAAGCCATGCGCTCGGCCGCCCCGCGGTGGGCCTGCGCAAACGCCACGCACTGCGCGACACTGTCGGCATGCGCCGGTGACGCTGCCCAGGCCAGGGCCTGCGCCACGCCCTGCGGCCAGCCCTGTACACGCCGTGCTGCCCCGGCGGCCTCGCTCAACTCAGCGGCTTCCGCGAAGTTGAAGGTCGAAGGCCCCATGACGATGGGGCAGCCGCAAGCCGCCGCTTCGATCAGATTCTGCCCACCCAGTGGCGCGAAGCTGCCCCCCAGCAAAGCCACCTGGGCAGCCGCGAAGTAGGCTGGCATCTCGCCCATCGAATCACCCAGCCACACGTCGGCGCCGAGCGCCTGCGCATCGGGCAGACCGCCGGACCACTGGCTGCGGCGCGACAGACCAAGGCCTTCCGACTGGACCAGCGCAGCCACCTCGTCAAACCGCTGCGGATGACGCGGCACGATCCACAGGCGCGGCACCAGCATCGGTGAACCCGATGCGGCCCTTGATTCGGGCCTGAGGACGGCATTCTTCCAGGCCTGGATCAATCCAGCTTCTTCGCCCTCTCGCGTGCTGGCCGCCAGCACGATGGGCCGGGCCCCCTGCCCTGGCAAGGCGGCGGTGCGCCAGGTTTGCCCCAGAGAGAGCAGCACCGGCGCCGGCGTCATGTCGAACTTGACGTTGCCACAGACCTGCAGCGCCGGCCTCGCCGCGCCGTCGATCATCACGCGCAAGCGTTGTGCGTCGGATTCGGTCTGTGCCAGCACCGCCTGCAGCGCGCGCACCGCGGGCCCGAGCAAGGCACGCAGACGCAGCCCCTGCCGCAGACTCTTCTCGCTCAGGCGGGCATTGGCCAGCACCATGGGCAAGCCGAAGCGCGCGGCTTCATGTTGCAGCACGGGCCATACTTCGGTTTCCATCAGCACCCCGACGTCGGGCCGGTGCAGGCGCAGGAAGCGCCGCACGGCACCCGGGGTGTCATAGGGCAGCCATGTCTGAACATCGCCTTGATCCGGGCGCAGCAAGGCCTTGCCCGCATCCAGGCCCGTGGCCGTGCCATGGGTGAGCAGCAGGCGCATGCCAGGGGCCTGGAGACGCAACGCGGCTACCAGCGCCGATGCCGCCCGCGCCTCACCGAGCGACACGGCGTGCACCCACACCAGCATCCCCCCGCGCGCCCGGGAGTTGGCCACGCCCCGGCGGTAAGCCGCGCCATAGAAGCCCAGCCGCTCCCACCAACGCTGGCGGTAATCAGGCTCGACACGGCCGCGCGACCACACCCGCCACAAATAGGCCGGCGTGCCCAGCCTCAGCATGCCGNNATGCCGGCATAAGCGACACGGGCCAGCCACCCGGCCAGCCCGCTGGAAGGTGGCTGCCCGGGGGCGCCACCAGTTTGGAGCGTGCTCAGTGCGCAGCCCCCCCGACCTGTGCATCGGGCTTGACGGCATGGATGGCTGCCATGAACTGCGACTGGATGCGCTCCAGCGCCTCTGGCGTCTGGCCTTCGAAACGCAGCACCAGCACCGGCGTGGTGTTCGAGGCACGGACCAGGCCGAAGCCGTCGTCGTAATCGGCACGCAGGCCGTCGATGGTGGTCACCTCACGGGCGCCATCAAACTTGGCCGTCTGGCGCAGCTTTTCGACCACCTCGTGGTGCTCGCCCTCGGCGCAAGGCACGTTCAGTTCAGGCGTGCTGTGGCTGGTGGGCAGTGCGTTGAGCACGTCGCTCGGGTCGGGCACCTTGGACAGGATCTCGAGCAGGCGGGCCGCCGTGTAGGTGGCGTCGTCGAAGCCATACCAGCGCTCGGCGAAGAAGATGTGGCCGCTCATCTCGCCAGCGAACGGTGCGCCCGTTTCCTTCAGCTTGGCCTTGACCAGCGAGTGGCCCGTCTTGTACATCACCGGCTCACCGCCGGCCTCGCGGATGGCAATGGCCAGTTGCTGGCTGCACTTCACGTCGAAGATGATCTTGCCGCCGGGCACACGGCTCAGCACATCGCGCGCGAACAGCATGATCTGGCGGTCCGGGAAGATGTTGTGGCCTTCCTTGGTGACCACACCCAGGCGGTCACCGTCGCCATCAAAGGCCAGGCCCAGGTCGGCGCCCTGTTCTTTCACGGCCTTGATCAGGTCCTGCAGATTCTCAGGCTTGGAGGGATCCGGGTGGTGGTTGGGGAAATCGCCATCCACTTCGGAGTACAGCTCGGTCACCTCGCAGCCCAGGGCGCGCAGGATGCCAGGGGCCGATGCACCGGGGATGCCATTGCCCGAATCGACCACGATCTTGAGCGGACGGGCCAGCTTGGCATCACCCACGATGCGCTGGGTGTACTCGGGCAGCACGTCGAGCTGGGTCAGGCTGCCTTCGCCCTGGGTGTAGTCCTCGGCTTCGATGCGCTTGCGCAGGCCCTGGATGTCATCACCGTAGATGGCGCGGCCGGCCAGCACCATCTTGAAGCCGTTGTAGTCCTTCGGGTTGTGGCTGCCGGTGACCTGGATGCCGCTGTGGCAGCCCTGGTCGGCGCGGGTGGCGGCCACGTAGTACAGGATGGGCGTGGTGACGGCGCCCAGGTCGATCACATTGATGCCGGTCGAGCGCAGGCCCTTGATCAGCGCGGCGCTGAGCGAGGGGCCGGACACGCGCCCGTCGCGGCCCACGGCCACGGCCTTCTCGCCGAGCTTGAGCGCTTCTGTCCCGAAGGCACGGCCCAGGTGCTCGGCCACGGCCTCGCTCAAGGTCTGCCCGACGATCCCGCGGATGTCGTAGGCCTTGAAGATGGAAGCAGCTACTTGCATGGTGATCCTTTGCTGAATGATTTGTTTGTCGATGTGGTGACACCGTCCAGCGGCGTCTTGGGCCCCATTCTAGAGAGGCCTGCGTGACGACTTTGCAAAAGCCACACCAAGAAGGGCCCTGCACCTTGTCCGCAATTCCATGGCACATGTCCTTTCGCCGGCAAACCAAGCAGCGAGCCGCTAGGATCATGGACTGAACACGGCATCAAGCCACCATACGACATACGCAGCGCGCCTCACGGCCCTACGGCACGCCCATGCCCCGCTCACCGCACAGCTACACTGCCCAGGCCATCGTGGCCTCGCCCCTGGGCGATCTGCGGCTGGCGCGCACACCGCTCGGGCTGGCCGGCGCCTGGTTCATCCACGGCACCAAGGATCATCCTGGCCCTCTGAACGATGTGCCCGACACCCCGGGAGATGCGTTGCTGCTGCAGGCGGCCTACGCGTTCGAACAGTATTGGCATGGCCGAGCCACTTCCTTCGAGGTGCCGCTGGACCTGTTGGGCACACCCTTCCAGCGCGCCGTCTGGAAGACCTTGTTGACGATCCCTTTCGGCACTACCCGCAGCTATGGCGACATCGCCCGTCAGCTTGGCCAGCCCACGGCGGCGCAGGCGGTTGGCATGGCCGTGGGCGCCAACCCACTCATCGTCATCGTGCCCTGCCACCGCATCATCGGCCACGATGCCCGACTGACGGGCTTCAGCAGCGGCATGCCACGCAAGATCGACCTGCTGCAGCGTGAAGGCCTGCGCATCGAAGGCGAGTTCGTGCGCGAGCCAGGCACGGCTCAATCCACGCTGTTTGACGACAACACCGGAGCCTCTCGTTGACCCCGCGTGACTTCGCCCAGATGCTGGTGCTGGCCGCGCTGTGGGGCGGCTCCTTCCTGTTCCTGCGCATGGCATCGCCCATGGTGGGGCCTCTGGCCGTCGCGGCCTTCCGGGTGGTGGGCGCCCTGCTGTTGCTTTGGCCGCTGCTGCTGTGGCAACGCCAGGCACGCCAGATGGCCAGCCACATTCCGATGCTGATGTTGTCGGGCCTGATCTCCTGCGTGCTGCCCTTCCTGGGCTTCAGCCAGGCGGCACGCAGCTTGCCCGCCGGCCTGCTGTCCATCCTCAATGCCACCACACCGCTGTGGGGAGCCCTGGTGGGCTGGGTCTGGGCCCGTGAGCGCCTGAGCCCGGTCGCCATGGCCGGTCTGCTGGTGGGCCTGAGCGGCGTGGTCCTCCTGGCGGCAGACCGCACCCATGTCGACAGCGCCCTGGCCCATGGCGCCGTCGCGCTGGCCCTGGGCTGCACCTTGACCTATGCCATCGCCATCCACCACACCAGACGGTACCTGAGCGCCCTGCCCGCGCTGAGCGTGAGCACCGGCTGCCTGAGCGCCGCGGCCCTGATCCTGGTGGTGCCCGCGTGGATGCTGGGGCCGCAACCCATGGCCACCCTGCCCTCGCCACCCGCAGGCTGGGCCGATGTGCCGCACATCACCTGGGTCGCGCTGCTGGGCCTGGCCGTGCTGTGCACTGGCGTGGCCTACCTGATGTTCTACCGGCTGCTGGCGCGCGTGGGTCCCACCCGTGCCATGACCGTCACCTTCCTGATCCCCGTGTTCGGCATGCTGTGGGGCTGGCTCTTCCTGGATGAAGAAGTCACCTGGAGCATGCTGGCCGGTACGGCCGTGATCCTGCTGGGCACCTTGTTGTCCAACGGCTTGCTGTCCACCCGTCTGTTCACCAAGGAGCGCATTGCATGACCGCCGCCACCCCCGCCTACTGGTACTGGGAAGACATCAACGAAGGCCTGGTGCTGGAATTCGGCCCCAAGCTGGTCGACCGTGACGAGGTGATCCGTTTCGCCACAGATTTCGACCCGCAGCCCTTCCACCTGAGCGAAGAGGCGGGCAAGGCATCGCTGTTCGGCGGCCTGGCGGCCAGTGGCTGGCACACGGCCGGCATGGTGATGCGGCTGATGTGCGATGGGTTCCTGCTCAAGTCCAGCAGCCTTGGCTCGCCCGGGCTGGATTCACTCAAGTGGCTGCGCCCCGTGATGGTGGGCGACGAGATCCGCGCCCGCATGACCGTGCTGGGCCGCCGCCCCATGAAGAGCAAGCCCAATGTGGGCCTGGTGCAGACACGCTGGGAGGCCGTGAACCAGCGTGACGAGGTGGTGATGACCATCGAGAGCTGGGCGATGTTCGGGCGCAAGGAGACTGCCGCGGAACAGGCCTGACGATGGCGGCCCGCGCAGGGCCTCCTGAAGTTGCGGCTTCTGCGCCTGAAGGCCGCAAAGCAAAAAGCCCTGACGCTTGCGCATCAGGGCTCTGCATTTTGGCGGAGTGGACGGGACTCGAACCCGCGA
>DDJC01000090.1 GCA_002339015.1 Burkholderiales bacterium UBA1834
GATCTTGAAGGCGAAGCGGGTGGAGATGCCGCTCATGCCTTCATCGACGCCCGCGTAGTCGCGGTACTCCTGGATGGACTTGGCCTTGGGGTCCGTGTCCTTCAGGTTCTCGCCATCGTAGACCTGCATCTTGCTGAAGATGCTGGAGTTCTCCGGCTCCTTCAGGCGCGTGAGGATGGCGAACTGGCTCATCATCTTCAGCGTGCCCGGGGCGCACGGCGCCTGGCTCAGCGACGAGCCGCGCACCAGCTTCTCGTAGATCTTGATCTCTTCACTGGCGCGCAGGCAGTACGGCACCTTGACGATGTAGATCCGATCAAGGAAGGCCTCGTTGTTCTTGTTGTTGCGGAAAGCCTTCCATTCGCTCTCGTTGCTGTGCGCCAGCACGACGCCGTCGAAGGGGATCGCGCCGAAGCCCTCGGTGCCCTTGAAGTTGCCCTCCTGGGTGGCCGTCAGCAGCGGGTGCAGCACCTTGATGGGCGCCTTGAACATTTCCACAAATTCGAGCAGTCCCTGGTTGGCCAGGCACAGGCCGCCGGAGTAGCTGTACGCATCCGGGTCATCCTGCGCGTAGGTTTCCAGCTTGCGGATGTCGACCTTGCCGACCAGGCTGGAGATGTCCTGGTTGTTCTCGTCGCCCGGCTCGGTCTTGGCGATGCCGACCTGCTTGAGGATGCTGGGGTAGCGCTTGACGACGCGGAACTGGCGGATGTCGCCACCGAACTCGTCCAGGCGCTTGACGGCCCAGGGGCTCAGGATGCGCTGGAGGTAGCGGCGCGGGATGCCGTATTCCTTCTCCAGGATCGGGCCGTCTTCCGTCGGGTCGAACAGGCCCAGCGGCGATTCGTTCACGGGCGATCCCTTGATCGCGTAGAACGGCACCTTCTCGGCCAGCAGCTTCAGGCGTTCGGCAATGGACGACTTGCCGCCGCCCACGGGGCCCAGCAGGTACAGGATCTGTTTCTTCTCTTCCAGGCCTTGCGCGGCATGCCGGAAGTAGCTCACCACCTGTTCGATGGCATCTTCCATGCCGAAGAATTCTTCGAAGGCGGGATAGATCTTGATCACCTTGTTCGCAAAGATGCGCGACAGGCGCGGATCGTTGCGGGTGTCCACCATCTGCGGCTCACCGATGGCCTGCAGCATGCGCTCGGCGGCGGTGGCAAAGGCCGTCTTGTCGCGCTTGCAGATCTCGAGGTATTCCTCGAGGGAGTACTCTTCTTCGCGTGTGCGCTCATAGCGGGCGGCGAAGTTGCTGATCACGTCCATGCATACCTCCGGTCCATCGTCACGAGAGAGTCGATGCACTGAGGTGCCTCTGCCAGATCCGCACTGGTGAGACGCACGTGGAGTGCATCGTCATGTCACCAAAGATCGATCAAATCACAGTTGGTTCAATCGGGGAGAAACCAGGGTTTCGCCCTTTTGATCGTGATTTGTTGGTGTCTATCTTGCACCTTTTTCGTGTTGCGGGTGCGGTGCCCACACAACAAATCCTCATGGTGTCCAATGTTGACGCTTGAACACCCCCGCCACACGCCTCATGAAGCGTTGCTGGTGGCACGCACCTCCTCCATGCCCGTCACCCCGGCCAGCACCTTCTCGATGCCATCCTGGCGCAGGGTGCGCATGCCGTCCAGCAGGGCCTGACGCTGCAATTCTTCCGCTCGGGCCCCCGTCTGCACCAGACGGCGCAAGTCGCGGCTCACCGCCATCAGTTCATGGAGGCCCGCGCGGCCTTTGTAACCGGTATGATTGCAATGCGCACAGCCCGTGGCGGTGTGGTGCAACAAGCGCCCGTCTCTACCGAAACGCGTCAACCAGTCACTTCGGATGACATCGGGCGTGAATCTCGCGTCGTCCCTAGGGCAAACGTGAAGGTAATCGGCCAGCAGTTCCTCGACCTGCTCCTCGGTGGCCGGCTCGCTCACGCGGCACTGCGTGCACAGGCGGCGCACCAGGCGCTGTGCCAGCACCACCAGCAGCGAATCGGCGAAGTTGAACGGGTCCATGCCCATGTCGAGCAGACGGGTGACCGTCTCGGGCGCACTGTTGGTGTGCAGGGTGGAGAGCACCAGGTGGCCCGTCAGCGAGGCTTCGACGCCCATGCTGGCGGTCTCGCCATCGCGCATTTCGCCCACCATGATGACGTCGGGGTCGGCCCGCAGGAAGGCCCGCAGCGCCTTGGCGAAGGTCCAGTCGATCTTGGGGTTGATCTGGACCTGGCGCAGGCCCGGCTGGGTGATTTCCACCGGGTCTTCGGCTGTCCATATCTTGCGCTCAGGCACGTTGATGAAGCTCAGTGCCGAGTGCAGCGTGGTGGTCTTGCCGGAGCCCGTCGGGCCCACGCACAGCACCAGGCCGTAGGGACGCTCCATGGCCTCTTTCAGCTTGGCGAGGTTCCAGGGGCTCAGGCCGATCTTGTCCAGCGGCAGGGGCTTGGCGGAGGCCAGGATCCGCATCACCACATCTTCCATCCCGTTGTTGGTGGGGATGGTGGCCACGCGCAGCTCGATCTTGTACTGCGGCACGAAGCGCGCAAAGTTGATCTTGCCGTCCTGCGGTTTGCGGCGCTCGGAGATGTCCAGGTCGCACATGATCTTGATGCGGGCGATCACGGCGCTGCGGTAGTTGTGCGGCAGCTCCAGGTAGGGCACCAGCGCCCCATCCTTGCGGAAACGGATCTTGATCTTCTCGCGGCCCGGGTAGCTCTCGACGTGGATGTCGGAGACGCCCTGCTGGTGGGCCTCGACGATCATGGTGTTGATCAGGCGCACGAGCGAGTTGTCGCTCTGCTCGATCGACTTGTCTTCTTCAAGATTGACCGCGTCGATGCCTTCCTTCTCGAGGTTGGCCACCAGCGCGTTCGAATCCTCCGGGTCCAGCTCCAGGGGGATCGGCGCGCTCGAAGACATCTTCGAGAACATGGGCGTGGACATGTCCGCGCCGATCTTGGCGTAGGCATCCTGCAGGGCCCACTGGATGTGCGCAGGCTGGCCCAGCACGGGCACGATCTTGCACTGGGCGATGAACTCCAGCTCGGACAGCGTCAGGCGGCGGCTCGGGTCCTCCACCGCCACGATCAGGCTGGATTCGCGCAACAGCAGGGGCAAGGCCTCCAGACGGGAGGCCACGTTGTAGGGCACCTTGCGCAGGGCCTCGGGCTCGATGGGAAACTTCTGCACATCCACCAGCGGGTAGCCCATCTTGCGGGCCAGCGCCGTGAGCAGATCCTGGCGCGAGACCATGTTCAGGCGCACCAGCAGCTCGCCCAGGGGCACGTTGCGGTCGCGTTTCTGCTCTTCCAGCGCCTCTGACAGCTGCGCAGGCGTGATCAGGCCGAGGGCCGTGAGCGCTTCACCGATGCGCACCATGGGCATGCGGCTCTGTTGCTCGATGGCCATCAGCAGTTGATCGGGTGAGACCACGTGCTTGGTCAGCAGGATGTCACCCAGCTTCTGGCTGCGCATCTGCTGCTGCACCTCCACGGCCTGCGCCACCTGCTCGGTGGTGACCGTCTGGGCCGACACCAGCACTTCACCGATGCGGGGGCCGACCTCGAAGTTGCTGTAGACCTCGCGTGGCACAAACAGCCGGCTGACCGCTCCCTGGCCGTCCATCGGCGGGAACAGGAACAGGCCGAAGTCCTTCTCGACATGGCCAATGGTGGTGCCTTCCAGCTCACCGCCGGCCTTCAGGTGCACCACGAAATCGGAAATGGGCCGCTGCTCGAGCATGGGTGCATGCGGGTCCGCATCGTCCGATTGCACGGTGGGCTTGCACGGGCGCGTGAGCAGCAGTGTGCGGAACTGGCTGAAGCGCAGCGGCATCGTCGTGCGCGCGGGAGGCACCTGCACCTGGGCCAGGTTCTCCTCGGGCTCGAAGAAGACCAGCCGGCCCTTCATCAGCTTGCCATTGAGGCCTTCGAATTCGCAGGCTTCGTGTTCACGCTGCAGCGTGGGGGCCGGGTAGGTGGCGAACGGGGGGGTGGGCCAGCGGAACGCGTCGCCGGCGTCGTCATCCTCAACCGCCATCGACATGGCAGCCTCGCCCTCCAGCGACAGCGGGGGCAGATTACCCTCAAGGGCGGGATCGGCCGACCAGGACAAGGGCGGCAGGGATGGCTCGGACATGGATCTCCTTCGGCAAGGCCTGCGCAAGCCTCGCATTCGATTGCCATCCTATGAAAACAATGGCGAGGGAATGCTGCCAAATGCGTGACTTATCACGCGCTTATCCCGCCGCAGGCCCTGCCGGCGACTCAGAGATCGCGGTACTTGAATTCGATCTGGATCGACGGCGGCACCTTGCCCCGCTCATCCGCGGGCAGCACTTCGGTCTTGTCGATGGCCCGCAGCACGGCGTCGTCCCAGGCAGGCAGACCGCTGGACCTGATCAATTTTCGGCCGATGATCCGCCCATCGGCGGCGGCGCGCACCTCAACCTCGGCCACGGGGTTGCCGGACACGGTGTCCGTGAACAGGATGTTGGGTTTGACACGGGCAATGATGCGCCCGGCGTAGTTGCCGCCGCTGGGGCCAGCCGAGCTGAGCGCCGGGCCACCCAGGTCGGCCATCATGCGGGCCAGAGCGTCCTTGCGCGCTTTTTCACGTTCAGCGGCGGTGGCGCCCGGCGGCGTGGGGGCGGGCGTCGGTTTGGCTGCAGCCTTGGGCTCGGCCGGTGCCGGCTTCGGCTCAGGCTTTGGCTTGGGCTCCGGTTTCACGGCCGGCTTGGGCTCGGGTTTGGGCTCGGGCTTCTTGACCGGTTTCGGCGGTGTGGAGTCGAACACCTCCTTCGGCGGCTTGGTCTTGACCGGCTTGGGCGGCTCCTTGCGCACCTGCACCTCGGCCGGGATGGGCTCCGGCGGCGGCGCAGGCGCGGGTGCCGGCGGGGGCGGAGGGGGCGGCGCCGGTTCTGGCGCAGGCTCGGGGGCTGGC
>DDJC01000079.1 GCA_002339015.1 Burkholderiales bacterium UBA1834
GGCACCGGGAAGTAGCCCTTGGGCCGATCGATCACTTCGGCGGGCAGCATGCGCCGTGCGATGCGCTTGATCACGCCCTTGCCACCGTCGCCCAGTTTGTCCTGCGCGGGCAGACGGCCGGCCAGCTCGACCAATTCGTGGTCCAGGAAGGGCACGCGGGCTTCCAGGCCGCTGGCCATGGTCATGCAATCCACGCGCTTGAGTGGATCGTCGGTGAGCATCACCGTGCTGTCCAGGCGCAAGGCCTTGTTGAGCGCGCTGGTGGCACCAGGGCGTGCGAAGTGCGCCTGTACGAAAGCGCGACTGGCCCCCGGAGCGGCCCAAGGCGGTGCCACCGTGGCGAGGTATTCAGCCTCGCTGCGGTCGAAGAACAAGCGTTCGTAGTCGTCCACCGGCGAGCTGCTGTCGGCCAGCGGGGGATACCAATGGTAGCCGGCGAACACTTCGTCTGCGCCCTGGCCGCTTTGCACCACCTTCACATGCCGGGCCACCTCGCGGGACAGCAGGTAGAAGGCCACATTGTCATGGCTGACCATGGGCTCGCTCATGGCATGGATCGCCTGGGGCAGGTGGTCGAGCAGGCCGGCACCGTCGATGCGGATCTGGTGATGACGGGTGCCGAACTCACGCGCCACCAGGTCCGAGTACTCGAACTCGTCGCCGCGTTCTTCGCCTGCCGACTCGAAACCAATTGAGAACGTGTTCAGCTCCGTCTGGCCCGCACGCGCCAGCAGCGCCACCAGCAGACTGGAGTCCAATCCCCCGGAGAGCAGCACGCCCACGGGTACATCACCCACCATGCGCCGCCGCACCGCGGTTTTCAGGGCGGCCTCGACCAGTTCGGTGCGCTCGCCTTCACTGAGCGCCGCCAGGGCAGGATCTTCGTCGAACGAAGGATCCCAGTAGCGGGTATCGGTGCGTGTGCCGTCGTGGTCGATGACCGCCACGGTGGCTGGCGGCAACTTGCGCACGCCTTGCAGGATCGTGTGCGGCGCGGGCACGACGGCATGCCATTGCAGGTAGTGCTCCAATGCAACCGGATCGACGCGCGTGTCCACGTCGCCCGCGGCCAGCAGCGCCGGCAGCGTGGATGCAAACCGCAGTCGCGCGCCATCGCCCGAGACCGCAAGGTACAACGGTTTGATCCCGAGACGGTCTCGCGCCATCACGACCCGACCGCTGTCCCGCTCCGCGATCACGAAGGCGAACATGCCCTGCAGGCGCTTGACGCAATCGATGCCCCACTGGTGGTACGCGCGCAGGATGACCTCGGTATCGCCATGCGAGAAGAAGCGGTGCCCTGCGCCCTTGAGTTCCGCGCGCAGCTCGGCATGGTTGTAGATGCACCCGTTGAACACCAGGCTCAGGCCCAAGTCGGCCGAGATCATGGGCTGCTGCGCCCGCTCGGACAGGTCGATGACCTTCAGGCGCCGGTGGGCCAAGGCGATCCGGCCCTGTTGATGGCTGCCGCTGGCGTCGGGGCCGCGAGGGGCCAGTGCATCGGACATGCGCTGAACGGCAGACAGGTCTGCCAGGCGCTGGTCGAAGCGGATTTCACCCGCGATACCGCACATGTTGAAGCCTCCGTCTAGGTGAGAGGCAAGCAATGCTAGCACATCACATTTGGACAAATGTATTTGTCCGCGACGATGCCCGTTGCCGGCATGGGGGCATCAGGCAAGGAAAGGGGGGTGTGGCCTCAGACGAGGCGGTTCAGCCCTTCGGCGTCGAAGTGTTCGGTTTTCTGCGCATCGCAGGGCAGGCAGCCTCGGGCGGCCTCGGTGTGTGCATCACCGGCCAGTGTCTCGATGGCCTGCCACAGCAGCGCGATCTGGTGCTCATGGCCAGAGGCGTTGTCGATCAAACCCTTGAGGGCCTGCGAGAGCGGGTCGTCGCCCTCGCTCACGCCATACGCCGAGAAGCCCATCTTGGCGGCCACGGCTTCGCGCTTGGCCTGGTCCTCGTCCAGCACCTGCGACTTGGCCACAATGATTCGGGCCGGGTTGCCCACGGCCGTTGCGTTTTCGGGCACCGGCTTGGTCACCACCGCGTTGGAGCCCACGCGGGCGCCATCGCCCACGGTGAACCCGCCCAGCACCTGGGCGTTGGCCCCGATGATCACGCCCTTGCCCAGGGTGGGGTGCCGCTTGGCGCCTTTGCTGAGGGAGGTGCCGCCCAGTGTCACGCCCTGGTAGATGGTGCAGTCATCACCCACTTCGGCTGTCTCGCCGATCACGACACCCATGCCGTGGTCGATGAACACGCGCCGGCCCATCCGGGCGCCCGGGTGGATCTCGATGCCGGTGAAGAATCGCCCCCAGTGAGACAGCCACCGACCGAGCCACTTCAGTCCGTTCATCCAGCACCAATGCGCCAGCCGGTGCATGGCCAAGGCGTGCAGACCGGGATAGCAGGTCAGCACTTCCCAGGCGGAGCGGGCCGCAGGATCGCGTTCTAGGATGCAGGCGATGTCTTCTCGCAGACGAGCAAAGAGCATGGGGCGCTAGGGGGTTTCCGGAGCAGCAGTGTAGGCCAAGCCCCGGGTGCGGGGTGGGCTGGGGGGCTTATGCCAGATCCAGATGACGGGAACAGCGCCCCTCAGCGGGGCTTGAGATCCCCGAAGGCTTTTGCAATGCCGCGGAGGATATGGACTTCCTCTTTGCGCAACTGCGCCCGGTTGAGCAACTGGTTCAGCCGCGGCATCAGCTTCTTGGGCGTCGCCGGGTCCAGGAAGCCGATGTCGATCAGCGCCTGCTGCCAGTGCTCCAGCGTGCCTTGCACGGCCTGCCCATCCGCCAGCTCGGCGTCGGGCGTGCGGGCATCGACCGCGAAGCCACCCAGCGCCTGGCGCCACTCATACGCCAGCACCTGTACCGCCTGGGCCAGGTTCAGCGACCCATACGCAGGGTTGGTCGGAATGCTCATCACCGCATGGCAGCGGTAGACATCGTCGTTGGACATGCCGTAGCGTTCGCTGCCGAACACGAAGCCCACGTTATGCGTTGTCTCGCCGCACGCCAGCGCAGCCAACCCTTCGCGCGGGGTGATCGTGCTTGGGCCGAAATCGCGCGGCGTCATCGCCGTGGCGATGGCATAGGTGACGCCATCGAGCGCTTCGGCCAACGTGTCCACGATGCGCGCGCGCACCAGGATGTCGGCCGCGCCGCTGGCCATGGCGACGGTGTCTTCCTGCACCAGCACATCGTCAAAGCGCGGGCGCACCAGCACCAGGTCGGAGAAGCCCATCACCTTCATGGCGCGGGCGGTCGACCCTACATTACCAGGGTGGCTGGTGCCGATCAGGATGAACCGCGTCGGGTCCGGCTTCACTTCAGAAATCACGCTCAAGCCCTTGAAAACACACAAGGACCACTCGGGGAGGGGTGGTCAAATCCAGGGCAAACGCCTAGAATCGCCATTCTCGCTCGTTCTTTGTCCACTGTTGCGCCCCGTTGTTGACCTTGGCCTGGCTTTGCCGGCGGGGGTCCTCGTGTCCCTTTGCGTTGCTGTGTGCGTGTGCCCATGTGAGCACCGCCTGCGGCACGCCTGACCATCCTTGCCCGCTCATGTCCCAAGCCGCTCTGCACCCCATGCTCAACATCGCCATCAAGGCGGCCCGCGCGGCCGGGGCGATCATCAACCGGGCGTCGCTCGATGTCGAGCGGCTCACCGTCAGCGCCAAATCCCACAATGATTTCGTGACGGAAGTGGACCAGGCGGCCGAAGAGGCCATCATCGACACCATTCTGGCCGCCTATCCCACCCACGGCATCCTCGCCGAGGAATCCGGCCAGTCCCGCGGGGCGAAATCCAGCGAGTTCGTCTGGATCATCGATCCGCTCGACGGCACCACCAATTTCATCCACGGCTTTCCGGTCTACGCAGTGTCCATCGCACTGGCATGGCGCGGCCAGGTGCAGCAGGCCGTGGTGTATGACCCGTCCCGCAACGATCTGTTCTACGCGTCGCGCGGCAAGGGCGCCTACATGAACGACCGCCGCCTGCGCGTGTCCAAGCGCACGCGGATGCTCGACAGCCTGATCGGCACGGGCTTTCCTTTCCGCAAGGGCGACAACTTCCAGCGCTACCTCAAGATGTTCGAAGAGGTGATGGTGCAGTGCGCCGGCGTGCGCCGCCCAGGCGCTGCCGCGCTGGACCTGTGCTATGTGGCCGCCGGCTTCTACGATGGCTTCTTCGAGACCGGCCTGAGCCCGTGGGACATCGCTGCCGGCTCGCTGATGATCACCGAGGCCGGCGGCCTGGTCGGCAACTTCACCGGCGAGGCTGATTTCCTGTACCAGCGTGAAGTGGTGGCGGGCAACCCGCGCATCTACGGCCAGCTGGTGCAGATCCTCTCGCCCTACACCCGTGTGATCAAGGACGAGCCAAAGGACAACGCTGGCCTGGGCGCCAGCGCTGCCGGCATCGGCACCTACGCTGATGAGGCCGAGACGGACGAGCGCGATGCCGCGCTGCAGGCGCTGAAGGTGGCTGAAGAAGCCAAGCCGGCGGAGCCCAAGCCCGTGACGCGCAAGCGCATCACTGCTGCGGCCAAGGCCGCCGAGGTGGCTGCTGATCAAGCCTCTGAAAAGCCTGTCCCCCGACGCTCGTCCCGCTCGGACGATGCGCCTTTCTGAGGGGACGCCGGGATGCGCACACTGAGCCCCTCCGCCCTTGCCCTGGTGTGCGCCTCGCTGTGCGCGCCGATCAGCGCCGTTCACGCGCAGGTCAGCCTCTACGGGCTGCTGGATCTGTCTGCCGAGCACATGGCCGGCCAAGGCTTTTCGCTCTCGCGAGTGTCTTCGAGTAACCTGAGCACCTCGCGCCTGGGGCTGAGGGCCGAAGAAGCGCTGGGCAGCGGTTTGAAAGTGCGCGCCACCCTGGAAACCGCCGTGTCAGCCGACACGGGCGTCAACAGCGGCGGTAGCGCGCGCTTTTTTGATCGCCATGCCCATGTGGGCCTGATTGGCAACTGGGGTGAGCTGCGCCTGGGCCGCACGGACACACCACTGGGTGTGGCCGCCGATCTGGCCGGCACCCAGGCCTTTGACGACCTGAGCATCGTGGGGGCACGGGGCGCCTCGCGCTACCGTCGCACTGACAACAGCATCACTTATCTGCTCCCCACGGTCATCCATGGGTTGAGCGGGCAGGTGCAGTACTCCCTGGCATCGTCGGGTTTCGGCGGCAGCGGCCTTGCAGACAACCGTGTCACCGGCGACGAAGCCATCGGCGGCAAGGCCTGGGGCTTCAACCTGATCTACGCGGCCGGCCCCTTCCAGGCGGCACTCGGCCACCTGCATGCGCGCGACGAGAACATCCTGGCCGCCGGCAAGCAGGGTGCCAATGCAACCGTGCTGCTGGCCAGCTACGATTTCGGCATGCTCAAGGTGACGGCCTACGCCAATGACGAGACCAACGCCTCCGTTATCAGCGGGGCGGATCACCTGCGCACCCTCGGCGCCAAGCTGGCAGTGCCCGTCGGTCAGGATCTGGTCCTGACGGCGGGCGCCTCACGCACGCGAGGCACCACCGATGCCCGTGGCGATGACGACCGGGTCACCATCTTCTCGCTCAAGGGCGTCTACACCCTGTCGCGCAGCACCTCGCTGTATGGCTGGCTGGTCAACGTGGACAACGAGGAGGCCGCCAACAAGGGCGTGATCGCCCCGGGCGCTGGGCAATCCGGCCGGGGCCTGGCCTTCGGGGTGCGCCACCTGTTCTGATGCCCGGGTGGCGGCTGCCGCGTGCCGCAGGCCAGGTAGATCGCCTGGCGACTTGCTGCTGATGGCGACAGCGCGCTGGCGAGCGTACCCTGCGCCCCAGGCTGGACAATCCCACGTTTGATGCGCCGTGTCGATGCGGACGGAAGCCGCTTCACAACCTGCGAAAATACGCGGATGTCTTCCCAGCCCCTGGACAACCCCTTGCCCGACCATGGAGCGGCCAGCCCGCGCCACGCGGCCGATCTCAGCGCTCACACGCCGATGATGCAGCAGTACCTGCGCATCAAGGCCGAGCATCCGGACACCCTGGTGTTCTACCGGATGGGCGATTTCTACGAGCTGTTCTTCGACGATGCGCGCAAGGCCAACCGCCTGATCGACATCACGCTGACGGTGCGCGGCCAGTCCGCAGGCCAGCCTGTGGTGATGGCCGGTGTGCCCGTGCACGCGCTCGATACTTACCTGAGCAAGCTGATCAAGCTGGGCGAATCCGTCGCCATCTGCGAGCAGGTGGGCGAGGTCGGTGCTTCCAAGGGGCCGGTCGAGCGCAAGGTGGTGCGCGTCGTCACCCCCGGTACGCTGACCGATGCGGAGCTGCTGTCCGAGCGGGCCGACGCGTTGCTGGTGTCGGTGGTGGTACAGGCCACGCGGGCCAACTCAAACCGGTCGCCCGAAAGCACGCCCTGCGCCCTGGCCTGGCTGGGCATGGCCAGCGGCACCTTGGGCATCACCGAGTGCACGCAGCGCGATCTGGCCGGCTGGCTGGCCCGCCTGCAGCCCGCCGAGGTGATCTACGACCGTGATCGCGTGCCGGCTGCCTTGCTGGCCCTGATGTCGCAGCCGCGCGGCACCGCCTTCACGTCGCGCCCCAGCTGGCAGTTTGATGCCGGCCTGGGCGAGCGCAAGCTGTGCGAGCAGCTCAAGGTGGCCAGCCTCAAGGCCTACCAGGCCGACACCCTGGCCCTGGCACACAGCGCGGCTTCGGCCCTGCTGAGCTACGCAGAGCACACGCAGGGCAGGGCATTGGCCCACGTGGCGACGCTCAGCGTCCCGCGCAGCAGCGACCTGCTCGATCTGCCGCCTGCCACGCTGCGCAATCTGGAACTCACCCAAACCCTGCGCGGAGAGGATGCGCCCACGCTGCTGTCCCTGCTGGACACCTGCCGCACCGGCATGGGCAGCCGCGCGCTGCGCCACTGGATCACACACCCTTCGCGCGACAGGCGCGTGGCCCAGGAACGCCACGCGGCGATCGACCTGTTGCTGAACCCGCTCCAGCTGCACCAGGGCCATGACAGCCTTCGCGAAGCATTGCGCCAGCTGAGCGATGCCGAGCGCATCACCTCCCGCATCGCCTTGCGCCAGGTGCGCCCGCGCGAACTGGCCGGCCTGCGCGACACCCTGCTGGCCCTGCCCGAACTGCGCCAGCGCGCGCCGCAAGGCAGTCGCCTGCTCGACGACATCCACGCCTGCCTGCAGCCCGATCCAGCCATCGCCGAGCGCCTGCTGCGCACCATCGCCGAGACCCCGGCTGTGCTATTGCGCGATGGCGGCGTGATCGCCAGCGGCTTCGATCCGGACCTGGACGAACTGCGCGCCATCTCGCAGAACTGCGATGCCTTCCTGCTCGACCTGGAGGCGCGCGAACGCACCCGCACCGGCATCGGCAACCTGCGCGTGCAGTTCAACAAGGTGCACGGCTTCTACATCGAGGTCACGCAGAGCCATACGGACAAGGTACCGCTGGACTACCAGCGCCGCCAGACCCTCAAGAACGCCGAGCGCTACATCACCCCCGAACTCAAGGCCTTCGAAGACAAGGCGCTGTCGGCCCAGGATCGGGCCCTGGCCCGCGAGAAGTTTCTGTACGAACAGTTGCTGGACGAGCTGCAAGGCCACCTGGGCACCCTGGGCTCGCTGGCCCGTGCCCTGGCCAGCCTGGATGCCTTGGCGGCCCTGGCCGAGCGCGCCGCCACACAGGGCTGGTGCCAGCCCGAGTTCGTCAACATGCCCTGCATCGAGATCGACAAGGGCCGCCACCCCGTGGTCGAGGCCCGCCTGCTCGAATCCACCGGCACCGCCTTCATCCCCAACGACTGCAAGCTGGACGCCAACCGCCGCATGCTGATCGTCACGGGCCCCAACATGGGCGGCAAATCGACCTTCATGCGCCAGGTGGCCCTGATCGCGCTGATGGCCTACATGGGCAGCTACGTGCCGGCCAGCGCCTGCCGCCTGGGCCCCATCGACGCCATCCACACCCGCATCGGCGCGGCCGATGACCTGGCCAATGCCCAGTCCACCTTCATGCTGGAGATGACCGAGGCCGCGGCCATCGTGCACACGGCCACCGAGCACTCCCTGGTGCTCATGGACGAGATCGGCCGGGGCACCTCCACCTTCGACGGGCTCGCCCTGGCCGGCGCCATCGCCAGCCACTTGCACGACCGCAACAAGGCGTTCACCCTGTTCGCCACACACTATTTCGAGCTGACCGCACTGCCTGAAAAGCACCCGCGCGCCGCCAACGTGCACGTGGAAGTGGCCGAGGCCGGCGACAACATCGTGTTCCTGCACGAGCTGCAGCACGGCCCGGCCAGCCGCAGCTACGGTGTGCAGGTGGCCCGCCTGGCCGGCATGCCGCCCAGCCTGATCCGCCAGGCCCGCGCAGCGCTGGACACCCTCGAGACCCAGCAAAAGCAGCGCGACGACCAGATCGACCTGTTCGCCGACATGGGTTCGGCCACCAGCCAGGGCGCCGGCCTGCCCGATGTCGATACCCTGATCGATCAGGTTGGCGCACTTTCCCAGGGCAACTTGCACACCACGAGCCCGGCCGAATCGGCCACACTGTCACTGCTGGCCAGCATCGACCCGGACCAGCTCACCCCACGTGAGGCGCTGGACGCGCTGTACAAACTCAAATCGGTGATCACGTCATGACCTACTGCGTCGCCATGCGGCTCAATGCGGGCCTCGTCTTCCTGTCCGATTCGCGCACCAACGCGGGCATGGACCAGATCAGCACCTTCCGCAAGATGACGGTGTACGAGAGCGCCGGTGAGCGGGTCCTGGTGCTGCTGTCCGCCGGCAACCTGGCCATCACCCAGGCCGTCAAGCAGTTGCTGGGCAATGAGGTCATCGAGGGCCCGGACGGCGAGCCTGTCACCATCTGGACGGCCAAGAGCCTGTTCGATGTGGCCCGCATCGTGGGCAGCGCGGTGCGCAAGGTGTATGCGCGCGATGCCGATGCCCTCAAGAAGCATGGCATCGACTTCAACTGCAGCCTGATCATCGGCGGGCAGATCAAGGGCGAACCCATGCGCCTGTTCAGCGTCTACGCCGCCGGCAATTTCGTGGAGGCCGGCATCGACGGCGTTTGCTATTTCCAGATTGGCGAATCCAAGTACGGAAAACCGGTGATCGACCGGGTGGTCACACCGCACACGCCCCTCGAAGAGGCGGCCAAGTGCGCGCTGATCTCGATGGATTCCACCCTCAAGTCCAACTTGTCGGTGGGCCTGCCGCTGGACCTGCTGGTGTACGAGGCAGACGCCCTGAAGGTCGAGCGCCTGATCAACATCGACGAGACCAACGCCTACTTCCGCATGATCCGCAGCAGCTGGGGCCAGCGACTGCGCCAGGTGTTCGACTCCATCCCGGATCCGACCTGGCACGGTGACCAGCCTGACCTGGCGGCCACCAACGGCCACGCACAGCCCCAGGCCATGAACCCGCTCAGCAAGATCGCCGCCCCTCAGGGCTGACGGGCGGCGATTCACCGGGCGGGCAGGGCGCCCGCTCAGGAATTCAAGGCATTCAGGGCAGGATGACCAGGCCCTTGACGTCGATCTCGGGGCTGGACATGAACTCCTTCTCCACCTCGCCGGTGATCTGAACCTTGGTCTTCTCGCTGATCGGCGTGGGCGGAAAGTGCTTGGCGTCCAGCTCAACCCGAATCTCGGCGCTGCCGTCGGAGAAGATGTATTTCTCCTTGCCGACCTTGCGCAGCAGATGGCCGCTGAGCACCACCACCGTGTCGTCCACGGGGTTCTTCAGGATCTCGGCGACGTTCTTGTAGTTGGTGGTGGTCGAAGGCCCCACATACTGCGCTTGAGCCACCGAGGCCAGGCACAGGGCGGCCACGCTGGCCAAAGTGGTGATGGGATAACGCAGGGATGTCATGATTTCGCCATTTCTCCAGGTGACAAGAATGGGGTGAGACGGTCCGATCCAGGCTTGGTTCCGTGCCGGGGGCACGTTGTCCGCTTGTCCTGTCGGCCTGTCCCATTCCGGATGCACGTGCGTGACCGATCCGCATCAAAGGCTCATGGCCTGGCGTGATATGCCTACAATGGGCCAGATCTTCTGGAGTCGCTGATGACCATGAATCCCCGGACACGCAGACCTGCCGCATCGGCCGAGGGCGCCTCTGAGGCCGCCACCGGTGAAGGCGCGGCGCCATCGTCCGGCGTGCGGGCCATCAAGAAGTACCCCAACCGGCGCCTGTACGACACCCAGACCAGCAGCTACATCACGCTGGCCGATGTCAAGGACATGGTGATGGCGGTCGAGCAGTTCGTCGTGGTCGATGCCAAGACGGGTGAGGACCTCACCCGCAGCATCCTGCTGCAGATCATCCTGGAAGAGGAAACCGGCGGCGTGCCGATGTTCTCCACCCAGGCCCTGGCGCAGATCATCCGTTTCTACGGTCATACCATGCAGGGCGTGATGGGCAATTACCTGGAAAAAAACATCCAGAGCTTCATCGACCTGCAGTCTCGCCTGACCGAAAACTCGGTGGTCAACCTGCCCAACCCCATGCAGAGCTTCATGACAAGCTACATGGAGCAGTCCACCCAGATCTTCACGCAGATGCAGGAGCAGATGGCCAAGCAGGCCGAGACCCTGATGGGCGCGATCCAGCCCAAGAAGTAAGGCGCAGGGCAGGCGCCGGTGATGGGGCCCGCCAGGCTCAGAGCAGCGGCGCCAGCACCGGCCAGACGTTGTCCAGCATCACCGGGTGGGCCTTGGCCAGCGGATGGATGCCGTCGGGCTGGAACCAGTCCCGGGCGTCCGGACGGTCGGCCACCCCCTTCAGGAAGAAAGGCACCACGGGCACCGAGCGCGCCGAGGCCACCGCCGGGAAGATGGCGGCGAATTCCTCGGCATAGCGTCGCCCGAAGTTGGGCGGCATCATCATGCCCACCAGCACCACCTTCGCGCCAATGGCCTGACAGGCGCGCACCATCGCGTCCAGCGTGTCGCGGGTGGCCTTGAGCGGCAGGCCACGCAGGGCATCGTTGCCGCCCAGCTCGATCACCACATGGGTGGGTTGATGCGTCCTGAGCAGAGCGGGCAGGCGTGCGGCGCCTCCGGAGGTGGTGTCGCCGCTGATGCTGGCGTTGACCACCTTGGCCTGTGTGCCGGGGCTGCTTGCCAGACGCTTTTCCAGCAAGGCCACCCAACCACTGCCCCGCACCAGGCCGTACTCGGCCGACAGGCTGTCCCCCAAGACCAGGATCGTGGCCGGGCCCTTGGTGGGCTTGCCTTTGGCGGGCGCAGCCCAACTGGCCGAGGACAGGGCAAGCATGCAGGCCAGCGCCGCTGCACATTGCGCCGCGCCACTGAACCAATGCCGTCT
This sequence comes from Burkholderiales bacterium UBA1834, assembly GCA_002339015.1. Taxonomy (GTDB): domain Bacteria; phylum Pseudomonadota; class Gammaproteobacteria; order Burkholderiales; family Burkholderiaceae_C; genus Aquabacterium. Next base: position 11,371 of record DDJC01000079.1, read on the forward strand.
CGCAGGACTCTGCACAAGGCTGGTCTCCCCCGAGGGTGTTCGCCATCCTTTAGAGTGCACACCATGGCGCCTGGCGCGCCGCTTCAGATTCATCCAACTGTTCATCTGCATGACCGTGGTTCGCAACAACAATGCCTCGACAGAGGCCGCCGCCATCCTGAAAGTTCAAGGCCTGGACAAGACCGTGCAGGACAGCAGTGGCGCACTGACCATTCTGCAGGAGGTGAACCTCGAACTGGCTTCGGGCCAATCCTTGGCGGTGGTGGGGGCATCGGGCTCGGGCAAGAGCACCTTGCTGTCCCTGCTGGCCGGTCTGGACACGCCTTCCCACGGCAGCGTGGAGCTGTCTGGGCAGAATCTGTTCTCGATGAACGAAGACCAGCGGGCCGCCCACCGGGCGCGGCATGTCGGCTTCGTGTTCCAGAATTTCCAGCTCATCGGCCACCTCAGCGCGCTGGAGAACGTCATGTTGCCGCTGGAGTTGCGGGGAGAGCGCCAGGCGCGCCAGCTGGCGTCGGACATGCTGGCCCGCGTGGGCCTGTCCAAGCGCCTGGAGCACAAGCCCGCCTTGCTCTCGGGCGGCGAGCAGCAGCGTGTGGCCCTGGCCAGGGCGTTCGTGATGAAGCCCGACATCCTGATGGCCGACGAACCCACAGGCAGCCTGGACCATGCCACCGGCCAGTCCATCATCGAACTGATGTTTGAGCTGAACCGCGAGGCCGGCACGGCCCTGGTGCTGGTGACCCATGACATGGGCCTGGCCCAGCGCTGCGAGCGCCTGGTTCGCATCGAGGCCGGACGCCTGAGCGAGATGGTGAGTGCCCTGGCCTGAACAACAGGGCGTTTCCCCAGGCGCATCCTGACCGCGGTGGGCTAAGCTGCGGCCATGGATCGCCTGTTCATCGACAGCCTGCTCATTGATCAACTGCTGCACCTGCTGGGTGCGGTACTGGCCGGCGGGCTGATCGGGCTGGAGCGCAGCTACCACGGTCGGCCGGCAGGCTTTCGAACCCATACCCTGGTCTGCATGGCTTCGAGTCTGCTCATGCTGGTCTCCGTGTACCAGCATGAGTGGTTTCCGTCAGGCACTGGCGATGTCGTGCGCATCGACCCCACCCGCATGGCCCAGGGCATCATGACGGGCATCGGCTTCCTGGGTGCAGGCGTGATCTTCAAGGAAGGGCTGTCCGTACGGGGGCTGACCACGGCGGCTTCCATCTGGATCACGGCCGCCATCGGCGTGCTCATCGGCATCGGCCTGTACTTTGCCGCAGGCACCGCCACGTTGCTCGTACTGGGGGTGCTGGGCCTGTTTCGCCGCATCGAGATGCTGATGCCCACCAACCGCTTCGCCCAGCTGGTCATCCGGTTCCCGCGTGGCGCGGTGGTCGAAGAGCCGGCGCTGAAGACGCTGCTGAGCGAACACGGTTTCAGCATGGCGAACCTGGCCTACCGGCTCGATGCCGATGACCAGGCCTTTGAATACCGGATGATGCTGCGCACGGTGAAGGTCGACAACCTGCGCCGCCTGTCGGAGACCCTGCGCTGCCGGCCGGACGTGCTTGAATTCCGCATCTCGCCCACGGGCGACTGACGCAGCCGGTCTCGCCACCCGTGTAGGATGCCGCTCCATGAGTCTGAAACTGCTGTTCGGCTTCCATGCCGTGTCCGTGCGCCTGAAAGTCGCGCCCAAATCCATTCGCGAACTGTACGTGGATGCCACCCGCCGTGATCAGCGCATGCGCCAGTTCCTGGCCAAAGCCTCTGAAGCCGGGCTGGAGCCCATCGAGGTGGATGACGATCGCCTGCAGAAGCTGTGCGGCACTCACCGTCACCAAGGCGTGGCCGCCAGAGTCGAGGCACTCAGCCAGGCCCGCTCCATCGACGACCTGCTCGATGAGCTGGGAAGCGAGCCTCCACTGCTGCTGGTGCTTGATGGCGTGACCGACCCGCACAATCTGGGCGCCTGCCTGCGCGTGGCCGATGGTGCCGGCGCCCACGCCGTCATCGCCCCCAAGGACCACGCCGTGGGGGTGAACGCCACCGTGGCCAAGGTCGCCAGCGGCGCGGCCGAGACGGTGCCCTATTTCATGGTGACCAACCTGGCGCGCACCTTGAACGAACTCAAGGAGCGGGATATCTGGGTGGTCGGCACCTCCGACGACGCACCGGGCACCCTGTACCAGGCCGATTTCAAGCGCCCAACCGCCCTGGTGCTGGGCGCCGAGGGCAGCGGCATGCGCCAGCTCACGCGCAAACATTGCGATGAGCTGGTCAGTATCCCGATGATGGGTGCCGTGGAAAGTCTGAATGTGTCGGTAGCCAGTGCCGTCGGCCTGTACGAGGCACGGCGCCAGCGGGGATTCTGAAAGACGCGTGTCAGCCTGGGGCAAGGCCACGTGCATCCCGCCGCGCCTGCTCTCGCTGAGCCCAATGGCTCAGGACCCAGGCCACCAGCATCCACGCCAGTCCCAGCCAGTGCAGATTGCTGTAGCCACCAGCATGGTCCAGCACCCAGCCGCCGCCGGATGCGCCTACAGCATGCCCCAGGTAGATGCCCGAGGTGTTCAGCGCCATCAGTGCGGGTGCCAGGCGTGGCGACAAGCCACCCAGCCGCGCCTGCTGCCCCGAGTTGGTGGCAAAGCCGCTGATGGCCCAGGGCAGGAACACCAGCGCCAGCCACGGCAGTGTCGTGGCCAGCGGCCAGATCAGCAGGCTCAAGGCCATCAGGCTCAGGGTGAGCGTGACGGCCCTGGCCGCCCCAAAGCTGTCCACCACGCGGTTGAGCACCAGATTGCCAGCCAGCGCCAGCCCACCAAAGTAGGCGAACATCAGGCTGATCTGCTCCGGGTTGGCGCCAAAGCCGTTCTTGAAGTAGGGTGCTGCGTAGGCCAGCACCGTGAACTGACCCGCGCTCTGGAAGGCTGTCACCAGCACCACGGCCATCAGCAAGGGTGACTGCAGCACTTTTCGCCAGGCCCGCAGCGACAGCGCCGGCGGGCGGATACCCTTGGGCATGCTGCGGTGAACCATGGCCGCGGCCAGCAGCCCACCCACGGCCACCATGCCCATGGCCACACGCCATCCCAGCCGTTCGCCCACCCAGGCGGCCATCGGCATGCCCGCCACCGACGCGACGGACCAGCCCATGAACACGAAGGTGATGGCGCGTCCACGGTGGGCAGGGGTGCTCATGAAGCCCACGGCCGCCGCAGCCTGCGGGGTGAACACCGCAGCCGACAGCACGGTCAGCGCCCGCACCGGCCACAGCCACTCATAGCTGGGGGCCAGGGCGCACAGCGCGTGCCCCAGGGCGTACCACACCATGGCAAGGGTCAGCAGCTTGCGCCGGTCGACGCCGGACACGATCGTGGCCAGCACGGGAGCGCCCACACCCATCATCACCGCCGCGATGGCGATCAGGTGCCCGCCCTCGGTGACGCTGATGTTCAGCGAGCGGGTAAGGTCGTTGAGCGTGCCGCCCACCACCATCACGCCGCAACCGATGACGAAATTGCCCAGCAGCAGCGCCCATTGCGCGGCCTTCAGGTGCTGCCTGGGCAGCGAACGTTCAGCTTCCATGGCCTATCGCGCTCAATGCTGAACGCGCAAGGCCTCTGGATTGACGATGTTGCTGGGCGAGCCAGCAATGAAGTTCAGAAGATTGTCGAAGGCCACGCTGAAATACTGCTCATAGCTGTCATGTTCGACGAAACCGATGTGCGGCGTGCACACGGCGTTCTCCAGGCGGAGCAGGGGGTGGCCCTGCAGGATGGGCTCGCTCTCGAACACATCCACAGCGGCCATGCCTGGACGTCCGCGGTTGAGTGCTGCCACCAGCGCGTTGTCTTCCAGCAGCTCGGCGCGGGACGTGTTGACCAGCAGTGCCGTGGGCTTCATGCGGGTCAGGTCGTCGAGCGTGATCAGCCCCCGCGTCTCGTCAGTCAGCCGCAGGTGCAGGCTCAGCACGTCGCAGGCCTCGAAGAAGGCCTCGCGGTTGGGGGCGGGGATGCAGCCATCGGCCTGTGCCTTGTGGCGCGATGCCTCGCTGCCCCAGACGGTCACGTGCATGCCAAAGGCCTTGCCGTAGCCCGCCACGACCTGGCCGATCTTGCCGTAGCCCCAGATGCCCAGGGTCTTGCCCTTGAGCTGCATGCCCAGGCCGAAGTTGGTAGGCATCGAGGCTGATTTCAGTCCCGCTTGCTGCCATGCCCCATGCTTGAGGTTGCCGATGTACTGGGGCAGCCTGCGCATGGCGGCCATCACCAGGGCCCAGGTCAGCTCGGCCGGGGCGATGGGCGAGCCGACGCCTTCCGCCACGGCAATGCCCAGGCGCGTGCAGGCCTCGATGTCGATGTGGTTGCCAACGCGCCCGGTCTGGCAGATCAGCCGCAGCTTGGGCAGCTTTTCGAGCAGAGCGCGGGGAAAGTGCGTGCGTTCGCGGATCAGCACCAGCGCTTCGGCATCGCGAAGCCGCACGGAGAGCTGTCCTGTGCCCTTCACCGTATTGGTGTAGACCTTGGCATTGAGGCCATCGAGCCTGCTGGCGCATTTGAGCTTGCGCACAGCGTCCTGGTAGTCGTCCAGAATGATGATGTTCATGGGTCTGCTGCGTAACAGACGCCATTGTGCAACGGTCTGAGGCTGCTTCGCCTGACCAGGCGCCAGCACATCTGGGAACAGTGTGCCCGGATGTGACGACTTCAGGCCAGCATGTCCGGCTTCACCGGTGTCACCAGCGCGAGACCTTGCCGGGCGCCGGCTGGTCGCAAGCGGTGGTCACGCGCACCGGGAAGTGGCGGTTCAGGCTTTCCATGCGGCGATAAGCCTCGGCCTGGCCACGGTGAACCGCGATCACGCGGAACACGTCCGCGCGCAGATGCCACAGTTCGCGCAGCGAGCGGGCCTGCGAGATCGACTCACGCGCCCGCGTGGCGGTATAGGACTGCAGATCCCAGACCACGGAGAGGAACTCGGTCTTGACCTGATTGAGACCTTGCAGCACACGGGGATGGTCTTCCAGATCCTGGTCGTCCCACAGCCAGTGCCAGGCCGTGGCCACCCAGCGGCGCCATTGGGGTTGAGAGCGCGCGAACAGGGCAGGGGGGCGAACCTCCTTGCGGAAGCTCGACGACGGCGCCCACTCGGTGACAGGTGCTTCCTGCGCAACAGCCGAATTGGCCATCAGGGATTCACGCGCGACAGGGGCCGAGGGAGCGCACACCGCCGCCTTGCGGGCAGCGCGGGCAGGGTGGTCATCGAGAAAGAAGAAAGAGGCCATGTCACTCCCCGTCATGCACACGTCTCGCGACGATGCGAGACCCTGTGAGGGCTTTCGACAGAACCAGGGGTGACTTGAGGCCGAACTGGACGGGTTTAACCCGTCAATTCGTGAGGAAGGAGCGTGTCAGGCGCAAAGAACACGCCGTTGTGGCGCCCGTCCGGAACGCCGGAAGAGTTTGCCAGACCTGTGACGCCTCAGGCAGCCGCCAGGGAGCCCATCATCACGATGGGACGCTCGACGGTGGTCTGCCCCTGTGCCTGCTCGAACACCTCGCGTGCGCAGCTTTCACAGCAGCCACAGCAGGTGGCCGCACCCGTTTCGAACTGCAGGGCCTCAAAGGACGAGCACCCATCGCGCACCTGGCGCTTGATGTCGCGGTCGGAGACTTTGTGGCAGACGCAAACGATCATGGGCTGAAAGTTGAAGCAGGGAACGTAGCAGCATTCTAAATGGGAATGATTCGTAGGCAACACCCTGTTCAAGTGCCCCTTCGCCATGAGGGGGCAAAAGCGGTCACATTGGCCGTGACACGCTTGGGGCTGGCGCGTTAGTCCAGTTCGCCCATCTGCGATTGCAGATAGTTCTGCAATCCGACCTGGTCGATCAGGTCCAGCTGGGTTTCCAGGAAGTCGATGTGCTCTTCGGTGTCATCCAGGATGGCCTGCAACAGGTCGCGCGAGACATAGTCACGCACGGATTCGCAGTAGGCGATGCCGTCCTTGATGGTGCCTTGGGCACCGGTTTCGAGCTTCAGGTCGCATGACAGCAGTTCCGGCACGTCTTCACCGATCAGCAGCTTGCCCAGGTCCTGCAGGTTGGGCAGGCCGTCGAGCATGAAGATGCGGGCCATGAGCTTATCGGCGTGCTTCATCTCGCCGATGGATTCGTCGTACTCCTTCTTGGCCAGCTTGTCGAACCCCCAGTGCTTCAGCATGCGGTAATGCAAAAAGTACTGGTTCGTGGCCGTCAGTTCGTTTTTGAGTTGAGCATTGAGGTGCTCGATGACTTTGGGGTCGCCTTTCATGGGACTTCCTTCTGGTTGGAGTGGACGCTCGGGCGCCCTTAAACGGGACGGGTGCCCAGGATAGGTTATACTCTACAGGTTTACCCGCAACCATCCCCGCCTAGCGAAACCCGACACGTTTCCTCCACCGGACTTGACCTGCGCGCTGCATTGCGCACGCCTCAAATCGACAAGGTTCGCGCCGTCGGTTGCAGAGAGCGAAGCGTTGATTCGCAAGCGGAAGGGACAGGGCTGAGCTGGGCGCGCACAACAACGGAGAAAAACCCCGTGCTGCCCGTACTGCCCCAAGCTCTTCTGGCCCTCGCAGACGGCACGGTCTTTCACGGTGTCTCGATCGGCGCCGCCGGTCACACCGTCGGCGAAGTCGTGTTCAACACCTCGCTGACCGGCTATCAGGAAATCCTCACCGACCCGAGCTACTGCCAGCAGATCGTCACCCTGACGTATCCGCACATCGGCAACTACGGCGTCAACGCTGAAGATACCGAGGCCTCGAAAGTCCATGCCGCTGGTCTGATCATCAAAGACCTGCCGATCCTCGCTTCCAATTTCCGCCAGAACCAGACGCTGTCGCAGTACCTGCAGTCGCAGGGCACCGTGGCCATTGCCGGCATCGACACCCGCCAGCTGACCCGCCTGCTGCGCGCCAAGGGTGCCCAGAATGGCGTGATCATCGGCCTGCCCGCGGGCCAGGCCATCACCGATGCGGTGGTCGCCGATGCGGTTGCCAAGGCCAGGGCCGCGCCCAGCATGGCCGGGCTGGATCTGGCCCAGGTGGTCAGCCGCAAGGACACCATCGAGTGGACGCAATCCGAGTGGCAACTGGCCAACGAGCAGCTCGACGGCCGCCCCGGCTTCGGCACGTTGACCAACCCGCGCTTCCACGTGGTCGCCTACGATTACGGTGTCAAATTCAACATCCTGCGCATGCTGGCCCAGCGCGGCTGCAAGGTTACCCTGGTGCCGGCCAAGACGCCCGCGGCCGAGGTGCTCCAGCACAAGCCCGACGGCATCTTCCTGTCCAACGGCCCTGGTGACCCGGAGCCCTGCGACTACGCCATCGCCGCCGCGAAAGAACTGATCGAAACCGGCATCCCCACCTTCGGCATCTGCCTGGGCCACCAGATCATGGCCCTGGCCTCTGGCGCCAAGACCTACAAGATGCCCTTCGGCCACCACGGCGGCAACCACCCCGTGAAGGACCTGGACAACGGCCGCGTGAGCATCACCAGCCAGAACCACGGTTTCGCGGTCGATGCCAAGACGCTGCCCGCCAACCTGCGCGCCACGCACGTGTCGCTGTTCGACGGCACGCTGCAGGGCCTGGCCCGCACCGACAAACCTGCCTTCTGCTTCCAGGGCCACCCCGAGGCCTCTCCCGGACCGCATGACATCAGCTACCTGTTCGACCGCTTCGTCGCGCTGATGGAGAAGAAATGATTAGCCCCCAAGCTTGCGGCTTTGCCGCTTCGCTGCCCCCCAAGGGGGCGCGTGCCTCCCTTGAGGCGGCTCGGCAGGAGACACAACATGCCTAAGCGCACAGACATCAAGAGCATCCTCATCATCGGCGCCGGCCCGATCATCATCGGCCAGGCCTGCGAATTCGACTACTCCGGCGCCCAGG
>DDJC01000022.1 GCA_002339015.1 Burkholderiales bacterium UBA1834
GGCCTGGGCCTGGCCATCTGCCGCGAGCTGGTCACCCTGATGGACGGCCGAATCTGGGCCGACAGCCAGCCCGGCGGCGGCACCACCATGCACTTCACCACGCGCATGGGCCTTCAGAGCCAGCAATCACCCGCCCGCCGCGCCCTGCTGGCGCACGAGCTGCGCGGCCGGCGCCTGCTGCTGGTCGATGACAACCCCACCGCCCGCGACATCCTGGGCGAGATGGTCAGCCGCATGGGCCTGCAGGTGGAGCTGGCCGAGAGCGGCCCGGCCGCACTGGACCGCATGCGCCAGGCCATGGCGGCCGGCCAGCCGCACGAGATCCTGCTGACCGACTGGAAGATGCCGGGCATGGACGGCATCGACTTCGCCAAGCACGCGTTGGCCCTGCCGCCCGAGCACCGCCCTTGCGTGCTGCTGGTGACCGCCTTCGCGCGCGACGAAGCCCTGCGCGCCGCCGTCGGCGTGGGTTTGGCCGGGGTGCTCAACAAGCCGGTCACCCCCTCCACCCTGCTGGACAGCCTGAGCTACGCCCTGGGCCACGAGCAGGACGCGCTGGCCTCCACGCCCCGCCCCGCCGCACGCCTGCTGGAGCATGCCCAGCAGCGCCTGGCTGGCGCCCGCGTGCTGCTGGTCGAAGACCAGCCCATGAACCAGGAGCTGGCCTGCGACCTCCTGACGCGCGCCGGCATGGAGGTGATCACCGCCGACAACGGCCAGGAAGCCTTGGACAAGCTGCGCGAAGACGGCCCCTTTGACGGTGTGCTCATGGACTGCCAGATGCCCGTGATGGACGGCTACACCACCACCGAGAAGATCCGCGCCAACCCTGCCTGGCAGAGCCTGCCCATCATCGCGATGACAGCCAGCGCCATGGCCTCCGACCGCGAACGCGTGCTGGCCTGCGGCATGAACGACCACATTCCCAAGCCGCTGGAGCTGCCGCAGATGTTCGCCATCATGGGCCGCTGGATCACCCCGGCCCACCCTGCCGCCGCCCGCCCCTGGCAAACCAGCACCGACACCCTGCCCCCCTGCGCCGCCCTGGACACCCGCGACGGCCTGGCGCGCTGCCTGGGCAACGTCGACCTGTACCGGCGCCTGCTCAAGGGCTTCGACAAGACGCAGGGGCCCGCCTCCAGCCAGATCGAGCAGGCCCTGGCCCATCACGACTACGACGAGGTGCTGCGCATCGCCCATGGGGTGCGCGGCCTGGCAGGCAACATTGGCGCGCACCAGCTGGTCAACGCCATCGCGCAGCTGGAAGAGGCCTGCCTGCGCGCCGACCCCGATGAAAGCGTGGCCCGCGCGCGCGCCGCGCAGGACAGCCTGCAGGCCGTGCTGCAGGACATCCAGACCCTGGTCAAGGGCCACGGCAACGGCCATGCTGTACCCGAAGGCGGCCCTGCCTCCGCACGCGCCGTGCCCCTGGGTGAACTCAGCCCCTGGTGGAGCCGCCTGACCGCCCTGATCCACGACCAGGATGCCCAGGCACCCGACGTGCTGCGCCAGCTGCTCGATGCCCACCCCGCACTCGACGCACTCGACGAGGTCGCGCGCCTGCGCCAAGCCCTGCTGCGCTATGACTTCGACAATGCGGAGGCAGCCCTGGCCGATTGGCGTCAGCGTGCGGGCACCGAGGCGGCAGCCGCGGCGCCCAAGTCGCAGACGGCGGGCAGCACCGCCCCGGCCAGCGCCGCCTCGTCACGCGAACAGGCCTGACAAGGCCCGGCCCGCGGGGCGACGCGACGCTCAGTCCACCTGCGAGCCGCGCTCGTCGGCGTACTGCGCCATGATCTGCAAGATCTCATGCTGCTGCGCGAGGAAGGCATCCAGCAGCACGGGGTCGAAGTGCGTGCCCCGCCCGGCCTCCATGATCTCCAGCGACTTGGCGGCCGAGAAGGCTTCCTTGTAGGGCCGCTTGCTCATCACCGCATCGAACACATCGGCGATGGCCACGATGCGGCCGAACAGCGGGATCTGATCGCCCTTGAGGCCCAACGGGTAGCCGCTGCCATCAAAGCGCTCGTGGTGGCTCAGCGCGATGGTGCGGGCGGCGGCCAGCAGTTCGTTGTCGTGCTTGCCGATGATGTCGGCGCCGATCTGCGGGTGCTGGCGCATCACCGCCCACTCTTCATCATTGAGCGGGCCGGGCTTGAGCAGGATGTGGTCGGGCACACCGATCTTGCCCACATCATGCAGGGCCGCCGTCTGGAACAGCAGCTGCAGCGAGGCCGGGCCCAGCCCCGCCTGCACGCCCACCAGGCGGCAGATGTGGCTCATGCGCACGATGTGGTTGCCGGTTTCGTTGTCGCGGAACTCGGCCGCGCGGCCCAGGCGGCGGATCACCTGCTGGCGCGTGGCCACCAGCTCGGCCGTGCGCTGCGCCACCATGCGCTCGAGCTCGCGGGCCTGGTCGTACAGCGCCAGGTGCGTGCGCACCCGGGCCTGCACCAGCGGCGGGCTGATCGGCTTGGTGATGTAGTCCACCGCGCCGATGGCCAGGCCCAGGCTTTCATCTTCGATCGAGCTCATGGCCGTCACGAAAATGATGGGGATGCGGCGGCGGTCGGGGTTGGCCTTGATGCGGCGGCACACCTCGTGGCCGCTCACGTCGGGCATCATGATGTCCAGCAGGATCAGCTCGGGCGGCTCATCGGAGTAGACGATCTTGAGCGCCTTCTCGCCCGAGGTGGCCACCTTGATGCGGTAGTCCTGCCCCAGCACGCGTGACAGCAGCTCGATGTTCTGCGGCGAGTCATCGGCCACCAGGATGGTGGGACGGTGGACTTCATGCACCCCTGCGGACATCCTGCTGGCTCCTCTGTCGGGCGTCGATCAGGCGCTCGGAATCTGCCTTTGCATGTTGGCACGCATGCGCTGGGCCATCAGGGCCCCGGCGGCACGCACCACCTCGACGGCCACCTGCGGTACGCGGGCGGCCAGTTCTTCAAAACGCGGCAGGCGCAGCGCCCACACCACGCAGGGCGTCATGGCCTCCACATTGGCCATGCGCGGGCCGTCGGCGAACAGGCCGGGCTCACCCAGCACGGAGCCGGCCCGCAGGATGGCGATGCGCGAAGCACCGGGCGCCGCACCGGTCACGAACACCTGCAGTGAACCCTGGCCCAGGAAATACACCGTGCGGTCGTGGTCGCCCTGCTTGATCAGCAGATCACCCGAGCGCAGTTCATGGCGCGTCAGATACTGGCAGAACACACGCCATTGCTGCGCGTCCAGCCGAGGGCGAAACGAATCCTCGGCGTTCAGCGTCTGGATCGCGTGAACCAGTTCGTTGGCATCCATGCAGGTCCTCTTTAGGCTCTTCTAACCACGTGCGGCACAGGGGACCCCTCATTTGAAGGGGATAAGTCGTTAATTTATCCCATCCGGCTGGCGGTGACACGCGGAAAACGGGGGTTCACAGCGCTTTTCAGACGGGAATCAGGGGGCTTCAGCTCACCGCTCGTCGGCTTTCGCGTGATTGCCACGCGAGAAATCCACCGGGTACTTGCGCGCATTGATCACCATCTTGCGCCGGGCCGCGTCCAGCAGGTCCACCTGCAGGGCCGATGACAGCTGCACCAGGTAGAGCAGCACGTCGGCCATCTCGAAGGCGACCTCCTGCTTCTTGTCGGCCGGCAAGTTGCGGCTCTGATCCTCGGTGAGCCACTGGAAATGCTCCAGCAGTTCGGCCGCCTCCACGCTCAGGGCCGACGCCAGGTTCTTGGGCGAATGGAAAGGCTGCCAGTGGCGCTCGGCGGCGAAGGCGTCCAGGCGCTGCGCAAGGTCGCGCAGGGAATCCGTGTCGGGCATGGTGCGGTACCGGTGGGCAATGCAGATGTGATGCCCGATTGTCACCGCCAGGCCTGCGCCACCCGTTCGTGCGTGGGATGCCGGTCCAGCCACCACACCAGGAAGACGCAGCCCACCGCCGCCAGCACCGTGCCCACGCTGAACGTGGCCGCATACCCCATCACGTCGCCCGCGATGCCGCCAGCCAACCCGCCCAGGCTGCCCACCACCACCACGACACTGGCCAGCAGCGTGTAGTCGGTACCGGCATGCGCCGGGTCGGACGCGTCCATCATCAGCGCGAACAGCGCCACCGAGGCCATGGTGCCCACCACGCCCTCCACCACCGTGGCCACCCACAGCAGCCCGATGCCGCCCAGGCCCATCGCCGCCGCGATGTACAGGCCAAAGCCTGCCGCCTGCGCCAGCCCGCTCCACAGCAGGGCCTGCCGCCGCCCCGCCCGGAAGGTGAACCAGCCGCCGATGGCCGCGCCCAGCAGGCTGGTGGCCGAGCCGACCGCCCCCTTCATCAGGGCGATGGTTTCCTTGCCCACGCCCTGGTCGCTGACGAAGGGCGTGAGCAGCGAGCTCACCATCTGGTCGCCGAAGCGGTAGCAGAAGATCAGGCCGGCCAGCACCAGCATGCCGGGCGTGAGCGCGCGGTGCAGCCAGGCGATGGTCAGGCGCCAGCCGCTGAACGCGCGGCCGGCGGGTTTCACCGAGCCCGGCGCTGAATCAACCTGGGTGGGCACCGAAGGCTGCGAGCCCCCCTCATTCGGTGCAGGCCGGGGCGGCTCGTGCAGGCCGAACACCGGCAAGGTCGTCAGCGCCAGCATCGCCGCCATGCCCAGGAACATCACGCTCCAGCCCGTGCGCGCGAACACCCACAGCAGCAACCCGCCGCCCAGGATCATGCCCAGGCGGTAGGCCCCCACCTGGATACCGTTGGCCAGGCCCCGCTCCTGCGCGTTCAGCAGGCGCACGGCCAGCCCGTCGGTGACGACATCCTGCGTGGCCGCGATCAGGTTGAACAGGAACACCGCCGCGAACAGCAGCACGCTGGCCAGGGTGAACTGCAGCTGCGACAGCAGCAGCGCCATGCCGATGGCCGCGCACTGCAGGCTCAGCAGCCAGGTGCGGCGCGCACCATGCCGATCGACCACCGGCGCCCACAGGAACTTGATGCCCCACGGCAGCGCCAGGAACTGCAGGAAGCTGATGGCCGTGAGCGACCAGCCCTGCTCGCGCAGCAGCACGGGCAGCGCGAGCGTGAAGAAGCCGAACGGCAGCCCCTGCGCGGCGTACAGGCCCGTGAGCAGGATGAGCTGCCGCGCCCGCGTCCCCATGCCGGGCGGGGTGTCCTGGGGCGCCCTCAAGCCAGCTTTTTGTTGCTGACCTCGGCCGTGACGCCGCCGGCCTTCTTGAACTTGACCTTGCCCGGGCGCCAGTCACGCTCGCACTCCCAGCCCACGTCGCCGGCGGTCAGCTCGTGGTTGGGATAGTGCGTCACCAGTTCCCAGGCAGCCCCGCCCGCGGCGCGCTTGAACACCACCACCGCGTGGCGGATCATCAGCGCGCCACCGTCCTTGGCCACCAGCTTGACGTTGAGGTCCTTGAAGAGCTCGTCCTGCGTCTTGTCGCCCTTTTCGAACTCGGTCAGGAGCTGCTTGGCCACCGCCACATCCACGACGGCGCCCGTGCGCTCCACCGCGTAGCCCCAGCCCACAGAGGTGTCGGGTTTGCCCAGCGTGACGGCCAGGCTCTTGAAATCCTTCCAGTCACCGTTCTTGTCTTCGTACTGCAGATAGCTCTGCATGGCCTTGGCCGTGGCGATGGCCTTCTTCACGGCCTCGCGCTCCAGCACGGGCGTGGCCCAGGTAGAGCCGATGTCGCTTTTGACGATGGTGTCAGCCGCGGCGATGATGCTCTTCTCGACCGCACTGCGGTTCTTGATGACCTTCTCGCCGTTTTCTTTCTCTTCGTACTCGATCGTCACCTTGTTCCACTTGGCGGTGTGCTGGGTCACGCCGTGCTTGTTGCCTTGCCTGTCCGGCGTCACGCCCTGGGTGGCGGCCCGCAGTGCCTGACGGTCCAGCCCCGTCTGGGCACCGTGGCGGCCGGTGCCGTGGCCCTGGCCGGTGCCCACGCCATCGCTCTTGACCGTGGTGGAACCATCCTTGTTCTTGACCTTGTCGACATTGTCTTCCTGCCAGACCGTGGCCTCGGCCATCTTGCCCACCAGCGCCGACAGTTCCTTGTGCGATTGCTCGGCCGACTTCGAGGCCGCCTCGACCACGTCCAGGCGCTTTTGCATGTTCTGCACCACCGTCAGCATCTTGGCCGGCGCCTTGTCCTTGAGCTGATTCAAGGCTTCGATCTGCGGGTTGAGCCTGTCTTGAACTTCGTTGCGTTTCTTGCTGGCTTCTTTAAGTTCCAGCGTCAGCTTATCGATGCGTCCCTTGCGCTCAAGGAGGTCCTTATGCTTGATGCCGGGCTTCTTCTGCGCTTGCTCCATGCTGTCGATGGTGTTCAAGAGCTGATTGACGGTGCTCTCCGCCGCGTCCAGCTCCTTCGTCAGCGGGTTCAACTGACGGGCGATCTCCCTCAGCTCGTCATCCAGTGACTGCTGCAAGCTGGCCTTGCGCTCGGAGAACTCCTGCTTGGTCGCGGCTTTTTCGTCCTCCAGATCCTTGACGGCCTTGTCGATGAGGAGTTGCGCCTGCTCGGGCTTGTCGTCCTCGATCAGGGCCTCGGCCTTCTCCAGCGCCTTGCGCATCTCGCTGCGCACGGAACTGGCCAGGATGTGGCCCATGTCCTTGAAGGTCTCGGACACGGAGAACAGCGCCCGCTTGGCCTTGACCGTCTTCTGCTCCAGGTCCACATCTTCCTTGGAGGGCTTGTCGGGCTCGTCGATGCCCTCCACGATCTCGAAGGTGAAGCCCGTGCCGCTGAACAGCTGCTTGAGCTTGCTCGGGATCAGCTTGCCTTTCATCACCTGCAGCTGCAGCTTCTTCTTGTCGGGCGTCACCTGCCCCCAGGTGAACTTGGCGCCGTCGGTCTTGAGCGCCTTGATGGCCGCCGACTTGATGCGGCCCAGCAGCAGCACATCGCTGGACTCCTTCCCAAGGGGGTAGCTCTCCGCGAAGTAGAACTCGCCCGGCTCGTCGCCCAGCTTGGACAGCTCGGCTTTGAACTGCTTGAGGTACTTTTCGGGGGTGTCGAAATCGGCTGGTTCATTGAACGGCATGGCGGCCTCCGCAAGGGACAGGGCCGGCCTACCCGCCACCAGGTAAACACTCCGGCCATGTCGACGATGCAGGCGCAGTCTAGGGATGGCGCAAGCCGCCGTCCACGTCCTTTCGTACGGGTGTTGCGCCCAGGCACGCGGACAGGATCGTCCCCAGGGCGGTGCGTTGTCGCACCAAATTGGGTAGACCGAGCGCTGGCGCCGGCAAGGCCGGTGAGCACCTTCCCTCTGGAGAAGATGTCTGCAAAACCAGGCATGGGCCTTGCAAGGTTGAGGCACGCATCCGCGGTGCTGACGCTGCAGGTGCATTGAACCAACTCCGCTAACGACGGCGGATCCGTCGGAGCAGGCCTTCCCCCTTCCTTGAGGCCAGCTCCTTCTGACCCCCTTGATCCCGAGGTGCCCCGGCACCGCACGGATCACAGGTGCGCCGTGGTCTTCTGTGCTGACCCGCGCACCCCGTCCTTCCAGGAGTGCACACATGAAGATCGTCGTCGTTGGCCATGGCATGGTGGGCCACAAGTTCCTCGAATCCCTGGCCGAGCAAGGCCTGAGCGGCGCCGAAGTCACCGTCCTGTGCGAAGAACCTCGCGCCGCCTACGACCGCGTCCACCTCTCCGAATTCTTTGCTGGCAAGACGGCCGACGACCTGTCCCTGGTCGAGCCCGGCTTCTTCGAGCGCACCGGCTACAGCCTGCGCCTGGCCGCCCGCGCGGTGGCCATCGAGCGCCGCCACAAAACGGTGACCACCGCCGACGGCGAGGTGCTGCCCTACGACAAGCTGGTGCTGGCCACCGGCTCCAACGCTTTCGTGCCGCCCGTGCCGGGCCGTGACCGGCCCCATTGCTTCGTCTACCGCACCATCGAAGACCTGGAAGCCATGACGGCCGCGGGCAAAACATCGCGCAAGGGCGTGGTGGTCGGCGGCGGCCTGCTGGGCCTGGAGTGCGCCAAGGCCCTGCGCGACCTGGGCCTGGAGACCCACGTGGTGGAGTTCGCCCCGCGCCTGATGGCCGTGCAGGTCGACGATGGCGGTGGCCGCATCCTGCGCAGCAAGATCGAAGAGCTGGGCGTGCACGTGCACACCGGCCGCAACACCACCGAGATCGTCGACGGTGCCACGGCCCGCCACCGCATGGTCTTCGCCGACGGCAGCTACCTCGAGACCGACATGATCGTGTTCTCGGCCGGCATCCGCCCCCGCGACGAGCTGGCCCGCCAGTGCCTGCTGGCCATCGGCCCGCGCGGCGGCATCGTGATCGACAGCGAGTGCCGCACCAGCGACCACGATGTCTATGCCATCGGCGAATGCGCCAGCTGGAACGAGCAGACCTTCGGCCTGGTGGCCCCCGGCTACGACATGGCCCGCGTGGTGGCCAAGCACATCGCCGGCCAGACCGACGCCGCCTTCGTGGGCGCCGACATGAGCACCAAGCTCAAGCTGATGGGTGTCGATGTGGCCAGCATCGGCGATGCGCACGGCAAGACGCCGCACGCCCGCATCTACCAATACGTGGACGAGATCAAGCAGGTCTACAAGAAGATCGTCGTCAGCCAGGATGGCCAGCAGCTGCTGGGCGCCGTGCTGGTGGGCAATGCCGATGAATACGGCACCCTGCTGCAGATGGCCCTGAACGGCATCACCCTGCCGGCCGATCCCGAGTTCCTGATCCTGCCCTCCAGCGACGGCAAGGCCAAGCCCGGCCTGGGCGTGGACGCCCTGCCTGACAGCGCCACGATCTGCTCGTGCAACAGCGTGAGCAAGGGCCAGATCTGCGCGGCCGTGGGCGAAGGCGTGTGCACCATCGCCGACATGAAGGCCTGCAACAAGGCGGGCGCCACCTGCGGCGGCTGCGTGCCCCTCGTCACCCAGGTGATGAAGGTGGAGATGGCCAAGCGCGGCATGGCCGTCAACAACCACCTGTGCGAGCACTTCCCCTACTCGCGCCAGGAGCTCTACCACCTGGTGCGCGTCGGCCAGATCAAGACCTTCGACGAGCTGCTGGCCAAGCACGGCAAGGGCCTGGGCTGCGACATCTGCAAGCCCACCGCCGCCAGCATCTTCGCCTCGGTGTGGAACGAGTTCGTGCTCAAGAAGGAGCTGGCCGGCCTGCAGGACAGCAACGACTACTTCCTGGGCAACATCCAGAAGGACGGCACCTATTCCGTGGTGCCCCGCATGCCCGGTGGCGAGGTCACGCCCGATGGCCTGATCGCCGTGGGCATGGTCGCCAAGAAGTACGGCCTGTACACCAAGGTGACAGGCGGGGCCCGCGTCGACATGTTCGGCGCCCGTGTCGAACAACTGCCCGCCATCTGGGAAGAGCTCATCGCCGCCGGCTTCGAATCCGGCCATGCCTATGGCAAGTCACTGCGCACCGTCAAGAGCTGCGTGGGCAGCACCTGGTGCCGTTACGGGGTCGACGATTCCGTCGGCCTGGCCGTGGAACTGGAGAACCGCTACAAGGGCCTGCGCGCGCCGCACAAGATCAAGTTTGGCGTGTCGGGCTGCACGCGTGAATGCGCCGAGGCCCAGGGCAAGGACATCGGCGTGATCGCCACCGAGAAGGGCTGGAACCTGTACATCTGCGGCAACGGCGGCATGAAGCCCCGCCACGCCGAGCTGTTCGCCACCGACCTGACCCGTGCCGACCTGATCAAGCTGATCGACCGCGTGCTGATGTTCTACGTGCGCACGGCCGACCGCCTGCAGCGCACCAGCACCTGGCGGGAGAACCTCGAAGGTGGCCTCGACTACCTCAAGGACGTGCTGATCAAGGACAGCCTGGGGATCAACGCCGAGCTGGAGCAGCAGATGCAGCACGTGGTCGACACCTACCAGTGCGAATGGAAGACCGCCGTGACCGACCCGGCCGTGCGCCAGCGCTTCCGCTCCTTCGTCAACAGCGACGCGAAAGACGAGCGCATCGTGTTCGTGAAGGAGCGCGGCCAGATCCGCCCAGCGCGTGAGGAAGAACGCGCCAAGGCTTCTGCCTCTGCCACCGACACCACCATCGCCTGATCGATTGAGAGCGTCATCACCATGAGCACCGATACCCTGACCTGGACCCCCGTCTGCGCGGCCAGCGACATCCTGCCCAACACCGGCGTGTGCGCCCTGGTCGAGGGCCGCCACGTCGCGGTCTTCCGCGTGGGCGGCGACCAGCTCTACGCCATCGACAACGTGGACCCGAAATCCGGCGCCAGCGTGCTCTCGCGCGGGCTGGTGGGCAACCTGGGCGAGCACATTGTCGTGGCCTCGCCGCTGTACAAGAACCACTTCGACCTGCGCACCGGCCAGTGCATCGAGGCACCCGAGCACTCGGTGCGTGCCCACGCCGTGCGCGTTGAGGATGGCCGCGTGGTGGTCGCCTTGTCGCACTGAGGCCCGGCCCGGGCCCCCAAGCCCTGGGCCGGACGACCAGGCGGGCGCCGCCACCTCGTTGCGGGCCCCGCCATTCCTTCCTACAATGGTCCGCATGGCCACCCGCTCATCCCTGCAGCAGCACACGCACGACATGCACGGCGCACCCGCGTTCGCCGTGGCGCCGCTGCATGCCCTGGCCGGAGATGGCCTGGCCCACCGGTGCATCGCCGCACATTCCTGAGCCCGGCGACCACCCCACCCACACTTTCCTCTCAAGCGCATCCTTGGTCTCCGGGCGCCCCCAGCGCGACACCCTTGGAGACCTCCATGCCTGATTCCCGCGTCCTCACGGACATCGACCACCAGCGCCTGTTCGATCTCGTCGAACGCCAGGGCACCGCGTCGTTTGGCGCTGACACCCACCTCGCCATCGACGCTCTGATGGACGTGCTCGATTTCGCCGACCTGGTGCCCCCCCAGGCCGTGCCCGGCCACATCGTCACCATGCGCTCGCGCGTGGTGCTGATGGGCCAGGCCCCCGGCAGCACCCGCCGCCTGACCCTGAGCTACCCGCACGACGACGTGAGCGGCGGCCTGTCCGTGCTCACGCCCCTGGGCACCGCCCTGCTCGGCACGCGCGTGGGCCAGCAGGTGAACTGGACGGGGCTGGACGGCGCCACGCACCACGCCGTGGTGGCCGCCATCCAGTACCAGCCGGAAGCGGCAGGCCAGCTTCACCTCTGAGCACCGTCGCCTGGCATCACCCGTCACCCGCGCGTAAAAACTGGGGCGCGCCCCGCCCAAACACGCCCAAGTTGCGGACAATGGGCGCAAAGCGACGTCCCTGCGCCCCCCCAATGTCCCTGCCCGCGTCATCCTCCACCCCTGCAGCCCTCCAAGGCTCTGCATCCGCCGCCTTGCCCGCGGTGACTGTCTCGCACCTCGTCCTGCGCGCCAAGCAGCTGGAGATCGACGCGCTCAGGCACCTGGCCGCACGCGCCGAACTGGTCGACGTGGTCGGCCAGCTCATCCACGCCCTGCAGCGCGAACGGGGCGCGACCAGCATCTACCTCGCCTCAGGCGGGCAGCAGTTTGCCGAGGTGCGCCTGGCGGCCGTGGCCGAAGCGCGGCCGCTGGAGGCGCAAGCCCGCGCCGTCTTCGCCACGCAGGCAGAGCCGGGCCAGGGGGCCTCCGCACGCATGCTGTCGATGATGGCCTGGGCCCTGCACGCCCTGGACATGCTCGACGGGCTGCGCGCGCAGATCGAGCAACGCACGCTCAGCGCCCACGAGTCGGTGGCCGCGTTCAGCCGCCTGATCGCCGGGCTGGTCGAGCTGATCTTCCACGTGGCCGACGCCACCGCGCACCCCGGCATCTCGCGCCTGCTGGTGGCCTTCCTGCACCTGGTGCAGAGCAAGGAAGCCGCCGGCCAGGAGCGCGCCGTGGGCGCCCTGCTCTATGCCTCGGGCCATGGCGACGAGGCCCAGCAGCAGCGCCTGATCCACCTGATCGATGCCCAGGAGAACAGCCTGCGCGTGTTCGAGGAGTTCGCCGAGCCCGCGCTGCGCGCGAGCTGGGAGCAGCACCTGCTCACACCCGGCGTGGCCCGCCTGGAGCGCCTGCGCCGCACCCTGTGCACCGCACGCCCCGGTGCAGCGCTCGACACGCAGCTCAGCGACGACTGGTTCGAGGCCAGCAGTGCCCACATCACCGCGCAATGGGATCTGCAGCAACAACTGGTGCAGGCCCTGCGCCAGCACTGCGAGGCCCAGGTGCGCGCCGCCGAGCAGGCCCTGCTCGATGCCGAAGGCCTGCTGCAGCAACTGCGCGACAACCCATCGCCGCACGCCCAGGCGGTGGAACGCTTCTTCGATGCCGCCGCTCAGCCGGGCAGCGTGCCCTTGCCCGCCGCCGTCACCGACGGCCTGGCCAACCGCATCGACACCGCCGCCCAGCAGGCCCAGGCCTCGTCCCTGCTGGACATGCTTCAGGCCCAGTCCGCCCGCCTGGCCTCCATGGAAGCCGAACTGGACACCGCGCGCCGCGCCCTCAACGAGCGCAAGGTGATCGAGCGCGCCAAGGGCGTGCTGATGTCGCGCATGGGCCTCACGGAAGAAGCGGCCTTTCGCGCCCTGCAAAAAACCTCCATGGACCAGAACCGCCGCCTGCTGGACGTGGCCGAGGCCACACTGTCGCTGCCGGACTTCGCCTTTCCCAGGCCGGGCTCAGGCTCAGGCTCCTGAACCACCAGACCACGAAAGCCTGGCATGCGTCTAGCTTGCCTTCCAGCCATCAGGCTAACGGCGGCCTGACAACCACCCGGCATGGTGCCAGCGCGCCCCGGGTTGGTGCATCAACGTGTGGATAACGGCGTCCAACCCAGCGTCCTGCTCTGGCAGGGTGCGGTGATGGGCGCTTTGTTCATGCCTGCGAGGCACTGAAGACCGAGCCCTCCCCGTGGCCTGTCCTTCATTGCTCCAAAGGAATCCCATGGCCTACCTCGCCCCCGCCGAATTCGTCACCAAGATGGTCGACGCCGGTGAATCCAAACTGCTGATGTCCACCCGCGACACGCTGATCCGCTCGTACATGGCCGGGGCCATCCTGGCGCTGGCCGCGGCCTTCGCGGTCACCGTCACGGTCAACACGGGCAACGCGCTGGTCGGCGCCATGCTGTTCCCGGTCGGCTTCATCATGCTCTACCTGCTGGGCTTCGACCTGCTGACCGGCGTGTTCACGCTGGCCCCGCTGGCCGTGTTCGACAAGCGCCCCGGCGCCACCTGGGGCGGCGTGTTCCGCAACTGGACGCTGGTGTTCTTCGGCAACTTCGCCGGTGCCCTCACGGTGGCCGTGTTCATGGCCATCATCTTCACCTTCGGCTTTTCCGAGGCGCCCAACGCCATCGGCCAGAAGATCGGCCACATCGGCGAAGGCCGCACGGTGGGCTACTCGGCGCATGGCGCCTCGGGCATGCTCACCCTGTTCATCCGTGGCGTGATGTGCAACTGGATGGTGTCCACGGGCGTGGTCGCCGCGATGATGTCCACCTCCGTGTCGGGCAAGGCCATCGGCATGTGGATGCCCGTGATGATCTTCTTCTACATGGGCTTCGAGCACAGCATCGTCAACATGTTCCTGTTCCCCTCGGGCCTGCTGCTGGGCGGCAACTTCACGGTGATGGACTACCTGATCTGGAACGAAATCCCCACCGTGATCGGCAACCTGGTGGGCGGCCTGACCTTCGTGGGCGCCACGCTGTACGCCACGCACTACAAGACGGCGCCCAAGCGCATCGCCGCCTGATCGCGTGCATGCACCCCGCCCACACCGCACCGGCTCCCCGGGCGGTGCCCCGGCCATGACCGGTGCCCTGCGCATCACGCTCGGCCAGCACTCGCGGGCCGGGCGCAAGCCCATCAACCAGGATTTCCACGGCGCGGCGTTGCCCACCGGCGCGCTGCTGCACACCAAAGGCATCGCCATCGCGATCGCTGATGGCATCGGCAGCAGCGCGGTCAGCCAGGTGGCCAGCGCCGCCGCCGTGCGCAGTTTCCTGGACGACTATCACGACACCTCCGAGGCCTGGACAGTGCGCCGCTCCGCGCAGCGCGTGCTGGAGGCCACCAATGCCTGGCTGCACGCGCAGACACGGCGCAGCGATGCCCGCTTCGACCCCGACCGCGGCTACGTCTGCACCTTCAGCGCCTTGATCCTCAAAGGCCGCGAGGCCCACGTGCTGCACGTGGGCGACACGCGCGTGTACCGCGTGCACGCGCAGGCGCTGGAGCAGCTCACCGAAGACCACCGCCTCCATGCCTCGTCCGTGGAGACCTACCTGGCCCGCGCGCTGGGCATGGGCCCTTCCATCGAGATCGACTACCGCCACTGGCCGCTGGCGCCCGGCGAGGTCTACCTGCTGGCCAGCGATGGCGCTTACGAGCACCTCGATGCCGCCGCAGTGCACCATGCGCTGCGCACCCATGGCGACGATCTCGATGCAGCGGCTGCGGGTCTGGTCGACACCGCCCTCGCACGCGGCAGCCAGGACAACCTCACCGTGCAATTGGTGCGCATCGACGGCCTGCCCGAGCCTGAGGCACGCCACCTACCCGCCCAGCGCGAGGGCCTGGCCCTGCCGCCACCGCTGCAGCCGCGCATGCGCTTCGAGGGCTACACCATCGTGCGCGAACTGCACGCCAGCGCGCGCAGCCACGTGCATCTGGCCTTGGACGACGCCACCGGCCAGCAGGTCGTGCTCAAGACCCCGGCCGTGGACTTGCGCGAGCAGCCCGCCTGGCTCGACCGCTTCCTGCTGGAAGAATGGGTGGCCCGCCGCCTCGACAGCGCCCATGTGCTCAAGCCCTGCGCCATCGAGCGCCCGCGCCAGCACCTGTTCGTGGCCATGGAGCACATCGAAGGCCACACCCTGGCGCAGTGGATGACCGACCACCCTGCCCCCGATCTGGACGCCGTGCGCCGCATCACCGAGCAGATCGCCCGCGGCCTGCAGGCTTTCCACCGCAAGGAGATGCTGCACCAGGACCTGCGCCCCGAGAATGTGATGATCGATGCCACCGGCACCGTCAAGATCATCGACTTCGGCGCCGTGCACGTGGCCGGCCTGGCCGAAGGCAGCAGTGCGCCACGCCCCGATGCGCTGGTCGGCACGCTGCAATACACCGCGCCCGAGTACTTCACGGGCCAGGGCGGCAGCGCCGCCTCCGACCTGTTCTCGCTGGCCGTGTTGAGCTACCAGATGCTCACGGGCCAGCTGCCTTATGGCTTGCAGGTCACGCGCGTGCGCACCGAGCGCGACGTGGCCCGTCTGCACTACACCCCGCTGCGCGAACACCGGCCCGAGTTGCCCGCCTGGCTCGATGCCGTGCTGCGCCGTGCGCTGCACCCCCAGCCCCACAAGCGGCAAGAGGCGCTGTCCGAGTTCATCCACGATCTGCATGATCCCGGCCTTCAGTACCAGCCGCGCCGGGCCCCTGCCCTCATCGAGCGGCACCCCGTGGTGTTCTGGAAAGTGCTCAGCGCGGGCCTGGCCCTGGCGGTGTTGCTGCTGCTGTGGCTGCGGGTGAGCGGACACTGAGCGCGTCCTCTCGACAACCTGCGCTCACCGTCAACGGGGATAACGCCGCACCAGCAGCAGGCTGATGGTGCTCAGCAGTGCCATCGCCGTGCCCACGGCCAGCACGCTCCACTGCGCCAGGAAGGGCGCCACGGCCTGGGCCGACAGCGCGCTCACCACCAGCAGCGCCAGCATCAGCAGCGCCGCCGCCCGCCCCATCTGCGCCACCGGCACCGACAGCGTGTCGCTGAAGGCCGCCGGGCTGCGCAGGCCGAAGATCCCGCAGAAGCCCGTCCAGAACACGACCAGCACCGGGTAGTTCACCCAGCCCGCCGCTGCGAGCAGCACGAACCCCGCGCACCACGCGGCATGCGCCCAGGCGCTGCCCTGGATGACCCGGTCCGAACCCCAGCGCGCACTGGCGCGTCCCGACAGGGCGGCCATGCCCGCAAAGCCCGTCACACCGAACACCTGCGACAGCGCGAAGGCCTCGCCCTCCAGCTCAAAGCCATGGTGCAGCATCTGCGGCGCACTGGCCACGAAGGTCAGCAAGGCGGCGAAACACAGCGCATGCGCCATCGCCAGGCGCACGAAGCGCCCGCTGCGCAGCAGAGCCCCATAGCCCGTGCGCACGGTCGTGTCCAGATTGGGCAGCACCCCGGGCGCAGCGCGCATCGCCATCGGCATTGCGGCCAGGGCCATCACACCCACCACCACGAAGGTCCAACGCCAATCGACCGCCATCAGCATCACCGTGCCCAGCACCGGACCGGCCGCCGGGATGATGGCCTCGATCATGGCGATGGCCGCCAGGCCACGGACCCCATCGCGCGCAGGCAAGGTCGCACGGATCACGGCCGGCGCCACCACCGTGGCGGCACCTGCCGCCATGCCCTGCACCAGGCGCATCAGCAGCAGCACGTCGATGCCGGGGGCCACGGCGCAGCCCAGGCTGGCCAGCACCAGCAGTACCAGGCCCCACTTCACGCAGGCCCTGGGCCCGATGCGCGGCAGGGCTTCGCCCCACAGCAGCTGCGAGGCCGCCAGGCCGGCCAGGAAGATGGCGATCGTGGCCTGCCCCTGCGGCACCGTCAGGCCCAGGCCGTGCTGCATGGCAGGCACGGCGGGCAGGTACAGGTCCATCGCGAGCATGCTCGCGCAGGTGATGGTGGCCAGGGGCAGGATCGTGCGAAGGGAAGCGGGGGACGGCGTCGACATCCCGGCAGTGTGCCCTGCCGCCCGGCGCGGCCTGGGCTGCTCACACCCCCGCGTAGTCGATGAAGCCCTTGTTGATGCTCGACAGCTTGCGCTGCAGCCGGTAGACGCCGCCACCCTCGCGCGTCTGCGAAGCATCGGTATTGCCCTCGATGGTGTGGATGTAGCCGCCGTCGATGCGCTCGACGAAGCCGGTGTGGCCCAGCCCGCCACCGAAATCCATGATGAACACCATGCCCGGCCTGACCAGGCTCGGATCGGCCACGGCCTGCGCGGCCGGGATGCGCCGCGCACCCTGTCGCTGTGCATTGTTCCAGTGGGCCATGCAGCCGGCCGTGCGGACCATGGGATTGGCGCGGCCCACGGCCTTGGCCGCTTCGTCGAAGCACCAGTAGGTGAAGGCGCAGCACCAGGCCAGGCCCGGGGTCACGCCGGACCGGCGCAGGTAGGCATCCACCTCCGGCCCACGGTTGCTGTTGCGGGGCTGCTCACGCACACCCGCATCGGCCTGACTGCCGGCCTTGGCCACCACTGCCGCCAGGAAGGCATCCTTCGGCGCATCGGCCTGCGGCACGCGCGCCGCGCCGAACAGGGCGGCCCAGGTCAGCGAGCCCACCTCGCCATCCGTCTTGAGGGGCTGGCCCTCGCCGTCCACATGGCGCGCCTGGAACAGCTGCACGGCCTGCCTCATGCGCGGCCCGAAGGTGGGATTGTCGGCGTCGAGCACGATGGCCTCGCCGCCCCGCAGGGCCAGGGCCTTGTTGAGCGCCGTCTTGAGCGCCTTCACGATGCGGGCATCGGCCTCGCCCACCTTGATGATGCGGCCCGGGTATTTCATGTGCCTCCCCCTGTGTGCACGGCTTCCGGCCTGTGCGCGGCGACATTGAGAACGAACTGTGCGCCCCGATGCTATCGACGCAGGCCCGATCGCCCATCCCTGGCCTTAGGGATGCGCCCCGGTCGCCGACAATGCAGGCCTCGCTTCCTTGCACATCCCTTGACCGCTCCGCGCGCCTTCGCCCCGTGCCCCTGCCCTTCCAAGCCCTGCTCGACGCCATCGCCGGCATCGACCACGTCCCTGCCGATGCGCAGCGCCTCTTCCATGGCCGCGGCGGCCTCCACCCCGGCTGCGAGCCATGGACGCTGGACTTCTACCCGCCCGCCTGGCTGCTCACCAGCTTCCAGCCCGTGGCGGATGACGACCTGGCCACCGTGCAGGCCGCACTGCGGCAACGCTGGGACGCCATCGCGCCCGGGCAGCCATTGAACCTGGTCTTCCAGCACCGTGACGAGGTGCGCGCCACCACCCGCCTGCTGGCCGGCACGGTGCGCGATCCGCACGACGTGAGCGAGCAGGGCGCCCGCTTCAAGGTGCACCTTCTGAAGGGCATGAACCACGGCCTGTTCCTGGACATGGCCGAGGGCCGACGCTGGGTGCGCGCGCACGTGGCCGCGCGCCCCGGCGCCAAGGTGCTCAACCTGTTCGCCTACACCTGTGCCTTCTCGGTCGTGGCCATGCAGGCCGGTGCGGGACAGGTGATCAACGTGGACATGGCCGGCGGAGCACTGTCCATCGGCAAGCAGAACCACCACCTCAACGGCATCACCCAGGGGGCGAGCTTCCTGCCGCACGACATTTTCAGCTCATGGGGCAAGATCACGCGCAGCGGCCCTTACGAGCTGGTCATCATGGACCCGCCCACCTACCAGAAGGGCAGCTTCGTGGCCGAGAAGGACTACGCCCGACTGGTGCGCCGGCTGCCCGATCTGCTGGCCCCCGGCGGCCATGCGCTGCTGTGCCTGAACTCGCCCAAGCTGGGGCCAGACTTTCTGCAGGATCTGGTCAGCGCGCAAGCCCCGGGCATCGATTTCGTGGAGCGCCTGGCCAACCCGCCGGCCTTCGCCGATGCGTCGCCAGCGCGTGCCCTGAAGGTGCTGGTGTTCAAGGCGCCCGGCTGAACGCCATGCCGGGCAAGGCGCGCTGCGAAGGCCGCCTCCACCGCGTCACAGCGACATCGACGGCCGCTGGCCCATGGCCTCGCGCCAGCGCAGCAGGTGGGGATGTGCCTCGGTCACGCGCACCTTCACCACCCGCGCGAAATCCACCGCCACCACGGCGGTGATGTCGACGATGCTGAAGCGGTCGGCCGCGATGAACTCGCGGTCCGCCAGCCGGTCGTTCAGCGTGTCGAAGAACTGCCCGATGCGCGCCAGCCCCCGTTCGGCCAGGGCCGGGATCTGCGGGTGGTTCACCGGCCCGGGCAAGGCGCGGTTCACCATCGCCGGGCTGCTGTTGCGAAACGCATCGGCAATGGCCAGCAGGCCCTCGAACTCCACGCGCCAGAACCAGCTGGCCACCTCGGCCTTCTCCAGCGGCGTCACGCCCATCATCGGCGGCTGCGGAAAACGCGCCTCCACCCAGGCCGCGATGGCCGCATTGTCCGTCAGCACGGCCCCCTCATCGGTGCGCAGCGCCGGCACCGTGCAGGAGGGGTTCACCAGCCGGAAGGCCTCGCCCATCTGCTCGCCGCTGCGCAGGTCCACCTGCACGGTCTCGTGGGGCACGCCCTTCTCGGCCAGCAGGATGCGGGCGCGGCGTGGGCTTGGCGCAGTGGCGCAGTCGTACAGGGTGATCGTCATGCGGCGGCGTTGTCAGGCGGGGTTGAGCTTGTCTTGCGTCTTGGTGTCGAAATCGCTGGCGTCGTGCCGCTCGTGCAGCTGGCTGGCCGGATCGCCGAAGGTGCGGTTGACCATGCGGCCACGCCGGGCGCCGGGGCGCTGTGCGATCTCGTCCGCCCAGCGTACGACGTTGGTGTACGTGTGCGCCTGCAGGAATTCCCCAGCCCCGTACAGCTGCCCCTTGGACAACGCCCCGTACCAGGGCCAGGTGGCCATGTCGGCGATCGTGTACTCGCTACCCGCCAGGAAGCGGTGTTCGGCCAGGCGGCGGTCCAGCACGTCCATCTGACGCTTGACCTCCATCGCATAGCGGTCGATGGCGTACTCGATCTTGGTGGGCGCATAGGCATAGAAGTGGCCGAAGCCGCCGCCCAGGAAAGGCGCGCTGCCCATCTGCCAGAACAGCCACGACAGGCACTCCGCGCGCTTGGCCGGTTCGGTGGGCAGGAAGGCGCCGAACTTCTCGGCCAGGTGGATCAGGATGGCGCCGGATTCGAACACGCGGATGGGCTCGGGGCCGCTGCGGTCCACCAGGGCGGGGATCTTGGAATTGGGGTTCACCTCGACGAAGCCCGAGCCGAACTGCGCGCCCTCGTTGATGCGGATCAGCCAGGCGTCGTACTCGGCGCCGGTGTGGCCGGCCTGCAGCAGCTCTTCGAGCATCACCGTGACCTTCTGGCCATTGGGCGTGCCCAGCGAATACAGCTGCAAGGGGTGCCGGCCGACAGGCAGTTCCTTGTCGTGCGTCGGCCCGGCGATGGGGCGGTTGATGTTGGCGAACTGGCCGCCATGGCCCTGCTTCCAGGTCCAGACGGCGGGGGGCGTGTAGGGGTCGGATTCGGACATGTCGTACTCCACAGGGCACTCGAAACAGAGGTGCGCGCTCGATTGGAGCAGATTCGCAAAAGCCCCGCGGGATGCTGCCTCAGTGGGCCACCCACCAGGTGGCGCCGTACAGCAGCAGCCCGATCACCCCGCCCACCAGCGTGCCGTTGAGCCGGATGAACTGCAGGTCGCGGCCCACGCCCAGCTCGATCTGCTGCACCAGGCTGCGGTCGTCCCAGGCGCGCACCGTGGCCGAGATGTGGCCGGCCACGCCTTCGCGCAGGCGCTCGACCAGCGCGCCGCTGGCCGACAGCACGTGCTCGTTGATGGCCTGGGCCAGCTGGGGATCGCGCCCCAGGCGCCCCCCCAGCGCCGCCAGCGAGGTGCGCACGTGGCCCAGCAGCGCCGAATCTTCCTGGCGAATGTCGGCCTCCAGGCTGTCGCGCACCGTGGTCCACACGCCTTCCAGGTAGTCGCGCACATCGTCGCGCTGCACCACGCGGTCCTTGAGCGCGTTGACCTCCTGCGCGAAGGCCGGATCACCCTTGAGCCGCTCGATGAAATCCGCCATCCACGCATCGAAGCGCTGGCGCACGGCATGGTCGGGCTGCGAGAGCGCCTTGTGCACCTCGCTCACCAGCTCCAGCGCCAGCTTGTCCGACATGTTCGCGGCCATCTTGTCGACACTGCCGAAGGTGTCGACCACGGCGGTGATCTTGGGCCATTCCTTGCGCGCAAAGCCCACCAGCCGGCCGGCCACCAGATCCCGCATCTCCTCGGTGGCCAGGTAATCGCCCACCTTTTGCAGGGCCGCATCCAGCACCTGCTGGTGGCGCCCGCCGCGCGTCAGCACGTCCAGCACGCTGCCGGCCGTGGCGGCGGCGTCCCAGCGCAGGGCCTGGGCCACCAGGAACTCGCCGATGGCGCGGCGCACCGCCTGCTCGTTCAGGAAGGACAGCGCCTCCAGCGCCATCGACCGCACCGAGCCCGCCACCGTCTCCAGGTTCTCGGGCTGACGCAGCCACTGGCCCAGGCGCTCGGCCGGGTTGAACACCCGGAGCTTGGCCAGCAGCACCTCAGGTGCCAGGAAGCTGTCGCGCACGAACACCGCCAGGCTGTCGGCAATGCGGTCCTTGCCCCGGGGAATCAGGGCCGTGTGCGGGATCGGCAGGCCCATCGGACGGCGGAACAGCGCCACCACGGCGAACCAGTCGGCCAGCCCCCCCACCACGGCCGCCTCACAGAAGGCCTTGAACCAGGCCCAGCCCGCAGGTGCGCCTTCCTGCCCCATGCCCACCACGCTCGCGAACAGGCCTGCCAGCGCCAGCAGCAGACAGGCCAGCGAGACGCGCTTCATGCGCGCCAGCTCACGCAGACGGGGGTCGTCGATCAAGGCAGCGGGCATGTCCGGCAACGAAGTGGTGCTGCCAGCTTACCTGGATCGAACATGCTGTGACCCACCAGGCATGGGAAACGTGGCAAGCTGCCCGCCGGCATCCGCCCTCAACTTCCGACAAAAGACACCACCATCATGCTGAGCATCCGCCCCCTGCTGGCCACCGCGGCCTTGTCCACCTTGTTCGGCCTGAGCCTGAGCGCCCAGGCCAGCTCCCCTGCCGCCACCCAGACCCTGCCCTCCGGCGTGGTCGTCACCCACCTGACAGCCGGCTCCGGCGCACAGCCCACCCCCGGCAGCGTGGTGAAGGTGCACTACGAGGGCAAGCTCAAGGACGGCACCGTGTTCGACAGCTCGTACAAGCGTGGCTCGCCCGCCGTGTTCCCGCTGAACCGTGTGATCCCCTGCTGGACGGAAGGCGTTCAGACGCTGAAGGTGGGTGGCAAGGCCACCCTGCAATGTCCGGCCAAGACAGCCTATGGTGCCGCCGGCGCCGGCGGCGTGATCCCGCCCAATGCGGACCTGACCTTCACGGTGGAACTGCTGGCCATCGAGCGCTGAGCACCCTCCCGGGTGGCGCTGGCCGCAGATCTGCACAGCCTTCCAGAATATAGGCGAAGTTGGCCCATCGCGGGGCGCGTTGCAAAGATACGCCGAAGAAGGGGAAGGGCATGCAATTTGCCCAACACGGATGGCCCGGTTTCTGCATGATGTGCTCAGTGCCCTGTGCTGTACACACCGCAGAGGCCACCTTCCTGGAACCCCTTTCACTGGAGGATGGCGCATGAACTGGCTCGACAACGTTTCGTCGGACTCTGATCAACCGATCGCGGCGGCCTGTTTGATGGAAGGTCACTGGCGACACCAGCTCCACCCTTACGCTGACCCCGTGATGTGCCGCCTGGTGATTGACCTGGCCGCCCCCCGGGTGGTGGCGGCCCAGGTCATCGAGAACGGCCTGGAGCGCGATCTGGGCAGCAGCGCCCTGGAAGACCTGACCCAGACGCTGCTGGAGCAGGACATTCACCACCGCCCTGGCGCCTGGGGCTTCAGCCCCTGCGTCGTGCTACCGGCCTGGGCCCGGCCCAGCTTCAGCGAACAGCAGATCGAGGAGCTCGAACGCATCCAGGGCTACCTGGTCGACGCCACGGAGGACACCATCCAGGACGTGCTGCGCCTGCGCGAGGAGTTCCTGCGCGGCATCGGCGTGACGGACCGGCACATCATGCGTGCCACCGGCGCCCCGGATCCTGGCACCGCCGCCCGCAAGGGCAACCGCATGGTGAACTGAGCGTGAGCGAGCCGCCGGCTCAGGCGGCGTGCAGCGCCTGCAGTGCTTCGCCGGCCTGGATGGGATCGCCCGTGCGGTTGTAGGTGTCCACCCAGACCTGGTAGCTCTTGATCACGCCGGTGTCCCACGGGTGGAAGCCAGGCTTGAAGTAGCGCAGGTACTTGCCCGTCAGGCGCGAGTACAGGCCATTCCAGCCGAACAGCCACCACAGGCCCTGGGTGATCATTTTCCAGCGCTGGGCGCGGCTGAAACCATCGACCTTGAGCATGTAGCTGGTCGTCAGCAGCACGTTGAGGTTGAAGCCCAGCGTCACAAACACCAGCGCCAGGGTGCGGCGCAGGTAGCCCACCTTGGCCACCTTCTGCAGCACATCGAAGGCCACGGCCTTGTGCTCCATCTCTTCCATGGCGTGCCAGGCGTACATGGCGCGCATCCGGGGGTCGGCCTGGGCCAGCACGGTGGCGTCCTCGCACAGCGCCTCGGCCATGGTGGCCGTGAGGTGCTCGGCGGCGGCCGTATCGGCCAGCGTCACCGCGGCCGGGAAGTGCTTGCGCGCGATGTTGAACATCACGTGGCGCTGGAAGGCCTCCAGCTTGTCCACATCGATGCCCTGACGGCGCAGGCGGTCGTTGTACTGGCTGTGCACGATGCCGTGCTGCCCCTCCTGCCGCATGAAGTGCTTCACGTCGGTCAGCAACTGCGGGTCGGTGATGCGGTCGCGGTAGTCGCGCACGCAGGAGATGAAGTAACGCTCGCCTTCCGGGAAGATTGTGGACATGGCGTCGAAGTAACGCGTCTTGAACGCGTCACCGGCGAACCAGTACTGGGGGATGTCACCTTCCAGGTCGAAATCCAGCTTCTCGCGCGGAACGATCACGGGGGTCTCGGATGCGTGCTTGCTCATGGGGCTGTCCTCCTCATCGTGCCGCCACTTTAGGCTTTCGGCCAGAAAAGCGTGAGAGCTTAGGGCGACAAGCATGGGCAGATTTTACGACAGACTCCCTAGGGGTTTCCCTTACAACAGGCAGCCTTGCGCCCCCGGTGTCCAGGTATTCAGGCGTATTCCACAACCGAATCCCCACGGCAGAAACCGAACAGGCGCAGCCCACTGCGACGGGCCAGCTCGATGCCCAGGGTGGTGGGCGCAGAGATGGCCGCCATGGCACCCATGCCCGCCCGCACGCACTTGCTGACCATCTCGTGGCTGGCCCGGCTGCTCACCAAGGCCAGGCCATCGGGCCTGAGCGCGCCTTCGCGGGCCAGCGCGCCGATCAGCTTGTCGAGCGCGTTGTGGCGGCCCACGTCTTCACGCACCAGCACGATGCCACGCTCCGGCAAGGCCCACGCCGCCGCATGGCAGCCACCGGTCTGCGCCTGCAGGGCCTGCCAGGGCGGCAAGGCGCGGAAAGCCCGGCTGATGGCCTCGGTGGGCCAACCCTGCACTGACGAGCCGCCCACGGCCCCTGTGGGCAGGCTCTCGTAGAAGGCCTCCAGGCTGTCGATGCCGCACAGGCCGCAGCCCGTGCGCCCCGCCAGTTGCCGGCGCCTGTCCTTGAAGCGCTCGAAGGCTCGGGGTGATACCTGCAGTTGCACGGACACACCCAGCGTTGCCCGCTGCACCTCGACATCGCGCAGCTCGTCCAGCGAGGTCAGCAGGCCCTCCGACAAGGAGAAGCCCAGTGCGAAATCCTCCAGATCCAGCGGCGTGGCCATCATCACCACATGCGACACACCGTTGTAGACCAGGGCCACGGGCTGCTCGTCGATCACCTGGTCGGCCACCTGCTGGGTGCCCGCGCCTGCATGGCGTGTCACGGCGACGCGCGCCATGCCTTGCACGAGGCCATCAGCAGATCCATCGGCATGGACCGTGCCCCCCGCCACACCATCGCTGCGCTTGCGCACGTCGGCCAGCGCGCTCATGCGGCCTCCATCCCGGCCGGCGCCGAGGCCGGCCGCAAGCGCACAGGAATCGACTTGGACGTGGGCGTGCGCGCCCCCAATGCATGGCTGGCCAGCGGCACCAGCACATTGGTCTCGGGGTAGTAGCCCGCCACACAGCCACGCGGGATGTCGTAGTCGACCAGGCGGAAACCCCTGGCTTCGCGGACCACCGCATCGTTCACGGCGGCCCCCACCAAATCCACCCACGCGCCTTCGGGCAGGCCCAGCATGGCGCGGTCATCCGCATGGATGAACAGCACGCGACGCTGCCCGAACACGCCACGGTAGCGGTCGTCCAGGCCGTACACCGTGGTGTTGTACTGGTCGTGCGCGCGCACGGTGGTCAGGGTGAACACAGGCCCCGCACCGCCAGCCTGCACGCCTTCCTGCGCCGCCGCCTGCGCCTGGTGCACCGCCGTGTCCGTCGGGATCGCATGCACCATGAGCTGTGCCTTGCCCGAGGACGTGGCCCACACGCGCTCACTGGCCGTGTTGCGCAGGCGAAAGCCCCCGGGGTGATGCACCTTCTCGTTGAAGCCCTTGAACTCGTCGAACACCTTCTCGATGTGGTCGCGGATGCGGTCGTAATCCTCCACCAGCCACATCCAGGGCACGGTGCTGTGCGGCAGGGTGGCCACCGCCAGGCGCGCCACGATCATCGGCTCGGACAGCAGGTGCCCGGATGCCGGCGCGTTGATGCCGGCCGACAGGTGCACCATGCTCATCGAATCTTCCACGCTCACGTGCTGCGGGCCGGCGGCCTGCTGGTCGATCTCGGTACGGCCCAGGCAGGGCAGCACCAGTGCCTCGCGGCCCAGCACCGTGTGGCTGCGGTTGAACTTGGTGGCCACGTGCACCGTGAGCGCACAGCGCTGCAGCGCGGCCCAGGTGGTGGGCGTGTCGGGCGTGGCCGCGGCAAAGTTGCCGCCCATCGCAAAGAACACCGAGGCGCGCCCATCGCGCATGGCCTCGATGGCGCCGATGGTGTCGTGCCCCTCATGGCGCGGCGGCTCGAAGCCGTACACCGCCTTCAGCCGGTCCAGGAACGCCGGCGCGGGTTTCTCGTAGATGCCCATGGTGCGGTCGCCCTGCACATTGCTGTGGCCGCGCACCGGGCACAGGCCCGCGCCCGGCTGGCCGATCATGCCGCGCAGCAGCAGCAGGTTGGCGATCATCTGCACCGCGGCCACGCCATGGCGGTGCTGCGTGATGCCCATGCCCCAGCAGGCGATCACCTTCTGCGAGCGGGCGATCACCTCGGCCGCATGCACCATGCGGTCGCGCCCCAGGCCCGACTCACGCTCGATCAGCCCCCAGTCTTCGGCCTCGATGTCGTCGCGCAGGGCCTCGAAGCCCTGCGTGTGCTCGGCGATGAAGGCCGTGTCCAGCACGCGCGGCTGGCCGGTGGCCACGGCTT
The DNA here is from genome assembly GCA_002339015.1 of Burkholderiales bacterium UBA1834. Lineage (GTDB taxonomy): Bacteria > Pseudomonadota > Gammaproteobacteria > Burkholderiales > Burkholderiaceae_C > Aquabacterium. Next base: position 26,251 of record DDJC01000022.1, read on the forward strand.
GCGCATCCAGCACCAGCAGGTGCTTGATGATGCCCTTGAGCAAGGCGATGTCACCACCCACCTTGAGCTGGAAGTAGTCCGACGTGATGGTGGTGGCGCCCCCGCTGAGCATCTCCACCGGGCTTTGCGGATCGGCGAAGCGCTCCAGCCCGCGCTCGCGCAGCGGGTTGAAGCTCAGGATGCGGGCGCCACGGCGCGCCGCCGCACGCAGCTCGCCCAGCATGCGCGGGTGGTTGGTGCCCGGGTTCTGCCCGAAGATCAGGATGCAGTCAGCCTGCTCGAAATCATCGAGGGTGACCGTGCCCTTGCCCACGCCCACGCTGGCCTTCAGGCCCATGCCGCTGGGCTCGTGGCACATGTTGGAGCAATCCGGAAAGTTGTTGGTGCCGAACTCGCGCACGAACAGCTGGTACAGAAAGGCCGCCTCGTTGCTGGTGCGGCCCGAGGTGTAGAAGATGGCTTCGTCCGGCGATGGCAGCGCGCGCAGGTGCCGCGCGATGGTGGCGAAGGCCTCGTCCCAGCTGATGGCGCGGTAGCGGTCGGCCGCCGGGTCGTAGGCCATGGGCTCGGTCAGGCGGCCCATGGCCTCCAGCGCGTGGTCGCTCCAGCCGTGCAGCTCGCTCACCGTGTGCCGGGCGATCACCTGGGGCGTGGCGCGGTCGGCCGTGGCCTCGGCCGCCACCGCCTTCACGCCGTTCTCGCAAAACTCGAAGCTGGAGGTGTGCTGCCGATCCGGCCAGGCGCAGCCGGGGCAGTCGAAGCCATCGGGCTGGTTGGCCGACAGCAGCGTGCGCGAGCCCTTGGCCGCGATGCGGTGCTGCAGCAGCTGGCGGGCCACGCTGCGCAGCGCGCCCCAGCCCCCGGCGGGGCCCTTGTAGAACTGGATCTTGGCGTCGCTCATGGGGTGTCTCAGGGGGCTTGGCGCGTGCCGCCGCGCTTATGTCGTGATGAACATGTGCGCCGCACAGCCTGATCGACCCGCACCACACGCCTTTCCCGGCACTGTAGGCGGGGCCGGCACCTGTGGCAATAAGCCCTCCAGAGCCGATAACATATGCTCAAAGCAGCATATGAAAGCCCTGCACGTCCACATCGACCCGGCCTGGCAGCTCACCGGCCCCGGCGGCCAGGCCTTGCCGCCGCGCGTGCTGGGCTGGCTGGTGGCCATCCAGGCGCACGGCAGCCTGTCGGCCGCGTGCAAGGCCACGGGCGCCTCCTACCGCCACACCTGGAAGCTGGTGCGCGAGGCCGAGGCCGCCATGGGCGCGCCGCTGGTGGCCATGGCGCGGGGCAAGGGCTCGCAACTCACGCCGCTGGGCGAAGCCCTGGTGTGGGCCCAAAAGCGCTTCGAAGCCCGCCTGCGCCCCCAGCTCGACAGCCTGGCCTTTGAGCTGCAGGCCGAACTGCACCGCGTGCTGAGCGATGCGGACCGCCCGCTGCGCGTGTGCGCCAGCCACGGCTTCGCCATCGAGATCCTGCAGCGCCTGCTGGGCGAGGCCGGCGAGCCCCTGGACTGGCGCTACACCGACAGCAGCCAGGCCCTGGCCGCCCTGCACGCCGGCCAGGCCGATGTGGCCAGCCTGCACCTGCCCCAAGGCCCCACCCAGCCCGAAGTGCTGCGCCAGTACGCCCGCTGGCTGCGGCCCGACTGGCAGTACGTGCACATGGTGACGCGCCGCCAGGGCCTGATGCTCAAGCCCGGCAACCCGCTGCACATTGATGGCGTGGCCGATCTGCTGCGCCCGGATGTGCGCTTCGTGGCGCGCAACCACGGCTCAGGCACCCGCCTGCTGCTCGAAGCGCTGCTGCGCCAGCAGGGGCTGGACCCATCGCCCCTGGCCGACACCTCCACCGGCGAGCACACCCACTCGGCCGTGGCCGCCTACGTGGCCAGCGACATGGCCGATGCGAGCTTTGGCGTGGAGACCTCGGCGCGCCGCTTCGGGCTGGAGTTCATCCCCGTGCAGACCGAACGCTACGGCCTGCTCGTGCCGCCCGCGGTGCTCGAATCCAAAGGCATGCGGCGCCTGATCGAGCTGCTGCGCGGCCAGGCCTGCCAGGCGGCCTTTGCGGATCTGGTGGGTTACCGGCCCGATGAATGCGGCACGGTGGCGCCGGCCGCGCAGGTGTTCGAGGGGTGGGCCTTCGCGGATTGAGCGGTGCAGGCCTCACCCTTCTTTGCCCTACTTGTTCCACATGCACATCACCAAGCATCTCTCACTGGCCCGCTTGCCAACGCGGGCGGAAGGTGAAGTGCCCCGCAGCGAACTGCTGGTGAACGACCAGCCCAGTGGCCGAATCCTGGCCGGGGCCGTGCTGGAGGCCGCCGTGCTGGGCGCGGCGTATTCCACCGGCTCGTTCAGCGACCTGAGCCTGCTGCCGCCGGACACCGTGCGGTTCCGCTTCATCGGCGGCACGGACTGGACGGTGCGGCTGCTGCACAAGGATCAATTCAGGCTGCCGCTGGTGTCGGAGCCCCGGGGCGTGAGCCGCCGCCTGGGGTTCAGCCGGCGCTTCGTGGTGGACGGGGATCCACAGCCCCAGGGGCGCTGAGCCGCGCCCTGCGTGCACGATCAGCGGATACCCACCACCGCGTTGGCCCGCGCGCTCACGGTGAAGGCACCATCACCCGCCTCCAGCCGGCGCTTGACCTTGTCCTTCAAGGCGGCCCGCTCATCGGCCGGCAGGTCATCGATCATCGAGCGGATCATGTTGCTGCCGGCGGCGCTGTTCCAGTATTCATCGAAGCTGCTGAACTGGCGCTGCACGGTGATCTGGGTGGTGCGCACATCACGCAGGCCGGCCTGCTGCCACAGCGCCTGCGATGCCTCCACCGTGGAGGCCTGCACGCTGGGCGGCATCACGGGCGTGAGGCCGATCTTGAGCATCTCTTGCCCGATGGCGGCCAGCGGAAAGCCCCGGTTGAGCATGTCCCAGTGGTAGGCCGCCACGATGCCGCCCGGCTTCACGGCACGGCACATCTCGGCCACGCCCTTGGCCGCATCGGGCACGAAGAAGAGCACCAGCGCCATCACGGCCACATCGCAGCTGGCATCGGGCACGGGCACCTGCAGGGCATCGCCCTGCGACCAGGTTACCGGTGCACCGGGTTGCAGACGCTGGCGCGCATAGGCCAGTTGTGCCTCTGATGGGTCGATGGCCTGCACGGCAGCAGGCGCACAGCGCTGCACGATCAGCTCGGTGAAGGCGCCATTGCCGCAGCCCACATCGACCCAACTGGCTTGCTGGGGCGGGTTGACCCAATCCAGGAAGCGCTCGCCGACCAGCAGGCTCCAGCGGCCCATCATCTGTTCGTAGCTGGCTCCGTCCTCGAAGCGGATGGTTTGATCTGACATGAGTGCTCCTTGTCGTCGACGGAGGCATTATTCAGCAGGGCGCACCGTGTCCGCAGATGCAAACAGGCATCAACCGCCCCACGGTGAGGTTGATCTGCTTCACACTGGCTGTACCCATCACGGGAGACGAGACAAATCAGTGAGGCCATGACCAGCCAACCGCGCCCTGCCCTGATCGCCACCCCCATCCCTGCGCCGTACCCATGCCAGGTGGTTTGGGATGAAGCATCCCAAACGATCTCAGCCACCGTGGAACGCCAGCCCACGGCATCGGCCAGCTTGGCTCAGCACATCGAGCGCACCTTGTTCGAAATGGATACCGAACGGCGGCTGGTGCTGGGCGACCTGGACATCCTGCTGGACGGAGAAAACCGCTTCAATGCCTTGGACATGCGCATAGGCCCTCGGGCCTCGTGGCGACAGCGGCCTGCACCTGCCCCCTTGAACATGAACAGGCCTGCAGACATCGCCTTCAATGCAGAGTTCGACGCCAACGGCATTGCCGTGGTGGAGGCCACGGTGGGGGCGTTTTTTGATGCGGCGACGGGGACGCTCTGCTTCCAGATCAAGGATGCCGGTAGCGCCGTGCGCCATCTGCGGTTGGCTAACAAGCTGAGTTTCGGCGTGGATGACGATGGGCGCTTGACGGAAATACTGCTTGGTGTGGACGGTCTCATTTGACATGAGACTCCGTAGATGGTGTCGTGAACATCAGTTGACTGCGTTGACCAACCCGCTTGTAGACCCAGTCCATCTTCAGTAGTACTGGACTGGCTATCATCCCGCCCGTTGATGAAACGGTCGGACACAATGAACAAAACAGGGAATGGATGGGCGATTGCAGCAGCCCTGGCCGCGGCTGTCGCCAGCACATGGGGCTGGGCACCACAAGGATGGTGGCCCCTGGTTGTGATCGCCTTCGGGCTGTTGATGCATGCGCTGGCGCTGTCACGCGGCCCTGGGGCTGCCTGGTGGCTGGGATGGGCCTTCGGCACCATCTCCCAGTTGGCGGGCCACCACTGGATGTACACGGCCATGACCACCAAGGCGGGCCTGGCACCCGTGCAAGCAGCACTGCAGTTCAGCGTGCTGTGCCTGTACCTTGGGTTAAGCACAGGCATAGCCACCACGGTCTGGAAAGTGCTTCATCGCCACGACAGGTCGCACGCGGGATTTCGTGGTCTGGTGTTGCCGTGCATTTCACTCGCACTCTTGATCACACTGGCAGAGTGGGCGCGATCCGCCTCCTTCGCAGGGTTCTCATCACTGTCGATCGGGTACGCGTTCATCGACACATGGATGCGTGGCTACATGCCCATTGGCGGTGTATGGGGTACCAGCTTCGTTGTGTTGTTGGCCACGGCACTTGCCTGTCGGATTCCTCAGCTTGCGTCTCGCACCCAGCAACTCTTGGCAGCGTTTGCTGCTCTCTGTACCGTGGCGCTTGGGGCAGGCTTGACGTGGATCACATGGGTCCAAACCTCGGGCTCGCCATTGAGCTATCGCCTCTTGCAACCGAATGTGGCGCAGGATCTCAAATTCGACCCAGACCATGTCTCTCGTCAACTTGATGAGCTCACGCACCAGCTGGAATCAGGACCTGCGGACATCATCCTGACGCCGGAAACTGCGGTACCGCTGTTCTTCACGCAACTGCCAGCGCCACTGGCTGCCCGCTGGCAAGCGTGGAGCACCTCTGGCCACAGCCACCTGTTCGTCGGGATACCAATGCTCGGCGAGGCAGGCCAAGCCCATAACAGCGTGCTCCACATTGCCCCAGCGCCACAAGCCATGGCTGTCCATCACAAGATTCGGCTCATGCCTTTTGGTGAGTACACCCCCAAGGGGCTGGAATGGACAACCCGCGATCTTGATCTTCCACTCAAAGACCTCGCGCCAGGCCCTTCCGAACAACCGGCCTTTCAAGGAGCCAAGCATCAAGACTTGGGCGTGCTCACGTGCCAGGAAGATGCCGCACCTGCCGATGCAAGGCGCATAGCTGCCCATGCAGGCGCCATCCTGAATCTCAGCAACCTCGCCTGGTTCGATGAAAGCGCTGCCATGGCGCAACGATTGCAGATGGTCAGGGTCAGGGCTCTCGAGACCGGCCGCCCCATCTTGAGGTCGGCCAACACCGGCATCACCGCTCACATCGATCACAAGGGCAACATCAAGGCCATGGCACCGCCACACCACCAAACCGCCTTGGCTGGCCTGGTGCAACCCATGCAAGGGCAGACTCCTTACGTCTCTTTAGGAGATATGCCTTTCATTGTGCTGGCGCTCACTTGGCTGGGCATGACTGCTGCTGTCACAGTTCGTTTCAGATTCGGGCGTCATCACCCCTAAAGGGGGGAAGACCTTGGGAGATGAGGACACCTAGAATTTCCTCTGTGTCGTGAAGCGCTTGCTGCAAGGCACAACAACAAACTTAAATTCAATCATTGGGAGTTCTTCATGAAAGCCAAGCTTCAGCGCGGGCAGGGCATGACCGAGTACATCGTCATCGTCGCCCTCATTGCCGTTGCCGCCATCGCCACCTACCAGTTCTTCGGCCAGACCATCCGCAGTCAGACAGCGGGTATTGCCAGAGAAGTAGCCGGTCAGGACGCCACAGCGGCCATCACCGAAGCACAGGGCCGCGCGGCCGATGCAGAAACTGAAGGCGGTACCCGCAAGGGCCTGAACGCCTATCAGAACAACAACTCGCGCTAAAGAAAAAACACCAGCGTGAGAACCGCCAGCCCTTCGCGGGGCTGGCCGCCGTACCTGGGAGGGCGGCAGCAGCATGGCCAAGCCATGGTCTATGGACTCTTTGTCCTGGCCGGCGGCCTGGCTGCGCTTTTCTTCCTGTTCAACGCCGGCCAGCTGACACAGGACAAGGACAAGCTCATCATCACGGCAGACGCCACCGCCTACAGCGCAGGTGTGATGCATGCAAGGGCCTTGAACTACACCGCCTATGCCAACCGCGCCCTGATCGCCAACGAAATCGCCGTGGCGCAGATGGTGAGCGTGGCGTCATGGACGCGATACACGCAAGAGCATGCGCTTGGTGCCCTAAGTCTGGGCTGTACAACCATCTACAACGATCCCGCTGCAAGAGGCTTTCTTCAATATGCCCCACTCTGCATGAGTCTGGCCTGGGGCCTTGAAGTCATCGAGCCAGCATCTCAATGGGTTGAGAGACCTGCAGCGATCATACTTGGCCGTATCGAGGAAGCGAAACGGCTTCTACAACACTCACAGCGCGCGACCATGGGTCTCATGGCGATGGCGCGCGCCCAGGTCATGCGAGACGTCGCGAATGCCAACTTCCGAGGCAATGGCCAAGTCAATGTCGATCTGCTCGAAGACCACTACTTCTTTTTCGATGGAGGCGCCCTGCTTCAGGAGCGCGGCAATGCGCAACGCCAGCGCATGGCCGATGTGGCAGTGGCCTCGGCCAATCTAGACAGCTTCGTACCCAGCCGGACCTGGACAGACACGGCCATCATCCCGTGCATCGGCATCAACGGATTGCGCCAACATCGCGTCGAGCGCGCTGGCGGCACCAACCTGATTGGCTTGAACGAATGGAAAGCCATCGACACGGCCTCCTACTGGATCTACCGTGTGAACAAGCGTGGTCAATGTGTTCTGCGCAGTGAGCGTGTCCTGGGTAATGGCTCACAACAAGCCCACACGGGCAGCGATGCAGACCGCGGCAACCGGGATCTCTATGGCCAATCACGCCGCATCAACCCCCGTGCCAGCGCCTGGGCCAGCACCAACCAATGGTCACAGTACACCGGCATCCCGAACTTCTTTGAACTCTCAGACGCCGCACTGGCCTACACACCCGAGAACGGCAACCCAGATCGACGTGAGCTCGCTGTCCGCTTCTCCATTCGCCTGACGCGCGTGCCGGGAGAGACACCTACCTCTCAAGGCCGCTCGCAGATCCGTCAAGCCGCCAGTGGCCCGTACGACCTGAATCGATACCAGGGCGCGCCCTCCGCTGGCGTGTATGCCGCCGTGGCAACTTCCGAAGTGTTCTTCGACCGGCCTGTAGGCCGCGCTGATGGCCGGCGCGAACTGGGGAGTGCCTTCAATCCCTACTGGCAGGTGCGTCTCGTGCATTCACAGGCTGCCATTGATCAAGCCCGGGCCATGCAAGGTCGACCCTTTTGAGAAACGCCATGAGCAAGACCACACCTGTACCTCCTCAATGCCAGCGCGCTCGCAATTTGGCTCTGTCCTTGACATTGTTCTCTGCCGGCATGCCCTCTGCGCTGGCCGACACGCGGCTCGAGCGCCATATCGCGCAGGAGCCATCACCACACCAGTCTCTTGGTCAAAGCAAGCATCGGGAGCGTGTGCATTGGGCCCGCAAAATGGAACAACTGGGAGGTGACACGCTGAATCAGCAACGCCTCGACCAGATGCGCGACACCGTGCAGGGCTGCATCCGCAGCAATCAAGAACACGGCCAGCCCGTCAAGCGGATCGAGGAATGGCCATCCCGGCAGTACCGCAACCGGAGAGACAGCTACGTTGGGCAGCAGGCTTCCATCACCTATTCCCACACCAGCGCCTACATGGTCAATCCCATCGACTGCGGCATGACGGAGGGCGAGAGCCATGGCGCCAAACTGACGTGGTCTGGTGGCCTTTGCGACATCGATCTCAAGAGCAAAACCACCTCGGGCAACTGCCCCACAAGCCTCAATGGTCTCTCCCAGCCCGCCGTCGGCCAAAGGTCGATCCAGGGCGTCCCACGGATGCCGACCGGCATGCGGCCCAACCCCTTGCTGCCACAGCCCACCGGAGAGGTCCGGACCATCGCCAGTCAGACCTGTGACGTGGTGAAGAATCCGTTGGACCCCGATGGAGGAACCCTCTGCTACGCACGAGCCGTCGGCTTTGCCGGCCACGGCCTGGCACCAGCCCCCAAAGGCACCGCCCTGTCCATCGAGTCTCGGTCCAAACGCGGCTTCGTGTACGAAGCCGACATCGTGCAGATGAACTTCGCAGTCCCACAGGACGTCTTCGTGCCCCATCTGCAAGGCGGCTTCTCTGCCAGGCCACTGCAGGGAGACAAGCGATGACCATGAGGCGCTGGCGACGAAAACCATCCGGCCTGTCTTCACAGCAAGGTCAGGCACTGACTGAGTTCCTGGTCGCATCACTGGTAGTGGTGCCCCTGTTTCTGCTGATCCCCATGATCGGCAAATACCAGGACATGGCCCACAACACCTTGATGGCCAGCCGCTATGTGGCCTTCGACGCCATCACGCGTAACGACCGCGTCAACAGCTGGAAGCCCGAGGCCCAACTGGCCCAGGAGGTACAACGCCGCTTCTTCAGCAACAGCCGCGCGCCGATCAAGACGGGGGATGCAGCCGGCAACTTCCGGTCGCACCGCAACGGGATGTGGACCGATCCCTTCGGGAATCCCTTGCTGCGGGATTTTGACCAGGACGTGCGCGTAAGTTACGGGTTCAGTGGCGGCGCCACGCACAACGCCGGTTTCTCCGGCTCTCGCGATGGCGCCCCCTTTCCGCTCATGGGCCGCTTCGATCTGTCGCGACGTGGCATCTACACGGCCAATGTGGCCGTGACGGTGGCCAATCTACCGGCGGGCCTGAGGTTGATCACCCCTTTTGACGACATCAATCTGGTCATCAACCGCAGCACCACTGTGCTGCTCGACCCATGGACTGGACGCAATCCGCAGGATGTGCAAACCCGCTTGAGAGATTCTGTCGTCAACCCGGGCAGTCTGCTGGCCAACATCCGCCCCATGACCGACCTGGTGGTCGATGGCCTGGATGGCCGCATCCTCGGTCTGGGCGATATCCGGGGACCGCGCCTGGGTGACGTTCAATTCTGGCGGGACGTCGTGCCGTCGGACCGCTTGCGCTGAAGGCGACCAAGATGCACGCGCACGCACGCCCAATTGCAAAGCAATTCTCCGCTGCCTTGAGGACACTCCTGGCAGCCACGGGATTCGCGCTGGTGCTGTTGGCCCCGAGCCAAGCCGGCGCCCTGGCCACATGGCCGCCGGTTGAGCTTCCTGCCGATGTCCAGACCTTCGATGTCGGTGGTGACTTCCTGTCCAACGGCATGCCCACCCGCGCCACGGGCTTCATCAGCCCGCGTGGCACCAGCGCCGTGGCCGATTGGTTCAAAAGCCATCCCGCAGCCAACTGGTCTGTTGAACGCATGCAGGAAGCCACGGTTCTGGGCCGAGCCGAAGGCCACCATTTCATCACCATCAAGCTCACACCGGTACGCCATGGGACCAGAGGCTTGGTCTCGATCGTGGACATGGCCAAAGCCGCACAAGAGGCCCCTCGCCTGCAGGCCAGGTTGGCGCAATGGGTATCCGAGCTGCCCTCCGGCACGCGCGTCATGAACCACATGGCGGCCAACGACGCAGGGCGCCTGTCAGAGCACCTGGTGCTGGTCAACCAACAGAGCGAAGCCCTGAACATTCGCAGCGTGACAGCGGCCTTGGTCGGTCGCGGTTTCGCCGTCGAACGCACGCTGGCCCCATCCAGCACCAAAACATCCTCAGCCACTTCAGCAGCCAGTCCACAGCAGCCGCCAGGCAAAGCCGTTCTCTTCAAATCGGGCACGCGCGAAGCCATGGCCGTCTTCTTCCGCGGCGCCGACGGCCAGTCCGTCATCACCATCAACACCATCACGCAGGCGCAACCATGATCAACCGTTACCGGGCCCCGAACACCAGGGGACAAGCCATGGTCGAGTACGTCGTGGTCGTCGCGGCGATCACGGCAGCGCTTTTCGTGCCCATCGCGGACGACGCGAGTGACGGCACGCGCCTGTCGGCCATCCAGCTCCTCGTACGGGGATTCCAGACCGGTTACGCCAAGATCAGCTCATCGCTGTCGGCGCCCGAGTGAACACAAGAGCTATCCGTGAACATTCCGCGCATCAAACTCAACAAGCCCACCGTCGTTCTGCTGGTGGCCGCATCCATGGGCCTGCTGGCGGCCCTCGCCGCTCGCAGCTACCTCAGCAGCCGCATGGAAGAAATCGAGGTCAAGGCCAAGGGCCGCATGGTCGATCTGGTCGTGGCCAGCACCGACCTCGAAAAGGGTGCTGTGCTGACTTCCGACAACGTCTCGGTGCGCCCCATTCCCATCGAATACGCGCACGAATCGGCGGTCACCCCTCAAGTGTTCAGCCGCGCCGAGGGTGAGAAGCTGGGGTTCCCCGTCAAGGCGGGCCAGATGATCCTTTGGAGTTCCCTCGAATCCAAGAAGGCCCCGACCTTCTCGTCCCGGGTCGAAGTCGGACGCCGGGCCATGACCGTGCCAGTGGACGAGATCAGCTCGATCTCCGGCATGCTGGAGCCGGGCGATGTGATCGATCTGATCGTGACTGTCGACAACCAGGGCAGCAAGGCCACGTTTCCGCTGCTGCAGGGCGTGCAGGTCATGGCCACGGGCCAGCGCGCGGTCGATGACCCCAAGAGCGGCGAACGCCGAGAGTACTCCACGGTCACGCTGGACACCACGCCTGAACAAGCCCAACACGTCATCTCCGCGCGCGAGGGCGGCAAGCTGACGGCGCTGCTGCGCAATCCGCAAGACCAGAAGCAGATCGCCATCGCGAACCTTGATGTCGACAGACTGCTCAACAGCGCCCCCACAGGTGCGGGTCTGCCCATCAAGGCATCGAAAGCACCCAGCGCGGCCGAGGCCTCGGGCCAGAACGATGGCATTCCCGTGCTCTATGGCGGATTCAACAGCAAGTTCACGCCAGAGCAATTGCAGATGGACTCCGGCCGCCGCGCCATGCAGGCCTGGCAGACCAGTCAGGAACAGGCCATGAAGGAGCACAACGCCATCGCCTCGCGCGCAGCCAGTGCGGCCGAATCCGCGGCACGCCAACTCCAGGCGCTCGGCGCTGGAACCAACCCGCGCCCTTGAGTCGCCCATGTCTCCGCTGCCACCTTCGTCCGTTGTCGCCGTCATGAGTTCGATCAACCACGTCATGCTCTTTCGATCCCGCCTCGCCCCTCTGGCTGCAGCCGCCCTGTGGGTGTGCCTGCAACCTGCTGATGTCAACGCTCAAACGCCGCCACTGCCAGCCTCACCGGCACCCACAGCGGCGCTGGAACCCAAGGCACCCGTCAACGGATTCGCGGAAGCGCTCACGCCCCGCAAGCGCCGCGCGGCCCCTGCCAAGGACGTGGCCTACGCCCCCGTCAAAGCCACTGATGATCTGGGGCAGATCCCTGAGATCGAGATGTTTGTCGGCGAATCCCGCGTGCTTCCAGCGCCCGGTGTGGGCCGTATCGCGGTCGGCAACGGCCGACTGCTGACCGCAGCCGCGCTGGACAAGAAGGAGGTGCTGCTGTTTGCCAACGAAGCAGGCACCTCTTCGCTGTTCATCTGGAACGAGGACGGACGCTACCAGCGACTCAAGATCAACATCGTGCCGGGCGACACCTCACGCGTGGGTCGTGAGATCGCTGCATTCCTCGCGTCCATCCCGGGGGCCAGGGCGTCCATCGTCGGTGACAAAGTCATCGTCGAAGGAGACCGTTTGTCTGACCTGGATCTCGGCAAGGTCAAGAAGCTCGAGTCGACCTACCCCCAACTGATCAATTTCACCAATCCTCGCGGCTTCGACAAGATGGTGTTGATCGACGTGAAAGTCGTCGAGTTTCCCAAATCGGAGCTGCTGGAGTACGGGCTCAAATGGACACCCACAGGCGGCGGCGCTGTCGCGGCTGTATGGCTGCCATTCCGCACAGGGCGCAATGGTCCTTATCAGGTCAACATCCCGGTCTCTTCCGGTCAGTCAAGCCTGCCGATCACCAACCCCGGCGAAGCCTCGACCACGCTGCACCGGGCGCTCAACAGTGCCGGAGCGCTCAACATCGGCCTGAACATGACGCTCAACCTGCTGGCACAGGAGGGCAAGGCCGCCGTGCTGGCAGAACCGCAGCTGTCCACCCGCAGCGGCAAGGAAGCTTCTTTTCTGGCCGGCGGCCAGATCCCGTATGTGGTCACCAGCATCGAAGGCAACTACGTCACCTTCAAGGACTACGGCATCAAGCTGGACATCGAGCCCTATGTGGACCGCGATGGCTACATCACGGCCGACATCGAAAGCGAGGTCAGCTCCATCGACACCTCCGTCAGCACGTCCGCCGGTCCTGGCATCAAGTCCCGCAAGACCAAATCCACGTTCAACGTGGGCAGCGGACAGACCATCGTGCTGAGCGGCTTGCTCTCACGCGACTTCAGCAACAACGTCGACAAGCTGCCCTTCCTGGGCGATCTGCCCGTGCTGGGCGCGCTGTTCCGCTCCAAGCGTTACCAGAACAACGAGACCGAGTTGGTGGTCTTCGTCACGCCCAGCGTGATCGATCACAAAACGCCAGAACTCGTCGACAAGGTTGACAAGGCCAAGGAGCGCCTGGAGAAGATTCTTGGCCCCGCGCCCCACCTGACCGAGCCCTTGCAGCCTGGGCAGCCGACAAGCCAGGGGGCCGACCCCTTGCCGCCATCCGCCCGCCAAGAGGATGTTGCTCAACGCGTCACGCCTGCAGCAGTGTCGACTGCACCACCGCCACCACCGGCGTCTGCACCGCTGGCATCCCCTGTGGCCACCACCGTACCCGCCGCTATGACCGACACAAGGTCGCTGGCCGATGTCAGCCTGAGGGTGACCCTTGAGGGCCTGGCCTTGCGCGCCAGCCCTGATCTGCGCAGCCCCATGCTCATGCCATTGTCGCAAGGCGCCATCGTGCAACAGGGTAGGAAACGGGCTCGCGGCCTTTACGCCCAAGCATGGCGCCACGTGATGGTCGGAAACGTCGAAGGCTGGGCCGCCAACCAATGGCTTGAGCCAGTACGCCTGGACAACGCAGCGGCCACGCCAAACAGCCCTGGCGCGCAGCAAGCGCAGAACGGCAAGGCATTGAATGCACCTGTCGCTGCCGCGACGGTCAAGCCTCTGTCCGTAGCGCCAGCACCCGATGCGGCCTTGAAATCCAAGCCTGCGCCAGACGAGACGGCGCCCGCTTCGGCACAAACGGCTGTCGCAGCCCCCACACGCTATCGCGTCGCCTTGCCCAAGCTGGCCCTGCGTGTCTCGCCTGATGTCAATGCCATGGTCCTGATTCAAGTGCCCGAAGACACCGTCGTCGAGCAATCAGACCAACCGACACAGGGAGCCTGGACGCCCATCCGCTATGCGGACCGCCAGGGCTGGGTGGCCTCCCAGTGGCTCGAACGGCATCCTTGAGGAACGGCCATGCAGGTAGAGATCATCGACGCCAGCGGCACCACCCGCGAACTCTTCGCACCCGAGGACTGCATCATCGGCAAGGGAGCGGACTGCGAAATCCGCCTGAGTGGGTGGCGGGTGTCGAAAGAGCACGCACGCCTGTTCAAGACCCCATCGGGCGTGTTGCTTGAGGACCTGGGGGCATTTGGCGGAACCACTGTCAATGGCAAACGCATCGACATCCAGCATGGCCCCCTCAGGCCCCACGACGTCATCGGCATCGGGCCCTACAGGCTGACAGTCCGCGAGCCTGCCAGCACGACCAGTCACAGGCCCGGCGAATCCGCCGTGCAGGCATCTCACCCGGCCTCCCGCTCGGACACTGCGCGCCATCGCAACGAACAGGCCGGCAAGGCCATCCAGGAATCTCGCGAAGCCGCTCTCAAGGCCCAGGCGCAAGCACAGGCCCGGGCACCAATGCTGCACGATGCCATCCCTGCACCCGGCGAGCAGGAGGCCGCGCCCCCCAACTACCCCTTGACCGTGGCACCCGATAACGGCCACAAGGCACTCGAGTTCGAATGGCGCAAGCGCATCCATGCGATGTTGCTGGAAACCATGGACCTTCGGCGCCAAGATGTCTCGCGCATGAGCGACGAACGCCTGCGCGAGGAAACTGAAACCCTGATCCGTTCGCTGCTGGCCGAGAGGGAAGACGAGATCCCCGCCCCGATCGACCGCCACCTGCTGTGCCGACAGGTCCTCAACGAAGCCGTTGGGCTGGGTCCGCTCGAAGAACTGCTGTCCGACGAGTCGGTCACCGAAATCATGGTCAACCGGCACGACGAGATCTTCGTCGAACGCGCAGGTCGCCTGATGCGCCACCCCCTCACTTTCACCGGAGACCTGGCCGTCATGGGCGTGATCGAACGCATCGTCACGCCCCTGGGCCGTCGCATCGACGAGTCCTCGCCCATGGTGGATGCGCGCCTGAAGGATGGCTCGCGCGTCAATGCCATCATCCCGCCGCTGGCGCTCAAGGGCCCCACACTGACCATCCGCAAGTTCTCCAAGCGCAAGCTCACATCCAGTGATCTGGTGCGCTTCGGCTCACTCAACGAGCCGATGGCCGAGTTCCTGCGCGTGTGTGTAGACCAGCGCAAGAACGTCATCGTCTCGGGCGGCACGGGTTCGGGCAAGACGACGCTGCTCAACATCCTGTCGAACTTCATTCCCCGTTCCGAGCGTGTCATCACCGTCGAGGATGCCGCCGAGTTGCAGCTCGCGCACGAGCACCTGATCAACCTGGAAGCCCGCCCTCACAACGTCGAGGGCAAGGGGGGCGTGTCCATCCGCGACCTCGTGCGCAACACCTTGCGCATGCGGCCCGACCGCATCGTGGTCGGTGAGTGCCGGGGGGCCGAAGCGCTGGACATGCTGCAGGCCATGAACACGGGCCACGAAGGTTCGCTGACCACCCTGCATGCCAACACGCCCAGAGATGCCCTGGCTCGGCTGGAAACCATGATCCTGATGGCCGGCATGGAACTGCCCCTGAGCGCCATCCGGGAGCAGATCGCTTCAGCGGTGGACATCATCGTCCAGCAGACACGTTTCTCCTGCGGCACCCGGATGGTCACCCACATCGTGGAAGTCACCGGCATTGAAAGCGGCACCATTCAGGTTCAGGAACTCTTCAAGTTCATGCATCGGGGGCATCACCCCGAGACGGGCCGACTTCAGGGCCATTTCACCGGTTGCGACATGGTGCCCAGCTTCTACGAGGAACTGCTCGCGGCCAATCAACCGCTGGACATCGGCATCTTCAATCCCACTCACCCACAGGCGCCCGAAGCCGGCGTCCGCATGACGGGTCACTGACATGGATCCACAAGGCATGGTCATCGTGGTGTCGGTCGTCATCGCCGTGTCGACGGCGCTGCTGGCCTGGGTCACCATCGAGGTAGGCACTGCGGGCCTGCAACGCTACCGCGAGAGCTTCACACAGCGCGTCCGCTTCCAGGCACGCGAGTTCTTCCTCTTCATCGATCCGCGCCAGTTGTTCATTGCCAACCTGGCGGCCATGGCCCTGATCGGGGCAGCGGCCTGGCTGGCCTTCGACAGCGTCGTGGCGGTGTTGCCCGTGCTGGCGGTGCTGGCCGTGGTTCCCAGACTGCTGTATGCGTGGATGCGCAAGCGCCGCCTGCTCAAGTTCGAGGAGCAACTGCCTGATGCCCTGATGATGCTGGCTGGCGGTATGCGCGCTGGCGCAGGCCTGAGTTCCGCCCTCAACCAGCTGGTGGCCGAGGCGCGGGCGCCGTTGGTGCAGGAGTTCTCGCTGATGCTGCGCGAACAGCGCCTGGGCGTCACGTTGGAGCAAAGCCTGAACAACCTGGCCCGGCGCATGCCCACGCAGACGACCACGCTGGTGGTGTCGGCCATGCGCATCGCGGTGGAAACAGGTGGTGGCCTCGCCGAGACGCTGGAAAGAACCTCGCACACCATTCGCAGCCGTCTTCAGATGGAAGGCAAGATCCGCGCGCTCACAGCCCAAGGAAAGATGCAGGCCTGGGTGGTGGGGCTGCTGCCGCTGTTCCTGATGTTCATTCTCAACAAGATGGAGCCTGAAGCCATGGGTGAGCTCTGGCATACACCACTCGGGTGGGGTGTGCTGGCCGTCATCGTCTTCCTTGAGGTCATGGGTGTCTACGTGGTGCGCAAGATCGTCACCATCGACGTGTGAAGGGCCTGCACATGTTCAACGATCTGGCCTCAAACGAATCCCTGATCCTGCTGTCGCTGGCGCTTGCGGTCGGCGTGAGCGTGTCACTCGTCGCATGGCTGGTCAGCCAGGCACTGGCCGAGGTGCCCAGCGAGGACCGCGAATTCAAGGACCCGCCGCCCCTGGGGTTCCGCCTGCTGTGGTGGCCCATCCAATGGTTGAGCCACTTCCTCGACGGCCTCATCCCCGCCAAGACACGGGGACGCATCGCCGCCCGCCTGTTGGTGGCGGGTCTGGAGTTCACCGTCAGTCCAGTGCAGTTCATCGCAGCGCGGGTGATCGGCGCCTTCGCGATGGCTGGTATCGCTTATGTCGTGCTGTCCCTGTTCGAACAACCGGCCAGCAGCGGCTTCCCGCCAGCGCTGTATGGCCAGGTGGCGCTGGCGGGCGTCCTGAGCGGTTGGTTCTATCCCGCCATCTGGCTGCGTGACCGCATGGCGCTGCGCAAACGCGAGCTGCTCAAGTCCTTGCCGTTCTTCCTGGACATCATCACCTTGTGTGTAGAAGCCGGACTGAACATGCAGGGTGCGATGTCGCAAGCCGTGGCCAAGGGGCCCAAGGGCGTGCTGCGCAGCGAGTTTCTGCGCGTACTGCGAGACATTCGGGCAGGAAAGCAACGCGCCGAGGCCTTGAGGTCCATGGCTGCACGCCTGCGCGAACCCTCCATCACGGCATTCACCACCGCCGTCATTCAGGCCGAATCGATGGGCATGAGCCTGGGACCTGTGCTGCGCGCCCAGGCTGATCAACGGCGATCAGAACGCTTCCTGCGGGCCGAGAAGATGGCCATGGAAGCCCCCGTGAAGATGCTGTTTCCGCTGATCGCTTTCATCTTTCCGTGCACGTTCATCGTGCTGTTCTTTCCGATCGTCATCAAGTTCATGCATTCAGGGCTTTAGGGAGCCCCGCGCGCCAGCGCACCCCTGACAACAAAACACCAAGAAACCAGGCGAGAAACCCATGAAGACGTCATCCGACGAGGTCTACCTTCGTGCCCCAGGCCGCATCCACAGGTTGTCGCTGAAGGTAGCGGATACCTTTGGCTCGCGCTTTCGCGGGCTCATGCTCAGCCCTGCGCTCATCCCGGGCACGGGTCTGCTGCTCAAGCAATGCGCAAGCGTGCACACGGCCTTCATGCGCTATCCCATCGATCTCGCCTACGTGAACGACCGTGGGCTGGTGCTGAAGTGCGTCGCATCTCTGGCACCCTGGCGAGCGAGTGCCTACAAGGGAGCCTTGACCCGAGTGCCTGCTGCTGCACGGCCAATCCACACTCTGGAAATGGCTGCTGGAGAACTCGCCCGCATCGGTATCGAACCGGGCGACCGCATCGTGCACGAGGCATTCAAGACGGACGCCGCCGATGGGGACGTGCCAGCGCCACGGTTCACCGTGCCCGACAAGCAGCGCGGCGCGGCCATGCTCGAATTCGCCGTGGTGGGCCCGTTGCTGACCCTGCTGGGGTTGGCATCGGTTCAGTATGGGCTGCTGTTCAATGCCAAGAACCTCATCAACCATGCCTCCTTCATGGCGGCACGTGCCGGATCCACCGGCAATGCCAAGCTCGACACCATCGAGCAGGCCTATCTGCGAGGCCTGATTCCGCTCTAT
Source organism: Burkholderiales bacterium UBA1834 (assembly GCA_002339015.1). Classification (GTDB taxonomy): domain Bacteria; phylum Pseudomonadota; class Gammaproteobacteria; order Burkholderiales; family Burkholderiaceae_C; genus Aquabacterium. Next base: position 44,254 of record DDJC01000022.1, read on the forward strand.
GGCGGCGGACGCACCGTGCAGGAAACCGGCGAATCGCTGGCCAAGGCCACCGCCGACATGGCTGGCAACGTGCAGATCGAGTTGCTCAACCCGACCCGGGAAAGCTTTGACGACTGGAACGACCCTCGCCTGCAGGCACTGTTCAAGACGGGTGGCAAGCGTGTCATTCCCCACCGCCACCTTGCGCACAACCTGAATGATCGCGGCGTGCTGGAGAACCTGGGCAACAGCCGCGAGCTCCGTGATGTGCAGGGCTCGTTGGTCAAACCCAGCTCCGGCCAGAGCCTGGAAGACGCGAACATCATCAAGCTTCGCATCACTCACGGCTACGAGCCCAAGGTGCCCCTGGTCGGACGCGTCTACGCCATCTTCCTGAAGTGGCTCGACGTCAAAGACAACGCTTTCGAGACGCGCTTGATCGAATCAGGCCGTGTCCCGGTGGTCAGCCATGTGACGCTGCAGATGCAGACGGATCCCATTGAGACGACCCAGGTGTCCATACCGGGCATGGGCAATGGTGGCCAGCCCGTCGATCCTGGCGACCCGCCGATAACGACTGCAGAGCCCCCAAGGTGTCAGACCATCGGCTGCTCGGAGATCCCAGACCCCACGGATCCTGGCGGAGGCGGCAGTAGCGGCCCTTGCACGGAAGGTACCTGCCCCGTGTGCACCGGCACCTTGCCTCTACCTGACGTTGAACTGGACACCGACGTGCTGTTCAACTTCAACGAATCGACGCTGCAGCCTGAGGGTCGCGCAGCGTTGGACCGGCTGATCCAGAGTGCCAAGGACCGCGCTGCCGCGGGTGAAGTCTTCAGCAATGTGAAGGTGATCGGCCACACCGATCAGATCGGCGAGGCCGGCGTGAACCAGCAACTGTCTGTGGCTCGCGCCAAGGCCGTGAGCGACTACCTGCGGTCCCACGGCTTCCCGAGCCAGGCCATCACCCACGAAGGCCGAGGCGCGAACGAGCCTGTGGTGCCGTTGTCTGCATGCTCACCCAAGACAGGGCAGGCCCTCATCGATTGCCTGCAGCCCAATCGCCGCGTGGTGATCCAGATGACAGGGTCGCAGACATGAGCCGTCTTGCGCAGCAGCGAGGACAAGCGCCGCTCAGGCTCAATCAAATATCAAAAGAGGGATAGGCAGTGATCAACGATCGCCAAGGGGATGGCAAAGCCCATCTGCGCCAGCAACTGTCCGTGACCAGCACCCTGCCAGCCATCAAGCTCGCCATAGGCGCG
>DDJC01000059.1:0-11234 GCA_002339015.1 Burkholderiales bacterium UBA1834
ACCATACCGGCGCGCACAAGGTCAACAACACCATCGGCCAGGCCTTGCTGGCCAGGCGCATGGGCAAGCCCCGCGTGATTGCCGAGACCGGTGCCGGCCAGCACGGCGTGGCCACGGCCACCATCTGCGCCCGTTACGGCATGGAGTGTGTGGTCTACATGGGCTCCGAAGATGTCAAGCGCCAATCGCCCAACGTCTACCGCATGCACCTGCTGGGCGCCAAGGTGGTGCCCGTCGAATCCGGCAGCAAGACGCTGAAGGATGCGCTGAACGAAGCGATGCGCGACTGGGTCACCAACGTCGAGAACACCTTCTACATCATCGGCACGGTGGCCGGTCCTGCACCGTACCCGGCCATGGTGCGCGATTTCCAGAGCGTGATCGGCGAAGAGTGCCTCACGCAGATGCCCACCAAGATCGGCCGGCAGCCCGATGCCGTCATCGCCTGCGTGGGCGGTGGCAGCAATGCCATGGGCATTTTCTATCCCTACATCCCGCACGAATCCGTGCGCCTGATCGGCGTGGAGGCAGCGGGCGAGGGCTATGACAGCGACAAGCACTCAATGTCCCTGCAATTGGGCTCGCCCGGCGTGCTCCACGGCAACCGCACCTACCTGCTCCAGGATGCCAATGGCCAGATCACCGAGACGCACTCGATCTCGGCCGGTCTGGACTACCCTGGCGTGGGGCCCGAGCATGCCTACCTGAAGGACATCGGCCGTGCCGAGTACGTCGGCATCACAGACAAGGAAGCGTTGGCCGCTTTCCACCGCTTGTGCCGCACCGAAGGCATCATCCCGGCGCTGGAATCCAGCCACGCGGTGGCCTATGGCATGAAGCTGGCGGCTACCATGCGTCCGGACCAGCACATCCTGGTCAACCTTTCGGGCCGTGGCGACAAGGACATCGGCACCGTGGCCGACCTGTCCGGCACCGAGTTCTACGACCGGCCGTCGCAGCGCGGCGTGACCGTGAAGGGCGCCCCCGCCAGCGGCCAGGGAGACCAGGCATGAGCAGCGCTTCCAGTGCGGTTGGCCTGAACCGCATCGACGTCACCTTCGCGCAATTGCGCGAGCAAGGCCGCAAGGCCCTGATCCCCTTCATCCACTGCGGTGATCCTTATCCCGATTTGTCGCCCGAGCTGATGTGGGCCATGGCCGATGCCGGCGCCGACGTGATCGAGTTGGGCGTGCCCTTCAGCGATCCGATGGCCGACGGCCCCGTGATCCAGGCCGCGGCCGAGCGTGCCCTGGCCCATGGCATCTCTTTGGTGCATGTGCTGGCCGATGTGAGGCGCTTTCGCACACGCAACACCACGACGCCGGTGGTGTTGATGGGCTACGCCAACCCGATTGAACGCTATGACCTGGCGCATGGTCCGGGCGCCTTCGTCAAGGCGGCCCGTGCGGCCGGCGTGGATGGCGTTCTCGTGGTGGATTACCCGCCCGAGGAGTGCGAAGAGTTCGCCGCTACCTTGAAGAGCCAGGGCTTGGCCCCCATCTTCTTGCTGGCACCCACCTCCACGGAAGAACGCATGGCTTCGGTCGGTCGCATCGCCAGCGGTTACGTCTACTACGTCTCGCTCAAGGGCGTGACGGGGGCTGGCCATCTGGACACCAGTGCCGTGGCTGCCGCCATTCCCCGCATCCGCCAGCACGTCCACATCCCGGTGGGCGTGGGCTTCGGCATTCGCGATGCTGAAACAGCCAAGGCCGTGGCCTCTGTGTCCGATGCTGTCGTCATCGGTTCCCGCATTGTGCAATTGCTCGAAAAGCAAAGCCGTGAGACCATCGCCGCCGCCGCGGGCGCGTTCATTGCTGATATCCGTTCGGCGCTCGATTCCCTGAAAGGACCTTCGTCATGAGCTGGCTCGAAAAACTGCTGCCGCCCAAGATTCAGCCGACCGATCCGGCTGAGCGGCGCACCATGCCCGAGGGCCTGTGGACCAAGTGCCCTTCCTGCGAAACAGTGCTCTACAAGAGCGATCTGAGCGCCAACCAGTACGTCTGCCCCAAGTGCAACTTCCACAACCGCATCGGCGCCCGTGAGCGCCTGGATGCCTTCCTGGATGCCGAGGGCCGTTACGAGATCGGCCAGGAAATCCTGCCGGTCGACGCGCTCAAGTTCCGCGACAGCAAGAAATACCCGGATCGCCTCAAACAGGCCATGGAAGCCACGGGTGAGACCGATGCGCTGGTGGTGCTGGGGGGATCCGTGCACGGCATCGCCCTGGTGGCCGCCTGTTTTGAGTTCGATTTCATGGGGGGCTCGATGGGCTCCGTGGTGGGTGAGCGTTTCGCGCGTGGCGTCGAGACGGCCGTCGACCAGAAGACGCCGTTCGTGTCCTTCACGGCCACGGGTGGTGCCCGCATGCAGGAAGGCCTGCTGAGCCTGATGCAGATGGCCAAGACCAACGCCGCACTCACCCGCCTGGCCAAGGCCAAGTTGCCCTACATCAGCGTGCTGACCGACCCGACCATGGGTGGTGTGTCCGCCAGCTTCGCCTTCATGGGCGATGTGGTGATCGCCGAGCCCAAGGCGCTGGTGGGCTTCGCCGGCCCCCGCGTGATCGAAAATACCGTGCGTGAGAAGCTGCCTGAGGGCTTCCAGCGTGCCGAGTTCCTGCTGCAGCAGGGCGCCATCGACATGATCGTCGACCGTCGCGAGCTCAAGCAGACCATCGCCCGCCAGTTGGCCATGCTGCTGCGCCAGCCGGCCGACGCGTTGGTGTGAGGGTGTATCGCGTCACTGCGCCGTCCTCTGAACTGCTGATGACACCCTACGGGCTGCCTTCGGGTGGCCCGTGACGCGTCTGGTGCCGGCCAAGGCAGCCCTGTCCAACCTCCGTGCCTCGCTGCCGCTGAAGCACGCTGTCAGCGCGCCCAGAACCCTTGTGATTCGGTGTTTCCGCCCCGATCTGCCCGTCACCTTCTTTCGATCCTTTGCTGACCTTGTCCATGACCTCCCGCCACGCGACCCTGGCCGACTGGCTGGCCCACTGTGAACGCCTGCACACCGCCCAGATCGAGCTGGGCCTGGAGCGCGTGGCCAGCGTGTGGCAGCGCATGGGCGTCACCCTGGGCACGCCCATCGTCGACGGCGCCGCGACTCAGGAAGTGGCGGATGGCGCCCCGGTGGTCTTCACTGTCGCAGGCACCAATGGCAAGGGGTCGACCTGCGCCATGCTGGAAAGCATCCTGCTGGCCGCGGGCTACCGAACTGGCGTGTATGGGTCGCCGCACCTGGTGCATTTCGAGGAACGCTGCCGCATCAACGGCGTCCCCGCGAAGGCCGATGAGTTTCTCCCGCATTTCGAGGCGGTCGAGCAAGTCCGAGGCGAAACGCCGCTCACGTACTTCGAATTCACGACTTTGGCCATCATGCGCCTCATGGCCCAGGCCGGGCTGGACGCGGTGATCCTGGAGGTGGGGCTGGGCGGACGCCTGGATGCCGTCAACATCATCGACGCAGATTGCGCGGTGATCACCAGCATCGACCTGGACCACATGGCATTCCTGGGCCCCGACCGCGAGGCCATCGGCCGCGAGAAGGCCGGCATCATGCGGGCAGGCCGGCCGGCCGTCGTCTCCGATCCCAAGGTGCCAGACAGCGTCGTGGCGCATGCCGAAGCCCTGGGCGCCGACCTGTGGCTGTTCGGGCGGGATCACAACTACGCGGGCGACCGTCAGCAGTGGTCCTGGGGGGGGCGCAGCAAGCGCTTCAACGGCATGGCCTACCCGTCCCTGCGGGGCGCCAACCAGTTGCTCAACGCCTCGGGTGTGCTGGCCGCACTGGAGGCCGTGCGCCATCGTCTGCCGGTGCCGGCCCAAGCCGTGCGCACGGGCTTGGCGACGGTGGAGCTTCCGGGCCGTTTCCAGATCGTGGCAGGCCAGCCTACGCTGATCCTCGACGTGGCCCACAATCCGCATGCCGCCGCCACGCTGGCCGTCAATCTGGACCAAATGGGCTTCTTCCCGCGCACCCATGTGGTGTGGGGCGCCATGGCCGACAAGGACATGGCCGGCATGGTGGAAAAGCTGCTGCCTTTGGTCGATGCCTGGCACTGCTGTGATCTGCCTACCCCCCGTGCCGCCTCGTCGGAGCAACTGGCCGACCTGGTTCGGGCGCTGCTGGCCCAGCCGGGGCCCGTCACGCTGCCCAAGGCGACCGTGAACACCCACCCGGATCCGATGGCCGCGCTGCACGCGGCGCTCGCGAAGGCGGACCCGGCGGATAGAATCCTGGTCTTCGGCTCCTTCTTCACGGTGGGCGGGGTGCTGCACGACGGCCTGCCCCGCCTGAATGCGCCCCACATGCCGGGAAGCGTCCCCCCGAACACCCCGTCGAGTGCCCCCGCGGGCTGAGGCCAGGCCGCCTCGGCCCTCCCGCTGACCGATTCCCGTAGCCCCCCGCGACCCGCATGCCGCTGCCATCGTTTTTCCAGCGCTTCCGTTCCGGTGCCCAGGCGCCGGCTCCCCAGGTCCAGCCTTTGTCGCCCGCCGACATTGAACAGGCCCGCGTCAGGGCCCGCCGCCGGATGATCGGGATGGCGGTGCTGGTGGGTGCTGGCGTGATCGGATTCCCCTGGCTGTTCGAAACCCAGCCGCGCCCGCTCGCCACCGACATCCAGGTGGTCAACGCCGCAGCCACGGGAGCGACTGCCGTCACGCCGTCCGCGCGTCTGGCCAGCGGCAAAGTCACGCAAGGGCCTGCCGAGCCGGTGGTGCCGCCGCAGGTCAGCCGGGCACTGGATGCAGAGCGCAGTGCCCAGGTGGCCGCGCGCAGCGAAACCGTGGCTGGCGAGGAGATCGTCGAGGCGCCGGAGCCGAAGCCAGAACCAAAACCGGTGCTCAAGCCGGCGGCCCGCGAGCCTGAACCCAAGCCCGAGCCCAAGCCTGCGCTCAGGAAGCCCGAGGCGACCAAGCCGACGGACAAGAAGCCCATCACGTCCACCAAGCCTGAAGCCAAAATCGAGACCAAGCCGACGGCCAAGGACAGCAAGGACGACGCCGACACCCGCTACATCGTCCAGGTGGGCGCTTTTGGCGACAACACCACGGCCCATGCCGCCCGCATGAAGGTCGAGCGCCTGGGCATCAAGACCTACACCCAGGCTGTGGACACGCCCACGGGCAAAAAGATCCGTGTGCGCGTCGGCCCCTACACCAACAAGGCCGACGCCGACAAGGCCATGGCCACATTGCGCAAAGCTGGCCTGGCTGGTCAGTTGCTCACCCTGTAAGCCCTGAGAGAGCCCCTTCGTGGAAGAACTGAGCAACGCCACCGCCGGCTGGTCCATCGTGGACCTGGCTCTGGCCATCGGGCTGCTGCTGTCCATGGTGGTGGGCCTGTGGCGCGGCCTGCTGACCGAAGTGCTGTCCCTGCTGGGCTGGGTGGTGGCGTACTTTGTAGCGCAGTGGTGGGGCCCCGCGATGGGGCGCACGCTGCCCATTGATGAGCCTGGCTCGCGCCTGAACGTGCTGGCCGGGATGATGGTGGTGTTCGTGCTGACCTGGCTGAGCTGGGCCCTGCTGTCCTGGGCCTTGCGCCAGATCGTCAGCGCCTCTGGCCTGGGCGGCACCGACCGTCTGCTGGGCGGCATGTTCGGCCTGGCGCGCGGGCTGCTGGTCGCGTTGGTGCTCTATACGCTGATCAGCATGACCCCCATGACCGACTGGGAGCCCTGGAAGGCCTCGCACGCTGCGCCCTGGCTGGCCGAGGTGATGGACATCCTGCGCCCCGTGCTGCCCGTCGAGGTGGTGAAGTATCTGCCGGCGTCGGCCTGATCCGGCCCGGCCCGTTTTGAAGTTTTTCGTGAACAAGAGGTGATCCCATGTGCGGCATCGTTGGTGTGATTTCCAAGGCGCCTGTCAACCAGCTGATCTATGACGCGCTGCTGCTCCTTCAGCACCGTGGTCAGGACGCCGCCGGCATCGTGACGGCAGGCCCAGACGCGCATGGCCGCAAGTTCTACATGCACAAGGCGCGTGGCATGGTCAAGGATGTCTTCCGTACACGCAACATGCGTGCGCTGCCTGGCACGGTGGGCCTGGGGCAGGTGCGTTATCCCACGGCCGGCAATGCCTTCAACGAGGAAGAGGCCCAGCCCTTCTACGTGAACGCGCCGTTCGGCCTTGTGCTGGTGCACAACGGCAACCTGACCAACGCGCATGCCCTGCGCGACGAGCTGTTCGACATTGATCGCCGCCACCTCAACACCGACAGTGACACCGAAGTCCTGATCAACGTGATGGCGCACGAACTGGAGCTGGCCGGCCGCGACCTGCCGCTGACGCCCGCCGCCGTGTTCAAGGCCGTTCGTGCCGTGCACAAGCGCATCAAGGGCTCGTACGCCGTGGTGTGCCTGATCGCCGGTTACGGCCTGGTGGCCTTCCGTGATCCGTTCGGCATCCGCCCGCTGTGCTACGGCGAGGCCGACCTGCCCGAAGGCCGCGAGGTGATCGTGGCCAGCGAGTCCGTGGCCCTGGAAGGTACGGGCCACCGCTTCGTGCGTGACGTGCAGCCCGGCGAGGCCCTGTTCATCGACCTGGACGGCGTGGTGCACGCCGAGCAGTGCGCCGACCACCCCGTGCTCAATCCCTGCATGTTCGAGTTCGTCTACCTGGCGCGCCCGGATTCCACCATCGACGGTGTGTCCGTCTACCAGGCCCGCCTTGAAATGGGCGAGACCTTGGCCCAGCGCGTCATCTCGACCATGCCGCCGTCCGAGATCGACGTCGTCATTCCCATTCCCGAATCCAGCCGCCCCTCGGCCATGCAGCTGGCGCAGAAGCTGGGCAAGCCCTATCGCGAAGGCTTCGTCAAGAACCGCTACGTGGGCCGCACCTTCATCATGCCGGGGCAGGGCGTGCGCAAGAAGTCCGTGCGCCAGAAGCTCAATGCCATCGGCCTGGAGTTCAAGGGCCGCAACGTGCTGCTGGTCGATGACTCCATCGTGCGGGGCACCACCTCGAAGGAGATCGTGCAGATGGCCCGCGAGGCCGGCGCCAAGAAGGTCTACCTGGCCTCGGCCGCGCCGCCCGTGCGTTTTCCCAACGTCTACGGCATCGACATGCCCACCAAAGCCGAACTGGTGGCCCATGGTCGCACGCTGGAAGACATCCGCCAGATCATCGGCGCCGATGCGCTGATCTACCAGGACGTTGACGCCATGAAACGCGTGGTCGGCAAGCTCAACCCCAACATCAAGGGTTTCGAGGCCTCGTGCTTCGACGGCACCTACATCACGGGTGACGTGAGCGCCGACGACTTCGCCGCCATCGAATCGCAACGCCTGACGCAGAAGGACGAGGAAGACGCGATCAACTCGCGCCTGGCCCTGCAGAGCGCCACCGACTGATCTTGCCAAGTACCATGGCCGACACGAAGAAGACACTGCCCCGCAAGGCGCTGCCGCCCGGTGCCCGCATCGAGACGCTGGCCGTGCGGGAGGGGCTGCCTGCCACGCCCTGGGGTGAGAACTCCGAAGCGCTGTTTCTGACCAGCAGCTTCATCCACCCCGATGCGGCCACGGCCGCGGCGCGCTTCGCCAACGAAGAAGAAGCCTTCGTCTACTCGCGCTTCACCAACCCGACCACGATGATGTTCGAGCGCCGCCTGGCCGCGCTCGAAGGCACCGAGGCCGCCATCGCCACCGCCAGTGGCATGAGCGCCATCCTGCTGATGATCATGGGCCTGCTCAGGGCCGGTGACCACGTGATCTGCTCGCGCAGCGTGTTTGGCGCCACCATCGTGCTGTTCGAGCGCGAGTTCGGCAAGTTCGGCGTCGAGACCACCTTCGTCTCGCAGACCGACCTCGCCGAATGGCGTGCGGCCGTCCGGCCCAACACCCGGCTGCTGTTCGCCGAGACGCCCAGCAATCCGATGACCGAGGTCTGCGACATCGCGCAACTGGCCGACGTCGCGCATGCGGCCGGGGCCCTGCTCGCGGTGGACAACTGCTTTTGCACGCCCGCGCTGCAGCAACCCGTGAAGCTGGGTGCCGACCTGGTCATCCACTCCGGCACCAAGTACCTCGACGGGCAGGGCCGTGTGCTGGCCGGCGCCCTCTGCGGCAGCGACAAACTGATCAACGGCACCTTCATGCCGGTGATGCGGGGTGCGGGCATGAGCCTGTCGCCCTTCAACGCCTGGGTCGTGCTCAAGGGCCTGGAGACGCTGTCCATCCGCATGGCCGCGCAGAGCGCGAATGCGCTCAAGCTGGCGCAATGGTTGTCCGAACAGCCCGGCGTGAACCAGGTCTACTACCCCGGTCTGCCCAGTCACCCACAGCATGCTTTGGCGATGAAGCAGCAGAACGGCTGTGGCGGCGCGGTGGTGTCCTTTACCGTGAAGGCCGGGCAGGGCGGTGAGGCCGCCGATGCACAGGCCCTGCGCAAGGCCGCCTTCCACGTCATCGACCAGACCCGGCTGTGCTCCATCACCGCCAACCTGGGCGACACCAAGACGCTGATCACCCACCCGGGCTCCACTTCGCACGGCCGCCTGTCGGAAGACCAGCGCCTGGCCGCCGGCATCACGCAGGGCATGATCCGCGTGTCCGTGGGCCTGGAGCACATCGACGACCTCACGGCCGACCTGGCCCGGGGCCTGCACACACTGAACGATTGAACGACACCGTGAGCAACACCGTTCGCACCACCGTCCGCACACGTTTTGCCCCGTCTCCCACGGGCTTCATCCACCTGGGCAACATCCGCTCGGCCCTGTATCCATGGGCGTTTGCGCGCGCCAACCAGGGTGCCTTCATCCTGCGCATCGAGGACACCGACGTCGAGCGCTCGTCGCAGGAAGCCGTCGACGTCATCCTCGAAGGCATGAAGTGGCTGGGCCTGGACCACGACGAAGGCCCCTTCTTCCAGATGCAGCGCATGGACCGCTACAAGGCCGTGCTGCAGGACCTGATCGATCAGGGCCATGTCTACCCCTGCTACATGTCCACGCAGGAGCTCGATGCCTTGCGCGAACGCCAGATGGCCAACAAGGAAAAGCCCCGTTACGACGGCACCTGGCGCCCCGAGCCCGGCAAGCAACTGCCCCCCGTGCCCGAAGGGGTCAAGCCGGTGCTCCGTTTCAAGAACCCCATCGGCGGTTCGGTGGTATGGGAAGACAAGGTCAAGGGCCGCATCGAGATCAGCAACGACGAATTGGACGACCTGGTGATCGCGCGCCCTGCAGCGGCAGACGATGTCGGCATCGTGGGCACGCCCACCTACAACTTCTGCGTCGTGGTCGACGACCTGGACATGGCGATCACCCACGTGATCCGCGGCGACGACCACGTCAACAACACGCCGCGCCAGATCAACATCTTCAAGGCCCTGGGCAAGGAGCCGCCGGTCTACGCCCACCTGCCCACCGTGCTCAACGAGCAAGGCGAGAAGATGTCCAAGCGCCATGGCGCCAAGGCCGTCACGCAATACCGTGATGAAGGCTACCTGGCTGACGCCATCGTGAACTACCTGGCCCGCCTGGGCTGGAGCCATGGCGACGACGAGATCTTCTCGCGCCAGCAACTGATCGAGTGGTTCAACCTCGATCACCTGGGCAAGAGCGCCGGCCAGTTCGACGAAGCCAAGCTGCGCTGGGTGGCCCAGCAGCACATGAAGACGGCCGACGACACGCTGCTGGCCTCGCTGGTGCGGCAGCAATGGCAATCGCGCGGCGTGGCCGTGCCCGCCGCCTTGCAGCAGGGCGACACGCTGGCCGCCATCTGTGCGCTGTTCAAGGACCGCTGCGCCACCACGGTGGAGCTGGCCGACTGGCTGGCGATGTACCTGGGCGAGGTTCAGCCGCCTGCGGATGAATTGGCCGCCCAGCTCACCGACGCCGTCAAGCCCGCCGTGGCCGTGCTGGCGGCCCGCCTGAAGGCGTTGCCCACCTGGGACAAGGCTGCCATCGCCGCCGCCTTCAAGGAAACGCTGACCGAAGCCGGCCTGAAGATGCCTCAGCTGGCCATCCCGGTGCGCCTGCTGGTGTGCGGTCGTGCCCAGACACCGTCGGTCGATGCGGTGCTGGCATTGTTCGATCGCGACACGGTCGTGGCACGCCTGAAGCTCTGATGTCATGGGCAGCTCCTACATCATGGTGCCCCGGACGGCGGCGGCAATGTGATCGGAAACACCGTGACCTCGGCAGAGATCGCTTTGCGCGCCACCTGGAAGGCCCAGGTCAGACTGATCAAGGTCCGCATCCGTGGCTTGCCCATGGGGTCGAAGGCCGGCTGAAATGAGCGCCTTTGCTGACACCTGCCGAAACCTTTGACGTTCAACGATCCGCGAGCTGGTTCGTGCCCTTGGCCGCAGGCCTTGGAGCTATGTTGCTGGCGGGCGGTGGTGGCGTGTCATTGGCAGATGCCATGCCCTGGATCCTGCTGGCAGCGGCCCTGTCGTGGGGCTTGTCGCAGGCGTTGATATGGTTGTCAGTGTTTGGCAGCCGCACCACCTTGATGGCGATGGCCTGGCTGGTGTCCTGTTTCACCCTGCCGTTCTCAGTGGGGTTGGCACCCATGCTGACCCACCGAGGTGATCTGCGTTTCATGGCGCTCATGCTGCTTGCCCACCTGACCTTGCTGGCGCTGTTGATCGTGTGGCGCTGGCGTGCCTTGGCCAAGTCCCGCAAGGATTCGGCGGATGTGCTGGCGTGGTTCCTGTGCCGCATCCATCTGCGCCCGGGGCGCATCGAAGCGGTGCGGCTGGGGCAGGAGGGCGGGGCCGCCATCGGTGTCAGTGGTGCCTGGGCCGGCGCTGCGTCGGTGGCGGCTTATCCCGTGCTCAAGGCCTGGTTGCCTGAGTCGACCCTGGTGGTGCTGGCGGCCTGTGCAGGCAATGGTCTGGCCGTGTGGCTCCATGCCTGGCTGGTGTCCCGCTGGTGCGCGCAGGCGCTGGTGCTGCGCAGCATCGAGCGCGACCGAGGACACCGCTTTGTGTCTGATCGGTTTGAGTGGCTGGAGACGCAGCGTCAAGCCTTTTTTTGGGGACGTTTACTGCGCCGGTGTTGGCCAGCGCCGGTCACGTTGGATGCAGCCGGAACGAGCCCGCCGGAGCCCAAGCAAAGAAAACGTTGAAAAAACGCGTCAGCTTGATCATAGGCTCAAAATCGATATATACTCTTGGTCTCGCTTGAACGACGCTTTGTTTGAAACACAAAGCAGCCGGGCACCCGGGGCAAGGCCTTCAAAAGCCATGTCAAAGGGGGTATAGCTCAGCTGGGAG
>DDJC01000059.1:11273-11421 GCA_002339015.1 Burkholderiales bacterium UBA1834
TCGATCCCGCTTACCTCCACCAAACAACCTTCGGGTAACCTTAGGATTGTAGACCTCAGGGTTCAGGTGGATTCCGGATGCGGAAGTGGCCAAGGCACAGCGTCGATCAGGTTGCATGAAGGATTCAGTCCCCTTCGTCTAGAGGCCT
>DDJC01000015.1 GCA_002339015.1 Burkholderiales bacterium UBA1834
GCCGGCGATGGCGTCGCCGCGCACGAACTTGCTGGCACCATCCATGGAGCCGTGGAATTCCGCTTCTTCGCCCACTTCCCGGCGGCGGCGCTTGGCCTCCTTCTCGTCGATCAGGCCTGCGCTCAGGTCGGCGTCGATCGCCATCTGCTTGCCGGGCATGGCATCCAGGGTGAAGCGGGCACTGACTTCGGCGATGCGTTCGGCGCCCTTCGTGATCACCACGAAGTTGATGATCACCAGGATGGCGAACACGATCAGGCCCACGGCGAAGTTGCCGCCGATCAGCACGTGGCCGAAAGATTCGATCACCTGCCCGGCGGCGCCCGTACCCGTGTGACCGTGCATCAGCACCACGCGGCTGGAGGCCACGTTCAGCGACAGGCGCAGCAGGGTGGTCAGCAGCAGCACCGCCGGAAAGGCCGCGAAATCCAGCGGGCGCAGCATGGTGGCCGCCACCATCATCACCATCAGCGCCATGGCGATGTTGAAGGTGAAGAAGATGTCCAGCACCAGCGGCGGCAGTGGCAGCACCATCATCACCAGGATCATCAGCACCACGATCGGTGTCGCCAGGCCCTGGATCACCTTCGCATCGCGCCCGGACATGGCGCGCAGCCGGTTCAGCCACTGATTCATTCGTCAGACTCCTCGGCGGCAGCCACGGGGCGGCGGCGTCCAGCCATCGGGTTTTCCTTGGGATCCATGTCGCGCGGCACGTCCAGGTCGGGCATGCCCGGCAGCGGGGCGTGACCGGACAGCGCGGCCTTGAGCTGGTACACATAGGCCAGCACCTGCGCCACGGCGCTGTACAGGGCCATGGGCACTTCGTGATCAACTTCACAGTGCGCGTACAGCGCACGGGCCAGCGGGGGGGCCTCCAGCACGGGCACCTTGCTCTCGGTGGCCACGTCGCGGATCTTCATGGCCAGCACGTCCAGGCCCTTGGCGATCACGCGCGGGGCGTTCATGGTGGCGTCGTCGTACTTCAGCGCCACGGCGTAGTGGGTCGGGTTCATCACGACCAGGTCAGCCTGGGGCACGGCGGCGAGCATGCGCTTCTTGGCCATCTCGCGCATGCGCTGCTTGATGCGGCCCTTGACCTCCATGTTGCCTTCCTGCTGCTTGAACTCGTCCTTCATTTCCTGGTGGCTCATCTTCATGCGGTTCATGAACATGAAGCGCTGCAGGGGCCAGTCGATCAGGGCGAAGCCCGCCAGCACCAGCAGCATCATCAGCAGCACGTGACGGAAGGTCGACCCCATGTCGGCCAGGGCCGTGGGCAGGGGCTGGGCCAGCAACTGAACCAGATCGGGCCAGTTCTTCCACAACAGCGTGGCGCCCACCGCACCCATGATCAGCGCCAGGGCGCTGGCCTTGAGCGCATCGACCATCTGCTGCTTGGAGAAGACATTGCCGATGCCCGTGAGGGGGTTCAGCTTGGAGAACTTGGGGGCGATGATCTTGAAGCTCATCACCCAGCCACCGGCGATCACGCTGGCCGAGGCCGCCGCCAGGGCGATGCCCAGACCCAGGGGCACCACGAGGACCATCGCGGTGCTGCTCCACACACCCAGGCGCTCAAGCATCAAGCCGGGCGTGGCCACGGTGCGGGCGTCGAAGCGAAAACCCGCAGTCATCAGCGTGCTCAACCGATCCATCCACCAGGGGGTCAGGAACACCAGCACCATGGTGGCAGACAGGATCACCAGGAAATGGCCCAGGTCACGGGAACGGACGATCTGGCCCTCTTCCCGGGCTTTCCTCAGTTTCCGCTCCGAGGCGGGTAACTGCTTGTCCTGATTGTCCTGATCGGCCATGGCGTTCGCGCGAAGTACTGCGTCCTTAAGCCCGAATTCTTAGGGGAGGCCGGAAATTCTTTAGCCGGATAAACCGGGCCGGACACAGTCAATTCGCACTGAGCACAGACTCGAACGCACCATGAACAAGGCGGTCCGTGACACGCGTCACGGACCGCCTTCCCAACGCATGACAGCACAGCCCCTGCTCAGGGGCCTGTCATCATGCGAAATGTCTTGATGCCCCGATTAATCCAGTGAGAGCACCACCTTCACGGAGGCGTCCACCGCCGATTTCTCGATGTAGCCGATGGCCTTGGGATCTGCGGACACCGCTTTCTTCACGGCCGCTGCATCAGCCTGCTCCTTGGGAGGTTGCCCCTTGCCGGTGAAGACGATGCGCGACCAGGTCGCCTTGACCTGGCTGAGGTCGCGATCGGTGGCCTTCTTGTAGAACTGTTCGCGCACCGGGGAGGATTCAGGCAGGTCAACCGGCTTGAGGTCGAAGCTTCGGTCCAGGTAAATGTTGGCCACCTGATCCTTGCTCAGGGGTGCGGCCGACGGGTTCATCACCACGGCGATCTGGGCCTGGGCCGCGAAAGCGCCACCGGCCAGGACAACGCAGGACACCGCTTGCTTGATGAGATGCTTCATGAGTGGCCTCCTCAGAAAACGAAGTCCACGCCGAAGCTGAAGACGTTGATGCGGTCGTTGTAGTCGGCATCGGCCGTGGCCGTGAGCGGGTTGACCACTGCGGGATTCACGAATGCCCGGCTGTCCAGCGCCTTGTAGCGGCTGATCTGGGCCTTGAGGGCGACGTTGGTCATCAGGTCGTAGCGCAGGCTGACGGACGTGGCGTTGGTCTTGACGTCGGTGAGCTTGTCCTTCGTCTCGCTGTAGGCCACCATGGGCAGCCACTTGCCGAAACGCCAGCCGCCGGCCAGGTACCACGAATCCGTTTCAGCCAAGGGGCGGCCGAGCAATTGCACATCGTTCTGGCGGCGCTGGGCGAACTCACCCATCACCACGGCCGTGCCGTTGTCGTATTGAACGCCAGCGCTGGTGAACTTGTCCTTCATGTCGTAGTTGAGCGCGGGCAGGAACGGGCTGATCGACACGTTGTCGATGGCGGTTGTGCCGCGCATCTGGCTCACGCGGGCCAGCCAGTCACCCCACTCCAGCGTCGCATTCAGGCTGTAGACGGGCTTGGCGTCGGCATCGATCACCACGGCGCCGCTGCTGATGTTCGAGTGCGAGGTGCCGTAGCTGGGCTGCAGCGTGATGATGGCCGCGCCCATGGGAATGCGCCAGTTGACCTGCACGCCATCCAAGTAGCTCAGCGGCATTTGGGCGTACACGTCCAGCGGCGCGCGCAGCCAGGGCTGGGCGTAACCGACGTTGCGGGAATCCGAGATCATGAAGGCAGGCAGCACGACGCGGCCCAGGCGCAGATCCAGGTTCGAAGTGGGCGAATACTGGGCGAACAGCCACTCCAGCCCGATATCGAAATCACGGTTGGACTTCTCATCGCCGTCATGGCGGCGACGCTGGGCCAGAGCCTGCCCCACCACGGTAAAACCCGAGCCGAAATCAACGACGCCCTGCAGACCCAGCCGGCTGTCGGCCCCCAGGTCCAGCTTGTCGGATACCCCCTTGGACTGGTTCATCGATGAGCGGAACTCGCGGTCGCTCTGGTCCGTCACGGTGCCTGCCAAGGTACCGTATCCGCTGAACCTGTACTGGATACCTTCGGCCGAGTGGGCCTGAACGCCCAGCAGGGCCAGTACGGCGGCTCCCACGCTAGAGGCTGCCTTGGACAGGCGGATTCGATTTCTCATCAGAGGTTCTCCAGTGCGAAGTGGGGACGAGGTCTTGTGGTTCTGCGTGTCCTGGCCCCGGCATCGTCCCCCGACTGCCGATGGCCCCTGACACTGACCGGAAAAGTCAGAGGGTTTTTCGGTCAAGCCTGGTGGAACTTGAAGAAAATCTGAAAAAAAGTCATCAAACTGTCACACCGCATTCCGGGGCAGAGAAGGGCTGGCCCGCTCTGCCCCGGGCAGCAGCAGCTGAAATGGCAACGGGCGGCCTTGCTGCCGCCCGTTGCCCCTGCTCACACCCCGCTTTGCCCACGATGGGCCGCAAAGCGCTCAGCCGCTCAATCCATGGTGGACGGCACCACCGTCCACTGCTGGCGGACATGCCCCTGCGGGTCCACGCTTTCCATGTGCACCGGAAAACCCCACAAGCGCGCCACATGCTTGAGCACCTCTCGGGTGCCATCGGCCAGCGGACGGTTGTTGTGCTGGGTATGCCGCAGGGTGAGCGAGCGGTCACCCCGCAGGTTCACGCTCCAGACCTGGATGTTGGGCTCGCGCGAACCCAGGTCGTACTGGCGTGACAAAGCCTCGCGCAGGTTGCGATAACCGGCTTCATCATGGATGGCGGACACCTCCAGCTCGGAATCGTCCTCGTCATCGTGGATGGCGAACAGTCGGAAGTCCCGCATCACCTTGGGCGACAGGAACTGCCCTACGAAACTCTCGTCCTTGAAATTGCGCATGGCGTAATCCAGGGTCTTGAGCCAGGCATGGTCGCCCGGTGCGGCGCCTTCGGCCGAGCCGGCAAACTCCGGGAACCAGTGGCGGTCTTCGTCGGTCGGCTTCTCGCAGATGCGCTTGAGGTCGGTGTACATCGCAAAGCCCAGCGCATACGGGTTGAGGCCGCTGTAGGCGCGGTGCCCCACTGGCGGCTGGAACACCACGTTGGTGTGCGACTGCAGCCACTCCAGCATGATCCCATCGGCCAGGTAGCCTTTGTCGTACATCGTGTTAAGAAGGGTGTAGTGCCAGAAGGTGGCCCAGCCCTCGTTCATCACCTGCGTCTGGCGCTGCGGGTAGAAGTACTGCGCCACCTTGCGCACGATGCGCACGATCTCTCGTTGCCAGGGCTCCAGCAGCGGCGCGTGCTTCTCGATGAAGTACAGCAGGTTCTCCTGCGGTTCGGCCGGGAAGCGTCGCACAGCCTCTTCTTCCGGGCGGTCTACACGGCGCGGCAATGTGCGCCACAGGTCGTTGACCTGCTGCTGCAGGTAGGCCTCGCGCTCTTCGCGGCGGGCCAGTTCTTTGTCGAGCGACAGCTTGCTCGGGCGGCGGTAGCGGTCCACTCCGTGGTTCATCAGCGCGTGGCAGGAATCGAGCGTTTCTTCGACCAGATCGACGCCGTAGCGCTCCTCGCACTGCGCCACATAGTTCTTGGCGTAGACCAGATAATCAATGATGGAGCCCGCATCCGTCCACATGCGGAACAGGTAGTTGCCCTTGAAGAAGCTGTTGTGCCCGTAGGCCGCGTGCGCGATCACCAGGGCCTGCATGGCCATGGTGTTTTCCTCCATCAGGTAGCTGATGCAGGGGTTGGAGTTGATGACGATCTCGTAGGCCAGGCCCATGTAGCCGCGGCGGTAGTTCTTCTCCGTGGCAATGAACTCCTTGCCGTAGGACCAATGCCGGTAGTTCACTGGCATGCCGACGCTGGCGTAGGCGTCCATCATCTGCTCGGCGGTGATGATCTCGAGTTGGTTGGGATAGGTGTCGAGCTTGAAGCTCTCCGCCGTCTGCCGAATTACCGTGTGGTAATCGTGGATCAGCTCGAAGGTCCAGTCGGAAGGGCTTGGCAGCTGGTGACCTTGAAGTTGGGCATTCATGCTTCCACCCCTTCCTTCTTGAACAGCTCGCGGAACACCGGGTAGATCTGCGCCGCGTCCAGCACCTTGCGCATCGCGAAGTGCTTGTGACGCTCGGCCAGGGCCAGGTATTCGTCCCACAGGTTCTGCTCGGTCTGCGCCACTTGAACGTAAGCGTAGTAGCGCACCAGCGGCAGGATCTTGTCTTCCAGGATCTGGCTGCAGCGGCTGGAATCGTGGTGCCAGTTGTCGCCGTCGCTGGCCTGGGCCACGTACAGGTTCCACTCGCTGGTCGGGTAGCGTGCCTGGATCACCTCATCGAGCAGCACCAGCGCGCTGGAGACCACGGTGCCGCCGGTCTCGGTGGCGTGGAAAAACTCGTCTTCCGTCACCTCCTGAGCCTGGGTGTGATGGCGGATGAAGACCAGCTCGATGTGGTCGTAGTGCCTTGTGAGGAACAGGTACAGCAGGATGAAGAAGCGCTTGGACAGTTCCTTGCGCTGCTCGTCCATCGAGCCGGACACGTCCATCACACAGAACATCACGGCCTTGGTGGTGGGCACAGGCACCTTGATGCGGCTGCGGAAACGCAGATCGATCGGGTCCAGGAAAGGGATGCCCAGCATGCGGCCCCGCAGGTGCTGCAGACGGTCCTCGATCTGTTCGATCTCGTGGGCATGGTCGAGCGCCAGGGCCGCGCCCCCATCATCCGCGAGCTGGCGCAGTTGCGCCAACCGCTCTTCGAGTTCGCGGATCTCGTGGCGCGACGAGGCACCCAGCGCAATCCGCCGGCCCAAAGCGCCGCGCATGGAGCGCACCACGTGCAGGTTGTTGGGCGTGCCATCGCTGGAGAAACCGGCGCGCTGGCTCTTCCACTCCGGCACCTCGGCCAGCGCGGTGCGCACCAGATTGGGCAAGGCCAGGTCCTCGAAAAAGACCTGCATGAACTCTTCCTTGCTCAGCGAGAAGACGAAGTCGTCCTCGCCTTCACCATCCTCGCTGGCCTGGCTGCCGCCGCCGCCCTGCCCGCCGCCGCCCTGGGGCCGCTCGATGCGGTCGCCGCGCACGTATTCGCGGTTGCCTGGGTGCACCATGTCGCGGATGCCGCCCTGGCCATGGCCGAAGACCGGCTCGGACAAGTCCCGTTTGGGAATCGTGATGTCCTCGCCCTTCTCGATGTCGCGGATGCTGCGGCCATTGATGGCCCGCTGCACCGCCTCGCGCACCTGCACCTTGTAGCGGCGCAGGAAGCGCTCACGGTTGCCGATGGACTTGTTCTTGCCAGCCAGCCGCCGGTCGATGATGTGCTGCATGGTCATGTGCGCCCCCTGCCCGTGAACAACCCTGGGCAATGACTTCTCGCGAGGGGTCTGCCCGGCCAGGGACGGCCCGTCAGCGGGCCTGTCGTCTGCTCTGCTGCACCTTGCCGCATAGGTCTCCCATCCAGGTCATCACGACGACTTGCGCACGCGCAAGTACCATTCGCACAGCAGGCGAACCTGCTTGGCGGTGTAGCCCTTCTGGACCATGCGGTTGACGAAGTCTTCGTGCTTCTTGACCTCGTCGGCGCTGGCCTTCGCGTTGAAGCTGATGACCGGCAGCAGCTCTTCGGTGTTGCTGAACATCTTCTTCTCGATCACCGTGCGCAGCTTCTCGTAGCTGGTCCACAGCGGGTTCTTGCCGCCGTTGTTGGCCCGGGCACGCAGCACGAAGTTGACGATCTCGTTGCGGAAATCCTTCGGGTTGGCGATGCCGGCCGGCTTCTCGATCTTCTCGAGCTCGGCGTTGAGCGAGCTGCGGTCGAAGATCTCGCCAGTGTCGGTGTCACGGTACTCCTGGTCCTGGATCCAGTAGTCGGCGTAGGTCACGTAGCGGTCGAAGATGTTCTGGCCGTACTCGGAGTAGCTCTCCAGGTAGGCCGTCTGGATCTCCTTGCCGATGAATTCGGCATAGCGCGGTGCCAGCATCTCCTTGATGTAGGCGATGTACTTTTGCTCCAGCTCCGCCGGAAACTGCTCGCGCTCGATCTGCTGCTCCAGCACGTACATCAGGTGCACGGGGTTGGCCGCCACCTCGGCGCTGTCAAAGTTGAACACCTTGGAGATGATCTTGAAGGCGAAGCGGGTGGAGATGCCGCTCATGCCTTCATCGACGCCCGCGTAGTCGCGGTACTCCTGGATGGACTTGGCCTTGGGGTCCGTGTCCTTCAGGTTCTCGCCATCGTAGACCTGCATCTTGCTGAAGATGCTGGAGTTCTCCGGCTCCTTCAGGCGCGTGAGGATGGCGAACTGGCTCATCATCTTCAGCGTGCCCGGGGCGCACGGCGCCTGGCTCAGCGACGAGCCGCGCACCAGCTTCTCGTAGATCTTGATCTCTTCACTGGCGCGCAGGCAGTACGGCACCTT
>DDJC01000084.1 GCA_002339015.1 Burkholderiales bacterium UBA1834
TACCACCGCCACCGACCACTGCACCTTCTGCGCGGCGCAAAAGGCCGCCGGCCGGCTCGATTTCAGCAAGATCCCCAACGGCTGTGGTGGCGTGGAAGAGCGCCTGAGCGTGGTCTGGGACGCGGGCGTGAACACCGGCAAGCTCACGCCCAGCGAGTTCGTCGCCATCACATCCGCCAACACGGCCAAGCTGTTCAACATCTACCCGCGCAAGGGCTGCGTGGCCGTGGGCGCCGATGCGGATCTGGTGGTGTGGGACCCGGCGGCCACCAAGCGGCTCTCGGCCGCCACGCAGTTCTCGAAGAACGATTTCAACATCTTCGAAGGGCGCGCGGTGACGGGTGTGGCTTCGCACACGCTGAGCCATGGTCGGCTGGTCTTCGCGCAGGGCGATCTGCGCGTGGAGCCGGGGCAGGGCCGCTATGTAAAACGCCCGGCCTTCGGGCCCGTGTTCGACGCGCTGTCGCGCAAGGCGGCGCTGTCGGCGCCCAGTTCGGTGCACCGCGCGATGGCAGCCTGAGCCATTGCACCTGGACCACGCCAAAAGGAGATCGACATGAGCACGCTCGAAGCCCCCGCCACCCCGGTCGACGTGAGCACGCTGCGCGTCAATGGCTCACGCCTGTGGCAATCGCTGATGACCCTGGCCGAAATCGGCGCAACGCCCAAGGGTGGCGTGTGCCGTCTGGCCCTGACCGAGCTGGACAGGATGGGCCGCGACCTGGTCGTGCAATGGGCGCGCGATGCCGGTATGGTCATCACCATCGACCAGATCGGCAACGTCTTCATGCGCCGTGCCGGGATCAACGATGCACTGCCGCCCATCATGACCGGCAGCCACATCGACACCCAACCTACCGGCGGCAAGTTCGACGGCAACTACGGCGTGCTGGCCGGCCTGGAGGTGGTGCGCACGCTCAATGACCGAGGCATCCGCACCGAGGCGCCCATCGAGGTCGCCTTCTGGACGAACGAGGAAGGCTCGCGCTTCGTGCCCGTGATGATGGGCTCCGGCGTGTTCGCCAAGGCCTTCAGTCTGGAGACGGCCTACGCCGCCCGGGATGCCGATGGCAAGACGGTGAAAGATGAGCTCAGCCGCATCGGCTACGTGGGCGACCAGGTGCCGGGCGATCACCCCGTGGGCGCCTACTTCGAGGCCCACATCGAGCAGGGCCCCGTGCTGGAGGACCACGACACCACCATCGGCGTGGTCGAGGCCGTGCTGGGCATCCGCTGGTACGACTGCACCGTGACCGGCATGGAAGCCCACGCCGGGCCGACGCCCATGGGCCTGCGGCAAGATGCGCTGCAGGTGGCCACGAAGATCATGCAGGAGGTGGTGGCCGTGGCCATGCGCCACCAGCCGCATGGGCGTGGCACCGTCGGCATGGTGCAGGTGCACCCCAACAGCCGCAACGTGATCCCGGGTCGCGTGAAGTTCTCGATGGACCTGCGCAACGTCAGCAACGAGTTGCTGGACCAGATGGACGCGGAGATCCGGGCCTATTGCGCGCAGGTGGCGGCGCAGTCAGGCCTGAGCGTGGAGGTGCAGGAGGTTTCGCATTACCCGGCCGTGCCTTTCGAGGCCGGCTGCGTGGCGGCGGTGCGCAAGGCGACACAGGCCCTGGGCTACTCGAACATAACCACCGTGTCGGGGGCGGGGCACGATGCCGTCTACGTGGCGCGTCTGGCACCGGCCGGGATGATTTTCGTCCCGTGCAAGGATGGCATCAGCCACAACGAGATCGAGGATGCCAAGGCCGAGCACCTGGAAGCCGGCTGCAACGTGCTGCTGCACGCGATGCTGGAGCGTGCCGGCGTGGCCGGCTGAAGCGTCGACAAACAGAGGTGGGCGCGGGACAGGCGCCCCACAAGCCCAGGCGGGCCGATCAGCGGCGGCGCGGCGCAGGTCCCGGGCCACGGGCCGACGGTGCCAGATGGCGGAACGTGATCCGGCCCTTGGTCAGGTCGTAGGGCGACAGTTCGAGCGAGACGTTGTCGCCCGCCAGGATGCGGATGTGGTTCTTGCGCATCTTGCCAGCGCTGTAGGCGATCAGCTTGTGGCCGTTGTCGAGCTGGACCAGGTAGCGCGAATCGGGCAGGACCTCTTCGACGACACCGGACATCTCGATCAATTCTTCCTTGGCCATTCAGTTTCCTTCAGTGTGTTGAGCGTGGAAGGCCGGTCACACACCCATGACGAACGCCCCGGTTGCGGGCAGGGCGCTGGGCATGGGCGAGAAAGCCGACGCTGGGCGGGTGCCGGGAGGCCGCAAAATCGGAGGCGACCCAGGCGGAGAACCGGTCGCAGCCGAAGGCCGCGCGGTCGCGCCGTCCGGGGGCTGGCCACCCGATGGATGCGGGTTGGCCGCAGTAGGCACCACTTTCATTTTAGCAGCCTGTACCTATTTTGTGCCGCCTCGGTGCACGAAATCCCTTTTTCAGGCGCGTCAACCCTTGGGCATGCTGGGTGCTCGGGCTTGCAGGCCTTTACACAGGCTGGCATCGATCTTGATTACAGTGAAACCGTCCGTGTCGGCCACGAGCCGGCCTTGTCTGTCCCTTCGCGGCCTGACCGGCTGCGCGCAACCCTGTGAGGTGCCCATGGACACGATGCACGCCCCTGACGACATGCCCTTGTCTGACACGGTGTTCGAGCGCACCGATCGGGGGCGCCTGGTGGCACTCAGAAAGGACAACGGCCTGAGCGGGGAGGCCCAGCGTCTGCTGCTGATGATGACGGGGTACACGCCGCTGGCCGATCTGCTGGCCCTGCTGGAGGAGGATGTCTCCTTGCAGACCATGGCGGACATGGTGGAGGAGTTGCTGCACCATCAGCTGATTCAGCCGGTGTACGCGCTGTCGTGCGATGGCTCCCGGGTGCACTGGTTCGGTGCCCATGGCGTGCCGGCGCGGCCGGTGTGAGCCGGCGCTGCGCCTGTGTCACACCAAAAAGCGCATCACTGTCACGTAGTGGCTGGTGGTGCCGCCAAGCACGAACAGGTGCCACACGCCATGTGAATGGCGCCAGCGGCCGTCCATGGCGTAGAACAGCACGCCCACGGTGTAGAGCGCGCCACCCAGCAGCAGCCACATCAGCCCCTGCTCGGACAGGCGCCGCGCCAGCGGCACCACGGCAGTGATGCCCAGCCAGCCCATGGCCAGGTACAGCGGCACCGAAGGGATGCGCTCGCGCCCCAGCCACAGTTCCTTGGCGATGCCCAGCAGCGCCAGTGCCCAGATGGCGGCCAGCATGGTCCAGCGCCAGGTGCCCTCCAGCGCGATCAGCGAGAAAGGCGTGTAGGTGCCGGCGATCAGCAGGTAGATGGCGCAATGGTCCACCTTGGCCCAGACCTGCTTGGCCGGCCCGCGCAGGCTGTGGTACAGGGTGGAGGCCGCGTACAGCAGCACCATGCTCAGGCCGAACACGCTCACGCCGACGATCTTCCAGGCATCGCCTGTGCGAATCGCCTGCGCCACCAGCGCGGCCGAGCCCACCATCGCCAGCAGGGCGCCGGCCAGGTGGGTGAAGCTGTTGAAGCGTTCGCCAGGGTACATGCGAGGGGATCTTCCGCCCAGGGGCTCGCGCCGTCCACCCCCCCGGATGGGGTAGGCCATTCAGCAGCGTTCAGCGCGATTCACGCAGGTTGGTAGAAGCCGAGATCGGCCTGAACGCCCAGGCCCTGTGCGAAGGCGGCGGGATCGAAGCCGATCTCATCGAAACGCCGGCGCATGAAGGCCTGGGCTGCATCGAGCGAGGCGGCATCGGCCCATTCCACCAGCGCGACCACGTTGAAGGCGCTGGTGCCGCCAGTCTGCGTGAGCAGCATGGCGCGCAGGCAGCCGTCCAGCGTGCGCAGGGTACGCTGCGTGCGCTTCATGCGGTTGAGAAAAGGGCGCAGTGACGCCGGTGGCACGGTGAATTTGTCCACGCGCAGCACGGCGGGCTGGAACGGGGCCTGGACAGCGTCGGCAAGCGTGTCCGGCGCGGCCATGAAAAGGTCTCGGTTCATGGGATTTCTCGGTACGGGCCATGGGACGCCATGGGCCGGACACGAGTCTGAAACCTCAAGTAAAGTTGAGGTCAAGTGGTTGTTGGAGGGCGCATGGCGAGCAAGGACATCACGCTGGAAGACCTGGGCTTTTCGGCGCATCTGTCGGTGGGCGAGGTGGCGCGCCGCAGCGGCGTGCCAGTGTCCACCTTGCACTTCTACGAATCGCGCGGGCTGATTCACAGCCACCGCACCGGGGGCAACCAGCGCCGCTATGCGCGCGACGTGCTGCGGCGCGTGAGCTTCATCCGCGTGGCGCAGCGCGTGGGCATCTCGCTGGCGGACATCCAGGCTGCGTTGTCCACCCTGCCGGCCACGGCGGCGCCCACGCGGGCCGATTGGGAGCGCCTGTCCAGCACCTGGCGCACCGAGCTGGACGAGCGCATGGCCCAGCTCAAGCGCCTGCGCGACACGCTGGACGACTGCATCGGCTGCGGTTGTCTGTCGATCGACCGCTGCCGGTTGCGCAATCCGCTGGACCGGCTGGGCGAGCAGGGCGCCGGCCCCCACCGCCTCTGGGTGGGCCCGCGTGACGAGGACTGAGCCTTTTAGAATGCGCCCCGCCCCTCCTTGCCTGCCCTGCCTGCGGTCCGTGCCATGAACATCGTCATCAACGAAGAACTCAAAGCCTACATCGATCCCCTGACCCCGGACGAGCACGACGCGCTGGAGCGCAGCATCCTGGCCGAAGGCTGCCGCGACGCACTGGTGCTGTGGGGCGATATGCTGGTGGACGGCCACAACCGCTATGGCATCTGCACCAAGCACGGCCTGCCCTTCCAGACCGTGCAGAACACGCGCTTCAAGTCGATGGACGACGTGCACCTGTGGATGATCGACCAGCACCTGGGGCGGCGCAGCGTGTCCGATTTCCAGCGGGGCGTGCTGGCGCTGCGCAAGAAGGAGATCCTGGCCGAGCGCCGTGCGCAGGTGCCCGATGAGCAGGCCTTGCCGCCACCGCAGGTTGCCCAGGCCGATCCGGCCGATGCCGGCGCTGCACCCTGGGATGCCGCAGCAGAGGGCGCGGCCATGGCGCCTGAGCGCAGTCAGGCGTCCGCCGTGGACGTGCCCCCGGCGCCCTCGCTCAACAGCCGCGAGGCCATCGCCCGGGCTGCGCGCCTGAGCAGCAACCAAGTGGTAATGATCGAGAAGATCCAGAAGCAGGCCGCGCCTGAGGTGGTGGCAGCGGTGCGTGCGGGCACGATCTCCATCAACGCCGCGGCCGCGGTGGCCAGCCTGCCGGCCGAGGAGCAGGTGGCGGCAGCCACGGCCGGTGCCGACGAGCTCAAGCAGGCGGCCAAGCGCGTGCGCGAGGCCAAGCGCAAGCCCAAGGACGAGGTGCCTGCCCAGGCCTCGGAGGCCGACGTGGCGGTGAACGACGAACTGGCCACCCTGCGCCTGCGCGTGGCCGATCTGACGGCCGAGAACGAGGCCCTGCGCCAGCAGGTGGCGGCACTGCGCGCGCAGTTGGGCCAGGCCTGAGCGCGGCGGACAGCGCCATCGCCCTGCCGAAGTCGAGGTTTCGAGGGATGGCGTGGCGCGGCGATGGCGGTGGGTGGCGCAGAATCGGCCACATCGCCACAACCGCCTTGCGCGCCCGATGAGCACGCCAGCCACCACCAAAGCCATCGTCACCGGCCACAGCCGTGGCCTGGGCGAGGCCATCGCGGCCGATCTGCTGAGCCGTGGCATCGCCGTGCTCGGCCTGTCGCGCGCCACGAACGACGCCCTTGCCGCCCGCTATCCGGGCCTGCTGCAGCAGACTGCGCTGAACCTGTCTGACACGGCGCACCTGCACGCCTGGCTGCAGACCGGGGCGCTGGCGCGCTTCACCGAAGGGGCCGAACGCGTGCTGGTGGTCAACAACGCGGGTGTGGTGCAGCCCATGGGCGCGGCCGGTGGTCTGGATGGGGTGCAACTGGCCCTGGCCATCTCGCTGAACGTGACGGCGCCGCTGCTGCTGGTCAATGCCGTGGTGGCGTGCACCGGCGACACGGTCCAGCGTCGGGTGCTGCATGTCTCCAGCGGTGCCGGCCGCAAGCCCTATGCGGGCTGGAGCGTGTACTGCGCCGCCAAGGCCGCGCTGGACATGCACGCGCGCGCAAGCCAGATCGATGGGGTGCCCGGTCTGCTGATCAGCAGCGTGGCGCCAGGCGTGATCGACACCGACATGCAGGCCGACATCCGAGCGGCCGGCGAGGACGACTTTCCGCTGCGTGAGCGCTTCGAGGCGATGAAGCGCGAAGGCCTGCTGGAATCGCCCCCGCAGGTGGCCCACAAGCTGGTGGCGCACCTGCTGTCGGGCCATTTCGGGGCGGAGGCGGTGGCGGACCTGCGGGAGCTGGCCGCGTCTTCCTGACCCGCGCGCCTGAGAAAGACGCGTCCGCCAGGGTCAGATGAACTCGGCCAGCGTGCCGGTCAGGCGCTGTGTCTGCTGCTTGAGCGAATCAGCCGCGGCGGCGGCCTCTTCCACCAGCGCTGCGTTCTGCTGTGTCATGCTGTCGAGTTGGCCGATGGCCACCTCCACGTGCGCGATGCCCTGGGCCTGCTCCACGCTGGAGTGGCTGATGGTGTTGATCAGGCCCGAGACCTCGTTGACCACAGTGACCAGCTCGGCCAGTGCGCTGCCAGAGACCTTGATGCGCTCGGTACCCACCTCGACGCGGGCCGACGATTCACCGATCAGCGACTTGATGTCCTTGGCGGCCGTGCCGGCGCGCTGCGCCAGCGTGCGCACCTCTGAGGCCACGACCGCGAAACCGCGGCCCTGCTCGCCAGCACGTGCCGCTTCCACCGCGGCGTTCAGTGCCAGGATGTTGGTCTGGAAGGCGATCCCGTCGATCACCGCGGTGATGTCGGCGATGCGCTTGCTGGAATCGCCCACCTCTTCCATCGCCCTGATGGCGTCCTGCATCACGCTTTGGCTGCGTTCGGCCGTCTCGCCGGCCTGGCGCGACAGCGTGTCGGCCTGGCGGGCGGTCTGCGCGCTGTTCTGCACCCCCTGCGAGAGCTGCACCATGGAGGCGGAGATCTCCTCCAGGTTGCTGGCCTGCTGCTCGGTGCGGGCCGACAGGTCGCTGTTGCCCACCGAGATCTCGCCGGCGGCCCCATCGACCGCACCGCTGGTGTTGCGCACATCCTCGAAGGCGCCCCGCAGCTTGGCCACGAACTGGTTGAACGACTGAGAGATGCGGGCCAGCTCGTCGCTGCCGCGCACGGGCAGTTGCACGCGCAGGTTGCTCTGGCCGCCAGCCAGGGCGTCCATGGTGGTGGCCAGTTCGCGCACGGGACGGGTCAGGCGGGTGACCACCGTCAGCAGGGCGCCCACGGCCAGCACGGCGCACAGCACGGCGATGCCCGCCACCAGCGCCATCATTGCGCGGGCGGGCGCCTGGGCTGCTGCCTCGGTGTAGTGGATGCACAGGGCCCAGGGCTGGGCGTCGGGGTCCGCGCGCACGGGCGTCAGCACGCGCACATGGCCGGTGCTGTCGGTGTACTCGAAGGGCTGCCCCTGGCGCACGGCCTGTAGCGCCTCGGGCGAGAGGTCCGAGGCATCGGCCCCGATCTTCTTCGCATCCGGGTGGCTCACGTACTTGCCGCCGGCCGAGATCAGTTGCACCTCGGCGCCGTCCAGGCTCTTGATGTCGGCCATCTTCTTCTGCAGGCCGTCGAGCAGCAGGTCCACGCCCACGATACCGACGAACTGGCCGTTCACTTGCATGGGCGTGACCAGCGAGGTGATCAGCATGTCCTTGCCGCCTACCTTGTAGAGGTAGGGCTCGACCAGCGTGGCCTTGCCCGTGCGGCGGGGGATGTCGTACCAGTCGTTGGCGCCAGCTTTTTCGTAGTCCACCAGCGGCTCGACCTTGATGTCGCCGCTGCCTCGGTTCCAGTAGGACACGAAGCGGCCGGTGGCGTCGTCCTGCGGGCCTTTGCTGATGTGCTCGGCGTCCTTGCCATCCAGGGCGTTGGGCTCCCACAGGGAGTAGGCGGCCAGCCAGGGGCCGTGCTGTTCCAGCAGGCGCCTGAGCGTGCTGTCCAGCTGGGGGCGCGGCGGCGGGTTGTCGGCATCCCGCGCCACCTGCAGCGCCGTGGCCAGCGCGGCGATGGACTTGAAGGTGGCCTGCAGGTCGGACTGGACCTGGCTGGCAGCGTACTGGCCGGTGGCGCGCACGCTCTGGCGGGCCGAGTCCTCGGCCACGCGGCTGCTCTGCAACCCGACGGCCACGCCGGTCACCAGCAGGCTGGCGATGGTGCAGGCCGACGCGGCCAGGCACAGCTTGGCGTTGAGCGACAGGCCGCGCAGCGACCGGCGGGCAGGTGCCGTCTGGGCATGGGTGGGGGACGGTGCCGGCGACGCCGACGGGTGTCCGATGACTGGGAGGACTGCGGCCAAAACCGTCTCCTGGCGCGAAGCGCATGGTGCAACACCCGGCTATCGGCAGGGCGGCCATGCAACTTGAGCCGCTTGGCCCGGCGTGTGGCGGCCGAGTGCTGTCCCGCCGCGCAGGCCGTCAGTAATGCGGCGGCAGCTCGTCGCGCAGGCTGCGGAACGTGGCGCCGCCACCGTCTTCGCTGCCTTGGCGGC
The DNA here is from genome assembly GCA_002339015.1 of Burkholderiales bacterium UBA1834. Taxonomy (GTDB): domain Bacteria; phylum Pseudomonadota; class Gammaproteobacteria; order Burkholderiales; family Burkholderiaceae_C; genus Aquabacterium. The sequence goes on from DDJC01000084.1 coordinate 8,641, forward strand.
GCAGATCCGTCACTTCACGGACCAGCAGGTCGATCTGCTGCTGCTGGCGCACGATCACCTCGTTGAGGTTGTCTACCAGGTCTTCGGTGAAGGCGGCCTTGATCTCCAGGGCGGTCAGGCGCCGCGCCGTGTCATCGTCGGGGTGTTCCATGGTCCGTATTGGACGACAGAATCGGGGCCGGTGCGCGCCGCCTGCGCGGGATGGCCGGGTACTCGCGGCCGTGAAACCCTGTATCCTCTGGCGCAGCCTCCCCATGTCCAGCGAACCACAGGTGTGCCCTTGAGCGACAGCCGCTCCCGACAGGATCTTTCGCCCCGCCACGATGTCTTCACCGAGAGGGCATTGCGCGAGGCCGAGGCCCGTCACCGCCAGATCCTCAACAGCGCCACCGACTACGCCGTCATCAGCCTGGACCTGAACGGCCTGGTCACCAGCTGGAACGAGGGCGCCACGCGCGTGCTGGGCTGGACGGAAGACGAGATGCTGGGGCAGACCGTGCACCGCTTCTTCACCCCCGAGGACGTGGCCGACCAGCGCATCGAGCGGGAACGCGCCATGGCGCTGGACAAGGGCTTCGCGCAGGACGAGAGCTGGCGCGTGCGGCGCGACGGCACCCGCTTCTGGGCCTCGGGCCAGATGACACCGCTGCGCAACGACGACGACCAGGTCATCGGCTTCGTGAAGGTGCTGCGCGACCGCACCGAGGTGCGCAACGCCCTGCTGCGCCGCGAGATCCTGGAGCTGGCCACCGACGCGGCCGAGATCGGCACCTGGGACCTGGACATCGCCGCCGACCAACTGACCTGGACCGACCGCACCCGAGCCATGTTCGGCATCAGCGCGGGGCAGCCCGTGTCGATGGCCGATTTCTATGCCTGCCTGCATCCGGACGACCTGCCGGCCACCATGGAGGCCTTCAAGTCTGCACTGGATCCGGTGCAACGCAGCGTGTACGACGTCGAGTACCGCACCATCGGCAAGGAGGATGGCGTGGTGCGCTGGGTGGCGGCCAAGGGCAAGGGCATCTTCGACACGGCGGGGCGCTGCGTGCGTGCCGTCGGCACGGCCATCGACATCACCGCGCGCAAGGCGGCGCAGGCGCGCCATGCCTTCCTGCTGGGGCTGGCCGACCGCATGCGCCTGGTCAACGAGCCGCGCGCCATCATGGACACGGCCGTCGAGGCAGTCTGCCTGCACCTGGGCGCCAGCCGCGTGGGTTACTGGAAGGTGAGCGAGGCCGACGGCGTGATGACGCGGGAGACGGACTACGTCGTGGGCGTTCCACAGCTGCCCTGCGCCATGCCGCTCGCTGCGATCGGTGATGGCGTGGCCGCGAAGCTGCGCCAGGGCCGCACGGCCCACTACGTCGACGCGGCCGGCGAGGACGAGAATGCCGGTTCGGCCCTGGGCGATTTCCTGGTGCGCGGCCTGATCGCCGTGCCCCTGTTGCGCAACGGCCACTGGCAGGGTGCCTTCTGCGTGTGCTACCGCGAGCCCCGCCGATGGAGCCGTGACGACATTGCCCTGGTCGAGGAGGTGGCGGCCCGCACCTGGGACGCGGTCGAGCGCGTGCGCGCCGAAGAAGCCCTGCGCGAAGAGCGCCACATGCTCGAGACGCTCAACCGCTTCGGCGCGGGGCTGGCCTCCGACCTGTCCCTGGCCACGCTGGTGCAGCGGGCCGTGGATGTGGGCACCGAGCTCACGGGGGCCCGGTTCGGCGCCTTCTTCTACAACGTGGCCGACGAGACGGGCGGCAGCTACATGCTCTACGCCCTGGCAGGCGCCAAGGCGCAGGACTTCCACTTCGGCATGCCGCGCAACACCAAGGTGTTTGCCCCCACCTTCAATGGCGAAGGTGTCGTGCGCTCGGACGACATCACCCGTGACCCCCGTTATGGGCAGAATCCGCCGCACAAGGGGCTTCCCAAGGGGCATCTGCCCGTGCGCAGCTACCTGGCGGTGCCCGTGGTCTCGCGCTCGGGCAGCGTCATCGGCGGGCTGTTCCTGGGCCACCCCGATGCCGGCGTGTTCACCGAGCGCAGCGAGCCCATCGTGAGCAGCCTGGCCGCGCAGGCTGCCATCGCGATCGACAACGCCCGCCTGTTCCAGGATGCGCAGAAGGCCAAGGAGGACCTGGAGGCGCGCGTGGAGGAGCGCACCCGCGAACGCGACCGCGTCTGGGACCTCAGCGAAGACCTGCTGGTGATCGCTGACCCGGAGGGCCGGCCCATCCGCCTGTCGCCATCGTGGACGCGACTGCTGGGCTTCGAGCCCGCCGAGTTGATGGCCATGGGTTACACCGCCCTGGTGCACCCGCAAGACCAGGACATGGTGGGCAAGGCCCTGGCCCACATGGCCGAGCATGGACGCCCCGTCAGCCTGGACAACCGCATGCGCACCAGCGACGGCCAGTGGCGCTGGATCTCCTGGACGCTGGCGCCCGAGCCCGAGCGCACATTGATTGTCGGCAGCGGGCGCGACGTGACGGCCGAGCGCGAGCACCAGGCCCAGCTGCAGGAGGCCCAGGAAGCGCTGCGCCAGTCGCAAAAAATGGAGGCCGTGGGCCAGCTCACCGGCGGCATCGCCCATGATTTCAACAACCTGCTGCAGGGCATCACCGGCGCCTTCAGCGTGATCCGGCGCTTTGTCGAGCAGGGGCGTATCAGCGAACTGGAACGGCCCCTGACCGCAGGCATGAGCTCGGCCAACCGCGCGGCCGCGCTCACCCACCGCCTGCTGGCGTTCTCGCGACGCCAGCCACTGGCGCCCAAATCCACGCAGGTCAACCCGCTGGTGCTGTCCATGGAAGACCTGTTGCGCCGCACCCTGGGCGAGCGCGTGCGCCTGAAGCTGGACCTGAACCCCGAGCTGTGGACCACGCTGTGCGATCCCAACCAGCTCGAGAACGCGATCCTCAACCTGTGCATCAACGCGCGGGACGCCATGCCGGAGGGCGGGCTGCTCACCATCGAGACCAACAACACCGACATCACCGCCAGCCAGCCTGACCGCTCGCTTGATGTGCGGCCCGGTCAGTACGTCTGCATCGCTGTGACCGACACGGGCACCGGCATGTCCGCTTCCACGCTGGCCAAGGCCTTCGACCCCTTCTTCACCACCAAGCCACTGGGGCAGGGCACCGGCCTGGGCCTGTCGATGATCTACGGCTTTGCGCAGCAGTCCGAAGGGGTCGCCAAGATCGACAGCGAGCTGGGCAAGGGCACGACCGTCAGGCTGCTGCTGCCGCGCCACCTGCTCGAAGAAGATCTGGAGGTCGAGTTGGTGGGCGACCTGCCGGCCCATGAGGCCGGGCAGGGCCAGACCGTGCTGGTGATCGAGGACGAACCTGTGGTGCGCCAACTGGTGGTGGATCTGCTCAAGGAGCTGGGCTACCGCACCTTGCAGGCCGATGACGGCCCCAACGGCCTGGACCTGCTGATGCGTGAGCTCGACCGCGTGGACCTGCTGGTGACGGACATCGGCCTGCCCGGCCTCAATGGCCGCCAGGTGGCCGATGCCGCCCGCGTGCGCCGGCCGGACCTGAAAGTGCTGTTCATGACCGGCTATGCCGAGAACGCCGCCTTGTCCAGCGGCTTCCTGGAGCAGGGCATGGACATGATCACCAAGCCCTTCCCCATGGAGACCCTGGTGGGCAAGGTGCGACAGATGGTGGGCGGTTGAATCGGCCGGGCCGGGTCGCCATGGCCTCTACACCGGTGCCAAGGCCCGCGATCACTGCATGAACCACCCATGGCTCACCACCAGCGACTGCCCTGTCAGCGCATTGCTCGGGAAGCTGGCGAACATCAGCGCCACCTGGGCCACGTCGTCGGTGGTGGTGAACTCGCCGTCCACCGTCTCCTTGAGCATCACCTTCTTGATGACGTCGTCCTCGCTGATGCCCAGGGTCTTGGCCTGCTCGGGGATCTGCTTGTCGACCAGCGGCGTGCGCACGAAGCCCGGGCAGATCACGTTGGCGCGCACATTGTGCTTGGCGCCTTCCTTGGCCACCGTCTTGCACAGGCCGATCAGGCCATGCTTGGCCGTGACATAGGGCGCCTTGAGCAGCGAGGCCTCCTTGCTGTGCACCGAGCCCATGTAGATCACCGAGCCGCCGCGGCCCGAGGCGTACATGCTCTTGAGGCAGGCGCGCGTGGTCAGGAAGGCGCCATCGAGGTGGATGGACAGCATCTTCTTCCAGTCGCTGAAGGCGAACTCCTCCAGCGGGTGCACGATCTGGATGCCGGCATTGCTGACCAGGATGTCCACCGGGCCGAAGGCCTCGATCGCGGTCTGCACGGCCTGGTCGACCTGCGCCTCGCTGGTGACGTCCACGGCCACACCCAGGGCCTGGCCGCCCTTGGCCTTGAATTCGGCCGCCGTCTTGTCGGCCGCTTCCTTGTTGAGGTCGGCGATGACGACCTTGGCGCCTTCGCGGGCAAAGACCTCGGCGATCTCACGGCCGATGCCGCTGGCCGATCCGGTGATGAAGGCGTGCTTGTCCTTGAGCAGCATGGTGACTTCCTTTCTTGTCGGGGTTGATGCTGGATGAGGGTGCTGATGAGCGTCAGGGGTGGTTGGCCACCAGGGCTGGGTGGTCGCGCGTGAGGTCGTACACCGTCACGCCCTCGCCGTGGTCGGTCTTGTTGAGCCACTCGGGGTGGTCCAGCGTGAGCTGCATGTCCTGCTGGCCGGCCTGCCAGTGCTGTTCCACCGTGGCGCGCGAGAACTCGTAGTCGCTCGATTCGAGCTCGAAGCGGCTGTGGCGGTAGATCAGGTGCACGATGTCGATGTGCTCGTCGCAACCTCGCGCGGTCAGGCGCTGCAGCAGCGGGTCGTCGCGAAACTTTGGCGGCAGGCGCTCGACCAGCTTGCGCAGCGCGGCGCGGTCCTTCTGGTGCTCGGCCGCGCGGTCGGTGTTGAAGCGTGTGCGGCTGGAGTAGATGATCTCCTTGTGGCGCGCCATGGCTGCGCCCAGCGTGGTGGGCACATCGCCGCGCGCGCTGAACAGGTCCACCTGGGCCACCAGCAGGCGGCCGGTCTTGTGCTGGTCCAGCACGTACTGCAGCGGCGTGTTCGAGACGATGCCGCCATCCCAGTACAGCTCGCCATCGACGTTCACCGGCGGAAAGGCCGGCGGCAGCGCGCCGCTGGCCATCACATGCTCGGGACCGATCACCTGGTGGGTGTTGTCGAAGTAGGTGCTGTTGCCGGTGCGGATGTTGACCGCGCCCAGCGACAGGCGGATGCGCCGCTCGTTGATCAGATCGAAATCGATCAGCGATTCCAGCGTGTGGCGCAGCGGCGTGGTGTCGTAGATGCTGATGGCCTCCAGCGTGCCGTCGGGCTGCATCAGTGGCGGGATCAGGCGCGGGCGGAAAAAGCCGTTGGCGCCGAAGGCCGCCGTGAAGGCCGAGCTGAACTGGTGGAAGGCCGAGCGCTGCTCGTCGATCAGCGGCGAGATGCCCGTCACGCCGGAGGACACCCGGTGCCAGAACTCGCGCAGGCGTTCCACGCGCCGCTCGGGCGGATTGCCGGCGATCAGCGCCGCGTTGATGGCGCCGATGGAGATGCCGGCCACCCAGTGCGGCTCGCGTGGCAGGTTTTCCGACATGACCTCGAAGACGCCCCCCTGGTAGGCGCCCAGCGCACCGCCGCCCTGCAGCACCAGGGCGATGTGTTCGTGCGGGATCTTGATGGGCCGGCGCGGGGGCGAGGCCGGATCCGAAGCCGTGGGGGACGTGGCGGTGGGGGGCTGCTTCGATCGACGTGTCTGGGCCACGGGTTCTCCTTGTGCTGCCGGGCCCGCCCGACGGGGCCCTTCACCCGCGTGGCGCGGGGATTGGTTCATGGTGTCACCGGATTCTGAACGGCGTGGGAGCCCCGACGGGCGGCAGGGCCTTGTCGTCCCGCGCGGCGCCGACGGTGCCCATGGGCGACGGCCACGAGACCGCGCACCAGCCTTCGCTTGCTAGAGTGTGGTGCCATGACCATCAACCCAGCCAAGCAGGCGCTGCACACCATGATCCGGGCCTGGCCCCACATGATGCGCCAGGCCGCACGTTGCGCTCTTGCCATGATCACTGCCACCAGTGCCATCAGCCATGCCGAGGTGACACGCCCTCCGGCGGGCACCGACGTTGACGAGTCCCGGATGGTGAGTGCCCGCCCCCAGATGCCGGCGCCCTGCGTGGCCGTGCGCTACGACACCGTGAAGGTGGTGATGTCGCGCAGGGACCTTGAGGCCCTGGCGGCGCAGCGCCCCGAAGACCTCCGCACGGACGCCGACCGCGTGCAGCGGGTGCAGAGCAGCCGTGCGGCGGCCCTGCTGTCGACCGTGGATCCCCCGAAAGGCGCGGACGATTGCGCCGAGGTGGCTGCCAGCGCGCTGGGAGCGGATGCCGAGCGTGTGGTGCTGGACTGGCTGGAGAACGGCCGTGCCCTGGTGCGCGACGAACTCAAGGGCGAGGCCGTGCCCGCCGTGCGCGTGCGATATGTCGGACAACGCTGCGGCCCGCTGTGCGGGCGCGGTGAAATCCGGGTGTCGCTGCCCGAGGGAGACAGACCATTCCTGGTGATGTCGTGGTGGGTGTCCTGAGCGGAGGCGCCGAGGTCACAGGGCGCCCCGCGCGCGTGTCAGCAGCAAGGTCTTCTCTCTTTCATTGAGCGTGAGCGATGCCGCGCGCTCGAACTCGGCGCGCGCCTCCTCTTGCCGACCCAGGCGCGCCAGCATGTCGCCACGGGCGCTGGGAAGCCAGGGGTAGTTCTTGAGCGCCGGGTTGGCACGCAGCGCATCGAGGATCTCCAGCCCCGCCTGCGGCCCGAAGGCCATGCTGACCGCCACCGCCCGGTTCAGCTCGATCACGGGCGAGGGCATGGTCTGCGCCAGTGCGTCATACAGCGCGGCGATGCGGGCCCAGTCGGTGGCCGGTGCCGCGGTGGCACGGGCGTGGCAGGCGGCGATCGAGGCCTGCAGGGCATAGGGGCCCAGCGCACAGCTCTGGGCCTGGCACAGCTGCTCGGCGCGCTCCAGCGCGGCCAGACCACGGCGGATCAGCAGATGGTCCCAGCGGGCGCGGTCCTGGTCCATCAGCAGCACGGGGCGGCCCTGGGCGTCGGTGCGGGCGGCGCTGCGCGAGGCCTGCAACTCCATCAGCGCCGCCAGGCCCAGCACTTCGGGTTCCTGCGGGGCCAGGCCCGTGAGCATGCGCCCCAGGCGCAGGGCCTCGTCGCACAGCGCGGGGCGCATCCAGTCATCGCCCGAGGTGGCGGTGTAGCCCTCGTTGAAGATCAGGTACACCACCTCCAGCACCGAGGCCAGGCGCTCGCCCAGGGCATCGCCGTGCGGCAGCTCGAACGGTACCCGCGCAGCCGTGAGCGTGCGCTTGGCCCGCACGATGCGCTGCGCCACCGTGGGCTCGGGCACCAGGAAGGCGCGGGCGATCTCGGCCGTGCTCAGCCCGCCCAGCAGCTTGAGCGTGAGCGCCACGCGCGCCTCGGTGGACAGCACCGGGTGGCAGGCCGTGAAGATCAGGCGCAGCAGGTCGTCGCCGATCTGGTCGGCACGGGCGGCATCCAGCGCATCCACGAAGTCGGGCACGACCAGGGCCTCCTGGGCTTGCAGATCCTGGCCGATCTGCGCGAGCTTCTCGCCGAGCGACTTGTCGCGGCGCAGGCGATCGAGCGCCTTGTTCTTGGCCGTGGCCATCAGCCAGGCGCCCGGGTTGTCGGGCACCCCGGCCGCGGGCCAGTGTTCCAGCGCGCTGACCAGGGCATCCTGCGCGAGCTCCTCGGCCAGGCCGATGTCCCGCACCATGCGGGCCACCCCGGCGATGATCTTGGCGGATTCTATGCGCCAGACGGTGTCGATGGCGCGGTGGGTGGCCGTGGGTGAGCTCATCGGGCGCGGGCTGAAGACGTCTGGGTTCAGAACTGCGCCGGGGCGGCACTCATGTCCATGTACATCAGTTCCCACTGGTGGCCGTCCAGGTCTTCGAAACCGTGGCCGTACATGAAGCCGTGGTCTTGCTTGTCCATGGGGGTCGTGCCGCCGGCTTGCAACGCCTTGGCGACCAGCGTGTCCACCTGCTCGCGGCTGTCGCACGACAGGCACAGCAGCACCTCGGTGCTCACCTTGGCATCGGAGATGGGCTTCTTGGTGAAGGTCTGGAAGAAGGGCTCGACCAGCAGCATGGCGTAGATGGTGTCGCTGATCACGATGCAGGCCGCCTGCTCGTTGGTGAACTGCGGGTTGACGCTGTAGCCCAGGTGGGTGAAGAAGGCCTTGCTGCGCTCAAGGTCCTTGACGGGGAGGTTGACGAAGATCTGCTGCGTCATGGTGATGGCTCCGTGGGGTGGTTGATGGGTGGGTGGTCAGCGGGCTTCGGCAGTGGCCTGGAGCATGATGGTGTTCTCCGGGGTGTGCGGCCTGCTCAGGCGCCGCCTACGCCGATGTCGCGCAGGCGGTCGACGGCGTCGCTCGGCGCGAAATCGTCCAGTTCGTACAGCTCGCGCACCTCGATCTCGGCGGCGCGGCCCAGGCCCACGGGGTTGGGAAAGCGCCGCGTCCATTCCAGCGCTTCCTCACGCGAGCGCACCTGGATCAGCGTGTAGCCGGCCACGAGCTCCTTGGTTTCGGCGAAAGGGCCATCGGTGATGGTGCGGCGGTCTTCCGCGCGGCCGGTCTCGTCAAAGGTGATGCGCCAGCCCAGGCGGCTGGGCTTGAGCCCCGACCCGTCGAGCAGCACCCCGGCCTGGGCCAGTTGCTCGTGGTAGTCGGTTATGGCCTGGATGAGGGCTTCGTCGGGTGCCTGGATGCCGGTTTCGGCTTCGGTCTCGGCGGTGGCCTTGACGATGATCATGTAGCGCATGGTGCTTCTCCGTTGGGCGGCGGGCGCCGCCAGGGCGCCCTCATTCACACGACGAAGCGGGCGACACGGTATCGACAGGCTGGTTCTAGGTGAAAACCCTTCGATGATGGCGGGTCGTCAGCCGTGGTCGTCGAAGCAGGGGCCCAGGCCGCGTACTTCCACCGTGCACCACTGGGCGGCCGGGCAGTCGGCGGCGATGGCGACGGCTTCTTCGCGGGTCTTGCAGTCGAGCAGGAAGAAGCCGCCGATCATCTCCTTGGCTTCGGCGAAGGGGCCGTCGACGATGCTGGCGCGGCCGTCGCGCACGGTCACGCGCGCGCCCTGTGAGGCCGATTGCAGCGATTCGCTGGCCAGCAGCAGGCCGCGCTCCTTCAGGCCCTGGCCGAAGCGCACCATGCTGGCGTAGGCCTCCTGGCCCTCGGCTTCGGTGCGGGTGCGGCGCTGGCCGACGGGCTCGATGATCAGCAGCATGTAGCTCATGGGCGGGGCTCTCTGTTGGGGGGATCCAAGGGCAATCGATGATACGTGCCCCGTGTTCGCGGGGGATGTCAGGCGTGCACTGTTCACACCCGGACAAGGGGTGGCCCCGAGGGCTTGGTGATTGCCCTGCCCTGAGGACCGCCCGGCGGTGCCACGATGAACTCACCCGGCCCACCGCGCCGGCCTTTCGCCAACTCAATGCTTGGAGCACGCTCATGAACCCCATGCCCACCCTCGAGATCGTCGACCTCTATGGCCTGAACATCCATGCCGGGGGCTGGCCCAAGCTGGGCTGGTGCCGTGTCGAACTCGACGAAGACGCCTGAGCGCCCCAGGCCGGGCGCGCACCGCCGGTGCTTTGGCGCGGCGCGCTGCCCCTGGTGCCGGCAGGTTCTTGGCAAGTTGGCAAGATGGGGCCCTCGCCTGGAGCGTTGCCATGGACACCACGACACCCCCGGCAGGGGGCAGTGCCGAGCCTTTGCAGCCCGCGCCCCTCGTGCCGCCCCCCTTCCGCCAGTTGCTCTACCGCTACTGGTTCTTCGGCTGGCTGTTCCGCGACGTGAACCGGCCGAACCTGCTCGAACGCGCGGCAGCGTGGCGGCACAACCGGCACCAGGCGCGCTGGCTGCCCACCTACCTGCGGCGCTGGGCGGTGATGACGCTGCTGTGCTTTGGCATCGCCGCGCTGGTGGAGCATGGCGTGGGCGCACCGGCGCTGTCGGCGGTGTTCTATGTGCAGGCGGTGCTGGGCGTGACCTTCAATGTGGTGACCTCGGTGATGCTGCTGGGCCTGAAGATGCTGCCCGCGCCATTTTGAGTGCCCCCAGGTCCGGGCTGCGCCCAGCCAGCGCCCCGCGGAGGACAAGGAAACTTGGGGCGGCCCGGCGTTTCCTCCTTGAGCGCGCGCGTTGGCTGCGGGCATCACGGTGCCCCGCAGGCGTTGACCACGGGGCCTTTGCGCGCGTATCCTGCCTGTTGAGTCCACCAGCCTCGCCACCACGGGGACACGCTCCATGAAGAGCAGCGCACCGCCGCAGGCCTCGCAAGACACCGCCCAGGGCCCGCAAGCCGCCGTCAGCAGCCGCCGGCGGCATGACCGACTCTCCCTGCGCTGCCCGGTGCTGATCCAGTTGGCTGCTCCGCCCGAACGTGAAGGCTCCCTGCAGGACATGAGCCCGCAGGGCTTGTCGCTGTTCACCGCCCGCCCCATTGAGCCCGGTTCGCGCTGCACCCTGCGCCTGGTGCTGCCGCTGCCTTCCGGCCCGCGTGAGGTGGCGCTGGCGGCCAAGGCGGTCTACTCCTCGTACACCGGCCCGGGCGCCTTCCGCATCGGCATGCTGTTCATGGCCTTGTCGCCGGATGCGCAAGCTGCCGTGCGCGAACTGCTGGGCTGAACGGCGCTGGCGCCTGGGACGACAAAGCCCCTGCCTTGCACCAGGCCTTGAATCTGAATATGATGATCATCATATTAATGGATGTGATCTGGCCATGTCTGCCACACCGTCTCGCAAGGAACTCACGCACGAACGCATCGTGAAGACCGCCTCGCAGGCCATCCGCCGCAGTGGGTACGACGGCATGGGCGTGGCCGACATCATGAAGGAAGCGGGCCTGACGCACGGCGGCTTCTACGCGCACTTTCCGTCGCGCACCGCCTTGCTGGCAGAGGCGGCCGATCACGCCGGTGCCGAGGCCTTGTCGCGCCTGGGTGAGGCCGTCGAGCAGGCGCCGCCTGGCCAGGGTCTGGCCACGCTGATCGACCAGTACCTGTCCGAGCGCCATTGCAAGGCCGTGGCGCAGGGCTGTCCGATGGCGGCCCTGGGCTCCGAGATGCACCGCCAGGAGCCGACGGTACGGCACGCTACCACCGGACGCATCAAAGCCATGATCGCCCTGGCTGAACAGCAGGTGCGGCTAAGTGCCGGCCCCGAGGCGCCGGATGTGGCAGTGCGTGATGCATCGCTGGCGCTGGTGAGCAGCTTGCTTGGCGCCCTGGTGCTCGCACGGGCGGTCGATGACCCGGCCTTGTCCAGGGCGGTGCTCAAGGCTTCGCGTGCATTCCTGCATGAGCACGTGGGCTGACGCCGCCGAGCCCCCGACACCCTTGTCCTGACGTCTGCGACAACCCCTCATCCCGCCAAGTGCGGTTCGCCCATGAATATGACGATCATCATATTTCACCTCACCTGCCAAGGAGTGCTTCCATGAAGATCCAGGATTCCGTCGCCCTCGTCACCGGTGCCAACCGTGGCCTCGGGCTCGCTTTTTCCAAAGCCCTGTTGGCTGGTGGTGCGCGCAAGGTCTACGCCGCTGCGCGTGATCCGGCCAGCGTGACGCTGCCCGGCGTGGTGCCCATCGCGCTGGATGTGACCGACGCCGAGCAGGTGGCCGCGGCCGCGCGTGAATGCGGCGACGTGACCTTGCTGGTCAACAACGCCGGCATCTCGCGCTCGTCGGGTTTCCTGGGCGAGCGCACGCTGGAGGCGCTGCGCGCCGAACTGGACACCAACTTCTACGGCCCGCTGCTCACCACCCGGGCGTTCGCGCCGGTGCTGGCCCGCCATGGTGGCGGGGCCATCGTCAACGTGCTGTCGGCGCTCAGCTGGGTCAACATGCCGGCCTTCGGCACCTACAGCGCCACCAAGTCGGCCGCCTGGTCGATGACGAACGGCCTGCGCCACGAACTGCGCGGCCAGGGCACCCAGGTGCTTGGCCTGCACGTGGCCTTCATGGACACGGACATGGCACGCGGCGCGCAAGGCCCCAAGGCGCATCCGGACGATGTCGTCGCCCAGGTGCTGGCCGCGCTGGAGGCTGGGGGCGAAGAGGTGCTGGCCGATGGGATCACGCGTCAGCTCAAGCAGGGTCTGGCGGCCCAGCCGGGTGTGTACCTGAGCCTGCCGGGGGGCGCATGAGCACCGCCGCCGATGTGCCGCAGGCACCGCAGGGGGCGGCCCTATCGGCCTCCGCGGTGATGAACCCTGCCAGCCCGGCCGCTTCACCCTGGCCGACCTTCCTGATCGCCAGCGTGGCCGTCTTCCTGGTCTCGCTGGACAGCACGGTGCTGTTCGCGGCATTCGGCACCTTGCAGGCGGGCTTTGCGGGGGCATCCAGCGCGTCGCTGTCCTGGGTGCTCAATGCCTACACCGTGGTGTATGCGGCCCTGCTGGTGCCGGCCGGGCGCCTGGCGGATCTGCACGGGCGCAAGCGGGTCTTTCTTTGCGGCGTGCTGATCTTCCTGCTGGCCTCGCTGCTGTGCGGCCTCTCTGCGCAAGTAGAGTGGTTGATCGCGGCGCGGGTGCTGCAGGCCGTGGGGGCGGCGCTGCTCACGCCGGCCTCGCTGGCGATCGTGCTGTCGGCGTTCCCGGCCGAGCGTCGTGCCGTGGCCGTGAGCCTGTGGGGCGCGGTGAGCGCGCTGGCTGCGGCCCTGGGGCCCAGCGTGGGCTCGCTGGTGGTGGACCGCCTGGGCTGGCCCTGGGCGTTCTATCTGAACCTGCCCCTGGGCCTGTTCTCGGTGTGGCGGGGCGCCAAGGTGCTGCGCGAATCCCGCAACCCCGACAATGCCGCGCCGCTGGACGTGCCGGGCGTGCTGCTGCTGATCATCGGCGTGGGCGGCCTGGCGCTGGGCATCGTGCGCTCGGAGGCGCTGGGCTGGCGCTCTGGCGCGGTCTGGGGCAGCGTGGCGGTGGGGGGGCTGGCCCTGCTGGCCTTCACGCGCTGGGCGCGCCACACCCCCTCGCCGGCCATCGACCTCACGCTCTTTCAGGACCGCACCTACCGCGTCGTCAACCTCGCGACACTGAGCTTCGGCATGGCCTTCGCGATGATGTTCTTCGGCTTTTTCTTCTTCATGACGAAGATCTGGCACTACAGCCTGCCCCAGGCCGGCGTGGCCGTGACCCCCGGGCCGCTGCTGGTGATCCCGGTGGCGGTGCTGTCGGGCCGCTGGGCCGCGCGCCACGGCCATCGTGCCCTGCTGGTGGGTGGCAGTCTGGTCTATGCGCTGGGCGGGCTGTGGTTCTGGACCATGGCCGGCCCCGTGCCCGATTACCTGCTCACGTGGCTGCCGGGCCTGTTGCTGACCGGGGTGGGTGTGGGCATGGTGCTGCCGGCCCTGTCCGGCGCTGCGGTGGCGCATCTGCCGCCCACGCGTTTCGGCATCGGCAGTGCGGTGAACCAGGCGGTGCGGCAGGTGGGATCGGTCATGGGCGTGGCCGTCACGGTGATGCTGCTGGGGCACGAGGGCATCGGCCTGGCGGACTTCAGGTCCCTGTACGGCGGCCACATCGCGCTGGCGCTGCTGACGGCACTGCTGTGCCTGCCGGTGCGCACCGCGCCGAAGGCTGCCCCGGGCGGCGCCCGCTAGTGCTGCGTCAGCCGGCCGGGGGCCGGCGGGCCTGCTCGCGCACTTCCAGCGGCGTCTTGCCGGTCCAGCGGCGCACGGCGCGGTGGAAGGTGCTGGTGTCGGCATAGCCTGCCAGCCGGGCCACATCGGCCAGCGGCAGGCCGGTGTGCTCCAGGTGGCGCATGGCCTCTTGGCGGCGCACGTCCTCCACCAGGGTCTTGAAGTTCAGGCCCACTTCGGCCAGCCGCCGCTGCAGCTGTCGCGCCGAGGGCATGGCGCCGGGCGCGAGCCCTTGGGCCATGCGCCGCGACAGCACCTCCAGCGTGGGTACCAAGCCTTCCTCGCGCAGGCTGTGGGCCACCTGCTGACGCAACTGGGCCACGGCCTCGCCGGCCTGCTGCCCCAGGGTCTGCAGCCGCTGGCCGGCCTGCGATGTCATCAGCGCGTGCACGGCCGGGTCGGCATTGGGGTTGGACCAGCCCAGCCAGTCCAGCGGCATCACCTCGCGGCAATCGGGCATGTCAAAGCGCAGGGGCGCTTCCATGAAGCGCTGCAGTGGGCCGGGATCCGCCGGCGCGGGGCAGGGCAGGTCCACCCGCACAGGCACCAGCGCGCGGCCCGACACCCAGCGCGCAAAGCCCAGCCGCGAGGCCACGAAGAAGGTCCAGAACTCGGTGCTGCGTGGCACGTGGCCCAGCAGTTCCTGGCGCGCCTCGATGGTGTCGGCGACCACCCGGTGGTGCCCGCGGATCTCGGTGCACAGCAGCGACTGCAGCTTCTCGAACAGGGCCAGGCCATCGCCGCCGGAGGCACTGCTCATCACCGCGTAGCCCAGCGAGCCCATGTGGGCCGGCCGCACGAAGCTGGCGATGCGCAAGGGCGCGTGAGGGTCACCGCACAGGCGGGCGGCCACCGTCAGGGCCTGCGACAGCCGGGCGCTGGGCACGCGCAGTTGCTCGTCAGCCAGTTGAGCCAGGCTCATGCCCAGCGCCTGGCACACGGGGGTGGCATCCAGGCCCTGCGCCTGCACGTAGTCGATCAGCACCCGGGTGAAGGGTGCGTAAAAGCCCGCGGACGGCATGGCCGCTGTGGCGTCTGAGCTGACAACTGAGGTGGACATCAACCGCGGATGGTAACGAATGTGAAGGCGTGCGGCGTGGCAAAAGTGCCGCCGCAAAGGGCCTCGGGCGCCTGGCCCAGGGCTTGTCCAGGGGATCGGCGGGCCGAACGGCCAACGCGCTGGTGGCTGCGGCCAATGACATCGCCAGCACCCGCGCAGAGCATGACAAGCATGGAACGTCCAATCTCTCACGCCGGAGGCCACCCCATGTCAGCCTTGCCCTCAGCGATTCCCCCGCAGCCTCCTTCACGTCATGGCGCAGACATGGCGACTGGCAGGCGCATGGCCCGCGGCGTGCGCCTGCTGATCCGGGGCACCAGCCCCGAGGCCACACCGCAGCAGTGGGCTGCGCTGGGCGCCGCCCTGTGGCGCGGCGACCCGCAGGCCGACGCGGTGGTGGCGTGGCTGCACCAGGTGGGCATGGGCGTCGGACGTCCCATGCTGGAGCGTGCCCTCGAGCGCGGGCTGGAGGCCGTGCCCGATGCGCCTGCACCGCTGGTGGATTTCATCCGCCACGTGGAGACGCCGCCCGCCTGGGTGGATCCGGCCAAGCTGCGCGACGGCGCGCGCTTCATCCACCGCACGGGCCGCTTCGGCATGCTGGTGCTGCGTGATGCGGGCCTGATGGCCGGTTATCAGGCCGGCGCCATCAACCAGGCCCTCGTGATGACCGGCGCGCTGGCGCGTGGGGCCCAGCGGCGCGTGGCCGAGACCACCTCTTGGTGGATCGACGCCACGGCGCAAGAGGGCATGGCGCGCTTCGGCGCCGGCTTCAAGAACACCCTGCGCGTGCGCGTGCTGCACGCCATCGTGCGCCGCAGCCTGCTGGCCCGCGACACCTGGGACCGCGGCACCCTGGGCATGCCGCTGAACCAGGTGGACATGCAGGCCACCTACCTGGGCTTCAGCGTGGTGCACCTGATGGCCTTGCGCGTGAGCGGCGTGCTGGTCAGCCAGCGCGACGCCGAAGGCATGATGCACCTGTGGCGCTACATCGGCTGGGTGATGGGCGTGGACGAATCGCTGCTGAGCGACGACGAGCACGAAGCCCGCGTGATGATCTACCAGAACATCGTGAGCCAGGCGCCCCCCGACGACTCCAGCAAGGCCCTGGGCCGCTCGCTGATGGACGAACCCCTGGGGCGCCACTACCGTTGGCTGCCGGGGGTTCAAGGCCGCTTCAACCGGGCCCGCCACCTGAGCGTGGCGCGGCTGTTCGTGGGCGCGCAAGGCATGAAGGCCCTGGGCCTGCCGCCCACGCTGCCCTGGTACCCGGCCCTGACCCTGCTGCCGCGGCTGGCCTGGCACACGCTGGGGCGGATCGTGCCCGGCATGCAGCAACTGCAGGCGCACCACGGTCGTGGCCGCCAGGCGGGCTACCTGCCGGTGCTTTTCGGCGGCCACGCGCCGGGCGTGGCCAGCCCGGAGGCCGTGTCCCGCTCTGCGCACTCCTGATGGTGGATTGGTAACAGGGTCTTTCAGAAGGCTTGCCCGCAATCCTCTGCCGGCGTATACCGGAGGATGAGGAGACTGCTGAGGGAGGCCTACGATGGCACGCATCCTGATCGTTGAAGACACCCCCGCCAACATGTTGCTGGCGGGCACCATCTTGCAAAAGGCCGGCCACACGTTGCTGCAGGCCACCGATGCTGCCCAGGGCCTGGCCCTGGCACGCGAGAACCCGCCCGACCTGGTGCTGATGGACATCCAGCTGCCCGGCATGGACGGGCTGGCCGCCACGCGGGCCCTCAAAGCCGACGAACGCACGCAGGACATCCCGGTGCTGGCGCTGACCGCCTTCGCGATGAAGGGCGACGAAGAGCGCATGCGCGCCGCCGGCTGTGCGGCCTATGTGTCCAAGCCTCTGCGCTACCAGCAACTTCTGGCGGCGGTCGATGATCTCTTGGCGCATGATGTGGGCCACGACATCAGCCATCAGGAGGGGTGAGCCCATGACCCAAGCGCGCAAGCCGTCGCCGACGCTGCCCCAGCCTGTTAGTGGGCCCGACTTCCAGACCCTGTTCCAGGGGCTGCCCGGTCTGTACCTGGTGTTCGACACGGCCCTGGTGGCCGTGGCGGTGAGCGATGCCTACCTGGCCGCCATGGGCCCTGGGGGGCTTCAGCGCGAGCAGCTGCTGGGCCGTTCGCTGGCCGAGGTGTTCCCGCAGGCGGACAACCTGCCCGGCGAACCCTCGGGAGAAGCCGTGCTGGCCTCGGCACGGCAGGTGCTCAAGACAGGTCAGCCCGAGGCCCTGGCCCTGCTGCAGCGAGACCGGCCCCGGCCCGACGGCGACTTCGAGGTGCACTACTGGACGCCCCACACCAGCCCACTGCGTGATGTGCAGGGCCGGATCGTGGGCGTGGTCTACCGCCTGGAAGACGTGACCGACTACGTGCGCATGCGCCAGCTGCGGGCCGAGCTTGAACAGCAGGCCCAGGATCTGCGCGAGCGCGAAGCCCAGTCCCGCCGGCTGGCGGCTGAGCTGGAGGTGGTCAATGGCGAGATCGCCACCAAGAACAAGCTGCTCGAGGAGGCCAGCCAGCTCAAGTCGGACTTCCTGTCCAGCATGTCGCATGAGCTGCGCACCCCGCTCAATGCGATCATCGGCTTTTCCGAAATCCTGAAGGACGGCCTGGCCGGTGAGCTCACCCAGCAGCAGCGCATCTACCTGGGCCATGTGTTCGAAGGCGGCAACCACCTGCTGGCGCTGATCAACGACATCCTCGACCTGTCCAAGATCGAGGCGGGCAAGATGGAGCTCTCGCTCGAGTCCATCGACATGCAGGCCCTGCTGGCCGACAGCCTGCTGGTGGTGGCCGAAAAGGCCCGGGGCAAGAAGGTACGCCTGCTGACCGAGCTGTCGCCCTCGCTGAACCACGAGATCAAGGCCGACGCGCGCCGCGTGCGCCAGATCCTGCACAACCTGCTGTCCAACGCCGTGAAGTTCACGCAGGCCGATGGCTCCGTGACCGTGCAGATGGCGCGCGTGCCGCGCGAGCGTGCCGCCCACGTGGTGCCCGGTTTCGCCAGCGGGCGGCGCACCCCGCTGCCGCCAGGCGAAGCGCATGAGTTCGTGGAACTGTCCGTGCGCGACACGGGCATCGGCATGCGGCCTCAGGATCTGGACTTGCTTTTTCTGCCCTTTTCACAGGTGGCCAGCCCTGAAGGGCGCGCGCAGGAGGGCACGGGCCTGGGCCTGGCCATGGTGCGTCGCCTGGCCGAACTGCACGGCGGCGCCGTGGCCGTGAGCAGCGAGGTGGGCAAGGGCAGTCGCTTCACCGTCTGGCTGCCCATCCACGGCAGCCAGCCATCCACCGAAAACCTCGAACAGCTGCAGTTGCCTCAGCTCACGCTGCGCTCGACGGCCCTCATCATCGAGGACGACGACCGCGCCGCCACGATGATGCGCCTGCAGCTTGAATCGCTGGGCTTTCAGACGCGGCGGGCCGTGTCCGCCGAAGACGCGCTCAAGCTCAGCGAGCAGTTCGTGCCCGAGCTCATCACGCTCGACATCCGCCTGCCCGGCATGGATGGCTGGGAGTTCCTGCAGCGCATGAAGGCCATCCCCCGCTGGGCCCAGGTGCCGGTGGTGGTGGTCTCGGTGGAGGGCGACGGGCGCATGGTGGGCTATGCCATGGGCGTGTCGCTGGTGCTGCAAAAGCCCCTGAGCATGGACGACCTCAAGCGTGGCCTGGAGCACCTGGGCATGGCGCGCAACACGCCGCGCCACACCACCGTGCTGGTGATCGACGACGATGCGCAATCCGTCGAGCGCGTGGCCGAACCGCTCAATCACCTGGGCTGCGTGGTGCTGCGCGCCTATGGCGGCTCCGAAGGCATCAGCCTGGCGCGGCGCTTCAATCCCGATCTGATCGTGCTGGACCTGGAGATGCCCGAGGTCAGCGGCTTCGAGGTGGTCGATGCCCTCAAGGGCGATCCGGCCAGCGCGCGCATCCCGATCATGGTGGTCACCGGCCGTGATCTCACCCTGCGTGACCGCCAGCGCCTGAGCGGCGGCCTGTTCGAGCTGGTCAACAAGACGGAGTTCGACCAGGGCCGCTTCCTGGGCGAGGTGCAGCGGGCGCTGTCGCCGTACGTGCATTGAAGGCGCCCGTCATACTTGCCACATGAACGCCCGCCCATCCACCCGAGCCCTGTCGCCGATCATCCTTGCCGCACTGACGGGATTGGCGATGCTGACCGGCTGTGCGCAGATGCAGGTCAAGCGGCTGGCCACGCCCGATGGCAGCGAGGTCTACGAACTGCGCGGGCGCGATCCGGGCCGCCTGGCCGCCGAGGCCTCGCTGCGCTGCCCCCATGGTTACGACGCGCTCAGGCAATCGCACAAGCGCCAGGCGCTCGAGAGCGCTCTGACGCCCGCGCGGTGGTGGAATGCCGCCGAGGCCTACCTCGAAGACGCCGGCTCGCAGTCGCAGCTGCTGGTGTCCTGCAAGGCGCCGCCACCCCCGGCCCCGCTGCCGTTGCCGGTCACCACGGACGGCAGCGCGAAGTAGAAGGTGGCGCCCCGCCCGGGCTGGCTCTCGGCCCACACGCGCCCGCCGTGCTTGAGCACGATGCGCTTGACCGATGACAAGCCGATGCCGATGCCTTCGAAAGCGGTGCCCGCGTGCAGCCGAGAGAAGGCCGCGAACAGCTTGTGCGCGTGCTGTGCGTCGAAGCCCACGCCATTGTCGGTGATCCAGTAGACGCACTCGCCCTGCTCGGCCACGCCATTGATCACGATGCGCGGGGGCAGACTCTGGCGCGAATACTTCAGGGCGTTGGAGATCAGGTTGCTCCACACATGGGCCAGCATGTGGTGATCGCCCTCGACATTGGGCAGCTGGGAAATGGCCCAGTCCACGTGCTTGGTGGTGTGCCCCTGCAGGCCCTGCGCGCCCTGCGTCTGCTCCTCGATCACCTGGCGCACCAGGGCGTTCATGTCCACCAGGCCGCGTTGCATCGGCGTGTGCCCCAGGCGCGCGAAGGTCAGGAAATCGGAGACCATCTGCGTCATGTGATGCCCGATGGACTGGATGCGTTGCAGATGGAGCTGGTCGGCCTGGTTCAGGCGGGCGTGGGCGGTGACGTCCAGGAGCTGGGCGAAGCCCAGGATCTGCGACAGCGGCGTGCGCAGGTCGTGCGACACGGAGGCGCAGAAGGCATCGAGCTCCTGGTTGGCTGAAGCCAGCTCCGCATTGCGCTCGCCCAGCAGCTCGTTGAGGCGCTGCAGTTCGCGCGCGGCCTGCTCGCGCTCCTTGACCTGCCGCTCCAGCGCGATGCGGGAGGCGGCCAGTTCGATGAACACCTCGACCTTGGAGCGCAGCACCGCGGGCGCGGCCGGTTTCATCAGGTAGTCGACGGCGCCGGCCGAGTAGCCCTCGAACATGGCGTCGTCGCTCTTCTCGGTGCCGGTCAGGAAGATGATGGGGGTGCTGCGCGAACGTGGCCGGCTGCGGATCATGGCCGCGGCCTCGAAGCCGTTCATGTCGGGCATGCGCACGTCCAGCAGGATCACGGCGAAATCGTCGTGCAGCAGCTGCCTCAGCGCCTCGGTGCCCGATTGCGCCCGCACCAGCCGCTGTCCCAGCGGTTCCAGGATCGCCTCGAGTGACAGCAGGTTGGCTTCGACGTCGTCAACCATCAGGATGTTGACGATGGGTTGGTCTGGCTGGCCCATGGTATTTCCCTCGCTTTTTTGGATGCAGGTGCGCGCCCTCAGCGGATGCGCTGGAACAGTGGCTCCCCCCTTCCCAGTTGCCGGTAGTCGGCACGGTGGGGTGAATGCCGCAGTGACTCTCCAATGCCCAGTCCCAGGTGGCCCAGGGGCGTGAGGCTCTGGTGGAGCAGACGGTGGGCCTGCTCCTGCCCGATCTCATCGAAGTACATCGTCACGTTGCGGCAGGAAATGAACTGGAATTCATTGAACGAGCCGTCCGTGAGCAGGTTGTGCACGCTGAAGACCACGCCCTCGATCAGCGCGGGGTGAAAACGCAGCTGTCCGTCCTGCAGCAGGCAGTAGTCCAGCAGGTTGCCCTGGCCGCCAGCTTCCTGGTAGGCCTTTTCATGATCCGCAAGCTGGTAGGGTTCGATCAGGCCTTGCTGGGCCTTGGCGAGCACGGTGGCGCTCAGGTCGGTGGCGTAGAGGCGGCAGCGCGTGTCCAGCCCGGCCTCGTGCAGCAGGATGCGGTAGCTGTAGAGCTCTTCGCCGGTGGCGCAGCCGGCCACCCACAGCCGGGGGCTGGGATAGGTGGCCAGCAGGCCGATCTGGCGCCGCACCAGCTGGAAGAACGTCGCATCGCGGAACAGCGAGGTCACATGCAGGGTCATGTCGCTCTGCAGGCGCACCAGGCAGGCCCGGTCGGCGCGGGCCTTGTCCAGCAAGGCGGTGAGCGAGCCGGTGGCTTCCAGGTCCAGGCGCGGCAACAGCCGCCGCAGCAGCGCAGAGCGCTGGTAGCGTGTGAAGTCGATGCCCGTGAGCGCCGAGATGCCCTTGACGAACTCCGTCAACTCGGCCTGCAGGGCCGGCGTCAGAGCCGAAGGCAAAGGCGTGGGCAGCGGCGGTGTCATCGTCAGCGGGGGCATGGGCAGTGAGCGTCGCGAGCTGCCTAGCGTGCCAGCCAGACGCGGATCATGGCGCGCAGGTGGTCCATGTCCACAGGCTTGGACAGGTAATCGGAGGCGCCGGCTTCCAGGCAGGTGTCGCGGTCGCCGGGCATGGCCTTGGCCGTGACGGCGATGATGGGCAGCGCGGAGAACTCAGGAATGGCGCGGATCAGGCGGGTGGTTTCCAGGCCATCCACGTTGGGCATCATCACGTCCATCAGCACCAGGGCCGTGTCCGGATGGGCCCGCAGCGCAGCGATGCCTTCCAGACCACCTTCCGCATGGTGAACGACGGCGCCGTAGACCTCCAGCGCGGCGGAGATGGCGAAGATGTTGCGCACGTCGTCATCGATCACCAGCACCTTGCGGCCGGCCAGCACCGGATCGTGCTGGCGACTCTTGTCGATCAGCGCGCGGGTGGCCGGCGAGATCTTCGAGGGCCAGCGGCTGAGCAGCAAGGTGAGCTCGTCGACCAGGCGCTCGGGCGAACTGGCGCCCTTGACGATCAGGGCCTGGGCGTTCTTCATCAGCGCGATCTCTTCCTCGCGCTCCATGTGGCGTGCGGTGTAGACGATGATGGGCGGGCACTGCTGGCCCAGCTTGTCGGCCAGTTGCTGCATCAGGGCGCCGCCGTCCATGTCGGGCAGGCCCAGGTCGATCACCATGCAGTCCACGCGTTCGCCTGCCACGGCCTTGAAGGCTTCGGCGCCTGTGCCCACGCCCTTGGCCTTGATGTCGCCATTGCCGATCAGGTCCAGGATGGCGGCGCGCTGGGTGGCGTCGTCCTCGACGACCAGCACATTGCGCTGTGGCTGGGTGAGTCGGTCGAGCCGGTCGTTGACGGTGTCCTGCAGGGCCTGCAGGGATTCCAGCGGCAGCAGCGAGCACGAGGCAGCGCCCAGGCGCAGGGCGCGCTGCTTGTGCTCCAGGTGGCACAGCGCGTGCACGCCGATGTGGCGTGTGCGGGCGTCCTGCTTGAGCTGGCTCATGGCGGTCCAGCTGGGGGCATCGTCATCGGAGAGGTCGAGCACCACCAGCGCGGGCGCGTGGGTGACGCACTGCTGCAGCAGGGCATCGGGCTGCGACACGTGCACCGGCGAGAGCTCACGCAGGGCCGCCAGCGAGGCCAGCGCGCTCACCAGGGTCTGCTGGCGCGTGACAACCACCAGCGCGCGGCGTTCGGCGTCCAGGGCATGGCCGCCGGGCGCGCCGTTGGCGGTGGGCAAGGGGACGGGTGCCGGTGGGGGTGGCGCCACCACCGAGAGGCTGGGTGGCAGGACCGGACGGGTGGCAGGCACCATCTCGGGCCCTCCGTCGGCCGCATCGGCCGAGCGCCGGGATGGCACAGTGGCGTCGGCGGGCGGCCCGCCTTCGGGCAGTTCCAGGCTGAAGCGGCTGCCCTTGCCGGGCTCGCTGCGTACGCTCACGCTGCCGCCCAGCAGCTTGGCCAGCTTCAGGCTGATCGACAGGCCCAGGCCGGTGCCGCCGTACTGGCGCGAGATGCCCGAATCACCCTGCTGGAAGGCCTCGAAGATCAGCGCCTGCTTCTCGGGCGGGATGCCGATGCCGGTGTCGATCACCGTCATGGCCACGCGCGATTCGTGGGCGGGCAGGCCGGCCACGCGTGACAGGTGCAGCGTGACGCCGCCGCGCGAGGTGAACTTGAAGGCGTTTGACAGCAGGTTCTTGAGGATCTGCCACAGTCGGCCCGGGTCGGTGTTCAGGCCGGGGCCCAGCTGCGGATCGAGCTCGATGATGAAATCCAGCCCCTTGGCCTGGGCCACATGGCGGAAGCCAGACTCGGCCAGTCGCACCACCTCGGCATAGTCCATTGGCTCGGCCTCCACGCGCACCTTGCCCGATTCGATGCGGGCCAGGTCCAGGATCTCGTTGATCTGCTGCAGCAGGTCGGTGCCCGATTCGTGGATGGTCCGCGCGTACTGCTGCTGCTTGGGCGACAGCGGCGTTTCCGCATCCTCGGCCAGCAGCTTGGACAGGATCAGCAGGCTGTTGAGCGGCGTGCGCAGCTCGTGGGACATGTTGGCCAGGAACTCCGACTTGAACGCCGAGGTCTCGGCCAGCTGGCGCGCCTTGAGGTCCAGCGTCTGGGTGAGTTCGCGCAGTTCCTTGTTGGCCTGGTGCTGCTCTTCATTGGCCAGGCGCAGCTCTTCCTGCTGTTCGCGGGCCAGGCGCTCGGAGGCGCGCAGCTGGTCGCTCTGGAGGGCGAGCTCTTCGTTGCTCTCCTGCAGCGCCTGACGCTGGTGTTCCAGCGTACGGGCCAACTCGGTCTGGGTCTTGAGCGCCGTGTCGGTGGCGCGGCGGGCCTCCAGGGTGTTGAGCACCAGGCCCAACGCCGTGTTAAAGCGCGCCAGGAAATCGTTCTGCGCCTCGTTCAGGGGCTGCAGCAGCGCGATCTCCAGCACGGCGCGCACGCTTGATTCGAACAGGATGGGCATGACACAGAGCTGGCGCGGCGGGGTCGACCCCAGCGCCGAGCTGACTTTCACATAGCCCTCGGGCAGGTCCGACACAACCAGGGGCTTGGCCTCGGACAGGCACTGGCCCGCCAGGCCTTGTCCGGCAGTGAGGCGCTCCGGGGCGCCATGCGCGGCGAAATGGGCGCAGCGCTCCAGCGAGGGCTGGCCCTGGGCATCGTCCTGCCGCAGGTAGAGCACCAGGAAGGGTGCCTTGAGCACCTCGGCCAGCCGCGAGAGCGTGGTCTCGGTGATGCTGGTGAGCGTGCCGCCACCCTGGAACAGCTGATTGAAACCCGCCAGTTGGGATTTGACCCAGACCTCCTGCGCCGTGGCTCGCTCGCGCGTTTCGATCTGCTCGACCATGCGGTTGAACACCGTGGCCACGCGGCCGATCTCGTCGTGGGTGTGCGATTCGACGCGGTAAGCGTAATCGCCCTCGCCGACACGCCGCGCACCGGCCTCCAGGCGCAGCAAGGGGCGCGTGATGGCCCGCACCACGGCCAGGCCGATCAGGAAGACGATCGCGCAGGCGGCCCCGGTGCCGATCAGCACGCCCTGGTTGCTGCGCTGCAGGGTGACGAGTTGCTTTTCGCGGCGCTCGCGCAACAGGGTGCGCTCCACGTCGGCGACGGCCTCCAGGGCTTGGCGGGGTGGGTGGTCCAGGTGCCGGTTCGGGTCGAGCAGCAGGTTGTCGCGCGGCACGTCCATCGAGCCGAGCAGTTCGCCCAGGTAGGTGCTCACGGCCACCTCGGCCTGGCCGACGCGGGCCTGCTGCTCGGGGTTGTCGCGCGTGAGCATGCGCAACTGCTGCAGCGAGGTGGTGGCCTGGGCGGCGGCCTCGCGGGCCTGGCGGCGGAACTCGTCGCGGTTGCTCAGGCGCTGTGAGGCGACACTGCTTTCCGTGCGCGCCAGATGGCCCTCGACATGGTCGATCGCCTGCAGCACTTCCAGCGTGTGGATCACCCACTGGCGGTCTTCGGCAATGTCGTCAAGCCGATCGTAGAAAAACCAGCCCACCGTCAGCAGGGCCAGCAATGCCGGCAGGAAACTCAGGGCGAGTTTGGTGGCTATGGACAGCTTCATGGACCATCCCCGTCTTATTGGTGTGATCCGGCCATGATAGGGCGATGTGCGGTGGTTGGGGCGCGTTTTGCACAAGGCGGATGCGCCCGCGTGTCCGGGGCGCATGGTGGCTCGGTGTAATCCCTTGGATTGACAGCCCGAATTGGCAGTTTCGGCCAATGCTTTGGAAGCTTGACCGGTGCGGTGCGGGGCTTCTCGCCCGCCCAGGCCCTGCGCCTGTCGATCGTGCCCTGAGCCCCGTGGCCGGGCTTCAGCCGGGCAGCCCGTGGCGGGCGCGTGCCTTGAGGCACTGCGCATCGCCCGGCATCACCTCGCGACAGGGCGAGGGGCGGTGTTCGTAGATGGTGCAGCCGATCGATCCGCCCACCTGGCCTTGCAGGGCGGCGCACCGCGGCTGGCGGGCATTGGTGCCTTGCATGCACAGCAGGTGCGGACTGAGCGCCTCGGTCAGGGCGGCGGGCACGCCATGGGTGCCTGGCCCGTGCATGCTCTGCGCCTCGGCCCAATAGAACGAGACGCGGAAGCTGGCACAACAGGCGCCGCATTGCTGGCAATCGAAGGCCGGATCCATGGGGGAGGGCTGGGCAAGGACGTTTGGGCCGCCGATGTTAACGGGCGCCATCGTGAGTCCTCGCCGTGATTGTGGGCATTGCCTGACAACGCTTTGGGCCGATGCCGACGGCGCGCTTGTCAGTCCGTTGGCAACATTCGCTCACAGGCCTCGCAAGGGCCGCATCCGAGCAGAGAAAGGGATCACATCATGAACGCAACTCGCATCATCGGAATCGTGCTGCTGGTGGCCGGCGCGGTCGCCCTGGCCATGGGCACCTTCAGCTACACCAAGGAAGAACACAAGGGCCAACTGGGCCCCATCGAGCTGTCTGTGGATGAACGGCGCGACGTCAACATCCCCACCTGGGCCAGCGTGGCCGTGATCGTGGTGGGTGGCGCGCTGGTGGCGGTGGGCGGCAAGCGCCGCTGAGTGCTGCCTTGACGGCAGGTGTTGCGGCGGCAGGCATCACAAGAGCGTCCTCAAGGCGCCAGCCCGCAGCCGCGCAGCACCATGGTCAGCACGTGCCGGGTGGCGCGTTGCTGATCGGCAGCGGTGAGCGGCTGCCCCTGCGACAGCACCGCACGCATCTGCACGTCGAAATCGGCGTAGGTCTGAGTGGCGGCCCAGATCGTGAAGAACAAGTGGGTGCTGTCCACCGGGGCCATGCGGCCGGCGGCGATCCAGCCGTCGATCACGCGGGCCTTGCCCACCACCATGGCGCGCAGTTCGGTGTGCAGCGTCTCACCCACCACCGGCGCCCCGTGCAGCAACTCATTGGCGAACACGCGTGAGGCGTCAGGCCGCTCGGCCGACAGGGCCATCTTCAACCGGATATAGCTGCCCAGGGCCTGGGCCGGGTCGGCCTCGGGCGTGATCGCGTCCAGCGGCGCCAGCCAGTCGTGCAGCACGGCGTCGAGCACGGCGCGGTACAGCTCGCGCTTGTTGCCGAAGTAGTAGTGCAGGTTGGCCTTGGGCAGGCCGGCTTCTTCGGCGATGTCGGCCATCGTGGCGCCTTCGAAGCCGGTGCGTGCGAACACGCGCTCGGCGGCACGGAGGATGGCGGACTGGTTGGCTTGCCGGATCTGCCCCTGGCGGGGTGTGGCGCCGTCAGGGGAGGTCTTGCGCATGGGCGCTTATTTTGCCGCCGCGTCCCACACCAGGTGGCTCATCGCGGCCTTGCCCGGGTCCTTCTTGATCACGGGCGAGCTGCCTCCGGCCAGCAGCACCTTCACCGTGCGCTCGTACGCTGCAGGGTCCAGGTAGCCGATCTTGGGTGTGTTCGCGTTGCTGATCAGCTTGGCCACGTTCTCCATCTGGCGCTTCTGCACGGCCAGGGTGGCGCTGCCCGAGGTGTCGTTGGCCACCACGATCTTGGCGGCGCCTTCCGGGTCCTTCACGGCGTCGTTCCAGCCCTTGAAACTGGCCTTGAGGAACTTGGCCATCTTGGCCACGAAGGCCTTGTCCTTCAGGTTGGGCGCCAGCACGTACAGGCCGTCTTCCAGCGAAGCCACGCCCTGGTCCTGGTAGAAGAAGGTGACCAGGTCACTCTCCTTCACGCCAGCGTCGATCACCTGCCAGTACTCGTTGTAGATCATCGTGGAGATGCAGGCCGCCTGGTTCTGCAGCAGCGGGTCCACGTTGAAGCCCTGCTTGAGGATGGTCACGTCGGTGCCGGGCTTGAGGCCCAGCTTGCCCATCCAGTTCAGGAAGGGGTACTCGTTGCCGCCGTACCAGACGCCGAGGGTCTTGCCCTTGAAATCCTTCGGGCTGGCAACGCCCGAGGCCTTCTTGCAGGTCAGCATCAGGCCGGACTTGTCGAACACCTGGGCGATGTTGACCAGCGGCACGCCGGCCTCGCGCGCGGCCAGCGCATCGGGCATCCAGTTCACGATCACGTCGGCCGATTTGCCGGCGATCACCTGCACGGGCGAGATGTCGGGGCCGCCGGGCTTGATGGTCACGTCCAGCCCGGCCTCCTTGTAGTAGCCCTTGGCCTGGGCCACGTAGTAGCCGGCAAACTGGGCCTGTGGCACCCACTTGAGCTGCAGCGTGATCTTCTCGGCGGCCTGGGCCATCGAGGCGCCCAGGCCCATGGCGCAGGCCAGGGCCAGCAGGCCCGTGCGCGCCAGCGAGGGCAGACGGGGGCGGGATGTGATCGAACGGTTCATCAAGGGACTCCTTAGGGTGTGGGGCAAGGCAGACAAGACCGGGAAGACCAGGCAGACAAAGACAGTGCGCGATGCCTGCTGCTCATCGGGCGACACGCACCGAGGGGTGCCAGAAGTTGACGCGGCGCTCCAGCGCCGCCAGCAGGGCGAACAGGATGGATCCGACCACGCTGGCCACCACGATGGCGGCCCACACCAGCGGCATGTTCAGGCGCGCGGCTTCGGTGGAGATGCGGAAACCCAGACCCACCGTGGGCGAGCCGAAGAACTCGGCCACGATGGCGCCGATCAGGGCCAGCGTGGCATTGACCTTGAGCGCGTTGAAGATGAAGGGCAGGGCCGCCGGCAGCCGCAGGCTCAGCAGGGTGCGCTGGTAGCCGGCCGCGTAGGCGTGCATCAATTCGCGCTCCAGCTTGCCGGTGGCCTGCAGCCCGGCCAGCGTGCTCACCAGCGCGGGGAAGAAGGTCATCAGCGCCACCACGGCGGCCTTGGATGGCCAGTCAAAGCCGAACCACATCACCGCGATGGGCGCTACCCCCACCAGCGGCACCGTGCTGCTCAGGGCGGCGACGGGCAGCAGGCCGCGCTGCAGCAGGGGCAGCCGGTCGATGGCGATGCCCGTGAGCACGCCCAGGCCGCTGCCCAGCACATAGCCGATCAGCACGGCCTTGAGCACGGTCTGCACCAGGTCACCGCCCAGTGTGCCGGCGTGCTCCCACAGGGCCACTGTGATGGCCGACGGTGCGGGCAGCAACACGCGCGGCACAGCGAAACCGGTGACCAGCAGCTCCCAGAACAGCAGGGCCCAGGCGCCGAACACGCCGGCCGTGATCCAGCCGGTGACCGGCCCCAGTGCGATGGGCAGGCTCAGCCGGGCTACGCGGCGCACGCCGATCACGGCCAGCAGCGCCAGCGCCGTGGTGGACAGCCAGTAGCCACTGCCCGGTGTGCTGACCTGGTCGGTGGGTGTGATCACCAGCAAGGCGCCGGCACCCAGCGCGGTCAGGCCGACCAGGCCCAGCGTGCCGGTTGCGCTGGGCGTGGGCCGCAGCGCCCACAGGGCAGCCATCAGCAGTGCACCGATGGCCACGATCTGCGTGGTCAGCAATGAGGTGATGGCTGCGGCCCCGCCTACCTGCCACCAGCGCATCGGTGCCAGCGGGTCGGCCTCGCTCACGTCCTGCATCAGCACGGGAAAGTTCAGGGACAGCAGCAACAGGGCCAGCGCGATCACGGCTGCGATGGACCCGACCGCGGCTTCCCGATGTGATGGGGTGGCGGCGTTCATGCGCGACCTCCCGTGGCCTGATGGCGCCTGCCCAGCGCAAGCACTTCCATGCCGCGCACCGTCGCAGTCAGCGCCAGCCCCAGCACCGAGGCCATCAACAGCGCGGACCAGATCTGCACCGTGTTGCCGTAATACGAGCCTGTCAACAGCCGCGCGCCCAGGCCGGCCTGGGCGCCCGTGGGCAGTTCGGCCACGATGGCGCCCACCAGCCCCGCCGCGATGCCCACGCGCAGCGCGGGGAACAAGAAAGGCAGCGAGGCCGGCAGCCGCAGCCACCACAGCGTCTGCGCGCGGGTGGCCGCGTAGGTGTGCATCAGCTCGTTCTCGATCAGCTGCGGCGCGCGCAGGCCCTGCACCATCGCCACCGTGACGGGGAAGAAGCACAGGTACATCGCGATCACGGCCTTGGGCAAGGTACCGGTGAAACCCAGGCTGCCCAGCACGATCAGCACGATGGGCGCGATCGCCAGCACCGGCACGGTCTGCGAGGCCACGATCCACGGCAGCAGCGCGCGCTCCAAGGTGCGCGAGTGCACGATCAGCACGGCCAGCAGCAGACCCAGCACCGTGCCCATGGCGAAGCCCGCCAGCGTGGCCTCGGCCGTGACCTTGGTGTGGAAGATCAGGTTGCGGGGTGAATCCACCGGCCAGTCGACCAGGCTGGACCACAGATCGCGCGCCACCTGGTGCGGCGTGGGCAGCACGGGCCGCTGCTGCGACCAGGTGGCGGCCACCAGTTCGTGCGTGGTCCAGCCGGGCTTCAGTTCCCGCTCGATCACGCCCGGGGCATTGAGCCACACGGCCATGGCGTACCAGAGCGCCAGCACCACCAGCGTCACCAGCAGCACGGGGCCGGCGTCGCGAAAGGTTCGTTGCAGCAGGGTGTTCATGCGCATGTGCGGTGGCCTGTGCGCTCAGTGTCCGTGGCCATCGGCGAGGGCTTCGCGCACCTCGTGCGCCAGCGCGGTGAACTCCGGCGTGTCGCGCAGGGCCAGCGTGCGCTCGGCCGGCAGCGTCGAGTCGATCACCTTGACGATGCGCCCTGGCCGGGGCGACATCACCACGATGCGCGTGGACAGGTACACCGCCTCGGCGATGGAGTGCGTCACGAACACCACGGTGCGCTGCTCGCGCAGCCACAGTTGCTGCAACTGCTCGTTCAGGCCATCGCGGGTGATCTCGTCGAGCGCACCGAAGGGCTCGTCCATCATCAGGAGCTTGGGCTCGAAGCCCAGCGCCCGCGCAATCGACACGCGCTGCTGCATGCCGCCGGACAGCTGCCATGGGTACTTTTTCTCGAAGCCCGTCAGGCCCACGCGGGCCAGCTGCTCCAGCGCGATGGCCTGGCAGGCCTCGGGCTGCCTGCCCTGGATCTGCAAAGGCAGCATCACGTTGGACAGCACCGTGCGCCAGGGCAGCAAGGCCGGCGCCTGGAACACGTAGCCATAGGCCCTGGCCAGCCGCGCATCGTGCGGGCTCAGGCCGTTGACCAGCACCTCGCCGCTGGTGATGGGTTCCAGATCGGCGATCACGCGCAGCAGCGTGGTCTTGCCGCAGCCCGAGGGGCCGATCAGCGAGACGAACTCGCCGGGCTGGATGTCCAGGCTCACCTCGTGCAGCGCGCGCACCGGCGCATCGGGCGCGGGGTAGACCACGCTGGCCTGACGCACCGACACGGCTGCCCTGGACGAGGACGCTCCATGCGACGCCAAGGCGACGTCGATCACACGGTCCGACAAGGGCACAAGGGGCTCCGGGGCGTTCATGGCGATCTGAAAGTTGACCGACTGGTCAGGTTTCTACCAGCACGCTCTAGCGAGTTCTGTGCCAATGCCTGCTGCACCGCCTTGGGGCCGGCCTCGTGCATTGACACAGGAAGTTCTGTAGGATCCGCCTCACAGCGAGTCGCTTGCCACGCTGACATCACGGCCGAGTCCCAATCCCTAGACTGGCGCTGACCGTGTCGTCAAACGTTCACCCTGGAGAGACCAGCATGGGCAGCAGCAATCCGCAGTACCTCGGCAAGTTCCAGCGCGGCGCCATCACCGCCGGCAGCGCACCTGATCACGCCTATCCTGGCCAGGGCGACGAACCTGAGCGCTACCGTTCGTCGAGCAAGCGCTCCAAGCGCTTGGGCGCCAACCCGCGCCGCCTGATCAACGAGAGCCTGCGCCGGCAGGACGCCGATCAGGAAATCCGCAATCTGGGCCGGTGGTGAGCGTGGCGGAACCGGGCTGTCGTCGCGCATGGCAGGACCGGTTTGCCGCCGTGCGGGCGCACTCGCGCTGGCTCACGCAGCCGCTGTCGCCCGAAGACCACCAGCTGCAATCGATGCCGGACGCCAGCCCGGCCAAATGGCACCTGGCGCACACCACCTGGTTCTTCGAGACCCTGGTGCTGCGCCCGCATGCCCCAGGCTACGGGGTGTTCGATCCGGCCTACGCCTACCTGTTCAATTCGTACTACGAGGCGCTGGGCCCTCGCCATCCGCGGCCACAGCGGGGGATGCTCAGCCGGCCAACGCTGGATGAGGTCTGGGCCTACCGAGCCCATGTGGACGAGGCCATTGCCCGTTTCGTCCGCGATGCCGATGATGACACGTGGGCACGCGTATCACCCACGCTTGAACTGGGCCTGCAGCACGAGCAGCAGCACCAGGAGCTGATCCTCACGGACATCCTGCATGCCTTCTCGCTGAACCCGGTCGTACCGGTGTACCGCAGCGCGGCCGAATGGGCTGCAGGGGCTGGTGACACCGACGCCCTGGTGTCTGCCAACCGGCCTGACGCCCCCTGGTTGCGTCTTGATGGCGGCCTCACCTCGATCGGTCATGAAGCCCCGGGCTTTGCCTTCGACAACGAGCAGCCCCGCCACACCGTCTGGCTGCGGCCGTTCGAATTGGCCGCGTGCCCCGTCACCGTGCGCGAGCACCTGGCCTTCATCGACGATGGCGGCTACCGCGACCCGCGCTGGTGGCTCAGCGATGGTTGGGCCTGCGTGCAAAGCCAGGGCTGGACGGCCCCGGCCTACTGGCAAGCCCCGGACACGCCCGGCGGATGCTGGCAGGCCTTCGGCCTGCACGGCTTGCAGCCGCTGAACCTGGACGCGTCGGCCAGCCACCTCAGCTTTTACGAGGCCGACGCCCATGCCCGCTGGGCCGGTGCCCGCCTGCCCACCGAGTTCGAATGGGAGGCCGCGATCGGCGCCCACCCGCAACGCATCGGCCACGTGTGGGAATGGACTGCATCGCCCTACACCGCCTACCCCGGCTTCATCCCCACGCCCGGTGCCGCGGCCGAATACAACGGCAAGTTCATGGTCAACCAGATCGTGCTGCGCGGCGGCAGCCGTTTCACGCCGCGGGGCCATGCGCGCCCCACCTACCGCAACTTCTTTCCGCCAGCCACCCGTTGGCAGTGCGCCGGCCTGCGCCTGGCGCGCGATGCGTCATGAGCGCGTCCGCCCCCGCTGAAGCATCAGAACCGACCCCACCCACGGCAGTACCCCAGGAGACTCATCCATGAGCGCATTGCTGCAGCCCGACCCCGGCCCCGCGCGGTCGGTCTTCGCCCACGAACTGATGGCCGGCTTGCGACAGCGCCAGAAGAGCCTGTCGCCCAAGTACTTCTACGACGAACGCGGCTCGGCCCTGTTCGATCTGATCTGTGACCTGGACGAGTACTATCCCACCCGCACCGAGACAGCCCTGCTTCGGCGCCACGCGCACGACATCGCCGCCAGGATCGGGCCGCATGCCGACCTGGTCGAGTTCGGCGCCGGCTCGCTGCACAAGATCCGCCTGCTGCTGCCCGCCTTGCAGGCGCCCACGCGCTTCCTGCCGCTGGACATCTCGGCCGAACACCTGCACCGCCAGGCTGCCACGCTGCGCGCCGATTTCCCGGGCCTGGCCGTGCAGCCGTTGACGGGGGATTTCTCGGGCCCGATGAGCCTGCCGCCGCTGGCCCAGGGGGCCGCGCGCCGCGTGGGCTTCTTCCCGGGCTCGTCGCTGGGCAACTTCAATCCGTCCGAGGCCCTGGCCTTCTTGCGTCAGTGCGCCAGCCTGCTGGCCGGAGGCGGCCTGCTGATCGGCATCGACCTGGTCAAGCACCCTGATCGCCTGCACCGCGCGTACAACGACGCGGCCGGTGTCACCGCGGCCTTCAACAAAAATGTGCTGCTGCGCGCCAACCACGAGCTGGACGCCGATTTCGACCTGGACGCCTTCGACCACTACGCCTACTACCACCCCACCCTGCAGCGCATCGAGATGCACCTGCTCAGCCGCAAGGCCCAGCGCGTGCACGTGTGCGGTGAGGCGGTGGATTTCGCCCAGGGCGAATCCATCCACACCGAGAACTCCTACAAGTTCACCGTGCCGGGCTTCCAGGCGCTGGCCCTGCAGGCCGGCCTGCTGCCGGCAGCCGTCTGGTGCGATGAAGAGGCCCTGTTCAGCCTGCACTGGCTGCAAGCGCCGGCCGATCCTGTCTGAAGGTCGCCTGCGTCAGGCGACACCGACAAGCCAACCCGGCGAGACTGACACCGCCTGGCGGCATCTGCTGCTGGGACGGGGGCGATCGGGACTCCATGCTGTGAACCATGCAGATGGTCGACGCAGGGGGCGCGTTTGATTCTCACTTGGAGGTGTCATCATGGCCCAACAACTGATGCACGCATTTTTCGGGGAACGCTCGCTCACCAAGGTGGCTGGCGTGTTCCCTGCGCGCGCCCAGGCCGAGCAGGCCGCCCGTCGGCTGATGCTGGCTTTCGGCTTCGAGGAGCAGCAGGTGGCGGTACTCGCGCCGCGCGACGGCGCGTGGCGCCGCGCCGATGTGCTGGCCCGAAAGATGGAGCCGGAAGAGCGGGGCATCTGGAGCACCATCGTCCGTGCCCATGTGCTGTCCGGCTTCATCGGTTTCCTGGCCGGGGTGGCCTTGTGCCTGACGATGTGGATTGCCGGGCAGCCAGGGGTCACCAGCTCGCCCGGGCTCGCCATGGTGGCGATGGCCGGCTTCGGCACCACTTTTGGACTGCTGGCCGGCGGTGTGCTGTCCATCCGTCCTGACCACGGGCGCGTGATCGCCCTGGTGCGTCAGTACCTGCGGCAGGGGCGCTGGGCCGTGGTGGCCCATCCGGACACGCCCGAGCAGGTCGCCCAGGCCGAGAGCACCCTGCAGGAGGGCAGTGAACGGGTGGTCCGCACCCTGTGAGCCGGGTGTTGCTCACGCAAATCCCTATCCCCAGCTTGTGCACAGGCCATTGAGTCGTGCTACATTTGGAGGCATGAACTCGGCTCGCTTTTACTTTGCGTACTTTCAACTCCCGCCTCAGTCCGGCGCAGGAGTGGCAGACGCATAAGCCAGCCACACGAGTTCCTGAAGACCGCCGGAGTCCCCGGCGGTTTTTTTTCGACCTCCTGAGGACCCTTCCGGCAACCTGCCCGTCCCCTTCAACAAGCTTCCACGAGAGCTTCACGAAAGCCCACCATGACCCAAAGCAGCGCCTCCGCCGGCTGGGAACCGCCCGCGGACAAGACCTCCAAGACCGATGACGAGCGCATCAAGAACGTCACGCCCCTGCCCCCGCCGGAGCACCTGATCCGCTTCTTCCCGATCCGCGGCACCGCTGTCGAGACCCTGGTGTCCGACACCCGCAAGGCCATCCGCAAGGTCATGACCGGCCAGGACGACCGCCTGCTCGTCGTCATCGGCCCCTGCTCCATCCATGATCCGGTCGCGGCCATCGATTACGCTCGCAAGCTGCTCAAGGCGCGCGAGCACTACGCCGACACGCTCGAGATCGTGATGCGCGTGTACTTCGAGAAGCCCCGCACCACCGTGGGCTGGAAGGGCCTGATCAACGACCCGTACATGGACGAGTCCTTCAAGATC
This sequence comes from Burkholderiales bacterium UBA1834, assembly GCA_002339015.1. Taxonomy (GTDB): domain Bacteria; phylum Pseudomonadota; class Gammaproteobacteria; order Burkholderiales; family Burkholderiaceae_C; genus Aquabacterium. Next base: position 43,521 of record DDJC01000084.1, read on the forward strand.
GACGAAGGCCTGCGCATGGCCCGCCAGCTGCTGCTGCAGATCAACCAGCTGGGCCTGCCCGCCGGCAGCGAGTTCCTGGACGTGATCTCGCCGCAGTACATCGGCGACCTGATCAGCTGGGGTGCCATCGGCGCGCGCACCACCGAGAGCCAGGTGCACCGCGAGTTGTCCTCGGGCCTGAGTGCGCCCATCGGCTTCAAGAACGGCACTGACGGCAACATCAAGATCGCCACCGACGCCATCCAGGCTGCCGCGCGTCCGCACCATTTCCTGTCGGTGCACAAGAATGGCCAGGTTGCGATCGTCGAGACGGCGGGCAATCCCGATTGCCACGTGATCCTGCGTGGCGGCAAGGGCCCCAACTACGACGCCGAGAGCGTGGCCGCCGCCTGCAAGGACCTGGAAGCCGCCAAGCTGCACCCGTCGCTGATGGTGGATTTTTCGCATGCCAACAGCTCCAAGCAGCATGAACGCCAGGTGGTGGTGGCCGAGGACATCGCCGCGCAGGTGGCCGGTGGCTCGCGCCGTGTGTTCGGCGTGATGGTGGAAAGCCACCTGTGCGCCGGCGCCCAGAAGTTCACGCCGGGCAAGGACGAGCCGTCCAAGCTGGCCTATGGCCAGAGCATCACCGACGCCTGCATCGGCTGGGACGATTCCGAGCGTGTGCTGCAGATCCTGAGCGACGCCGTCAAGGCCCGCCGCAGGGGATGATCCCTCGCTGACCCCTGCCTGGGTGGCGCCCCCCGCGACACAGGGGGGCGCCTGAGCGCCACGCAGCGTGCGCTTGCGGTACCGTGCAGGTGATCCATGCGATGCGTGCCATGAACACCCCACAGCCAATCCCATCCGATGAGCGCGCTGCCCCGGCGGCGTGTGTGCCCCATGTGGCCTGAGGGCGGGCCGATCCGCCTGCGCGGCCTGACGCGCTTCGTGCGCTTTGACGCGCCGTCGCACCTGGCCGAGCAGTTGCGCCTGATCGACCGCAACATGCCCATGGGCATGTTGGCGGCCATCGTCGTGACCGTGCTGTTTGCCGGCATGCACCTGCGCCTGGCGCAGAACCCGCAGGTGATGCTCTGGGGCGTGCTGGCGGTGGCCGTCTGTGTGCTGGGCCTGCTGCTGCTGCGGGTGCGCCCCGCCGTGGAAGCGCCCCCCATCCGGGTGCGCAGGCATGCCCGCCGGCTGTTGATGGTGTCCCTGGGCCTGGGCCTGCTGTGGGGCTACTTCGCCTGGGCGTTCATGGTCACGCCCAACCCCCACACCACCAACCTCGTGATCGGGGCGCTGGCCGGCATCAACGCCGGGGGGATGGTGCTGTTCTGCGCCGTGCTGCCCATCTCCTTCGTATTCCTGGTCACCAGCGTCACACCGGTGGCCCTGGTGCTGCTGGGCTCCAGCGAACCTTCTGCGCAACTGATGGGGCTGGCCACACTCACCTACATGCTGGCCATGCTGGGTTTCGGCTACCAGGCAGCGCGCTCCGTTCGCCAGTCCATCGACCTGCGCTTCGTCAACGCCGACCTGGTGGGGCGCCTGCGCGACCAGACCCAGCGCGCCGTAGAGGCCCGCCAGATGGCCGAAGACGCCCTGCTCGAGGCCGAGAACGCCAACCGCGCCAAGGGCGTGTTCCTCGCCGCGGCCAGCCATGACCTGCGTCAGCCGCTGCATGCGCTGGGCCTGTTCATCGGCAGCCTGGCCGGCACGGGCTTGTCCGGCCGTCAGCGAAGCTTGCTCAGCCAGATCGACGCCTCGGCCCAGGCGGCCAGCGACATGCTGGGTACGCTGCTGGATTTCTCCAAGGTGGATGCCGGCGTCATCACGCCCCGGCCCCATCCCTTTGCGCTGCAGCCCATGCTCGAGCGGCTCGCGCAGGAGTTCATGCCCCAGGCCCAGGTGCAGGGGCTGGCGCTGCGCTGCCGGCCCTCGCCCGCGGTGGCCGTGGCCGACCCGACGCTGGTCGAGCGCATCGTGCGCAACCTGCTCAGCAATGCCCTGCGCTACACCGAGCACGGCGGCGTGCTGATCGCCTGCCGCCTGCGCGAGGGCGGCGAACGCGTCGTGATCGAGCTGTGGGACACCGGTGTGGGCATTCCGCGGCACCAGCACCGCGCCATCTTCCAGGAGTTCCACCAACTGGGCAACGCCGAGCGGGACCGCCGCAAGGGCCTGGGCCTGGGGCTGGCCATCGTGGATGGGCTGGCGCGGGCCATGAGCGTGTCCGTCACCGTCTCGTCGGTGCCGGGGCGGGGCTCGGTGTTCCGTCTGACCCTGCCGCGCAGCCGCGAGGCGGTGATGCCGCTGCCCACGCCGCTGCCGCTGGACGGGGGCGATCTGGGTGGCGCCCGCGTGCTGGTGGTCGATGACGACGAATCCGTGCGCAGCGCCATGGCCGACCTGCTCACGCAATGGGGCGCCTGGTGCGAGGTGGCCGAATCAGGCCCCGAGGCCGAAGCCCTGATGACCCGCTTCACGCCGCAGATCGTGGTGGCCGACTACCGCCTGCGCGGGCCCAGCAACGGGCGTGAGGTGATCGAGCAGGTGCGCCTGCGCGCCCGCCGCCCGATCCCCGGCGTGCTGGTCACCGGGGACACCTCGGTGGAGCGGCTGCGCGAAGCGCAGGCCAGTGGCGCGGTGCTGCTGCACAAGCCGGTGCCGGCTGCGCAGCTGCACGCGGTGCTGGCCGATCTGCTGCGTGTGGAGCGGTTGACGGCCGGGCCTGGGGCTCAGGTGGATGTGGGCCGGCGCAGCTGAAGCAGCAGCAGGCTCAGGGCCAGCAGGCCCAGCCACAGACCCTGTCCGCCCACGCCATGGTGGTCGAAGGCCCAGCCGCTGACGATCGGCCCCAGCGCCCCGCCCGCCGTGTAGCCGGCGATCATGGCCGAGGTGCCGGCCAGCGCGGACGTGTCCGCGAAATCATGCGCCACGCGGATCATGCTGAGCGTGTAGAGCGCCCCGCCGATGGCGCCCCAGGCCACGGCGCACACCCAGATCAGCACCGGCCAGTGCACGGCTTGCGTGAAGGCCAGCGCGCTCGCCACCAGCAAGGCGGCCCCGCCGGCGAACAGGCGCCGGGCCGGCAGGTGGTCGGCCAGCCAGCCCGTGGGGTACTGCAGCAAAAAGCTGCCGATGCCCAATGCTCCGGCGATGGAGGTGGCCGCGGCCAGGCTCAGGCCCGTCTGCGAACCATACGCTGTGGTGACCGAACCCAATCCCACCTCGAACACGCCGCCCACGATGGCGGCCCACACCAGCGCGGGCCGAAAGCGCAGGGCCGCGCCGATGCCCATCACGGGGCCGCCCTCATGCATGGCCCTGAGCGCGGTCACGCTGGCGGGCGCTGTCACCAGCAGGGCCACGGCCAGGGCCAGCGCGGCCACGCCATTGGCCTGGAGCGAATCGATGCCCGTGAGGCCGGGCAGCAGCGGGCCGGCGGCCATGGCCGCGCCCAGCACGGCCTGGTACAGGCCGGTCAGGCGCCCGCGGTGCGAGGCCGGCACGTTGTGCGCGATCAGGGCCTCGGTGGCGTTCCAGGCGGCGGCCGCGCCCACGCCGGCCAGCAGGCCGAAGAGACACCAGGCCAGGTAGGCGTCCGTCACCAGGTAGCCCAGGCAGGCGATCAGCTCCAGCACCAGCCCGATGCGGTAGGCCTGGCCGACGCCGATGCGCGCGAACAGGCGCGGCACCAGCGGCACCAGCAGCGCCACGCTGATGAAAGGCAGCATGGCCACCAGGCCGATGGCCGTGCTGCTGGCGCCGGCCGTCTGCAGGCGCACGGCCAGCACGGGGTTGAGCAGGCTGTAGCTCAGCACCACCAGGGTGGTGCCCAGCATCACGCGCCCGAGTCCGGGCGGCAGGTGCCGCATCAGTGGCGGCAGGGAAGCAGCGGGGTTCAGTTCAGCCAGCCTTTGCGTCGGAAATACCAGAAGGGCGTGACGGCCGAGGCCACCATCAGCACCACGGCGAAGGGGTAGCCCCAGCTCCAGTTCAACTCGGGCATGGCCTGGAAGTTCATGCCGTAGATGCTGGCGATCAGCGTGGGCGGCAGGAAGGCGACCGAGGCCACCGAGAAAATCTTGATGATCTTGTTCTGGTTGATGTTGATGAAACCGACCGTGGCATCCATCAGGAAGTTGATCTTGTCGAACAGGAAGGCCGTGTGCGAATCGAGCGAGTCGATGTCGCGCAGGATCTGGCGCGATTCTTCGAACTGCTCGGCGTTGAGCATGCGGGCGCGCATCATGAAGCTCACGGCGCGGCGCGTGTCCATCACATTGCGGCGGATGCGGCCATTCAAGTCTTCCTGGCGGGCGATGGCGGCCAGGGCCTCGGCGGCGGCCTGGTCGTTCACCTCGTCCTGCAGCACGCGCTTGCTGACTTTCTCCAGCTCGTCGTAGATGCCCTCCAGCGCGTCGGCCGAATATTCCGCGTCGGCGTCGTAGAGCTTGAGCAGCACGTCCTTCGAATCCTCGATCAGCGCGGGGATGCGGCGGGCGCGCATGCGCAGCAGGCGGAACACCGGCAGGTCTTCACGGTGGATCGAGAACAGCACGTTGTTGTGCAGGATGAAGGCCACGCGCACGTTGCGCGGGGTCTCGTCGTCGTCGATCAAGAAGTCGGAGCGGATGTGGATGGCGCCTTCTTCTTCATAGAAGCGGGCCGATTCCTCCAGGTCGTCGTCGATGATGTCCTGGGGGATGAAGAGGTTGAAGCGCGCGGCGATCCAGCCTTTTTCTTCCGGCGTGGGATCTTCCAGGTCGACCCAGACGGGGTTGACCGGGGGCAGATCCTCGGGACGGTCGATTTCTTCTTGGAATAGCCGGCCGTTGGCCAGCGTGAACACGTTGAGCATGAGAACTCCGGCACGTGGGCGGCAGGCGCTCGGCGCTGCACGCTCACAGGGATCTGGGAGAGGGGGTGATGGGTGTCCGCCCCCTCCCGCAGCTGGGCCGGCGGCCGCGCACCTGCGTGCGAACGGCTGGGCCCGCGCACCTGGCTCCGCGCCTCCTCTTGTTGTGGTCTGGTGCGGCAGTGCCGCGCCGTTCAAGGCGGGATGGCCTGGTGGCCGGAGTGGGCGGTCACCGAGGGTGGATGTCCAAGGTGATCGCTCCAGTAGCACCGACCAGGGTCGGCAACACGGCATTATCGCGCGAGCCTGGGCTTCGTGGCGCAACAGGTGGCGGAATCACCTGCGCCCGGCCTGGGTTGCACAGGGCTGGTTCAGGCGGCCTCCGGGCGGAGGCATGGAAGCGCATGGGTGCTCTTCCATAATGCGCTGATGACCCCCTCGCCCTGGTCCCGGCTGGACCTCAACCTGTTCCGCGTGTTCGAGGCCGTGCACGAGCATGGCGGCATCTCGGGCGCGGCCCGCCAGTTGCATCTGAGCCAGCCAGCCGTGAGCCATGCACTGGCCCGGCTGCGGCGCATCTGGGGCGATCCGCTGTTCGTGCGCCAGGGCAACCGCATGGTGCCCACCGAGCTCACGCGCCGGGTGATCGGCGAGGTGCGCGCCCACCTGCGCGGCCTGCAGGACTGCCTCGCCCAGGCCGAGACCTTCGACCCGCGCACCCTGGACATCACCCTGCGCCTGGGCATGCGCGACGTGATGGAGGCCATCACCCTGCCGCCGCTGATGGCCCACCTGGCCGAAACCGCACCGGCCGTGCGGCTGGCCAGCGTGCGCGTGCCCCGCGCCGACCTGGAGCGTCTGCTGAGCCTGGGCGAGGTGGACCTGGTGATCGACCGCCAGCGCCGCGTGGCCGGTCGCATCAAGGGCCAGCATCTGGCCAACGAGGCGCTGGCCGTGGTGGCACGGCGTGGGCATCCTGCCCTCAAAAAGGGTTTGGATGTGAATGCCTACTTACAGCAGGGCCATGTCATGGTCAGCATGCTGCCGGATAAGGCCGACCCGCTCCAGGCGGTCTGGGCGGCCCTGGGCCAGGGCGAACGCCGCATCACCTTGCGCTGCCAGCACTACTTCGCAGCAGCCCATGTGGTGGCCGCCAGCGACGCCCTGTTGACCCTGCCGCGCACCTATGCCGAGCGCCTGTGCGAAGCCCTGCCCGTGGTATTGCTGGATCTGCCGGTGCCCGTGCCGCCTATGGGCATCTGGATGTACTGGCATGCCGACCGCGATGGTGACCCGGTACACCGCTGGATGCGGGACAGTGTCTCGCGAGGTGCGCGGCAAGCCATGCATCAAGTGCATGACTTGCGATGAAAATTCATCATTTGCTGCAAGACCTGCCTGGGCGTAGCATCGCGCCACACACAGACCACCACCCCTGAGGAGCGGCCCATGGATTTCCAGCCCAGCGAACGCGCCAAGCGCATCGCCGAACGCGTGCGTGCCTTCATCAAGACGAACATCGAGCCCATCGAAGCCCAGCATTGGGAAGAGATCCTGGGTCAGCGCCACGGGGGTGACTGGACGCAGTGGAAGATCCCGCCGCGCGTCGAGGAACTGAAGGCCAAGGCCCGCGCTGAAGGCCTGTGGAACCTGTTCATGCCCGATCCCGAGCTGGGCGCGGGCCTCTCGGTGCTGGAGTACGCCTTCAGTGCCGAAGAAACCGGGCGCAGCATGATGGCGCCCGAGATCTTCAACTGCAACGCACCCGACACCGGCAACATGGAGGTGCTGTGGAAGTACGGCAGCGCCGAGCAGAAGGAGCGCTGGCTCAAGCCCTTGCTGGCCGGCGAGATTCGCTCGGTGTTCTTCATGACCGAGCCCGACGTGGCCTCGTCCGATGCCACCAACATGGCAGCCACCGCGGTGGTTGAGGGCGACCAGATCGTGCTCAACGGCAAGAAGTGGTGGTCGTCCGGCGTGGGCGATCCGCGCTGCAAGATCGGCATCTTCATGGCCGCCACCCCCAACGCAGACGCCGGCCGCCACGGCCAGCACTCGATGGTGCTGGTGCCCATGGACACGCCGGGTGTCGAGATCAAGCGCATGCTGCCCGTGTTCGGCGAGTACGACGAGCCCCACGGCCATGGCGAGGTGCACTTCACCAATGTGCGCGTGCCGGTGGCCAACTTCATCGTGGGGCCTGGCAAGGGTTTCGAGATCGCGCAGGGCCGTCTGGGCCCGGGCCGCATCCACCATTGCATGCGCTGCATCGGCGCGGCTGAAAAGGCGCTGGAGCTGGGCATCCAGCGCGCCATCGACCGCACCGCCTTCAAGAAGCAACTGATCAATCTGGGGGGCAACCGCGAGCGCATCGCCGAGGCCCGTGTGGCCATCGACCAGGCCCGCCTGCTCACGTTGCAGGCCGCCTGGAAGATCGACACTCTGGGCGTGATGGCCGCGTTGACGGACGTGTCGGCGATCAAGGTGGTGGCGCCCACGGTGCTGCAGAACGTGGTGGATTTCGCCATCCAGTTGCATGGCGGCATGGGCGTGTCGCACGACACCCCGCTCACGGCCTTCTTCAACCAGGCCCGCAGTCTGCGCCTGGCCGATGGCCCGGATGAAGTGCACAAGGGCATGATCGCCCGCCTGGAGCTGATGAAATACGGGGTCATGAAGTGAGCGTGGTGGGCGCGCAGAACGCTACCGCCACTTCGTCTTCCGTGCAGGACCGGGGTGGCCGCGTGCGCCCCGGCGAAGAGCTGAACACGCCCGCGGTCGATGCCTGGCTCAAGCAGCAGGTGCCCGGCCTGCAGGGCGCGCCCGAGGTTACGCAGTTCTCGGGCGGCGCATCCAACTGGACCTACCGTCTGCAGTATCCGGCCATGGGTCAAGGGGGCGACTACATCCTTCGCCGCCCCCCCGCCGGCACCAAGGCCAAGGGCGCGCACGACATGGGCCGCGAGTTCCGCGTGCAGAGCGCGCTCAAGCCTGTCTACCCCGTGGTGCCGACCATGATCGGCCACTGCGCGGATGAAGCCGTCACCGGCAGCGAGTTCTACGTGATGGAGCGCATCGCCGGCATCATCCCGCGCAAGAACATGCCCAAGGGGCTGGCGCTGGATGCGGCCACCACGCGCAAGCTGTGCATGAACGTGCTCGACAAGCTGATCGCGCTGCACGGCGTCGATGCGCACGCCGCCGGCCTGGACAGCCTGGGCAAGGGCAGCGGTTACTGCCGCCGCCAGATCGAAGGCTGGAGTGACCGCTACACCCGGGCCCGCACCTGGAACGTGCCCAGCTACCGCGACGTGATGGCCTGGCTGAAGGAGCGCACACCGGACGACGTCGCCAACGTCGTGATCCACAACGACTGGCGCTTCGACAACGTCGTGCTGGCCGAGACCGACCCCACCCGCGTGATCGGCGTGCTCGACTGGGAAATGGCCACCCTGGGCGACCCGCTGATGGACCTGGGCAATGCCCTGGCCTACTGGGTGCATGCGGATGACAACACGCTGCTGCAGACCACGCGCCGCCAGCCCACGCACCTGCCGGGCATGCTGCGCCGCGAAGAGGTCGTCGAGTACTACCTGGACAAGAGCGGCTTCAGGCTCGACCGCCAGCAATGGGCCTTCTACGAGGTCTACGGCCTGTTCCGCCTGGCCGTGATCGTGCAGCAGATCTACTACCGCTACCACCACAAGCAGACTCGCAACCCCGCGTTCAAGAACTTCTGGGTCATGTCCAACTACCTGGACTGGCGCTGCAAGGGCCTGATCAAACGCGCGAAGGGCTGACAAGGCAGACACAGCATGGGCGCCATCTACTTCATCCGCCACGGCCAGGCATCGTTTGGCAGCAACAACTACGACCAACTCTCGCCGCTGGGCCATGAGCAGGGCCGCGTGCTGGGCGCGGCGCTCAAGGCGCGTGGGGTGGTGCCCGATCTCATCATCAGCGGCAGCATGAAGCGCCATCAAGAAACGGCCATCAACTGCCTGGAGACGCTGGGCTGCTCACTGCAGATGGAACTGCACCAGGGCGTCAACGAATTCCACCACGAGAACGTGATCGAGGTGGCCGAACCGCGCTACGTCGACAAGCTCGTGATGATGAGCGAGATGGCCGCCTCGGGTGATCCGAAGCGCAGCTTCCAGACCTTCTTCAAGGGCGCGGTCTCGCGTTGGGTGGAGGGCGGTTTCGCCCACGAGTACGCCGAGAGCTGGGCCGATTTCCGCGCCCGCTGCGTGGCCGCGCTGGACGACATCGTGCGCCAGACCAGTCCCAAGGGCACAACGCTGGTGTTCACCTCCGGTGGCACCATCAGCGTGATCTGCGCCCATCTGCTGGGCCTGAGCGATGCACAGGCCTTCACCATCAACTGGACGCTGGCCAACGCGGGCGTGACCAAGCTGCTGGCCGGCCGCGACGGGCTGCACCTCATCTCGATCAACGAACACGCCCATCTGGAGGGCGGCGAGAAGGCGCTCTTGACCTATCGTTGAGGGCTGGCCCGCCGGCACCCGCCGCGACGGGCGTTTCACACACTGGGGATACCGATGAAGACATTGTTCAAGGCCGTGCTCGGCCTGCTCTTGCTCGCCGTGGTGCTGATCGCGGGCGGCGTGGCCCTGGCCTGGGCGCCTGACCGCCCGGTCGATTCGCTGAAAGCCCGCTGGGCGCCGGCCCCCTCGCAGTTCATCACCGTGCAGGGCATGCAGGTGCACCTGCGCGATGAAGGCCCGAAGGACGACCCCGAGCCCATCGTGCTGCTGCATGGCACCTCCGCCAGCCTGCACACCTGGGACGGCTGGGTGGAGGCGCTCAAAGGCCAGCGCCGCGTGATCCGCCTCGACCTGCCGGGTTTCGGGCTCACTGGCCCCGCACCGGACAACGACTATCGCCTTACCCGCTACACCGGCTTCATGAAGGACGTGTTCGACCAACTGGGCCTCAAGCAGGTCGTGCTGGCGGGCAACTCCTTTGGTGGTTCCGTGTCCTGGATGACGGCGCAGGCCTACCCGGACCGTGTGGCCAAGCTGGTGCTGGTCGATTCGGGCGGCTACCCGTACAAGGCCACCTCGGTGCCCATCGGCTTCAAGCTGGCGGCCATTCCCGCGCTGCGTCCCATCATCGCCAACGTGCTGCCGCGCAGCATGATCGAATCGAGCGTGCGCAATGTGTATGGCGATCCGTCCAAGGTCACGCCGGAACTGGTCGAGCGCTATTACGAGCTGACCCTGCGCGAAGGCAACCGCGGTGCGCTGCGCGAGCGCTTCAAGCAATCACCCGGCGGGGAGAATGCCGAGCTGATCAAGCAGGTGAAGCAACCCACGCTCATCCTGTGGGGCAGCAAGGATGGCCTGATCCCGCCCGACAACGCCGAGCACTTCAAGCAGGACATTGCCGGCAGCCAGTTGGTGATGTTCGAGGGCCTGGGCCACGTGCCGCAAGAAGAAGACCCGGCGCAGACCGTTGCCGCGTTCAAGGCTTTCCTGAAGCTTCCGTGATCCTCGCCTTTTTGAAAGACACGCCATGCCCAAGCGACAGACCATCCTGATCACCGGTGCCAGCTCAGGCCTGGGCGAGGGCATGGCCCGGGAGTTCGCCGCCAAGGGCCGCCACCTGGCCTTGTGCGCGCGCCGCACCGACCGCTTGCTGGCGCTGAAGGCCGAACTGGAAGCCAAGCACGCCGGCGTGCGCATCTCCGTGCGCCCGCTGGATGTGAACGACCATGCCCAGGTCTTCGAGGTGTTCAAGTCCTTCCAGGCCGAGTTCGGCCAGATCGACCGTGTCATCGTCAACGCTGGCCTGGGCAAGGGCCAGCCCGTGGGCAAGGGGCGCTTCGACGCCAACCTGCAGACGGCGCAGACCAACTTCATCGCCGCGCTGGCTCAGTGCGAGGCGGCCATGGAAATCTTCCGCGCCCAGAACAGCGGGCACCTGGTCGGCATCTCCTCGATGAGCGCGATGCGCGGCCTGCCGCGCAACCTCAGCACCTACGCGGCCACCAAGGCGGGCTTCGCGGCCCTGCTCGAGGGCATCCGCGCCGATGTGCTGCGCCTGCCCATCGCCGTCACCACCATCTTCCCGGGGTACATCGAGACCGAGCTGAGCAGCAAGGCCGCCAAGACGCCCTTGATGGTGGACACGGCCAGCGGATGCCGCGCGCTGGTGGCGGCCATCGAGCGTGAACCGGCCACGGCCTGCGTGCCGGCCTGGCCCTGGGTGCTGGTGGGGTGGTTCATGCGGCATGCGCCGCTGGGCTGGGTGGCCGGGACGACCTGAACACCTCGCAGGCACGCCGCCATGGGCTCGCGCGGCGGACCTTCGACACAAGGCAGAGCAGGCGGGGCGGCCCGCATTGACACTTTCTGTAATTTGAAACAAGATCCCTGGCCATAATTGAACCAGGGAATTTGATGTCCGAGCGTGTGCCTGCGTTGGGCCCAGGGATGGGCGTGGTTGGTGTGGAAGATCAAGGCGCGGCAGGGCCTGATGGCGTAGATGCTCCGCACCCTCACAATGCGAAGGTCGATCTGGAGCCCCTGTGCCTGCTGGCCAGACTGCACCACATCGCGGCCGATGCCGACGCACTTGTTCATCAGTTGAATCTCAGCGCTGGTGATCCCTTGGCGCCCGAGGATCTGGTGCGCGCAGCCAAACACCTCGGCCTGAAGGCCAAGCTCACCCGCACCTCGCCAGACCGCCTGAAACTTGCCGCCCTGCCCGCGCTGGCCCGGCTGGTCGACGCCCATGGCCGGGGGCAGTGGGTGGTGCTGGCGCAGTGCGATGGCCAGCGGGTGCTGTTCCAGGCGCCAGGTCACCAAGGTGGCCGCCCCACCATCGAGCCCATGGACGTGTTCAGCCAGCAGTGGGCCGCGGCCGACGGCAAGGGGGAGTTGCTGGTCGCGACCAGCCGGGCCAGCCTGGCAGGGGCGCTTGCCAAGTTCGATTTCAGTTGGTTCGTGCCGGCGATCGTCAAGTACCGAAAGCTGCTGGCCGAGGTGCTGGTCGTCTCGCTGTTCCTGCAACTGTTCGCGCTGATCAGCCCGCTGTTTTTCCAGGTGATCATGGACAAAGTGCTGGTGCACCGCGGCCTGAGTACCCTGGACGTGCTGGTGATCGGGCTGCTGGTCGTCGTCGTCTTCGAAAGCGTGCTGACCGCCTTGCGTGCCTATGTGTTCAGCCACACGACCAGCCGCATGGACGTGGAGCTCGGCTCAAGGCTGTTCCAGCACCTCATGCGCTTGCCGCTGTCGTACTTCCAGTCCAGGCGCGTGGGCGATTCGGTCGCCCGGGTGCGTGAACTCGAGAACATCCGGGCCTTCCTGACAGGCAACGCCCTCACCTTGGTGCTCGATGTCGTCTTCTCGACCCTGTTCATCGCGGTGATGCTGTTTTACAGCGTGCCCTTGACCCTGATCGTGCTGGTCAGTCTGCCGCTGTACGCCTTGATCAGCGTCCTGATCGTGCCGACCCTGCGTGGGCGGCTGAACGAGAAATTCGCACGAGGTGCCGAGAACCAGGCCCTGCTGGTCGAGACGGTCACGGGCATCCAGACCGTCAAGGCCAGTGCGCTGGAGCCTGCGATGGCGCGGCGATGGGACAACCAACTGGCCGCTTACGTGTCTGCCAGCTTCCGTACCCAGACCCTGGCCACCTGGGCCAACGAAGGCGTGAGCCTGGTCGGCAAGGTCGTCAATGCGGCCACCTTGTGGTTCGGGGCCAAGCTCGTCATGGACCATGAACTGACGGTCGGCCAGTTTGTGGCCTTCAACATGTTCGCTGGCCGGGTGGCCCAGCCCATCATGCGCATGGCGCAGATGTGGACGGATTTTCAGCAAGTCGGCATCTCCATGGAGCGGTTGGGCGACATCCTCAACACACGCGCCGAGGTACCGCCAGCGAACGCGGCCCAGCTGCCGCCCGTCAAGGGGCGCATCACGCTGGACCAGGTCACCTTCCGTTACCGCCCTGAGGCCGCACCGGTGCTACACGGCGTGAGCCTGGATCTCAAGCCTGGCGAGGTCATCGGCATCATCGGGCGCTCGGGTTCCGGCAAAAGCACGCTGACCAAGCTGGTGCAGCGCCTGTACGTGCCCGAACAAGGCCGTGTGCTGGTCGATGGCATCGACATCGGCCTGATCGATGCGGCACAGCTGCGCCGTCAGGTCGGCGTGGTGCTGCAGGACAACTTCCTGTTCAACCGCAGCGTGCGCGAGAACATTGCCATTGCGGATCCGGCGGCGCCCATCGAGGCCGTCGTGCGGGCTGCGCAATTGGCGGGGGCGCATGACTTCATCAGCGAACTCCCCGAAGGCTACGACACGATCGTCGGTGAGCAGGGGGCCTCGCTCAGTGGAGGGCAGCGCCAGCGCGTCGCGATCGCCCGGGCGTTGTTCTCCAACCCGCGGATCCTGATCTTCGACGAGGCGACCAGCGCCCTGGATTACGAGAGCGAGGCGATCATCCAGCGCAACATGGCTGCGATCTGCAAGGGCCGCACCGTTCTGATCATTGCTCACCGCCTGAGCGCCGTGCGCCATGCGCATCGCATCATCGCCATGGAAAGGGGGCGCATCATCGAGGTTGGCCCGCACGATGAACTGGTCAAGCGCCCGAAGGGGCTGTATGCCTACCTGTGGCGCATGCAGCAAGGCGGCGTACCCGAACAGGGAGGCACGGCATGACGGGCGCCACCATCCAGGAACCGGTCCGCCATCCGTTGCGTGAGTTCGCGGGGCGTTACCGCGCGGTATGGCGGGCAGCCTGGTCGCATCGCCATGAACTGGCAGGGCCGGCCCGTCTGGCGGACGAGGCGGCCTTCCTGCCCGCAGCGCTCAGCCTGCAGGAAACCCCGCCGCACCCCGCGCCGCGCCGCGCGCTGTGGGTCATCATGGGGCTGTTCACGCTGGCGTTGGTCTGGGCGTGTGTTGGCCAGGTCGACATCGTGGCCGTGGCGCCTGGCCGAATCGTGGTCAGCGACGGGACCAAGCTGGTGCAGCCGCTCGAGACGAGCATGGTCACAGCGATCCATGTGCGTGACGGCGACAAGGTGAAGGCGGGGCAGCTCCTGATCGAGTTGGATCCCACCATGGCCAAGGCCGAGACCAATCGGGTCACCTCGGCCAGGGTGGATGCCCTGTCAGAGGTGTGGCGCACCAAGGCCTTGCTGACCCTGCTCAGCGGTGGGCAGGCCTCTATCCCGCCAGAGATGACGCAGGCACAGGCCGATGTGCCGGGCCTGCGGGAAAGCCTGCCGCAGATGAAGGCGCAACTCCAGGCCGAGTGGCGCGACATGCAGGCCCAGCGCGCCAAGCTCAAGGCTGATACGGACGCCCGGCGGGCATCTGTGGCCACGGTGCGCGAGCAGCTCGGCAAGATCGAGGCGACCCTGCCGATCGTGCGCCAGCGGGACATCGACTTCCAGGCGCTGGCCAAGCAAGGCTATGTCACCGCCCATGCGGGACAGGACCGCGCGCAGGCCCGTATCGCGATGGAGCGCGATCAGGCCACCCTGCAGGCGCAGTTGATGCAGGCCAAGGCCATGCTGGTCCAGGCCGAGCAGACCGAGATGGCCTGGCAGACCGACATGTTCAGGCAACTCAATGAGCGGCATGCCAAGGCCGACCTCACCCAACGGCAACTGACCGAGGAGAATACCAAGGCCAGAAGGCGCGAATCGCAGACTGCCTTGGTGGCCCCGACCGATGGCACCGTGCAGCAGCTGGCCGTGCACACGGTCGGCGGGGTGGTGTCGCCGGCGCAGGTGTTGCTCGTCGTCGTTCCGGAGCAGTCCCATGTCACCGCCGAGGTGATGCTGGAGAACAAGGATGTAGGCTTTGTCAACGAAGGGCAGATGGCCGAGATCAAGTTCGAGACCTTCCCGTATACCCGCTACGGCACGGTGCCTGCGAGCGTCACGACGATCACGGCAGATGCGGTGACAGACGAGCGGCAAGGCGCGATCTTTCCGGCCACGGTCACCCTGGAACGTGACACGATCATGGTCGACGGGAAATCCATTCGCTTGGCGCCGGGCATGAATGTGTCCGCCGAGATCAAGACAGGGCGCCGCCGGGTAATAGACTACCTGCTCAGCCCGACCCAGCGCCACGTCCAGGAGAGCTTGAGGGAGCGATAAAAAGGCCCTCCGTGGAGGGCCTTTCAGCAGGTTGATTGGTCGCTCAGTTGGCCGTGAAGCACTGTGTGCTGGAGGGATTGGTGCCCAGCACGTCCGCGCGGCTGTAGGCCGTGATGGTCAGGCACACCTTGGTGCCTGCCGGCAGGTTGGTTGCGTTGTGGGAAGGAGATGTGGTGGTTGTCGTGCTGGTGCGCACGGGGCCGCTGGCATAGGTCAAGGTCTGGGCCACACGGTACTTGGGCGTGATCTCCGGCACCGAGGGCGGGGCCCAGGTGGCCGTTATCTTGTACAGGCCCGTTGCCGCCGTGTACGCACTGGAGAAGTTCAGCGTGCCCACGGCACTGGGTGCGCGCATGTCAAGGTTCGTGCAGTTCGTGGTGGTGATGCCCGTCACCGCCCAGGTCTGCCAGGGCTGGCCTTGCGGCACGAACGAGACATTGGCCACGGCCGGAGCTGGCCCTGCCGCGTTGACCGGTCGCACACAGACTCGGTAGAGGTCTGGCGTCAGCCCGGTGAGGCTCGCGGTGTTGCCGGTACCGGCCGACACGGAGAAGAAGCGGTCCAGCGTCCCATTCTTGCCTGCCGAGACGTTGTACGACGAGACGGATCCGCTCGATGGCGTGTTCCACGATGCCGTCCAGTTGTAGCCGCTGCCCTGGAGGGTCGGTGGGGCCTGCAACTGCGAGGCCGTGTTGCCCGTGGTGCCTGTGTAGTGCTGTCCTGCTGTCAGCACGGTGGGAGCGGGGTCTCCATTGTTGGTGATGGTCGTGACCACCCAGGCTGTGTCGATGGCGGTGAGGAACAGCGTGCCTTGCGGGATGAAATAGCCGCCGGTTTTCAGCACGCCCGTGAGGCCGGGTGTTGCCGGTGAGGTGGGAGAGATCCAGTAGACGGCTCCACCGCTGTCGCTGTTGATCGCGAACGGGATGGTGCTGCCCGTGAGGTCGACCGCGGGGTCGAAGCCATGGGGGATGCCATCGAATCCCACGAATGTCAGGGCATCAGGAGGAGTGGCGCGCCCATAGACCAGCAGTTGGCCCAGCGCGTTGGCGTTGCTGTTCGTGAACACGGGCCGTGTGTCGGCCACGAGCGGAGGGTAGCTGGCGAGTGACGTCATGGCCGATGGCGTGTTCAACCGGCAGATGACAAGATCCCGGCCGTCTTGGGGGTCGTCATTTGCTTGGAAGGGGGCCTGATAGCAGGTACCGACCGCCGAATGGCCAAGCGCGTTGTAAAAGCCATGGTCACCTACAGGTGTGGTCCCCACCATGTTGCTCGGCGCACAATGTTTCACGCCCATGATCCATTCGCGTGTGATCTGGATGGCCGTGCAGCCGGATGAGCGTCCGACCAGTTTCCAGACCTGTGTCTCCTGCCCTGTCAGCGGGTTGATGACGGGACCTGCTGTGGGTGAGATGCCGATGTTGGTTGCCAAGGCGGCTCCACTAACGCACAGCGATGCCAACATCGCCGCCAGGACGCGTGATTGGAATTTCATGAAGAATCCTTTGAAAAATGCCCTCCGAAGAGGGCGCTGATGGATCAGTGTTTTCAGTTGGCCGTGAAGCACTGTGTGCTCGACGGTGTGCCCAGCACGTCGGCGCGGCTGTAACCCGTGACCGTCAGGCAGACTTGGCTACCCGCCTGCAGGTTGGTGGCGCTGTAGGAGGTCGCCGTGACGGTGGTTGTGCTCGTGCGCACAGGGCCACTCGGGTAGGTCAGTGTCTGGGCCACACGGTACTTCGGCGTGGCGTCAGGCACCGACGGTGCCGACCATGTGGCCGTGACCTTGTACAGGCCGGTGGCGGCCGTGTACGTGCTGGCAAAGTTCAGCGTGCCGATGGTGGTCGGCGTGCGCAGGTCCAGCCAGGTGCAGTTCGGCGTCGTGATGCCGGTCACCGCCCAGGGCGCGGAGGGCGCGAAGGCAATGCTCTGCACGGCAGGGGCTGGCCCCACGGTGTTCTCCGGGCGAACGCAGATGCGGTATTTTTCTGCCGCCAGGGCGTTCAGGCTGCCGGTGTTGCCAGTCCCGGCGGCCACGGAGAAGCTGCGGTCCAGCGTGCCGTTCTTGCCGGCAGTCACCTTGTAGGCCGTCACGGGCTCCGGGCCTGGGGTCTGCCACGAGGCCGTCCAGTTGTAGCCAGTGCCCTGCAGCGCGGGCGGCGTGCTCAACTCCGATGCGGTGTTGCCCGCGGGGCCCGTGAAGTGCTGGGCCGCGGTGATGACGTCCGGCGGCGTGTCACCGTTCTGCGAGATCCTGGATACGATCCAGGCGACATCAGCTGCGGTGAAGAACCCGATGCCCTCGGGGACTTTGATGCTCAAACCACCCTGGATGATCCCTGTCAGGGCTACCTGGCTGGAAGTGGGCGAGAACCAATAGGCACCGCCACCACTGTCACCGCCAATGGCGAAAGGAATCTGCGAGCCGCTCGGGTTCAGCGCAGGATCGAAGCCGTGCGGTAGGCCGTCGAAGCCCACGAAGGTGAGCACATCCGGGGCTGATCGGCCATAGGCCAGCAGCAGGCCCAGCTTGTTGGCGTTGAGCCGGGTGACATCTGCTTTTGCGTCCGTAACCAGCGGCGGGTAGCTCGTCAATGCCGTCATGCTGGACGGCGTACTCAAGCGGCAGAGCCTGAAGTCCTTACCGGTGGTTGCGGGTTCGCAACTGCTGGTGTTCACTGCAGACGTGCCGAGTGCATTGACGAATCCGCCGCCGATGTTGTTGCTGGGGCCGCAGTGCTGTGTGGCCAGGATCCACTCGCGGGTGATCTGGACGGCGGTGCATCCCGAGGATTTGCCCACCAGTTTCCAGACTTGCGTTTCCTGGCCGGTCAGGGGGTTGATGACGGGGCCCGCGGTGGGCGAGATACCGATGTTGGTGGCGAAGGCGGCCCCGCTCGCACAGAGCAGGGCCACCGCGGCAGCCAGGCTGCGCGGTGAATGTTGCATGTTGATTCCTTGAATAAGTGGTAGGTATCAGACGGCGGCCCAGGCGGCATCGCGTGCTGCAGCCAAGGAACCGGTGGCACCGGACATGTCCTGCGGCGCGAAGCCGGCCATGACGCTCACCAGATTCGCCACGGCAGACGACTGCAGGCTCATGCCGCTGCCATCGGCGTAGATCGACTCGATCTGGTTGTTGGTGCTGCTGAACCAGTTCTGCACCGTGATCAGGTTGCTGGTGCCGACCTCGGCGATGAGCAGGTTGTTGCCCGACTGCGAGAACCACAGCGCGTTGTAGGAGGCGCTGGTGAAATGCAGCTCGTCGGCGTTCACCGTGCTGTCGGTGTCGGTGATCACGTCGGCACCGAAGGCGCCGTGGGCAAAGTAGATGTCGTTGCCGGTGCCGCCGTCGAGGCTGTCGTCGCCGGCGCCGCCCTCGAGTTGGTCATCGCCCGCACCGCCAGTCAGCGTGTCGGCGCCCGCATCGCCCAGGAGGATGTCGTTGCCATCGCCGCCGGTGAGCTGATCGTTGCCGTCGCCACCGATCAGATCGTCATCGCCCGCGCCGCCAGACAGCACGTTGTTGCCGCTGTTGCCGACGATGAGGTTGTTCAGGCCGTTGCCCGTGCCATTGAGGTCGGCGGTGCCCGTCAGGACAAGGTTCTCGATGCCTGCACGCAATGAGCCGGTGAGTGCGAAGCTGACGCTCGATTGCACCGTGTCGTTGTCGCCATAGCCCGCCAGTTCATAGACCAGGTCCCCCGTCGAATCGACAATGTAGGTGTCGTTGCCGGCACCGCCGGCCATGGCGTCGTCACCCGTCTTGCCGTCCAGCACGTTGTCGCCGCTGTTGCCTTCGAGGTAGTTGCTCAGGGCATTGCCCTTGGCATCAATGTTGGCGGTACCGGTGAGGTAGAGCTCTTCGACGCCGGTAGCCAGGTAGGTATTGATGCCATAGGACACGCTGGAGTAGACACGGTCCCAGCCGGTGGAGGTGGTCAGCTCCATCACCACGTCATTGACGTTGTCCACGATGTAGACGTCGTCACCATCCAGGCCGGCCATGCCGTCGGCACCGGTCTTGCCGTCGAGGGTGTTGGCGCCGCTGTTGCCTTCGAGGTAGTTGTCCAGCCCGTTGCCAGTGCCGTTGATGTCGGCGGTACCCGTCAGGTAGAGATCTTCAACGCCATTGGACAGCAGCTTGTTCAGGCCGAATGACACGCTGGAATAGACGCGGTCGTAGCCAGACATGGTGCTCATGTCGTAGATGCCATCGTTGACGTTGTCGACATAGTAGGTGTCATTGCCTTCCATGCCGGACATGGCATCGGCGCCGCTTTTGCCATCGAGGATGTTGTCGCCGCTGTTGCCTTCGAGGTAGTTGTCCAGGGCGTTGCCGGTGGCGTTGATGTTGGCGGTGCCGGTGAGGTAGAGATCTTCGATGCCGGTGGACAGGATCTTGTTCAGTCCGTAGGACACGCTGGAATAGACGCTGTCCAAGCCGGTGGTCGAGGTCAGCTCGATCACCACGTCATTGGCGTTGTCCACGATGTAGACGTCATCTCCATCCAGGCCGGCCATGCCGTCTGCGCCGGTCTTGCCATCAAGGGTGTTGGCGCCGCTGTTGCCTTCGAGGTAGTTGTCAAGGGCATTGCCCGTGGCATTGATGTCGGCGGTGCCGGTGAGATACAGATCCTCGACACCGGTGGCCAAGTAGGTGTTGAGGCCATAGGTGACGCTGGAGTAGACGCGGTCATAACCAGTGGTGGAGGTCAACTCCAGCACCAAGTCTCCGACATTGTCGACGTAGTACGTGTCGTTGCCATCCAGGCCAGCCATGCCGTCAGCACCCGTGCCCCCGTCCAGGATGTTGTCGCCACTGTTGCCTTCGAGGTAGTTGTCCAGCGCATTGCCGGTGCCATTGAGGTTGGCGGTGCCAGTCAGGTAGAGCTCTTCGATGCCGGCTGTCTGCGTGGTGTTCAGCGAGTAGCTGATGCTGGATCGAAGCATGTCGTAGCCGGTCGATGCGCTGTCTTCGTTGACTTGGTCACCGG
The DNA here is from genome assembly GCA_002339015.1 of Burkholderiales bacterium UBA1834. Lineage (GTDB taxonomy): Bacteria > Pseudomonadota > Gammaproteobacteria > Burkholderiales > Burkholderiaceae_C > Aquabacterium. The sequence continues at coordinate 63,517 of DDJC01000084.1, forward strand.
TCGAGTCGACAACGTAGGTGTCGTCGCCAGCGCCGCCGGTCATGACATCGTCGCCAGTGCCGCCGTCCAGCCAATCATTGCCATTGCCGCCGACGAGGGTGTCGTTGCCGCCCGCGCCGTAAAGCGAGTCATCGCCATCCAGCCCTGAGATGTGGTCGGCGCCACTGGTCCCCGTGTAGGTGTCGTTGCCAGCTGTTCCCGTGTAAGTAGTCATGAATTCCTCTTGGTCGATTAGATGTTGAGCCGCCCCAGCGAGAGGCGGCACGCGACACAAGCGGAACCGGTCGCAAGAAGTTCGATGCTTCCTATGGTTCCTGGAAATCCAACTGCTAAGTGGACACCGCCTATGCGACGTGTCCTTCACGGCCGAGCTACGCGGTCACTCTCGGTCGTGGCTCCCTGATTCGTTTGTGACTGCGCACAAAGATTCCACCATAAAAAATGCAAGCAAATTTGACAATTCGTATTCGGAATGCCACAAGCACGTGCGGGTGTCATGGCGGTATGGGTTCGCGGGTCCGATTTTGTGGGTATTGGCGGCGCTGGTTTCTCCCGGGGTGCACGTTTGGCGTCAAAGGGTGGCGGCCAATCGCGCCGCCTGATCGATCGCCCGCTTCGCATCCAGCTCGCCGGCCTCCAGCGCCCCACCGATCAGGTGCACCTTCTTGCCGGCCGCGCCCAGTTCATCGGCCAGTGAACGCAGCGGCACCTGGCCCGCGCACAGGATCACGTTGTCGCATGGGATCCATGTCGGATCCTTGCGCTCCTCTCCGTAGGTGATCATCAGGCCTTCGTCGTCGACGCGCTCGTAGTTGACGCCGCCGATCATGTCGACGTCCTTCATCTTCAGCGCGCTGCGGTGGATCCAGCCGGTGGTCTTGCCCAGGCCGTTGCCCAGCTTGCCCTTCTTGCGCTGCAGCAGCGTCACCTGGCGCGCAGGCGGCTTCACCTCGGGCTGGCCGCGGCGCAGGCCGCCAGGCTCCAGCGCCGGGTCGGTCACGCCCCATTCGGCCTGCCAGGCGGGCAGGTCCAGCGTCACCGAATGGCCATCGGCCACCAGGTACTCGGCCACGTCGAAGCCGATACCGCCCGCGCCGATCACGGCCACGCGGGGCCCTACGGGCTTCTTGTGGCGCAGCACGTCGATGTAGCTCAGCACCTTGGGGTGGTCCTGGCCGGGAATCTTCGGGTCGCGCGGGTTCACGCCCGTGGCCACGATCACTTCGTCATAAGCCTGCAGCGCGGCCGCGTCCACGTGGGTGTTCAGGTGCAGTTGCACGCCGGTGATCTCGACCCGCTTGCGGAAGTAGCGGATCATCTCGTGGAACTCCTCCTTGCCGGGCACCTGCTTGGCCATGTTGAGCTGGCCGCCGATCTCCGATGCGGCATCGAACAGGTGCACCTCGTGGCCGCGCTCGGCCAGCAAGGTGGCGGCCGTCAGACCCGAGGGACCGGCCCCCACCACGGCCAGCTTGCGGCGAGTGGGCGTCTTGTGGAACACCAGTTCGGTCTCGTGACAGGCGCGCGGGTTGACCAGGCAGCTCGTGAGCTTGTTGCGGAAGACGTGGTCCAGGCAGGCCTGGT
>DDJC01000085.1:0-131 GCA_002339015.1 Burkholderiales bacterium UBA1834
GGTGGACGGGTAGGTGATCATGATCGCGGCCAGGTTGGCGCTGTGCTGCTCGCACTTGGCGCGCAGATCATCCAGGTCCACATTGCCGTCGGCGTCGCACTTGGTGACGACCACCTTCATGCCCACCATCT
>DDJC01000085.1:178-404 GCA_002339015.1 Burkholderiales bacterium UBA1834
TCAGGCAGATGTCGCGGTGGCCCTGGCCTTGCGCCTCGTGCCAGGCCTTGATCACCAGCAGGCCGGCGTATTCACCTTGCGAGCCGGCGTTGGGCTGCAGGCTGATGCCGGCGTAGCCCGTGGCCTGGCCCAGCCAGCCGCACAGCTCGTCATTAAGCACCTGGTAGCCCTGCAATTGATCAGCCGGCGCGAAGGGGTGGATCTGCGCGAACTCGGGCCAGGTGAT
>DDJC01000085.1:413-5672 GCA_002339015.1 Burkholderiales bacterium UBA1834
GTGCACGAGCCCAGCGGGATCATGGTGCGGTCCAGCGCCAGGTCCTTGTCAGCCAGGCCGCGCAGGTAGCGCAGCATCTCGGTTTCGCTGTGGTGGGTGTTGAACACCGGGTGCGTGAGGAAGGCGCTGGTGCGGCGCAGCGCGGCGGGCAGGCCGCTCAGTTCCACTCCTGACTCGAACTGCGCGAAGGAGGGCAGGGCCTTGCCGCCGGCGAACACCGTCCACAGGTCGATGAGGTCGTCGCGCGTGGTGGTCTCGTCCAGAGAGATGCCCAGGGTGTCGGCGCTGGCGATGCGCAGGTTGATGCCGCGTGCCACGGCAGCGGCCAGCACCGTGTCGCGGTCCTCGGCCAGCACCTGCAGGGTGTCGAACCAGGTGTCGTGGATCAACGTGCGGCCCAGGGCCTTGAGCCCGGTGGCCAGGATGGCGGTATAGCTGGCCACGCGCCGCGCGATGCGTGTCAGGCCCGTGGGGCCGTGGTAGACGGCGTACATGCTGGCCACAACGGCCGGCAGCACCTGCGCCGTGCAGATGTTGGAGGTGGCCTTCTCGCGGCGGATGTGCTGCTCACGGGTCTGCAGGGCCAGGCGGTAAGCCTTGTCGCCATGGCTGTCCACGCTGACGCCGACCAGGCGGCCGGGCAGCGAGCGCTTGAACTCGTCCTTGGTGGCCAGGTAGGCGGCGTGCGGGCCGCCGTTGCCCATGGGCATGCCGAAGCGCTGGGTGGTGCCGCAGGCGATGTCGGCGCCCAGCTCGCCCGGGNNAGCAGGGTCAGGGCCAGCAGGTCGGCGGCGACGATGGCCAGCGCGCCCTTGGCGTGCAGCGCGTCGATCAGCGGGCGCAGGTCACGGATCTGGCCGTTGACGCCGGGGTATTGCAGCAGTGCGCCAAAGCAGTCGTTGGCGCCCAGGTGATCGGCCAGCTTGGCCGCGTGCACCACGTCCACGGTGATGCCCAGCGGCTTGGCGCGCGTCTGGATCACTTCCAGGGTCTGCGGGAACACGTCGTGGCAGACGATGAAGCGGGTGGATTTGGCTCTACCGGCGCGGGCGGCCAGGGTCATGGCCTCGGCGGCGGCGGTGGCTTCGTCGAGCATGGACGAGTTGGCGATGGCCAGGCCGGTCAGGTCGCAGACCATGGTCTGGAAGTTGATCAACGCCTCCATGCGGCCCTGCGAGATCTCGGCCTGGTAGGGCGTGTAGGCCGTGTACCAGGCGGGGTTCTCGAGGATGTTGCGCAGGATGACGCCCGGCGTGAGCGTGTTGTAGTAGCCCTGGCCGATGCAGGTGCGCATCACCTTGTTGCGGCTGGCGATGCGCTTGAGCTCGGCCAGTGCCTGTGCCTCACCCAGCGGGGCGGGCAGGTCCATCGGCGCGCCGCGTTTGATGGCGGCGGGCACGACAGCGTCGATCAAGGCCTGGCGCGAGGCCACGCCCACGGCGCTGAGCATGTGCGCCTGCTCCTCCTCCCAGGGGCCCAGGTGGCGGGCGCGGAACTCGGTCGGATTTTCAAGTTCGGCGAGGGTGGGCAGGGCGGTGTTCGGCATGGCGGGGCAGTGTTCGGCGAAGCGGGGGTTGGGCGCGCGGCGCCCGTCGTGATCAGGCGTTCTTGACGAAGTCGTCGTAGGCGGTCTTGTCCAGCAGGGCGTCGGCATCGGCCGGGTTGGCCAGCTTGACCTTGAAGAACCAGCCGGCGCCCAGCGGGTCGGTGTTGGCCAGGGCGGGGTCGTCGCGCAGGGCTTCGTTGACTTCGGTGATCTCGCCGGTCAGGGGCATGTAGACGTCGGCGGCGGCCTTGACGGACTCGACCACGCCAGCGATGTCCCGGGCGTTGAAGGTGGTGCCCACGGCGGGCAGGTCGACGAAGACCACGTCACCCAGGGCGTCCTGGGCGTGCTCGGTGATGCCCACGGTGGCGGTGCCGTCGGCTTCGATCTGGAGCCACTCGTGGTCGGGTGTGTACTTGATGGTCATGGATGGATCCTTGGGTAAAGCGGGTCAGTCAATCAGGGTGAACAGTGCCGAACGGGCGCAGTATCGCAGGGCTTGGCGCCTGCGCCGTGGCATCAGCCCCTGTAATAACGGTTGGGCACGAAGGGCAGGGTGGCCACGGTCATGGGCACGCGCTTGTCGCGCACCAGGGCGAACACGGGCGTGCCGACGGCGGCATGGCTGGCCGCCACGTAGGCCAGGGCCACCGGCTGGTTGATGCTGGGGCCCAGCGAGCCGCTGGTAACGGTGCCCAGCGGTGTGCCGTCTTCGGCCACCACCTGCGCGCCTTCACGCACCGGCATGCGTTCGGTGCTGATCAGGCCGACGCGCTTGCGGGCGGCGCCTTGGGCAAACTGCGCGTCGATCACGCTGGCGCCGGGGTAGCCGCCGGCACGCTCGCCTCCAGCGCGGCGCACCTTCTGGATCGCCCAGGTGAGGGCGCCTTCTACCGGCGTGGTGGTGGTGTCGATGTCGTGGCCGTACAGGCACAGGCCGGCTTCCAGGCGCAGCGTGTCGCGCGCGCCCAGGCCGATGGGCTTGACCTCGGGCTGGGCCAGCAGCGCGCGGGCCAGGGATTCGGCACGGGCGGCGGGCACGGAGATCTCGAAACCGTCTTCGCCCGTGTAGCCCGAACGCGTGACGAAGCACTCGGTGCCGTCGAGGGTGAAGTGGCCGCCGGTCATGAAGACGAGTTCCTTGACGCCGGGGTTCAGGCGGGCCAAGGCGTCCACGGCCTGCGGGCCTTGCAGCGCCAGCAGGGCCTGGTCGGGCAGGGGCTGCACGGTGCAGCGCTGGCCGATGTGCTGCTGCAGGTGCGCGATGTCCTGCGCCTTGCAGGCGGCGTTGACGACCACGAACAGGTCGTCTGCGCGTCGCGTGACCATCAGGTCGTCGAGGATGCCGCCTTGCTCGTTGGTGAACAGGGCGTAGCGCTGCTTGAAGGGCGCCAGGCCGACGATGTCCACGGGCACCAGGGTTTCGAGCGCTGCATCGGCACCGTCACCCTTGAGCAGCACCTGGCCCATGTGAGAGACGTCGAACAGCCCGGCGGCACTGCGGGTATGGCGGTGTTCGGCCAGGATGCCGGTGGCGTACTGCACGGGCATGTCGTAGCCGCCGAAGGGCACCATCTTGGCGCCCAGTTCGATGTGCAGGGCGTGCAGGGGCGTGGTGAGCAGGGCGGTGGGGGCTTGGGACATGGCAGGCGCCGGCCCGGGGGCCGGATTGGGGCAATCGAGTGTCGGTTCGATCCAGAACACACGCTCGCCTTTCGGCCAGCCCATGCTCTGGTGCTGCCCCCGCTGTCCGCTTTACCTGAGAGATTGACCCATCGCCATGACGGTGTCATGGCGGTTCGGGCTTGCCCCTTCGGTGGGCCGGCTCACGGTGCGCATCACGTGTGCAATGCGCCGTCTCCAGCCTCTCTCCAGTGAGGATCACCTTGTTGCCAAGGTGCTTGCCAGTCCTTTTGCCTGAGCGTTCGGGCGGGGTGTCCATGTTTCCAAGGAAGCGCCTTGCCCTGCGCCTTCGGCGACCCATCTCCGACACCCTGGGGCATCGGCCGGGTTCTCTCCTGGCTGGGCGAGATTGTATGCCAGGCCCTGTGGATCAGGCCACTGAAATCTGGCGAGACCCCGGGGCCGTGGCGATCAGCCCATGCGATCAACCGGTATTGCGCAGGCCCGCCGCCACGCCGTTGATGGACAGGAGGATGCCCCGCTGCAGCCGGTCGGCGATGGTTTCGCCCTCCACGCCCGAGGCGCGCAGGTCCGGGGCCTTGCGGTGCCGGCGCATCAGCTCCACCTGCAGGTGGTTCAGCGGGTCCACATACGGGAAGCGGTAGTTCAGGAAACCGGCCAGGTCGGGTTGGGAGGCCAGGCGGCCCTTGGTGCCGGTGACCAGGTTCAGGCCCTGGTTGGTCAGGTCCCACTCGGCACGGATGGCGGCCATGATCTTCTTGCCCAGGCGTTTGTCCTCGACGAGCTCCACGTAGCGCTCCGCGATGCCCAGGTCGCTCTTGGCCAGCACCATGTCCATGTTGGACAGCAAGGTGCGGAAGAAGGGCCATTGCTTGTGCATGCGCTGCAGCACGGCCAGTTGGGCCTTGCGGTCGGTGCCCGGTTGCGACAGGAAGCCCTCGATGGCCGAGCCCAGGCCGAACCAGCCGGGCAGGGCGACGCGGCACTGGCCCCACGAAAAGCCCCAGGGGATGGCGCGAAGATCCTCGATCCGGCGGCTGGGCTTGCGCGAGGCCGGGCGCGAGCCGATGTTCAGGTCGGCGATCTCGCGGATGGGCGTGGCCGAGAAGAAGTAGTCGGTGAAGCCGGGTGTCTCGTAGACCAGCTTGCGGTAGGCGGCCATGCTGGCCTGCGAGATGGCGTCGGCCGCCTGCAAAAAGGACTGTGGCACCGGCTTGGCAGGCTCGATCAGGCTGGCCTCGAGCATGGCGGCGACCAGGGTCTCCAGGTTGCGCCGGCCGATCTCGGGGTGGGCGTACTTGGAGGCGATCACCTCACCCTGTTCGGTCAGGCGGATCTGGCCGTTGACGGTGCCCGGGGGTTGCGCCAGGATGGCCTGGTGCGAGGGGCCGCCGCCGCGCCCCACCGTGCCGCCTCGGCCATGGAACAGGCGCAAGCGGATGCCGTGCTGTTGCTTGAGCTGGTCAAAAAAAGCCACCAGGGCGATCTCGGCGCGGTAGAGCTCCCAGTTGCTGGTGAAGAAGCCGCCATCCTTGTTGCTGTCGCTGTAGCCCAGCATGATGTCCTGCTCGCTGCCCGAGCGCTTGACCAGTTCGGCCACACCAGGCACGGCATAGAAGCCCTGCATGATGCCGGGCGCATGGCGCAGGTCGGCGATGGTCTCGAACAGGGGCACCACGATCAGGTCGGCCACGGATTGCGGGTCGTCCAGCGTGCCGCGCATCAGGCCGCACTCCTTCTGCAGCAGCAGCACCTCCAGCAGGTCGCTCACCGTTTCGGTGTGGGAGATGATGTAGTGGCGCAGGGCCTGCGGGCCGTAGGCTTGACGGGCCTGCGCGGCGGCTTCGAAGATGGCCAGCTCATGCAGGGCCAGTTCGCTGTAAGTGGCCCCTGGCACGCGCAGGGGGCGGGCCTCGCTCAGCAGGCGCTGCATCAGGGCCTGCTTCTGATCCTCGTCCAGGCTGGCGTAATCAGCCTCGACGCGGGCGGTGGCCAGCAGCTCGGCGATCACCAGTTCGTGCTGGTCGGAGCTCTGGCGCAGATCGAGCGTGGCCAGGTGGAAGCCGAAG
>DDJC01000085.1:5729-65156 GCA_002339015.1 Burkholderiales bacterium UBA1834
GGCGCGCAGCGAGGCATCCACGGTGTGCAGGTCGGCCAGGAACTCGTCGGCGCTGGCATACGGATCCTGTGGGGCCACGGCGTGGCGCAGGGCCTCGGTGCCGGTCAGATCGTGCAGGGTGGCGGCCAGGCGCGCATACACGCCGGTCAGGGCGCGGCGGTAGGGCTCGTCGGCGCGGTGCTGGTTCTGATCGGGCGAGCGCTGGGCCAGGGCCTGCATCTCCGGTGTGCAGCTCACCAGCCGGGCGGACATCGACAGCTCCGCGCCCAGGTGGTGCACTTCGACCAGGTAGTGGCGCAGCGCCACCTCCGCCTGTCGGGACAGCGCCAATTTGAGCGTCTGTGCGCTGACGTTGGGGNNCGGTCGCCGCCGATCCAGTTGCCCATGCGCAGGAAGGGCGCGATCTCACGGCCGGGCAGGGCGCGCTCGATCTGGCCGTACAGGCGCGGAATCTCGCGCAGGAAAGTGCTTTGGTAGTAGCTCAGCGCATTCTCGATCTCGTCGGCCACGGTGAGCTTGGTGAAGCGCAGCATGCGCGTCTGCCACAGCTGCGTGACGCGGGCGCGCAGGGCGATGTCGATCTCGGTACGGGCCAGGCCTTCGGCCCCGTCGAGCCGGGTGATCAGTTCGGAGATGCTGCGCTCGGTGTCCAGAATGGATTTGCGCTGCACCTCGGTGGGGTGGGCGGTGAGCACGGGCGAGAGGTAGGCGCGCTTGAGCAGCGCGGCGATCTCGTCATTGCGCACCCCCTCGTCGGACAGGCGCTTGAAGGCGGCTTCGAGCGAGCCTTCCGCGGCGCTCTGGGCCGGCAGTTGCGCGGCCTGGCGCACTTGGTGGCGGTCTTCGGCCAGGTTGGCCAGGTGCGAGAAATAGCTGAAGGCGCGGATCACCGACACGCTCTGGTCGGCCGACAGGTTCTTGAGCAGGCGGTCCATGTCCTTGCCAGCCTGGTCGTCCTTGCGGGCGCGGTAGGCCACCGCGAGCTGGCGGATGCGTTCGATCAGGTCGAAGGCCTCGCGGCCCTCCTGTTCGCGGATCACGTCGCCCAGGACGCGGCCCAGCAGGCGGATGTCCTTGAGCAGCGGCTCGTTGCGGCGGCCGCTGGTGGTGGGCTTCTTGTTCGTCGTCCTGGCGCCGGGGGTGGCGGGCGATTGGGACGGGCTGGACTTGTGGGGTGCTGCCTTGGTGACCATGAGGAAGACGGGGTTGGAGGTTCATGGATGGCGCCAGCGGCCGCTTGTGACGGCGTGACTCAACCACAAGCATGCATCAAACACCGGCCACGACAGCCCGGCAACGTCGGATCGGACGAAAAAAAGCCGCGACGGCCTCATTGAGGACATCGCGGCTGGCTGCGTCAGAAGGCAGCGTTGTGGCCTTACTTCAACAGCAGGTTGGGCAGCCACAGCGACAGTGGCGGCCAGTAGGTGACCAGCACCAGGAAGCCCAGCATGGTCAGCAGCCAGGGCCACACGGCGATGGTCAACTCCGTGATGCCCATCTTCGTGATGCCTGAGGCCACATACAGATTCAGCCCCACCGGCGGGTGGCACATGCCCACCTCCATGTTCACCACGATCAGGATGCCGAAGTGGATGGGGTCGATGCCCAGCTTCATGGCCACTGGGAACAGGATGGGCGCCATGATCAGCACGATGGAGGAGGGCTCCATGAAGTTGCCGGCTACCAGCAGCAGGATGTTGACCACCAGCAGGAAGGCGATCGGGCCCAGACCCATGCCGATCAGCCAGTCGGCCAGTTGCTGCGGGATGTTCTCATTGGCCAGCACGAAGCTGAACAGCACCGCATTGGTGATGATGTACAGCAGCATGGCGCTCATGTTGGCCGAGGCCAGCAGCACGCGCGGCACGTCTTTCAGGCCCATGTCCTTGTAGACGAACACGGCGATGATGAAGGCGTACACGGCGCTCATGGCAGCGGCTTCGGTGGGCGTGAAGATGCCGGTGTAGATGCCGCCCATCACGATCACGATCAGCAACAGACCCCAGATCGACTCACGCAAGGCCTTCCAGCGCTGGGCGAAGGTGGCCTTGGGCATGCGCGGGTAGTTGAACTTGCGCGCACGCCACCAGGTGGTGAAGCCCAGCAGGAAGGCCAGCAGCGCGCCGGGGATCACGCCCGCCATGAACAGGGCGCCCACCGAGGTATTGGTCGACACCGAGTACATCACCATCACGATGGAGGGCGGGATCAGGATGCCCAGGGCGCCCGAGGTCGTGATCACACCGGCCCCGAACTTGTTGGGAAAGCCTGCCTTGACCATGGCCGGCAGCAGGATGGAGCCGATGGCCACCACCGTGGCGGGCGAAGAGCCAGACACGGCTGCAAACAATGCGCAAGCCACCACGCCGGCCAGCCCCAGGCCACCATACCAGTGGCCCACCATGCTGGTGGCGAAGTTGATCATGCGCCGCGCCACCCCGCCGTGCGTCAGGAAGTTGCCGGCCAGGATGAAGAACGGGATCGCCATGATCTCGAACTTCTCGATGCCGGTGAACAGCTTGAGTGCCACGGAGGCGACCGGCACATCGGTGAACCCGAAGATGAAGGTCAGTACCGTCAGCCCGAGGGCAATGGAGATGGGCATGCCGGTGAGCATGAGCACCGTCAGCAGCCCGAAAATGATGATTCCACTCATGATTGCAGGCTCCTTCAGTTCTTCGCGGCGACGGTTTCTTCTTCCAGGCCATCGACATGGCCGTGGTCGTGGTGCGGCAGCTCACCGGTCTTGGCGAAGTTCCAGGCCACCTGCAGGAAGCGGAAGCACATCAGCGAAGAGCCCAGGGGGATGGCCATGTAGATGATCCAGGTCTGCCATTCCAGGTCAGGCGTGGTCGGCCCCTCGATCAGCTCGCTGGTGTCCAGCCCAAAGGCATTGTGGAAGGCGTAATCGGCGCCGTTGTGCCACACGAAGCCCGCTCCCATGGCGGCGATGCAGCCCGTGAAAAGGGCGCCCGCGAGCAGGCCGAACAGCACGAACTTGCGGCGGCGCTGGTCGGGCATGCGGTTGATCAGCACATCGACCCCTACGTGGATGCCGGTGCGCACCCCGTAGGCCGCACCGAACTTGGCCATCCAGACGAACAGGTAGATGGTGGCCTCCTGCGCCCAGGCCAGATTGATCGTCAGCAGCCAGTCACGCACAGGGGTGTCGAAGCCGACGGCATAGCGGTGCATGACGGAAATGAAGATGATGAGGGTTGCCAGCGCCATGAAGGTGGCGATGAGGAACTCCTCGAGACGGTCAAGCCACTTCATGGTGGACTCTCCTCGGTAGGTGTCTTGCCCTTCGATGAGGGCTCAAAAAAGCCCACGCTGGACGGGCGTGGGCTGGGAGCTAGCCGTGGGGCGTGGTTTCAGAGTTTGCTGGGATCGAAGCCGGTGGCCTTGTAGATGTCCTGGATGGTTTCATCGCCGACGCGTGAGGCCAGTTGCTTGTGCACCGGCACCAGGGCCTTCTTGAGCAGGAAGCGCTCACCGATGGTGGGGGCGTAGACCGTGGTCTTGCCGCTGGCCTTGACCTTGGCCAGCGCATCCTGGTTGTCGTTGAAGGCCGTGTCGTTGGCCACCTTGGTGGCCTCGGTCATGGCCTTGGTCAGCGCGGTACGGACATCACCCGGCAGGCCGTCCCAGAACTTCTTGTTGACGACGACCGCATAGCCCAGGTAGCCGTGGTTGGTCACGCTGACATGCTTCTGCACTTCGTGCATCTTTTGCGTGTACAGGTTGGACGGAGGGTTCTCCGTGCCGTCAACCACGCCGGTCTGCAGGGCTTGGTAGGTCTCGGAGAAGGCCAGCACCTGGGGCAGCGCGCCCAGGGCACGCATCTGTGCGTCCAGCACCTTGGACGACTGGATGCGCATCTTGAGGCCCTTGTAGTCCTCCACGTTCTTGAGCGGCTTGTTGGCCGACATCACCTTGAAGCCGTTGTCCCAGTAGGCCAGGCCGGTGATGCCGCGCGATTCCAGCTTCTTGAGCAGCTTGGCGCCCACGGGGCCGGCCGTCACCTTGTGCAGGTCGTTGTAGTCATCGAAGATGAAGGGCAGGTCGAACACCTCGAATTCCTTCACGCCCAGCGGTGCAAACTTGGAGAGCGAGGGGGCCAGCATCTGCACGGAGCCCAGCTGCAGCGCTTCCATCTCTTCCTTGTCCTTGTAGAGCTGGCTGTTGGGGTAGACCTCGACCTTCACGCGGCCCTTGGTCAGCTCGGCGGCGCGCTTGGCGAAGAAGTCGGCGGCCTTGCCCTTGGGCGTGTCATTGGCCACGACGTGGCTGAACTTGATCACGATGGGGGCCTGGGCGAAAGCGGCCGGCGTCATGGCCAGCGCAACGCCAACGGCCACCAGGCCGCGACGGATGAATGAAGGCGAGTTCAGCGGACGGGTCATTTTGGAATCTCCGTGAAAGGGGTGTGGCGATTCTTTGACGCTGGCCGATCCCGGGGAATTGTGGAGTTCCACATTTCTGCGGCCAGGATGTTGCATTCAACGGGTTAACCCTGATAGGGCTTGGGCGCCTGGGACTAGACTTCCTTTACATGAGCCCCCCTCTGTCCGTGCCGCCCCGGCCCCAGCTGGCTGTGCCGCCCAGTCCGCGCTTCAAGCTGCTGGGCCGGCCTGTGGGTGGGCCGCGCAGTCTGTGGGCATGGCCGCTGCTGTTGTCACTCTTGTTCGTGGCTGGCGTGCTCGTCTGGATGATCCGTTCCGAGGCCGATGAACGGGATGCTCGCCGTGCCGAGCTGATTTCCGACGCCCTCACGCTCGAGGCCCAGCTCAGCGGTGCGCTCGAGGCGGAAACCGCGCGGCTCAAGGCGCTGGCCGACGACATGGGCGTACACCACACCGGCCCGGAGAGCTTCGATCGCCATGCCTTGCTGCTGGACGGGTTGCGGCGCTTCTGGGTGAGCGTGACATGGGTCGATGCACAAGGGCGGATCGTGGCGCAGGTACCGGACGACGCGCTGCCCGCCAATGCCCCCCTGCGTGCCGGTAGCAGCGAGCGCGGGCGGGCCGGCCACCTCAGCGTCGGTCTGCCGGGCAAGAAGGGCTTGCTGGTAGCGCGTTACTCTTACGCCAGTCTGCTGCGCCAGCGTGTGCCGTGGTGGCTGGCTCGCAAATATGACATTCGCGTGCTCGACTCGGCCGACGACGTGATCGCGGCTACCGTGGACGGCGAGCGTGCGCCAGACCAGCTCTGGTACCGCAAGGCCATGGGGCCCGCAATGGCCCAGGGCTGGCTGGAGCTGGCGGCGCGTGAGCGCGTGACCCCATGGTGGCGCACCTTGCCCATGGCGCTCATGGGGGGCTTTTTGCTGCTGGTGGCCGCGGCTTCATGGATGCTGCGCCGCCAGATGCTGGGCGTGGAGCGCGCGGAAAGAGCCTGGCGCACCGAGGCCGCATGGCGTACCGCCATGGAGGACTCGCTGGCCGTGGGCCTGCGCGCCCGCGATCTGGACGGGCGTCTGGTCTACGTCAACAAGACCATGGCCGACATGCTCGGCTACCAGCCCGAAGAGCTGATCGGCCAGATGCCGCCGATGCCGTACTGGCCCCAGGACGAGCAGGAAGAATCCATGCGCCGTCATCTGCGCAACATGGCCGGCCAGGCACCGCGAGAGGGCTATGAATCACGCTGGCAGCACCGCGACGGCCACGTGCTCGACGTGATGGTGTTCGAAGCCCGGCTGGTGGATGCGCAGGGGCGCCACATCGGCTGGATGGCGTCGGTGCTGAATATCACCGAGCGCAAACGCCTGGAAGAGCGCGAGCGCCGCCAGGCCGACACCATGGCGCACCACTCGCGCCTGACCATGCTGGGCGAGGTTGCCTCCACCCTGGCACACGAGCTCAACCAGCCGCTGTCGGCCATCACGAGCTACAACGCAGGCGTACTCAACGCGCTGCAACGCCATGACCATCCTGATCCCTTGCTGCTGGGCGCGCTGCAGCGACTGGGCGAGCAAGCTGCTCACGCTGGGCGTATCGTCAAGCGCATCCGTGAATTCCTCACGCGCCGCGAGCCACAGCGCGAACGGGGTGACATCAACCAGATCGTACGCGCCGCCATGGACTTGCAGCGCCGCGACCTGCTGCGTCACGGGGTGGTCCTGAACCTGCAATTCGATTGTGCGCTGCCATCGGTGCTGGTCGACCCCATCCTGATCGAGCAGGTGGCTGCCAACCTGGTGCGCAATGCTTGTGATGCGCTGGCCATGCGCACGGGCAGCCGCCAGCTGCAGGTGGTGACGGCGCTGGCGCCGGACGGTCGTTTCGTCAAGGTGCAGGTCACCGACAACGGGCCGGGCCTGGGCGGTCAGTCCATCGAAACGCTTTGCGCCCCGTTCTTTTCGACCAAGGCCGAAGGCATGGGCATGGGGCTGGCCATCTGCCGCTCCATCGTCGAGCTTCACTATGGCGCGCTGGATGCCGAAGAGGCGCCTGGCGGTGGCGCCGTGTTTTCATTCACGGTACCCTGCTGGCGAGAGGGGGAGTCTTTCGATATGGATGACATGGACGATACGGCGTTCGAGTCCCCAGCTGCTGTCGACACGAGCGTCCTGGACATCGCCGCCACTCCCAAGGAAAGCGCCTCATGAACATGGTTGCCACGCCGCTCGACAAGAGCATCGTCTACCTGGTGGACGACGAAGCCATCGTGCGGGATGCCCTGACTTTCCTGCTCGGCTCGCGCGGCTTGCTGGTCTATGGCTTTGCCAGCGGGCCCGACCTGCTGGCGCATCTGGAGGCCGCGCCGGTTCGCCCCGTGCGCGGCGTCTTCGTGGTGGATGTGCGCATGGAGCCGATGTCCGGCCTGCAGTTGCATGAAATCCTGATCGCCAAGGGCTTGCGCAACCCCTTGCTCTTCCTCAGCGGGCACGGCGACATTCCGATGGTGGTCGAGGCACTCAAGAAGGGCGCCTTCGATTTCCTGGAGAAGCCCTACAGCGACAACACCCTGGTCGACCGCATCGAGCAGGCGCTGGCTGTGGAGGCGGCCATGTCCGTGGATGACACCCGCCATGCCGAACGCGATGCCCGCCTGGCGAGCCTGAGCGACCGTGAACGGGAGGTGATGCAGCGCGTGGCCGCCGGGAAGCTCAACAAAGTGATCGCCGACGAGTTGCACATCGCCGTGCGCACGGTGGAGGTTCACCGCGCCCGGGTGTTTTCAAAGCTGGGCGTGCGCTCAGCCGCTGAGCTGGCCACCTTGCTGGCCCAGGGCTGATCTTGTCCGCAATGCGGGGGCTTGACCGACCTGCGAGAATAGAGGCACAAGACCGCCAGACGCCTCGCTGAAGTTTCATGATTTCGCCGCAGACCCCTTCCAGCCAGCCAGCCACCAAGATCACCCTGGTGGCCCAGGCCCGCGTGCCCACTGAACAGGGCACCTTCACCATGAAGCTCTTCAAGGAAGAGCCCTCCGGCCTGGAGCACGTGGCCATGGTGATGGGCGATGTGGCCGGGACCGCGCTGGTGCGTGTGCACAGCGAGTGCATGACGGGCGACGTTTTCGGTTCGCTGCGTTGCGACTGTGGTCCGCAGCTTCATTTCGCGCTGCGCCAGATCGGCGACGAGGGGCGGGGTGCGGTGCTGTACCTGCGCCAGGAAGGCCGCGGCATCGGCCTCATCAATAAGCTCAAGGCCTATGCCCTGCAGGATGAAGGCCTGGACACGGTCGAGGCCAACCTGCGTCTGGGCTTCGCTGCCGACCTGCGCAATTTCGACATCGCGGCTTGCATGCTGGAGCAACTGGGCATCCGGGAAGTACGCCTGATGACCAACAACCCCCGCAAGGTGGCCACGCTGGAAAAGCATGGCGTCAAGGTGGTAGAACGTGTGCCCGTGCGCAGCCAGCCGCAGCCCGAGAACGAGCACTACCTGGCCACCAAGGCCCTCAAGCTCGGGCACCACATCGACTGGCTGCCCGAGATGCCGGAGCACGCCTTCGGCTCGGACGAGCCCAAGGCCTGAAGCGGCTCAGCCCGGCAGCGGGCTCAGCCAACCAGCAGCAGGGTTCCGGCGATCAGCGCTGGCAGCGCCTGCACGAAGAAGATCTTCCTGCTGACCGTGATGGCGCCGAACACGCCAGCCACGACCACGCAGCCCAGGAAGAAGAACAGGATGTGCAGACCCGCCTGCGGCCCCAGCAGCAAGCCCCACACCAGACCGGCCACCAGGAAGCCGTTGTACAGCCCCTGGTTGGCGGCCAGCGCCTTGGTGGCCGTGGCGAACTCCTGCTTGAGCCCGAAGGCCTTGCGCCCGGCGGGCTTGTCCCACAGGAACATCTCCAGCACGAGGAAGTACAGGTGCAGGGCGGCCACGACCGCGCTCAGGATCAGACCCAGGGTGGTGAGCATCAGAAGGTTTCCTTGATAGGCGTGGGGTCGGTTGATGAAGTGTCTGCCGGCGCCGACCACTGCCAGAAGCTCACGTCGATGTAGCGGCCAAACTTGTAGCCGACCTTGGGCAGGCGGCCCACCAGCGCGAAACCCAGTCGGGCATGCAGTTGCTCGCTGGCATCGTTGGGCAGGGCGATCACCCCGATGATCTCGCGAAAGCCCTTGGCCTGCGCAGAAGCGATCATGTCGGCGTACAGGCGCCGCCCCACGCCGAGCCCAGCCGCGTCCTCCGCCACATAAACCGTGCTTTCGACCACATGGTCATAGGCGGCGCGGGTGCGGAACTGGCCGTAGTAGGCATAGCCGATCAGACGCCCCTGACGCTCGGCCACGAGCCAGTCGTAGCGGGTCAGGCGGTCCTGGATGCGCTGTGCCATCTCGGCCACCGGCACCGGTTCGGTCTCGAACGAGATGACCGTGGTTTCGACGTAGCGGTTGTAGATCACGGCGATGGCCTCGGCGTCCGAGGCGCGGGCCTGGCGGATGGTGATGTCCTGGGGCGTGTCCATGGCGCAAGTGTCGCTCAGGGCTGCGGCGCAGGCGTTGCGCCGACGCGGCGGTGTGTCTGACAGGTCTTGTCGCTCAGGCCAGGTTCACTTTTTCCCGCGCAGCCGGGACACCAGCATCACGCCCGCCAGCACCACGGCACCGGCCACGATGCCGAACAGCGCGTCCAGCGCCGTGGGCGTGAGGGCCTGCAGCACACCGCCGATGCCGGGCACGGCGGCCGTGGCCTGTGCCGCATGCTGGATGGCATGGTGCACCACCGGTATGCCGTGGGTCAGGATGCCGCCGCCGACCATGAACATGGCCGCGGTGCCCACCACGGAGAGCGTCTTCATCAGATAGGGCGCGATGCCCAGCATGCCTCGGCCCAGGGCGCGCACGGCGCCCATGAGCGCGCCCGCGCCCTGGCGGGTGCTCAGGTACAAGCCGCCGTCGTCGAGCTTGACGATGCCGGCAACCAGGCCATAGACCCCCACCGTCATGATCAGCGCGATGCCGGTGAGCACGGTGACCTGCTGCATGAACGGCGCGTTGGCCACGGTGCCCAGCGTGATGGCGATGATTTCGGCCGACAGGATGAAGTCGGTGCGCACTGCGCCCTTGATCTTCTCCTTCTCGAAGGCGACGATGTCCACCGCCTCGTTGTTCAAGGCCTGCACGTGTTCGGCGTGATGCGCGGCATCCTCGGCGTCGCTGTGCAGGAACTTGTGCGCCAGCTTCTCGAAGCCCTCGAAACACAGGAAGGCGCCGCCCAGCATCAGCAGCGGCGTCACGGCCCAGGGCGCGAAGGCGCTGATGGCCAGTGCGGCCGGTACCAGGATCACCTTGTTGCGCAGCGAGCCCATCGCCACGGCCCAGACCACGGGCAGTTCACGGTCGGCCTTGACGCCGGTGACCTGCTGGGCATTGAGCGCCAGGTCATCGCCCAGCACACCGGCTGTTTTCTTGGCGGCGACCTTGGTCATCACGGACACATCGTCCAGCACGGTGGCAATGTCGTCGATCAGGGCAAGCAGGCTACTGGCGGCCACGGGGGCTCCTTCAAATTCGTTCGAATGGTGGTGGATGGGCCGTGTCCGCAACCGCCCACGTGCGCCAGAGCGAGACTGTAACTGCAGTCCATGTCACAGGCAGCCTTCTGTTCAGCCGCTTGTCGCCGGAAATGCCGGGTTTGAGGCCCTCGCCTGGGCTTTTCGGTTCTCAGCCCGGCCGATTTCCCCGACAATCCACCCCCATGACGTTCGACCCGACCCTTTCCTCCGCCGTCCCCTCGGTAGTTCCTGGCGCGCCTGCGCCCAAAATCGGCTTTGTTTCCCTGGGCTGCCCCAAGGCCCTGACCGATTCCGAGTTGATCCTCACCCAGCTGCGGGCCGAAGGCTATGAGACCAGCAAGACCTTCAATGGCGCCGACTTGGTCATCGTGAACACCTGCGGCTTCATCGACGATGCCGTCAAGGAAAGCCTGGACACCATCGGCGAGGCCCTGGCCGAGAACGGCAAGGTCATCGTGACGGGTTGCCTGGGCGCCAAGGCAGGCGAGGGCGGCGAGAACCTGATCCGCCAGGTGCACCCCAAGGTGCTGGCCGTGACCGGCCCGCACGCCACGCAGGAGGTGATGGACGCCGTGCACGTGCACGTGCCCAAGCCGCACGATCCGTTCATCGACCTGGTGCCGGAGGCCCGCGGGGTGGCGGGCATCAAGCTCACGCCCAGGCACTACGCCTATCTCAAGATCAGCGAAGGCTGCAACCACCGCTGCAGCTTCTGCATCATCCCCAGCATGCGTGGCGATCTGGTGTCTCGCCCCATCGGCGAGGTGCTGAGCGAGGCCAAGGCCCTGTTCGAATCCGGCGTGAAGGAGCTGCTGGTCATCAGCCAGGACACCAGCGCCTACGGCGTGGATGTGAAGTACCGCACCGGTTTCTGGGAAGGCAAGCCCGTCAAGACCAAGCTGTACGACATGGTCGAGCAAATTGGCGCGCTGGCCCGGGAGCACGGCGCCTGGGTGCGCCTGCACTATGTCTACCCGTACCCGCACGTGGACGAGATCGTGCCCCTGATGGCGCAGGGCCTGGTGCTGCCGTACCTGGACGTGCCTTTCCAGCATGCCCACCCCGACATGCTCAAGCGCATGAAGCGCCCGGCCAACGGCGAGAAGAACCTGGACCGCCTGCGCCGCTGGCGCGAGATCTGCCCCGAGATCGTGGTCCGCAGCACCTTCATCGCCGGTTTTCCGGGCGAGACGGAAGAAGAGTTCGACTACCTGCTCGATTTTCTGCGCGAGGCCCGCATTGATCGCGCCGGTTGCTTTGCCTACTCGCCCATCGAGGGGGCGCCGGCCAACGATCTGCCCGGCGCCTTGCCCGACGACGTGCGCGAGGAGCGCCGGGCCCGCTTCATGGCCGTGGCCGAGCAGGTGTCCATCGCCAAGCTGCAGGAGCGCATCGGCGCCACCATGCAGGTGCTGGTGGACAGCGCCCCTGCGCTGGGCCGCAAGGGCGGCGTGGGGCGCTGCTATGCCGATGCGCCCGAGATCGATGGCACCGTGCGCCTGTTGCCGCCGCAGAAGGCCAGCAAGACGCTCAGGGTGGGCGAGTTCACCCGCGCCAAGATCTTGGCCGTCGAGGGGCATGACCTGATCGGCATGCCGATCTGAGTCGCGCCCGGTATCCTTGCGCGCATGAGCAGCAGCGACGACACCGGCAGGCGCCCCCAGCCCATCACCAGCACCGACCTGATCCACCACGGCTATGAGCCGCCCGCTGGATTCAGGTCCGTGGTGCCCGGCATCTTCAAGGGCTCCACCGTGATCTTCGAGAACACGGCGGCGCTGCGCTCGCGCCAGTGGCAGGACAAGAGCGGCTACACGTACGGCCTGCATGGCACGCCCAGTACCTTCACGCTGGAGGAGCGTCTGTCCACGCTGGAGGGCGGAACGCGTACCTTGCTCGTGCCTTCTGGTCTGGCCGCCATCGGTGTGGTGGGTCTGTCGCTGCTGCGCCCCGGCGATGAGGTGCTGATCCCCGACAACGCCTACGGCCCCAACAAGGATTTCGCACGTGGTGAGCTCAAGCAGTGGGGCATTGAGCACCACTTCTACGATTCACAGGATGCTGCTTCGCTCGCCGGCCTGATCAACGAGCACACCCGCCTGATCTGGCTGGAAGCTGCCGGCTCCGTCACGCTGGAATTCCCGGATCTGGCTGGCTTGCTGGCCGTGGCGCGCCGTCATCCTCGCATCACCGTGGCCTTGGACAACACCTGGGGCGCGGGGCTGGCCTTCAACGCCTTTGCCATTCCCACCCCGCAGGGGCCGCAGGCGGTGGACATCTCCATCCATGCGCTGACCAAGTACCCCTCGGGTGGCGGTGACGTGCTGATGGGCGCGATCACCACACGTGATCCGGCCATGCACCACCAGCTCACCATGACGCACATGCGTCTGGGCCTGGGCGTGGGTGCCAACGATGTCGAAGGCATCTTGCGTGGTCTGGCCAGCATGCCTTTGCGCTATGCGGCGCAGGATGCGGCTGCCCGGCGCATCGCGCAGTGGTGTGAAAGCCGGCCTGAATTCGCCCAGGTGCTGCACCCTGCCTTGCCAGCTTCGCCCGGACATGCCCACTGGGCGGCCACATGCAGCGCGGCGGCTGGGCTGGTGTCTGTGTTGTTCGATGGCGAGCGCCACAGCGCCCAACAGGTCGATGCCTTCATCGACGCCCTGCGCCTGTTCAAGATCGGCTATTCATGGGGTGGGCCGGTCAGCCTGGTTGTTCCCTATGACATCCAGGGCATGCGGCGGCATGGGCCCTTTGCCACGCAGCGGAGCACCCTGGTGCGTTTCGCGATCGGGCTGGAGCAGGTCGATGATTTGATCGCTGACCTGGCCCAGGCTCTTCAGGCGCTTGGCGAACCCGGCTGAGTTTGGCAAGGCTGGTGCCAGCAGCTCAATCCTTGCCGGCCGACGAGACCTTGTGCCGCATCAGGCGACCCTTCTCTCTTTCCCAATCGCGGTCCTTGATGGTGTTGCGCTTGTCGTGCTCGGCCTTGCCCTTGGCCAAGCCGATGTCCGCCTTCACGCGGCCGCCCTTGTAGTGCAGGTTCAGCGGCACCAGGGTGTAGCCCTTCTGTTCGGTCTTGCCGATCAGGCGG
Organism: Burkholderiales bacterium UBA1834; assembly: GCA_002339015.1. GTDB lineage: Bacteria > Pseudomonadota > Gammaproteobacteria > Burkholderiales > Burkholderiaceae_C > Aquabacterium. Next base: position 18,805 of record DDJC01000085.1, read on the forward strand.
CGGATCTCCTGGCGATGCATCAGGAGTTTCTTGGTGCGGTCGGCCTCGGGCTTGATGTGCGTGGACGCTGAACGCAGCGCGTTGATGCGCAGGCCGATCAGGAAGAGCTCGCCATCCTTGACGACCACGTAGCCGTCCGTCAGCTGCACCTGTCCTTCACGGATGGCCTTCACTTCCCAGCCTTCCAGCACGATGCCCGCCTCGAAGCGTTCCTCGATGTGGTAGTTGAAAAGGGCTTTTCTATTCTCTGCGATCGACATGGAAAGGCGTGGCGTCTCTAAAATGGCGACATTCTATGAAGCATGTCCAAAAGTCTGTCCTGCTCTGGTATTCACCTCGCGAGATGTACGCGCTGGTGACCAACGTGCAAGACTACCCCAAGTTCCTGCCCTGGTGTGATCGGGCTGAGGTGCTGCAGACGCACGACGATGGCGTCACGGCGCGCCTGCACATCGCGTTTGCCGGTGTGCGCCAGGCCTTCACCACCCGCAACACCAACGTCGATGCCGAGCAGGTGGTGATGAAACTGGTGGAAGGTCCGTTCTCCAAGCTCGAGGGCGTGTGGAAGTTCATTGCGCTGCAGGCGCCGGGGCAGCCCGCTCTAGGCGATGGTGCCGCGGCTCAGCCCACGGCCTGCAAGGTGGAGTTTTCGCTGCAGTACGCCTTTGCCAACCGGCCGTTGGAACTGGTCGTGAGCCCCGTGTTCGACCGCATCGCCAATACCTTCGTCGATGCCTTCGTCAAGCGCGCGGAGCAGGTGTATGGCGCCCGCTGAGTCTGCTTTGAACGAGCAAGTGGCGGCGATTGTGAATGTCGAGGTGGCCTGGAGCGCCGGGCCGCGTCAGATGATGCTGCGGGCCCTGGCGCTGCCGGCTGGATCCACGGTTCAAGATGCCTTGATGGCCTGTGGTCTATGGCCGCCGCCGAATGAGCCTGATGGCACCGGGGCGGGGGGCGCCGTGGATGATGCGCACGTGGGCATCTGGGGGCGCAAGGCGGCCCTGGACTCGGCCTTGCGGGAAGGAGACCGGGTGGAGTGCTATCGCGCCCTCAAAGTCGATCCCAAAGAGGCGCGGCGCGTGCGCTACCGTGCACATGGCGAAAAACTGCCCAAGGGCGTTCATCGGCCTAAGGATCGTGCCGTGGACCTCACCCAATCTCCCGACAAGCGCCTGGACGACCCGGCAGGCTGACGCTCCCGGGCCGCGTCGGACGGGCGGCTCACTTGCAGTTGCTGTTGAGCACTTCGCGGTTGCGGGCGCTTTCCTGCGCACGGGCAGCGTCATCGAGGATTTCGCGCTCGCCGTTGGCTTGGGTGCGGGCAATGCGCATACCGCTGTCCAGCGATCGCTGGTAGTTGCGGGCCTGCTCGCAGTTCTCCGCCCGCTTCTTGGCCTGCTGGGCTTCGGCGGCCTTGTTGGCGGCTTCCTTCTCTGCGTCGGCCTTGCGCTTGCGGGCTTCGAGTTCGGGATCGGAGGCCTTCAGGCCGGGCAATGGCGCTGCCGAGGGGGGCGGCACAGGCGCGCTGGGCAGCGCTTGCGCAGCGCGGGCCGAACCGCTGGGACGGCCCAGGATGTCCTTGTCCAGCACGCCAGGGGGCGGCGGGCGGTCGCTGTACTGGATCTGGCCCTGGGCATCACGCCACTTCCACTGCGCGGCAGCTTCGGCGGGCGACGTGAACAACGCGGCCAGCATCAGCGGCGCGGCGGCCATGGCAAGGAAGGCGAGTCGGTTCGTGCGCATGGGCCGCAGTGTAGCGCCGCCGGCTCGTTCGCAGTCGTCGGCAGATGTGACGAGTTGCTGACAAAAGCGGCCCGGAAAACCCGAAACTGACGCCGCGGCCCGACAGGTCTATAATCCGCTTTTGCGTCTGGAGCCTGTTCATGCGCCTGCTTGGTAAAGCACTCACGTTCGACGACGTGCTGCTGGTGCCCGCCTATTCCCAAGTGTTGCCCCGCGACACTTCGCTGGCCACCCGCCTGTCCCGCAACATCCAATTGAATCTGCCGCTGGTGTCCGCCGCCATGGACACCGTCACCGAGGCGCGCCTGGCCATCGCCATCGCGCAGGAGGGTGGCATCGGCATCGTCCACAAGAACCTCACGCCCAAGCAGCAGGCGGCCGAAGTGGCGCGTGTCAAGCGCTACGAGTCGGGCGTGCTGCGTGATCCGATCACGATTTCGTCCGGCGTCAAGGTGCGCGACGTGATCGAGCTGTCACGCCAGCACGGCATCTCCGGCTTCCCGGTTGTCGACGAGGGCAAGGTGGTCGGTATCGTCACCGGCCGCGACCTGCGTTTCGAGACCCGCCTGGACGTGCCCGTGCGCGAGATCATGACGCCCCGTGAGCGCCTGATCGTGGTCAAGGACGGCGCCTCGCCGGCCGAGGCCAAGGCCCTGATGCACCATCACAAGCTCGAGCGTGTGCTGGTCGTGAACGATGCCTTCGAGCTGCGCGGCCTGATGACCGTCAAGGACATCACCAAGCAGAACACCTTCCCCAATGCCGCGCGTGATTCGCACGGCAAGCTGCGCGTCGGCGCGGCCGTTGGCGTGGGCGATGGCACCGAAGAACGCGTCGAGCTGCTGGTCAAGGCCGGTGTCGATGCCCTGGTGGTGGACACGGCCCACGGCCACAGCCATGGTGTGATCGAGCGCGTGCGCTGGGTCAAGAAGAACTTCCCGCAGGTGGACGTGATCGGCGGCAACATCGCCACCGGTGCAGCCGCCCTGGCCCTGGTCGACGCAGGCGCCGATGGTGTCAAGGTCGGCATCGGCCCAGGGTCCATCTGCACCACCCGCATCGTGGCCGGCGTGGGCGTGCCCCAGATCATGGCCATCGACAACGTGGCCACGGCGCTGCAGGGCACGGGCGTGCCCCTGATCGCCGATGGTGGCATCCGCTACTCGGGCGACATCGCCAAGGCCATCGCCGCCGGCGCCAGCACCGTGATGATGGGCGGCATGTTCGCCGGCACCGAAGAGGCCCCCGGCGAGGTCATTCTCTACCAGGGCCGCAGCTACAAGAGCTACCGCGGCATGGGCTCCATCGGCGCCATGAAGGATGGCTCCGCCGACCGCTACTTCCAGGAAAACGACGAGACCACCAACCCCAACGCCGACAAGCTCGTGCCCGAGGGCATCGAAGGTCGCGTGCCCTACAAGGGCTCGGTCGTGGCGATCCTGTACCAGATGGCCGGTGGCGTGCGTGCCTCCATGGGTTACTGCGGCTGCGCCACCATCGACGACATGCGCAACCGCGCCGAGTTCGTCGAGATCACGGCCGCCGGTATCCGCGAGAGCCACGTGCACGACGTGCAGATCACCAAGGAAGCGCCGAACTACCGCATGGAATGATGCTGGTTTGACGCGAAGGCAGCAGGGCGCTTGATCGGCGCCTGCCGGCCGCCCTGACAACGACGACCGACAGGACAGCGATGGGTTCTGCCAGCGGCCGCCAGGCGGCCATGCCTTTCATCATGGTGACGGTGCTGCTCGACATGATGTCGATCGGCATCATCGCGCCCGTGTTGCCCAAGCTGATCGGCTCGTTCATGCAGTCCGGCGCCGGCACCTCGATGGGCTACGGAGCGGCGCAGGCGGCTTTCGCCATCGCGCAGTTCTTCAGCGCGCCGGTGCTGGGGGCGCTGTCCGACCGCTACGGGCGTCGGCCCATCCTGCTGCTTGGCCTGCTGGGCATGGGCGTCAACTTCTTCGTCACGGCCCTGGCCACCGAGTTCTGGATGCTGCTGGCCGTGCGCGTGATGGGCGGTGCGGTGTGCGCCAACATCGCCGTGGCCAATGCCTACGTGGCCGACATCAGCAAGCCTGAAGACCGCGCCAAGAACTACGGTCTGCTGGGCGCCATGTTCGGCCTGGGCTTCATCCTGGGCCCGGTGATGGGCGGTCTGCTCGGTGAGCATGACCTGCACTGGCCCTTCTTCCTGGCTGGCACGCTCTGCCTGCTCAACTGCGTGTATGGCTACTTCGTGCTGCCCGAATCGCTGCCGCAGAATCAGCGCCGCGAGTTCAGGCTGGCCAGCGCCAACCCGTTCACGTCCCTGGCCCGCCTGCGTGAACTCAAGGGGGTCGAGACCCTGATGTGGATCATGGGGCTGTCCATCCTGGCCCAGTTCTGCCTGCACACCAGCTGGTTCCTCTACACCGAGTTCAAGTTCGGCTGGACGCCGCGTGACAACGGCTTGTCGCTGCTGGTGGTCGGTGGCATGGCGGTGGTGGTGCAGGGCGGCTTGCTGCGCCAGTTCCAGAAGTACATCGCGCTGCACAAGCTGGTCATCATCGGGTTGATCTCGTCCACCATCGCGTTCGCGCTGTACGGGGCGGTGCCCGCAGGTTGGATGATCTTCGTGGTCGTCGTGGCCAATGTGTTTGGCTACATGGTGCAACCCGGCCTGCAGAGCCTTGTGGCCAACGCGGTGGATCCCACCCGCCAGGGCGAAAGCATGGGCGCGGTGTCGTCCATCAACAGCGTGGCAGCGGTGCTGGGCCCGGTGCTGGGCACGCCCTTGCTGGCCGCTGTTTCCCACTACCCGCAGGGCGACTGGCGCGTGGGCGCGCCGTTCTATCTCTGCGCGGCCATCCAGGGTGTGGCCGCCATCATCGGTGTGCGCTACTTCACCCAGCAGCGCAACATGCCGGCTGTCGAACTCAAGGTCAAACGCACCTGAGTTTCAACCGAGTTGCCCGTCCTCCGCCTGCCCGCTGCCCCTCATACGCTTTCAGAGATCCCACCATGCATGACAAGATCCTCATCCTCGACTTCGGCTCCCAGGTCACCCAGCTGATCGCGCGCCGTGTGCGCGAGGCCCACGTCTACTGCGAGATCCACCCCAACGATGTGTCCGACGACTTCATCAAGTCGTTCAAGCCCAAGGGCATCATCCTGTCGGGCAGCCATGCCAGCACCTACGAAGACCACCAACTGCGCGCGCCGCAGGCCGTGTGGGATCTGGGCGTGCCCGTGCTGGGTATCTGCTACGGCATGCAGACCATGGCCGTGCAACTGGGCGGCGAGGTGAGCTGGAGCGACACGCGCGAGTTCGGCTACGCCGAGGTGCGCGCCCATGGCCACACCCAGTTGCTTGATGGCGTGCAGGATTTCAGCACCCCCGAAGGCCACGGCATGCTCAAGGTGTGGATGAGCCATGGCGACAAGGTCACGGCGCTGCCGCCAGGTTTCAAGCTGATGGCCTCCACGCCCAGCTGCCCGATCGCCGGCATGGCCAACGAGGACAAGCGCTACTACGCCGTTCAGTTCCACCCCGAGGTGACGCACACCATCCAGGGCCACGCCATGATCACGCGCTTCGTGCGCGAGATCAGCGGCTGCGCGGGCGACTGGATCATGGGCGACTACATCGAAGAGGCCGTGGCCAGGATCCGCGAGCAGGTGGGTGATGAAGAGGTCATCCTGGGCCTGTCCGGCGGTGTTGACTCCAGCGTGGCGGCGGCCCTGATCCACCGTGCCATCGGCGATCAGCTGACCTGCGTGTTCGTCGACCATGGCCTGCTGCGCCTGAACGAAGGCGACATGGTCATGGACATGTTCGAGGGCAAGCTGCACGCCAAGGTGATCCGCGTGGACGCGAGCGACCTGTTCCTGGGGCAGCTGGCCGGCGTGACCGACCCCGAGAAGAAGCGCAAGATCATCGGTGGCCTGTTCGTCGATGTGTTCAAGGCCGAGGCCGGCAAGCTCAAGGCCAGTGGCCAGGGCCACAAGGGCGCGACCTTCCTGGCCCAGGGCACCATCTACCCCGACGTGGTGGAAAGCGGCGGCACCAAGACCAAGAAGGCCACCACCATCAAGAGCCACCACAACGTGGGCGGCCTGCCGGAGCAGCTGGGCCTGAAGCTGCTGGAGCCGCTGCGCGAGTTGTTCAAGGACGAAGTGCGCGAACTGGGCGTGGCCTTGGGCCTGCCCCACGAGATGGTCTACCGCCACCCCTTCCCGGGGCCTGGCCTGGGCGTGCGCATTCTGGGTGAGGTCAAGAAGGAGTACGCCGATCTGCTGCGCCGCGCCGATGCGATCTTCATCGACGAATTGCGCTCGACCATCGACCCCAACAGCGGCAAGAGCTGGTACGACATGACCAGCCAGGCCTTCACGGTGTTCCTGCCCGTCAAGAGCGTGGGCGTGATGGGTGATGGCCGCACGTACGACTACGTGGTGGCCCTGCGTGCGGTGCAGACCAGCGACTTCATGACGGCCGATTGGGCAGAGCTGCCCTACAGCATGCTCAAGCGGGTCTCGGGGCGGATCATCAACGAAGTGCGCGGCATCAACCGCGTCACCTACGACGTGTCGAGCAAACCGCCTGCGACGATCGAGTGGGAGTGAACGCTTGGCGTGCTGCTTCTGTGATCGGGCTCACAAGAAGGCCTGCACAGGCACTGAATCAGCCTCAAGCTTCTCACCCAGCGCCCTGTACGGTTTCGGGCGGTGGGTGGGGCTGCGTCACTGGTCTGGGCGTGCGCGCATCTCGGCGATGAGCCTCTCCATTTCATCGATCTCGCGCACTTGCGCTTCGATGATGCCGTCGGCCAGCTTGCGTACGTGAGCATCTTCGATGTGCGCGCGTTTGCTGGTCATGATGGCAATCGAATGGTGCGGAATCATGGCTCGCATGTAGCTGACGTCGTCGACCGTCGCCTGGCTGCGAACCAGCCACAGAGAGACCGCGAATACGCCAATTGCAGCGATGGCGATGCCGACGTTGGCGGTGCGGTTGCTCAACATGTGCGTCATGAACGCCAGCATGACCAGCGCCATGACGGCACCCATGAGCAACGCCATGTAGGCCCGGGTTTCGCTGAAGAACAGGTGGTCGACCTCGTACGTGTTCAGATACATCAGCCCGAACATCACGAGCGTGGAGACGGCAATCATGGCGCCGAAGCGCAGGTAGGGATTCATCACTAAATCCTTTGCTTGTGGCCCGGTCATTCCCCACCAGAGCAGAGGTGGGAGCGATGGTCTACGATAACGCAATGTATTGAGGACGTCGCGCCGTGTGGCGATGGCACGCACCTCTACTGGTTTTCCTCTGTGCATCGCGCGCTTGCGCGACAGCCGTGGAATGTGATGGGTCGTTCTACCTCTGTTCCACTGAGGTCATTGAAGAGATCCAGAAACGTAAGCACGCATGAATCAAGTCGAAACGCCGCAGTCGCCGCCTCGCCGTGGTGGCATCCTGCCGCAGGTGTTCTACCCTTCAGCAGGCTTGGTGCTGCTCCTGGTGTCGCTGTCGTTCCTTGCACCGCGAAGAACGCAGGTGCTGTTCGATGCAGCCAAGTCCTGGGCTGCGAACGAGGCCGGCTGGTTCACCGTGCTCTCGGTGGCCGGTTTCCTCGTGTTCGTGGTGGCACTGGGCTTCAGCAGTCTTGGCCGGCTCAAGCTGGGCCCGGACCACAGTGCACCGGACTACAGCTACGCCACCTGGTTCGCCATGCTGTTTGCCGCCGGCATGGGCATCGGCCTGATGTATTTCGGCGTGGCAGAGCCGGTGATGCACTTTGCCAAGCCTCCGGTCGGTGACGCGCAGACCATCGAGGCCGCGCGGCAGGCCATGCGCATCACGTTTTTCCATTGGGGCATCCACGCTTGGGCCATCTACGCGGTGGTGGCGTTGTCGCTGGCCTATTTCGGGTACCGGCACGGCCTTCCGTTGCGCATCCGTTCCGCGCTCTACCCGCTGATCGGCGAGCGTATCCAAGGGCCGATCGGGCATGCGGTGGACACCTTCGCGGTGCTGGGCACGATCTTCGGCCTGGCCACCTCGCTCGGGCTGGGCGTCATCCAGATCAATGCCGGGTTGCAGTACTTGTTCGACATCCCGGTCGGCACCCGTGTGCAGGTGGCGCTAATTGCCGGCATCACCGCGATCGCCACGATATCCGTCTTCACAGGCCTGGACCGCGGCGTGCGCCGGCTGTCAGAGTTCAACATGGCTCTGGCAGTGGCGCTGCTGGTGTTCGTGCTTGCGACGGGGCCAACGGTGCATTTGCTGCAGGCCTTCGTGCAGAACACCGGCATGTATGTGTCCAGCGTGTTCGGCATGACTTTCAACCTCTATGCTTACCAGCCCACCGAATGGATCGGCGGCTGGACGCTGTTCTACTGGGGCTGGTGGATCGCGTGGTCGCCTTTCGTGGGCATGTTCATTGCGCGTATCTCGCGCGGGCGCACGGTCCGTGAGTTCGTGATCGGTGTGCTGTTGGTGCCGCTGGGCTTCACATTCCTGTGGATGACGATCTATGGCAACGCCGCGTTGCACATGATCCTGGCTGACGGCGCCAGCGACCTGGTGAAGGCGGTCTCGGCCGACAGCTCGGTGGCGATCTACAGCTTCCTTGAAAGGCTGCCGTGGTCCGGCCTCACCTCCGCCGTCGCGACGCTGCTGGTCGTGATTTTCTTTGTGACCTCGGCCGACTCGGGCGCTCTCGTCATCGACATGCTCTCCTCGAAGGACGACGGCGAATCGCCGGTGTGGCAGCGGATCTTCTGGGCGCTGCTGGTGGGTGCGATCGCCATCGCCCTGCTCATCGCCGGGGGCCTGACGGCGCTTCAGGCCGGCACCATCGCCTCGGCGCTGCCGTTCACGGTGGTGATGATCCTGGCGTGCGTGGGCCTGCTCCGTGCCATGCGGCTGGACGTGGCCAAGCGAGAGGCGATCCGCACGGCGCGCCTGGCGCCAGGCGCCATGAGCGGGGCGGACTGGAGAGGGCGCCTGCGTGCGCTCGTGCACCAGCCGCGCGAGCAGGAAGTGCTTTTGTTCCTGCGCGAGCACGTGGGCCCTGCGCTGGCGGAGGTCGCGGCGGAACTTCGCAAGCAAGGCCTGCCGGCACGCACAGAGGCCGGATCCGACGGCCGCGTGTGGCTGGAAGTGGGGCACGGCCAGGAGATGGACTTCTTCTACTCGGTGCGTCCGCATCCCTACAACCCACCGTCGTTTGTGCTGGAGGATCCGCGCCGCAAGCACGAGATCGGGGACCGTTACTACCGTGCCGAGGTGCACCTGCGCGAGGGCGGGCAGGATTACGATGTCATGGGCTGGCGCAAGGAGGAGCTCATCCACGATGTCCTGGACCAGTACCACCGCCACATGCATTTCCTGGACGCGGTGCGCTGACGCATGTGCCAACGATGATGCGCTGTGCGCTGCCATGGTCCCCGGCGCCCTCCCTGTCTGCCGTCACTTGTCCGCCGCAATCTGGCGCCCGGGGCTGAATCGCAGCTGCAAGCACACATGCGCATCTGGTCCGCAATGGCATGATGCGGCAATGTTCGACATCGCTGCCATCTGCCTCGTCATCACGGCCTTGCTGGCCTACCTGAACCATCGGCTGACAAAGCTGCCCACGACGATCGGCGTGATGGCCATCGCGCTGCTGCTCTCCGTCGGGCTTTTCGGCCTCGACGCCCTTGGGTTCGGCGGGGGGCTGCGCCAATACGAAGAGTCGTTCATCCGGTCGATCGATTTCTCGGACGTCTTGATGCAGGGCATGCTGTCGTTCCTGCTGTTCGCCGGCGCGCTGCATGTGGACCTGGCTGCACTCAGGCGCTACCGTTGGCAGGTGGCCGCTCTCGCGCTTGGCGGAACGCTGGCCTCGACCGCCATCGTGGGCGTGGCCATGTGGGTGGCGCTTCCCTTCCTGGGGCTGCAGCTGTCCTTCGTGTACTGCCTGCTCTTCGGCGCCTTGATCTCGCCCACCGATCCCATCGCTGTCATGGGTATTCTCAAGACGGTCGGAGCGCCCAAGGAACTGGAACTTGTCATCGCGGGTGAATCCCTCTTCAACGATGGCGTCGGCGTCGTGGCGTTTGCGCTGCTGCTCGGTGTGCTCTCTAGCGGCGGCGCGCCCACCGCTGCTTTCACAGGTGAATTGGTGCTGCGCGAGGTGGGCGGCGGCATCGGTTTTGGCGCGGTCCTGGGTTATGGGGTTTACCGGCTGCTCCACAGCATCGACCAGTACCAGGTGGAGGTGCTGCTCACGCTTGCAGCCGTGATGGGGGGCTACGCATTGGCCATGCACCTGCACATCTCGGGGCCGCTGGCGATGGTGGTGTGCGGCCTCATCATCGGCAACGGTGGGCGCGCGCGGGCGATGTCCAGCACCACGCGGCAATACATTGACATGTTCTGGGAGCTCGTCGACGAAATCCTCAACGCCGTGCTGTTCGTGCTCATGGGGCTCGAGATCGTGCTGATTTCGTTTTCAGCGCCGCTTGTCGTGGGCGGCGCGCTGGCGGTCGGCATCGTGCTGTCGGCACGCTGGCTCACGGCAGGTTTACCCGTATTGCTTGGCAGGGGGTGGTTCGCTTTGCCTCAGGGCGCCTCGCGCGTTCTGGTATGGGGTGGGCTGCGCGGCGGGATCTCGGTGGCGCTGGCCTTGTCACTGCCGCTTGGGGAAGGGCGGGAGACCATCCTCGCGCTGACCTATTGTGTGGTGGTGTTTTCGATCCTGGTGCAAGGTCTGACGGTAGGGCGCGTGGCGGCCACAGCACTGCCACGCGCCACATAGCCGGCTGTTTCACCCTGCTGGGGTGCGGCCGGCCACCAGCGGCAGGCGCATCGGCGCGATCTGCCCTCAGCCCGACGCCTCTGGCAGGCATTCAGGCATCTGGTCATCAGGGTTCAGTGCCTGGATGAGCTGGCTTATCCGAGCGGTGACCGCGGCACACAGCGCCTTTTGGTCCAGGCCGTCGGCGTTCAGTGCAGGCCCGAAGGCCACCCTGGCTGTCTGATCACGGTAGCGAGGCAAGGCCACCTGCAGCGCGGCTGCCAGCTTGGCCTTGTCATGCGCATTGCTGCGCAACAGGGTCAGCGGATGCTGCGTGGCGCCCGGTGAGATGACATGGCTGACCACGGCCGGCACGACACGCGTCTCGGGCACGAGCCTGGTCAGCAGACCGTAGCTGCCAGACCATGCCTGCAGGGCGTCAAGGGCAGCTTCAGGCCCAGACACGGCTGGATCCGGTTCGATCTCTCCCGCCGGGAAGGTCAGCAATGCGCCTCCCTGTCTCAAGTGCCGGGCCGCATCGCGGATCACGGCGCCGCGCCCGGATTCGTTGTCGGGCAAGAAAATCAGCTGTCGTGCGACATGCGGCAGGGCCCGCAGGAAGGGGCGATCCAGCGCGATCACGCGCAGATCGGGGCGAGAAGCCAGGCTGGCGAACAGGGCGACCGTGTCGGTCATCCCGGGGTGGTTCGAAAGGATGAAGACGGGCCCCTTGGCTGGCAGGTGCTCCAGCCCTGCCGTGCTCAGCCCGGCACTCATCTGGGCCAGGAGCCAGGCGCCACCTTCGGACAGGCCGTGCTGGCGGACACGGACATCGAAGGACTGTGCGGTCAGTGCAAAGCGCCGGGCCCAGGGACGCAGCAGGTGCCGCAGTGGTGTCTTGCGCATCCACAGCAGGCCCGCCGAGTCGATCAGATCATCGAGGTTGATCTCCGTGAGTGCGTCTGCCTGGGTGTCGGATCTCAGCATGACGGATGCGATGGATGGTTGGGCGCAGTCTAGGCGTGAGCACGCACGAAAGCGGTGACAAGGCTTGGCGCAACCGAGCTCGGATTGCTGATGCGGTTGTATTGTCGGCCTGTCTCTGTCGGTGGCCCCTACTTGCTCAGGGCCAGTGTGCCCTTCATCACGGTGGAGTGTCCAGGGAAGGAGCAGAACCAGGCATAGCTGTCACCGGCCTTGAGCTTGGACACGTCGAAGCTCACCACGTCGCTCTCACCGCCGCCGATCAGTTTTGTGTGGGCGATCACGCGGGCGTCGCCGGGCTTCACGTAGGCCTTGTCCGGGCCGGCGGGGATCCCGTCATTGGCGGTGGCCTGTGCATCGGCTGCCTTGGTGAGCACCCAGTTGTGGCCCATCGCGGGCTTGGGCAGCCTGCCCACGTGCTTGAGCTTGACGGTGAACTGCTTGCAGCTGGCGGGCACGGCGATGCTGGTCTTGTTGAACTGCATCGCGTCGTTGCCTTCGAGGTCGACGTTGCAGGTGGCGGCCATCAGCGGGGCGCTCATCACGGTGGCGAGCAGGGAGGCGAGGGTGGTTTTCATGGTCATTGGTGCTCCTTCATGGCGGGCGGTGTCGGCACCGCCCATGGCGCTTGGATCCTGTTGCGCCAGTTGCCACTATGGGAACAGGCTGGCCACGGGGGCTTGTGGTGCATCAAGGCCGCGTCAGTTGATTGCCGCGGCCCTGGGCACCCATTGCCACGGCGACGGCGGCTCGGTGACGGCGATCACGCCTGGTTACACGGATGGCTGCGTGTCCTGCCTGCCCGACGATCGCCGCAACGCGACGCTCACCCTACCGTCTGAAAGGACTGGTCACGCGGGCTGGCATCGTCTGGCACACTGCGGGCGAACTGACTTTTCTGGAGGCCGGCATGGCACTGCGCATCAACGACATCGTCCCTGACTTCTCGGCCGAGACCGACCAGGGGCCCATCAAGTTCCACGACTGGATCGGCCAGGGCTGGGCCATCCTGTTTTCCCACCCCAAGGATTTCACCCCGGTATGCACCACCGAGTTCGGCGCCGTGGCGCAACTGGCCGATGAATGGGCCAAGCGCGGCACCAAGGTGATCGGCGTGTCCGTCGATGGCGTGGAGGCCCACCAGACATGGAAGGGCGACATCGAGAAGGTGGCGGCCTGCAAGGCCGGTTTCCCCATCATTGCCGATGAGGGCCTGGCCGTCTCCAAGGCTTTCGACATGCTGCCTGCCGAAGCCTACCTGCCCGATGGCCGTACAGCCAACGACACGGCCACCGTGCGCTCGGTGTTCATCATCGGCCCGGACAAGAAGCTCAAGCTGTCCATGACCTATCCGATGTCGGTGGGCCGCAACTTTGCAGAGGTGCTGCGTGCCCTGGATGCCCTGCAACTGACCTACAACGTGCCGTTGGCCACGCCCGCCAACTGGTCGGTGGGCGAGGACGTGGTGGTCGCGCTGTCGCTCAACGACGACCAGGCCCGTGAGAAGTACGGCGCCATTGATGTCAAGCTGCCTTACCTGCGCCTGGCCAAGTCGCCCAAGTGAGCCGACAAGTTGTCGTCCCCGCAGAAGGCCGCGCAAGCGGCCTTTTTCCCGCCTCCCACAATGGCTTGAGCGGACAGCCGCGGCACGCCCCGGGCGTGTGCCGCTGAATGCGCCAGATGGTCCGGCTATGCCAGCGTGCAGGGACGGTGCAGGCGCTCACCGAAACATTGGCCGAGTGTCTGCAGGCGTGCCTGCGTGAAGCGGAAGAGGCCTGCGCCAGATCACCGATGGCATCCAGGACATGCTGCGGCGCTGAGCGCGGGCTTTGACTTGATTTAAGCCGATTGCTCGCCCATGATGGACCTCATAACGAGGAGACCATTGCATGCCGTCTGCCACCAGCCGGGCTCAGGCGACCGGGGCTGATCCGCGTCGCCACTACGAGGCATTGGCCGCCGTGCCATCCACCTTGCGCATCCCGCTGGCGGCGCGTGCGTTCGGGGATGCGATGTTCCCCGGGGTGGCCGTGGGTGATGCACACGCCGCACGCATGATGGCTGCGCTGGATGATGATGGCCAGACCTGGCTGGAAGACCCGGCCTGCATCTACGGCGTGCTGGCGCGCACACGCTGCTTTCGACAGGTGGCGCAGGACTATCTGCAGGCACAGCCGGCCGGCCAGGTGGTCAATCTGGGCTGCGGCCTGTCGCATTACTTCCAGTGGCTGGACAACGGGCGAGCCCGCATGATCGATGCCGATCTGCCCGAGGTACTGGCCATCCGGGACTTGCTGCTGCCACCTGCCACGGCTCGCCATACCCAGCAGACGCTGGACTTGCGGGGGGACGACTGGTGGGCGTCCCTTGGTCTGCCCGGGCGCGATGGCATGCCGGTCTGCCTGCTGAGCGAAGGCGTCTTGATGTACCTGGCACCTTCGCAAGTGCAGGCCTTGATCCACACGCTCGGAGAACGTGCGCCCGCCGGGACCTTGCTCGCCTTCGATGCGCTGTGCTGGCTCACGGTGGGACAGGCGCAGGTGCACCCGCTGGTCCGGTACACGTCGGCCGAGTTCACCTGGGGCCTGCGTGGCCTGGCTGAGTTGCGCGAAGCCCATCCACGTGTCCGGCTCGCGGCGGTGCACGAGGTGATGAACGGGTTCAGCACAGGTCACTCCTTCGCGGGCAGTGCCTTCCGCTTTGTCACGGGGGTGCCGTTCTACGCCGTGTATGTGCTGCAGGTGGTGTGAGTGCAGGGCCAGCACGCCGGAAGGTCAGGTTGATCCGCACGGGGCCCAGAAGCGGGTGTGCTTCACCCTTGATCGGCGCGACGCCGTGAAAGCGCAGGCGGTCCACACCGCCCCAGACCACCACGTCACCGTGCCACAAGGGCACGCGGGCAGGGCGTTCTGAGCGCGTGAGCCCACCGAACAGGAAGGTGGCAGGCATGCCAAGTGATACCGAGACGATGGGCTGGCTGAAGTCCTGCTCGTCGCGGTCCTGGTGCAGGGACAGCCGCGTGCCTGGCTGGTAGCGGTTGATGAGGCAGGCATCGGGCTCGAAGGCGTCGAACCCGGCCTGGCGGGCGGCTTCCACCGCCAGGGCGCGCAGTCCGTCAGGCAGCTCTGGCCAGGGCTGGCCGGACAGCGGGTCCACCGGGCTGTAGCGGTAGCCGCGCCGGTCGGACACCCAGCCCAGCGGGCCGCAGTTGCTCATGGCCACGGACATGGTGGCGCCGCCAGGGGTGAGCATATGCCGCCATGGCGCCTGCGCCTCCACCGTTTTCAAGGCCCTCAGCAATGTTTCCGTGCGGGATGAGGCCAGGCCGCGCAGCACGCAGGCTTGCGGGCCCAGCCATTCGATACCACGCCCCACCATGGGCGCGTCATCCTGATCGAAGAGCGGCAGCGTCATGAAGCGTCGTGAAAGATGATGCCCAGCGTGTGGCGATGTCCAGATCGCACGCGGCTGACACCGTGGCGCGACTGCACGCGATAGCTGCCTCGGCTGCCTTGCACCGGCCGATGGTGCACGGCGAAGGCCACGGCATCACCCTGCGCCAGCGGCACCACCTCCACGCGGGACTGCATGCGCGGGCGCTGCTCGGTCATCACGAACTCACCCCCCGTGAAGTTGCGGCCCGGCGCAGACAGCAGCACGGCCACCTGGATGGGAAAGACGTTATCGCCGTACAGATCCTGGTGCAGGCAGTTGTGGTCTCCCGTCCGGTAGGACAACAGCAGCGGGGTGGGCCTTGATTGCCCCGCTGCATGGCAGCGTTCGATGAACTCAGCGTGGTGCTGCGGGTAACGGACATCCACCCCCATGCGTTCATTCCAGCGATGGGCCAGGGGCAGCAGGCAATGGTAGAGCGCGGTGCGCAGCGTCTGGATCAGGGAGGGCAGCGGGTAAGTGAAGTACTTGTATTCGCCCTGTCCGAAGCCATGGCGCTGCATCACCACATGGCTGCGAAAGGGCGCGTCCTGCGGATAGAGCGACGACAGGTGATCACACTCGTCCTTAGTCAGCAGGGCGGGCAGCATGGCGCAGCCTTGCGCGTCGAGCTCGGCGTGCACGCGTGGCCACCCATACCGTGCCAGGCGCTCGGGCAGTTCAGAAGGGCTGGTCGGCACCGGCGGTGCAGGCGCATCCGGAAACAAGGGCAGGCTCATGCAGGGGCTTGGCGTGGAGAGGTCATCGTTCAGGATGACAGCCTGCCTCAAACCCGGCTTGCGCGCTCGCCGTTTTCGGCTGTCGAATTGCTCAGGCAACCGGCGAGCCGCGCGTGCAGCCAGGCGGTATCGGGTGGCGTGGGGCCGAACAGCAGGCGGTAGATGATGGGAGCAACGATGCCATCCATCACGGCCTCCACCGTGGGAATGCCCACGTCACGCCGCTCACGGGCGCGCAGGAGCATGATCTCGACCTGCGACGCAGTGAACTCGGCGCAACGGCAGGGCAGAGGCACGCCCTGTGCGGAGGCGCCCGAGGCGAGCACATCCCGCATCATCGTCAGCCCGACTTCCGACGACATCTCGTCCAGGTACTGCTCGCTCCAGGCCAGCAGGTCTCCCGCGAGACTGCCGGTGTCCGCCGGTTCGCCATCCGGTTTGAGGCGTTCAAGCGCCACATCGGCGAACAGCTCGGCGATATCGCCCCAGCGCCGATAGATGGTCGAAGGGGTGACGCCGGCCCGCGATGCGATCAGGGGCACGGTCAGCGCTTCCCGGCCTTGTTCCAGCAGCAACTGGCGCGTCGCCTCGTGCACGGCCGCTTGCACGCGGGCACTGCGACCACCGGGGCGGGGAGCGGATTTGTTGGGGATGGCAGAGATCGGAGCCATGGGGACGATGTTAAAGCAAAAAATTTGCTTTAGTGGGCGCGGGTCGGCACAATACCCAAACGCAAAGAAATTGCTTTAGTGAAACCCATGGCCTCTTCTCTTCCTGCCGCTTCGGCTGATGCCTGGCCAGCCCCACAGTCTGGGCGCCTGACGCCACCGCAGGCCTTCTGGCTGCTGGCGTCACTGGTGATGAGCTTCCTGGCTGCTTCCAGCGCGCCGTCGCCGCTGTACGGCTTGTACCGCGAGACGTTCGGGTTCACGGCCCTGACCTTGACGCTGGTGTTCTCCGTTTACGCCTTTGCCTTGCTGGGCGGCCTGCTGGTGCTCGGCGCCTTGTCCGACTACCGTGGCCGCCGGCCCGTGTTGCTGGCTGCATTGTGGCTGGAGTTGGGTTCACTGATCCTGTTCCTGCAGGCGGACTCCGTGGCCTGGCTGCTGGCGGCCAGGTTGCTCCAGGGACTGGCCACGGGCATCGCGAGTGCCGTGCTCAGCGCGGCCCTGCTGGATTTCCAGCGTGAGCGCGGTGCGCTGGTGAACAGCGTGGCCCCGATGTTCGGCATGGCCCTGGGTGCCTTGGGGGCCAGCGCGCTGGTGCAGTTCTCGGCCATGCCGACCCGCTTGGTGTTCGAGGTGGCGCTGGCCGTTGTCGGGTTGCAGACGCTGGCGGTGTTCTATCTGCCTGAGACGGTGCCCCTTCGGCCCGGTGCATGGCGTTCACTGCGACCGCGGTTGGCGGTGCCTGCGGCAGCACGTGAAACGCTGTGGTTGATTGCGCCCCTCAACACGGCCCAGTGGGCGCTGGGCGGCTTCTATCTGTCACTGGGGCCCACGCTCGCCCGCAGTGTGATCGGCAATGCCATGCCCATGTTGGGTGGCGCCTTGATCGCTACCCTGGTGCTCAGCGGTGCCGTGGGGATCCTGTGGCTGCGTCATCAACCTGCCAACAAGGTCGGTGCGGGCAGTGCCGTGGCCCTGGCGGTGGGGATGTCGTTGACGCTGCTGGGTGTCCACTTCCATGAGGTCACGGCCTTTTTCCTGGGCACGGTGGTGGCGGGTCTGGGCTTCGGGGCGGGCTTCAACGCGTCGGTGAGGACCCTGGTGCCCCTGGCGCAGCCAAACGAGCGCGGCGCCTTGATGGCGAGTTTCCTGGTGATCAGCTACCTGGCCTTCAGCCTGCCGGCGCTGGCTGCGGGCCTGGCTGTGGGCCATGTGGGCATTGAAGCGGCAGCCATCGGGTATGGGCTCGCGCTGATGGTGCTGGCCGCTGCGGCCGCCGTGGGCATGGTCAGGCGCCTGGGGTGAGTCCTGACGCGACGATGCGCCGGGCCAAAGCCTGGATGGACAAGGGCGCGCACCCTTCGGCGTTGTTGCTGATGGTCACGTAGGCCTGCTGCCCATGCTGCGTAGTGGCCCAGACCACCTTGGCCAGCGCACCGCGCGTGGCAGGATCGTCGTCGAGTATCGCGGAGAACGGCGCGTAGTGCTTTTCGGCCTCGGCGTAGCCGTAGGGGCCATGTCGCCGATGCGTGTGCCAGCGACACACCAGAGGACCCGGCCACAGCATGCGCAGCAAGGGCAGTTGCCGATCGATGGGCGGCAGTTTGGGGTGAAGGCTCAGGCAGTAGGTGGCGCCTGCGCGCTTGAGCCATTCGCCGAACGCCGGGGTGATGAACTCGGGGTCCCGAACTTCCACGGCAACCAGGGCGTCCGGGGCCGTGGCGCGCAGATCGGGCAGGGCCCTGATCATGTCGGTCAGGCGTTGGAACACCTCGGGCAATCGATACAGCCACGACGGCGGCAGGGGGCTGAGCTGGAAGACCAGCACCCCCAGTTTCGTACCCAGCCCGTCCAGTGCCGGACGCGCGAATTCCTGTACGGCCAGCGTCGGATCCAGGAACACGGGGTTGAGCTGCATGGCCTTGCCGTCTTCGCCGCGGACCAGGGCATCGGTCACCAGGCTGGGGGCCTTGACCATGAAGCGGAAGTCGCTTGGCACCTGTGCGGCATAGCGCGCGTACTGAGCAGCGCTCAGTGGTCGGTAGAACGCGCGGTCCAGACTGACGGTGCGCAGCAAGGGGTGCTCGGTATAGGCGCTCAAGCCGTGCTTGGACAGCGCTGATTCAGAGACATCGCCATCCCACAGCAGGCCCGACCAGCCGGTATAGGTCCACGATGAGGTTCCCAGCCTCAGGTTTTCGGGTAGCGCAGCGCCCAGTTGCTGCACCTCGAGGGGGTGCGCCACAGGCCTCACCCCGGCCATCGGGCGCCTGGCTGCTCGTTCAGTCTTCTGCTGGGGCGTGCTGTCTTTGGGGGCGCCGGGCTCCGTGGGGTCCTGCTGGAACAGGTCGTCTTGCATGCCGTTGTTGTACCTGTTTTTCGCCCCCAGGCGATAATTCAGGGCACTGCTGCGCTGATGGAGCCTTGCCATGTCCCGGATCTTTGGATTGATCGCCGTGCTGATCGTGCTGCTGGTGGGCGCCGTGCTGGCCAAGCGTCAACTCAGCGGGATCCATGCCGCGCCGGCTACTGCGTCTCAGGCGTCCACGCTGGCGGTGCCGGACGTGCGGACACCGCAGGATGCACGCCGCCTCACCGAACAGGTGCAGGGCGAGGTCAATCAGATGGTGGAAGACCACGACAGGCAGCTCAGGCAGAACATTGACAGCCAGACACCGTGACCGACGACAACGCCGCCCTCATCACCCCCGCTGACGAACACGCCATGCGCATCGCGCTGGACCAGGCCCACAACGCCTGGCTGGCGGGCGAGGTGCCGGTGGGCGCGGTCATCATGCGGCAGGGACAAGTCATCGCCACAGGCTACAACCGACCGATCACCACGCACGATCCCACCGCGCATGCCGAGATCGTGGCCCTGCGACACGCTTCGCAGTTGCTTGAAAACTACCGCCTGCCTGATTGCGAGCTCTACGTGACGCTGGAGCCCTGCGCCATGTGTGCCATGGCCCTGATGCATGCGCGCTTGAAGCGGGTGGTGTTCGCCGCGCATGATCCCAAGACAGGCGTGGCTGGCTCCGTCATCGACCTGTTCGGCCATGCCCAGCTCAACCACCACACGCAGATCGTCGGCGGTGTGCTGGCCGATGCCAGCAGCCAGTTGCTCAAGCAGTTCTTCGCGGAGCGCCGTGCGCAGATCCGTGCCGAGCGCGATGCCATGCGCGCAGCTGCAGCAGGGCGGGCACCCACCATGCCGGACATCGACGCCGAAGCGATGCCCGTCGGGCTGGTGATCGAGGACCCGGACCAGCGCTGAGGTCTGTGCCCGGCGGCCCTCAGGCGCGCCCTGGGTCGTCGCTCTCGATCAGGTCGCCGCACAGCACGTGCACCTGCTCGCGGCCGTTCACCTTGCAGCGAAAAGCCATCGACACGGTCACGCAGATGCGGTTGCCGTGGATGGTGCGGTAGGGGCGTGTGACCTGCACCTTGCCAATGGTCTGCATGGCGCGGCGGAAGTAAGGCCGTCGAGCCCATGTGGCGCCGGTGCAATCGTTCAGAGGCTCGTAGCCGAGCACGTCGGGGCTGCTGTACTGCGGCGGCAGCACGTGCGTGCCGATCTGGAAGCCCTGGTCGTCCAGCAGGTAACAC
Source organism: Burkholderiales bacterium UBA1834 (assembly GCA_002339015.1). Classification (GTDB taxonomy): domain Bacteria; phylum Pseudomonadota; class Gammaproteobacteria; order Burkholderiales; family Burkholderiaceae_C; genus Aquabacterium. The sequence continues at coordinate 38,758 of DDJC01000085.1, forward strand.
ACCTCGGCCTGGGGCAGGCTCAGAAAGCTGCGGCAGGCTTCTTCCAGGGTGTGGCCCTGGGTGAGCTCGAAAGCACCGTGGCCGATCGCGTTGTAGTAGGCGGCGATGCGGCTCTTTTGTTCCTGGCGTTGCCGCAAGGCCGTGTTGAGCAGCAACTGGTGCAGCTCGGTGAGTTTGCCCAGGGCCGGCCCGCCGGTTTCCGGCAGCGGCTGGGGGCGGCAGAAGTGGTAGCCCTGCACCATGTCGACATCGGCTTCCAGGGCCAACAGGGCCTCGTCCACTGTTTCCACGCCTTCCATCAGCACCAGGGCGCCGCATTCGTGCAGCAGCGACACCATCTGGGTCACCACGCGGCGTTCGCGTGCGTTGGCAGCGGCCCGTGCGACCAGGCTGCGGTCGAGCTTGACGATGTCGGGCCGCAGCTTCCACACGCGGTCGAAGTTCGAGTGACCTGCGCCGAAATCGTCCAGCGCGATCAGGAAGCCGATGTCGCGGGCGCGGTCAACGGCGGCGCTGAGTTCGCCGGCATCCTGGAAGGCGTTCTCCAGCACTTCCAGCACCACCGACGACGCCGGCAGCTCGAAGCGCGCCAGCGCCTGGGCCAGGTAGCGTGGGGTGGATTCGCTGGACAACCTCAGCATGCTCTCGGGCAACGTGTTGAGAAACAGCCACTGCCGGGGTGGACGGTGTGCGGCGAAGTTCGCCAGATGCAGCAACCCGGTCAGGTTGTCGATGCGGATGCGGTCTTCGGTGCTGGTGGCCGTGGCGAAGTACTCGGGCGGTGGCACGGGCCGGCCATCGGCGTGCGAGGCTCGCAGCAGGGCTTCGTGACCTACCGTGCGGCAGTGGGACAGGCTGTAGATCGGCTGGAAAGCCGACCTCAGGATGTAGCCTCCCTCATGGGCTGTGGTTACTTGCGCTTCTTGCTTCAGGCCGCTGAGCAGCGTCTGCAGATCATTCGTTCGGGTCAACACGCCTTACCTTGACTGCCCTGGCCTTGTGCAACCGCACGCCCGGCGTGGCATCGCCAGCTTTATCGGCCTGAAATCCTGAAACTGAACACGCCACAGACCGACCAAGTGCGGTGTTCTAGGGGTACGTGACAGCTTTGATTCAGCTCACAATCCGGGCCTTTGTCACACAACACCACGGGTGGAGACGATGAGCATCTTGCTGGTCAGGGGGAGTCGGGGCGCCGAAGTCAGGCGGCTGAAGCAGCAACTGGTGAAGCTGCTGGGCGATGAGGCGGCCGACTACGCCGGGCTGGTGGCTTCAGGCGATGTGCTGGACACCGACGTGGAGGCGGCGGTGCGTTGCTGGCAGGCTGGGGTGGGCATCGTGGCCGATGGCGTGGTGGGCCCGCGTTGCCAGGAACTGCTCGGCTTGCGCAAGGGGGGGACGCTGGCGTTCCCGCTCGACCCGGCTGTGGTGCGTCAGCTGTTTCCGGCCACCAAACCGGCCAACATCGTGCGGTACACACCTTACGTGGCGGCGGCGCTGGGCGCCGTTGGCCTGACCGACCGGCCCATGGTGTGCGCCGCCCTGGGCACCATCCGGGCCGAAAGCGAGGGTTTTGTGCCGATCTCGGAGTTGCCCTCGCAGTTCAATACCAAGCCAGGCCTGGCACCATTCAGCGCCTACGAAGGGCGCAAGGCCCTGGGCAACGTGAAGGTGGGCGATGGCGCGCTGTTCAAGGGCCGTGGCTTCGTGCAGCTCACCGGCCGGGCCAACTACCAGCAGTACGGCCATGCCATCGGCATTGACCTGGAAGGTACGCCCGACCTGGCCAACGCACCAGAAGTGGCGGCCGTGCTGCTGGCCAGCTTCCTGGCGGACCGCGCGCACGCCATGCGCCAGGCGCTCGCGGCCGACGACCATGCAGCAGCCCGCAAGCTGGTCAATGGCGGTCGCCACGGCCTGGACCGCTTCCAGGAGGTATTCATGCTGGCAGACGAGCATGTTCCCAAGGTGGTGCCAAAGGTGGGCGCCCGGCGCAAAAGCGTGGCCGCCGTCACGCTGGCGGCCAGCCGTGCTGCGGCCGCGCCGGCCAAGCGCAAGCTCACCGTGCGCAAGGATCCGAGTGACCTGCGTGATCGACCCTACCTGCCTCCTCCGGTCAGCCTGCTGGAAGAGTTCCCGCCCGCCAGCGAGATCAAGCGCTTCCTGCAGGCCTACAGCAAGGCTGGCCTGATCCTGGACCAGGGGCAGGAGGGCGCCTGCACGGGCTTCGGTCTGGCCTGCGTGGTCAACTACCTGCGCTGGCGCAAGGCCGGCCTGCCGGCCAGAATGGATTCCGTCAGCCCGCGCATGCTCTACAACTTCGCGCGCCGTTACGACGAATACGATGGCGAGGACTACGATGGGTCCAGCTGCCGTGGCGCGCTCAAGGGCTGGTTCAATCATGGTGTCTGCCTGGAGGCTGACTGGCCCTACAGCGATGCCTCGCCCACGCCCAAGTACGGCTACGCCAAACGGGCAGCTGCCCACACGCTGGGTGTGTACTTCCGTGTGGACCTGGGCTCCATCACCGACTTGCAGGCTGCGATCCAGGAGGTCGGTGCTGTCTATGTGTCAGCCTTCACCCATGATGGCTGGAGCGAGATCCCCAGCCAGACCAAGCCACCGGCCGGCCACACGGCGCTGCCCGTGATCCCCTTCGATGGCCGCCCGTCGGAAACCGATGGCCATGCCTTCGCGCTGGTGGGCTTCAATGCGCACGGCTTCGTGATTCAGAACTCCTGGGGTACGGGCTGGGGCGTGGGCGGCTTCGCCATCCTGACGTATGCCGATTGGTTGGCCAATGCCATGGACGCCTGGGTGGTGGCCATGGGCGTACCAGGCGTCGTGGTGGGCCGCGTCACGGCGCAGGGGCAGGGCAGCAGGGGGGGAGCCAGCGGCGCCAACAAGAGCCTGTGGTGGAGCGAAGACCAGGCTTATCGCCACAGCGTGGTCCTGGGCAATGACGGGCGCGTCAGGCGCTACCTGACGGAAGACGAGCTCAGCCGCACGCTGCTGCACCAGGTGGCCGGCCTGCCGGACCAGTGGTTCCGCACCCAGGCTCAGGGTCGGCGCAAACGCCTGGTGCTGTACGCGCACGGCGGGCTCAACCGCGAGGGCGCCGCCATCAGCCGGGCCCGCGCCATGGGACGGCACTTCCTGGGCAATGACTGCTACCCCCTGTTCCTGATCTGGAAAACGGGGCTGTTCGAATCCATCGGCAACATGCTGAGCGACACCTTCCGTGTGCAACCCAAGGCCGCTGGCGTGGGCGAATGGCTCACCGAACGCAGCGACCTGCTGCTGGAGAAGACCATCGGGCGCCCGGCCGCCCGTCCCATCTGGAGCGAGATGAAGGAAAACGCCGAGCTGGCCTTCGGCTCGGGCCGGGGCGGCGATGTCCTGATCACCGCACTGCAGAAGCTGTCGGACACCTGGGGTGACGACTTCGAGCTGCATGTGGTTGGGCACTCGGCCGGCACCATCATCCTGGGCCACCTGATCACGGCGATGGCGGCACGCGGCCTGGCCGGGCGCATCACCTCGGCCCACCTGCACGCCCCGGCCTGCACGGTGGCCTTCGCCAACCGTCACTACGCCCCGCAGACCGAATTGATGAAGCGCCTGCATGTGCAGTTGCTGTCCGACCGTGCCGAGCGTGACGACCATGTGGCGGGCATTACCGCAAGTCGCTGCTGTACTTTGTCTCCAATGCGCTGGAGGCGGATTTGCGCACGCCCATCCTGGGCATGGAAAACGTGTTCAAGGAGGACTACGCCGGCTGGGACGGTACCTCCGCCACGGGCGATGCCCTCAAGGGCTGGCGCCAGGCTGCGGCCTCGGCCGGCCTGCTGGGCAGCGGACGGCTCACGGTGATCGACCGCGAGAAGAGCCTGGTGGCCCTGCCGGACCGCCGAGAGCGCACCTCGCACGGCGGCTTCGACAACGACATCGACGTGATGGCGCAAACCTTGTCGGCCATCCTGGGCGCGCCGCTGCTCAAGCCGATCGACGACCTGCGCGGGTTCTGACCCCGCACACAGCCGGGCCACAAAAAAGGCAGCTCGCGCTGCCTTTCTGCTTTGCCCCGTGAGGGCCTGATCACATGCCCGAGTAGTTCGGGCCGCCGCCGCCTTCCGGCGTGACCCACACGATGTTCTGCGTCGGGTCCTTGATGTCGCAGGTCTTGCAGTGCACGCAGTTCTGCGCATTGATCTGCAGGCGGTCGGTGTTGTCCTCGTTCTTCACGAACTCGTACACACCGGCCGGGCAGTAGCGGCTTTCCGGGCCGGCGTATTTGGCCAGGTTGATGTTCACAGGCACCGACGCGTCTTTCAGCGTCAGGTGGGCCGGCTGATGCTCTTCGTGGTTCGTGTTCGAGATGAACACGGAACTCAGGCGGTCAAACGTGAACTTGCCGTCGGGCTTCGGGTAGTCGATCCTGGCGCACTCGGACGCGGGCTTGAGGCGACCGTGGTCGGTCACCGAATTGGCGATCTTCCAGGGTGGCGACTTGATGCCCAGGCGGGGCAGCAGCCAGTGCTCGATGCCGGTCATCAGCATGCCCACGTACATGCCCTTCTTGAACCAGGGCTTGAAGTTGCCGGCGGCCTCCAGTTCGTCGTGCAGCCAGCTCTTCTCGAAGGCGGCAGGATAGGCGCTCAGCTCGTCGAACTGGCGGCCGGCGGCCACGGCCTCGAAGGCCGCTTCAGCGCACAGCATGCCCGACTTGATGGCGGCGTGGCTGCCCTTGATGCGCGAGGCGTTCAGGAAGCCGGCGTCACAGCCGATCAGCGCGCCACCCGGAAACACCGTCTTGGGCAGGCTGGGCAGGGTGCCGTTGTTGATGGCGCGGGCGCCGTAGCTCAGGCGCTTGCCGCCTTCGAGGTACTGCTTGATGGTCGGGTGCAGCTTCCATCGCTGCATCTCTTCGAAGGGGCTCAGCCAGGGGTTCTGGTAATCCAGACCGACCACGAAGCCCAGGGTGACCTTGTTGTCTTCGAGGTGGTACAGGAAGCCGCCGCCGAAGGTCTGCGTGTCCATCGGCCAGCCGGCCGTGTGCACCACCAGGCCGGGCTTGGCCTTGGCCGGGTCGATCTCCCACAGCTCCTTGATGCCGATGGCGAAGCTTTGCGGCGCCTTGCCCTCGGCCAGCTTGAACTTGTCGATCAGGCGCTTGCCCAGGTGCCCGCGCGCGCCTTCGGCGAACACGGTGTACTTGGCCAGCAGTTCCATGCCCAACTGGAAATTCTCGGTGGGCTCGCCCTGCTTGTTGATGCCCAGGTTGCCGGTGGCCACGCCCTTGACGGAGCCATCGTCGTTGTAGAGCACTTCTGCGGCCGCAAAGCCCGGGAAGATCTCGACGCCCAGGTTCTCGGCCTGCTGCGCCAGCCAACGCACCACATTGCCCAGGCTGATCACATAGGCGCCGTCGTTGTGGAAGTTGTTGGGGATGAAGGCGCCGGGCGTCTTGAAGCCGCCGGTCTCGTTCGTCAGGAACCACACTTCATCGGAGGTGACGGGCTGGTTCAGCGGGGCGCCCAGTTCCTTCCAGTTGGGGAACAGCTCGGTGATGGCCTTGGGGTCCATCACGGCGCCGGACAGGATGTGCGCGCCGGGCTCGGAGCCCTTTTCGAGCACGCAGACGGAGATTTCCTTGCCGGCCTTCTCGGCCAGTTGCTTCAGGCGGATGGCGGTGGCGAGGCCACCGGGGCCTGCGCCGACGATCACCACGTCGTATTCCATCGACTCACGGGGGCCGAACTGCTCAAGGATTTCCTGGGGCGTCATCGTGTGGTTTCCTTCGGGGAAAGGGGGGACTCATTCGCGCGCGGATCACCGGATCGGCGCAGGGCATGCAAATGCAAAACCCGGCATTGTAATTCGCGGTTCAGTAGGGAAACGGCTGCATTCTGGCAGAAAAAAGCACGACCGTTCGAAAATGTGATCCCCCTACGTGGGTATGGCAGCCGTCCGTGTCGCGATAAAGGCATCAGACCCCGCTTGCTACCCCTTCTACCCCGGGTGGACAAGGTCCTTCGTGCTAAGGTTTCCAGCAATGGCTGCCTGTGCTTTCCCAAGGCGGCAACACCCCCTGATGGAACGAACAACATGAGCTACAACATTGACCTGTCCGGCCGCGTCGCCCTGATCACTGGCGCCTCCAGCGGCCTTGGCAAGCAGTTTGCACTGACCCTGGCCAAGGCGGGCGCGGCCGTCGTGCTGGCCGGTCGCCGCGTGGAGAACTTGAAGACCTTGCGCGCCGAGATCGAGGCGGACGGCGGCGACGCCCATGTCGTCGGGATGGACGTGACCGACGTCAACAGCATCCGCGCGGCGGTGGCCCACGCCGAGACCGAGGTCGGTGCCATCGACATCCTGATCAACAACTCGGGCGTGAGCACCACCGAGCGCCTGGTGGACGTGACGGAAGAGAGCTACGACTACGTGTTCGACACCAACACGCGTGGCGCCTTCTTCGTGGCGCAGGCCGTGGCCAAGCGCATGCTGGCGCGTGCCAAGGGCGCGGCGCCTGGCACCTTCACGGGCGGTCGCATCATCAACATCGCATCGGCCGCGGGCCTGCGCACCATGCCGCAGATCGGCGTGTACTGCATGAGCAAGGCGGCCGTGGTCCACATGACCAAGGTGATGGCCGGTGAGTGGGGCCGCTTCGGCATCACCACCAATGCCGTGTGCCCGGGCTACATCGACACCGAGATCAACCACCACCACTGGGACACCGAGGGCGGCCAGAAGCTGATCGAGATGCTGCCGCGCAAGCGCGTGGGCCAGCCCAAGGACTTGGACGCCCTGGTGGTGATGCTGTGCTCGGCACAGAGCGATTTCATCAACGGCGCCATCATCTCCGCCGATGACGGGATGGCCGCAGCCTGAGCGGCCTGTTGCCGAAGCCCTGTCCAGCGCCTTGATTTCCGCGGCGACGCCGCCATCTGATCGGCAGTTCATCTTCCCTGTGCGGGGCGACAAGCCGCCGCCTGCCTGAGACTATGCGATTCGAAATCCCTGATCACAAGCTGCTGGTCCACGAGGTGCCACTGCCCATCCAGTGGGGCGAGATGGACAGCCTGGGCCATGTCAACAACACGGTGTACTTCCGCTACATGGAGCAGGCGCGGGTGTCCTGGATCGCTGCCATCAGCGGCCAGGTCAACTCCGAGGAGGAAGGCCCCGTCATCGCCAACACCTTCTGCAACTTCTATCGGCCGCTGGTGTTTCCGGGCAATCTGGTCGTCAAGCTCTACGTGGCCAATCCAGGCCGCACCAGCATCGACACCTTTGTGAGCATTGAGCGGGCGGACGAGCCCGGCTCGGCCTATGCCGAAGGCGGCGCCACACTGGTGTGGGTGAGCATGAAGGATGGGCGGCCGCTGCCGCTTCCGGGGTTCATGCGGGCGCTGGAAGGCCTGCCGCCCAAGCTGCCGGGCGGGGAGTCGCCGCCCGCTCTTCCCGGAAAATGACATGGGCTGACGCACCTGAACTGCAGGGCAGGAGCCATACAACGCCATGGAGCCTTTCATGGCGTTTTTTCGTTTCTGGCGCTGGATTTTTGGCCGGCACCCGGTGTACGCTGTGATTGTTGCGGTGCAGCACCGGCGGCGCCGCGCACCTCCCCGTGACCCCAAGGAGTGATTGGATGAACAAGGTCTACCCCGATGCTGCCAGCGCGCTGGCGGGCGTCGTCAAAGACGGACAGCTGATGGCGGTGGGCGGCTTCGGCCTCTGCGGCATCCCCGAGGCCCTGATCGACGCGCTGCAGGCCAGCGGCGTGAAGGACCTCACCGTGATCTCGAACAACGCTGGCGTGGATGGCTTCGGTCTGGGCAAGCTGCTCAACACGCGCCAGATCAAGAAGATGATCTCCAGCTACGTGGGCGAGAACAAGGAGTTCGAGCGCCAGTACCTGGCCGGCGAGCTGGAGCTGGAGTTCACGCCCCAGGGCACGCTGGCCGAGAAGCTGCGCGCCGGTGGCGCCGGCATCCCGGCCTTCTTCACCAAGACGGGCGTGGGCACCATCGTGGCCGAAGGCAAGGAAACACGCGAGTTTGACGGCGAGGTCTACGTGATGGAGCGCGCCCTGCTGCCCGAGGTGTCGCTGGTCAAGGCCTACAAGGCCGACAAGAGCGGCAACCTGATCTTCCGCCGCACGGCGCGCAACTTCAACCCGGCCGCCGCCATGGCGGGCAAGGTCACCGTCGTCGAGGTCGAGCAACTGGTCGAGACCGGCGAGATCGACCCGGATGATGTCCACCTGCCGGGCATCTATGTGCACCGCATCGTCGTCAATGCGAACCCCGAAAAGCGCATTGAAAAGAGAACCCTGAGCGAAAAGAAGGGAGCTTGAGCATGCCCTGGACACAAGACCAAATGGCCGCCCGCGCGGCGCAGGAACTGGAAGACGGCTTCTACGTCAACCTGGGCATCGGCATTCCGACCCTGGTGGCCAATTTCGTGCCGGCCGACAAGGAAGTCTGGCTGCAGAGCGAGAACGGCATGCTGGGCATCGGCCCCTTCCCGACCGAAGACCAGGTCGACGCCGACCTGATCAATGCCGGCAAGCAGACCGTGACCACGCTGCCGGGCTCGTCGATCTTCGGCTCGCACGACAGCTTCGCGATGATCCGCGGCGGCAAGATCAACCTGTCGATCCTGGGCGCCATGCAGGTGTCCAACGAGGGCGATCTGGCCAACTGGATGATCCCGGGCAAGATGGTCAAGGGCATGGGCGGTGCCATGGACCTGGTGGCTGGCGTCAAGCGCGTGATCGTGCTGATGGAGCACGTGGCGCGCAAGAAGGATGGCACCGAGGACCTGAAGATCCTGCCCAAGTGCACGCTGCCGCTGACGGGTGTGGGCGTGGTCGACCGCATCATCACCGACCTGGCCGTGATGGACGTGACGCCGGAAGGCCTCAAGGTGATCGAGCTGGCGCCCGGCGTGACCCGTGAGCAGTTGCAGGCCAAGACGGGCGTGCCGCTGCACTGACCGCATCGCCTGCCGGCATGGGGAAGGCCTCGCGCTGTCGAGGCCTTTTCTGTCGGCCACCAGCATGAAGGCGCCTGACGGTGCCGGGCGATAGGCTGGCGTGCCGCCTGCGACAATCCCGGCATGAACAACGGATTCTTTTTCAACGCGCTGCTGCTGGTGGTGGCGCTGGTCAACCTGGGCGTGCTGGTGGTGCTGTGGCGCAAGTCTGCGGCAGGCGCCAATGCGGCGGACCAGGCCGCCGAGGCCGCCCGCCTGGCCGAGGCGCTGCGCCCCGCGCACGAGGCCCTGCGCGCCAGTCTGCACCAGGACATCCGCCGCGATGTGACGCAAGACGTGGTCCGCGAGGTGCGCAATGACCTGAACCTGGGCCTGAGCGGCACCCGGCAGGAGCTGGGTGCTTCGATGGCGCAGTTCCAGCAGGCCTTGCTGAACCAGCAGGGTGATGTCACGCGCACGCAGAACGAACAGCTCGACAGCTTCCGCACGCAGCTGGCCGCCATGCAGCAGGGCCTGGCCGACACGCTGCGCGACACCACGCACCAGCAGGGCCTGCAGAGCACGGCCCTGCGAGAGGCGCAGACCGGCGCGCTGACGCGTTTCACCGAGGCCCAGGAAGCCGCGATGCGCCGCGTGAGCGAGGGCCTGGCCGAGAACCTGCGCCTGCTGACCGAAGGCAATGACAAGAAGCTGACCGAGGTGCGGCAGACGGTGGAAACGCGCCTGCAGGCGCTGCAGGCCGACAACGAGAAGAAGCTGGAGCAGATGCGCCAGACGGTGGACGAGAAGCTGCACGCCACGCTGGAGGCCCGCCTGGGCGAGAGCTTCAAGCAAGTGGCCGAGCGCCTGGAGCAGGTGCACAAGGGCCTGGGCGAGATGCAGCGCCTGGCCAGCGATGTCGGTTCGCTCAACCGCGTGCTGAGCAACGTCAAGACGCGCGGCATCTTCGGCGAAGTGCAACTGGCCGGCCTGTTGGAGCAGGTGTTCACGCCCGAGCAGTACGCCGTGAACGTGGAGACGGTGCCCGGCACGGGCGCGCGCGTGGAGTTCGCGATCCGGCTGCCGGGGCAGGGCGGGCCGGGGGCGGCGCCGCTGTGGCTGCCCATCGATGCCAAGTTCCCGCGTGAAGACTATGAACGCCTGCTCGAAGCCCAGGACCGCGCCGACGTGGCCGGCATCGAGACCGCGGCCAAGGCCATCGAGACGCGCCTGCGCATCGAGGCGCGCACCATCCGCGACAAATACGTGTCGCCTCCGCTCACGTCCGACTTCGCGATCCTCTTCGTGCCGACCGAGGGCCTGTATGCCGAAGCCCTGCGCCGCCCGGGCCTGGTCGAATCGATGCAGCGTGAATACCGCGTGATGCTGGCGGGCCCGACGACCTTGCTGGCCACGCTCAACAGCCTGCAGATGGGTTTTCGCACCCTGGCGCTGGAGAAGCGGTCCTCGGAGGTGTGGCAGGTGCTGGGCGCGGTCAAGACCGAGTTCGCGAAGTTCGGCGATGTGCTGGCCAAGACGCGCAAGAAGCTGGACGAGGCGAGCAACACCATCTCCAGCGTCGAGACGCGCACCCGTGTGATGGGTCGTGCGCTCAAGCAGGTGGAGGCGATGCCGGAAAGCCAGGCGCAGGCTTTGTTGCCTGGTGATGCGACGGACAACATCGCCGAGGTGGAGTCCGAGGCGACAGCAGATCGCGGCGCGACCGGCTCGCTGCTGTGATCAGGGCTGAGGCAGCCCTGTGAGGCGCCGCCTGCCGCTGCCTCAACGAGCCGCGCCGAGGGCCTTGGCCCGCTGTTGAGTCGCTTCCAGTTCGTTCTTGGTCGACTGCTCGATCACCTTGGTCGGCCAGCCTTGCAGATGCTGCTCGCACAGCCCGGCCAGGGCCCGCATCCACTCAGGGCGGTCGTTCAGGCAGGGGATGTAGTGGAATGCCTTGCCGCCGCTGCTCAGGAAGGCCTGCTTGCCCTCCATGGCGATCTCTTCCAGCGTCTCGATGCAGTCGGACACGAAGGCCGGGCAGATCACATCCACACGGCCCGTGCCGGCCTTGCCCAGCTCACGCAGGGTGGGCTCGGTGTAGGGCTGCAGCCACTTGGCGCGCCCGAACCGGCTCTGGAAGCTCACCACCACGCGCTCGGCCGGCAGGTTCAGGCGCTGCGCCAGCAGGCGGGCTGTCTTGTGGCATTCGCAATGGTACGGATCGCCCAGGTGCAGGGTGCGCTCGGGCATGCCGTGAAAGCTCATCAGCAGCTTGTCGCCCTGGCCTTCGCGCTGCCAGTAGCTGCGCACGCTCTCTGCCAGCGCGGCGATGTAGCGCTCGTCATCATGGAAGTGGTTGAGGAAACGCAGTTCGGGGATGTGGCGCGTGCGCCGGCCCCATGCAAAAACGTCGTCCATCACACTGGCCGTCGTGGCACCGCTGTACTGAGGGTACAGGGGCACGACCAGCACACGGCGCACGCCCTCGGCCTTGAGGGCATCGAGCTGGCTGGCGATGGAGGGCTGGCCGTAGCGCATGGCCCACTTCACGCTCAGTCGGTGGCCCCGCTCGCCCAGGTAGCCGTCTAGCAGCAGGCCCTGCCTGGCCGTCCAGGTGCGCAGCGGCGAGCCTTCCGGCGTCCAGATGCTGGCGTACTTGGCGGCAGACCGTCTGGGGCGTGTGCGCAGGATGATCCCGTGCAGGATGGGCTTCCACACGGCCTTCGGAATCTCGACCACCCGAGGATCGCTCAGGAACTGGCCCAGGTAGCGGCGCAGGGCGGGGGCGGTGGGCTCGTCAGGCGTGCCCAGGTTCACGATCAGCACGCCGGTGCCCGCGCGCTGTCGGTGATCGAAGGAGGGCTCCGGCGCGAAGCTCATGCGACGTCCGGGCGCCCCTGACGGGCCAGACGCAGCAACTCAGCTGTCACATGCTCGATGTCGATGGGCTTGGTCCAGTAGCCGACGAAACCTTCTTCATGGGCACGCTGGATGTCCTCGGGCAGGGCGTCGGCAGAACACATGTAGGCGGGCACGTCGGTCAGACCGGGCAGCGTGCGCAAGGCCCTGAGCACTTCGAAACCACTCATGCCGGGCAGGTGGGCATCGATCACCAGCACTTCGGGCTGGTGCTCGCGCGCCACGGTCAGGGCCATCTGCCCATCTTCTGCCACCTCAAGCCACAGCTCGGGATAGGGACGCAGGGCTTCCTGAAAGAGCAGCGCGTTGATCCGGTTGTCTTCCACGTACACCACGCGCAAGGGCGCATCGGCTGTACAGGCATGCGCGGCGGCCGAGGCCCGGGCGGGCTCGGCCATGTCTGCGGTGATCGGGGCACCGATGGGTGCGGTGTCTTTGTTGTCGGTCATCTCTTGGTCATTGTCCGCCGAAGGCAGCGTCACGTAGACACGCGTGCCTGCACCGGTTTGACTGCGTATTTCCAGCCGTCCCCCCATGGCTTCCGTGAGGGAACGTGTGATGATAAGCCCCAGGCCCGTGCCCTCGATCTGGGATGTGTCCTGCCCCAGACGTTCGAAGGGTTGAAACAGGCGCGCGAGTTGCCCTGCATTGAGGCCCGGGCCGGTGTCTTCCACGCACAGCGTATGCTGGCCTGGGGCATGCGCAGGCGAGAGGCTCAGGCGTACCACGCCCTGGGGCCGGTTGTACTTGATGGCGTTGGACAGGAGGTTGCTCAGCACCTGCTGCAGCCGCCTCCTGTCTGCCAAGACGCGCACGGATGCTTCCACCTGGTTGTCGATCAGCACCTGGTAGCGGGTGGCCAACAGGGCGAGCATGGCTGTGCACTGGTGCACCACGTCGTCCAGCGGCACGGCTTCGCGGGAGATGCTCATGGCGCCTGCCTCGATCTGCTGCAGATCCAGCACATCGTCCACCAGCTCGCTGAGCAGTTCGGTGCTCAGCAGGATCTGATGCAGGTAGTCGGTGCTGTCGCCTGTGGCTCCACCTCCCATCGTCTGGCGTTGCACCAGCAACTGCGTGAAGCCGCGGATGGCATTGAGCGGGGTGCGGACCTCGTGGCTCATGCGCGACAGGAACTCGCTCTTCGCACGGTTGGCGGCTTCGGCGATCTGCTTGTCGCGCAGGGCCCGCTCGGCCTGCTTGAGCACGGTGATGTCCGAATGGGTGCCCACGATGCGCAGGGGCCGGCCATCCGGCGCGTGCTGCACGACCTTGCCGCGCGACAGGATCCACACGTCGTGCCCTTCCTTGTGGCGCATGCGGAACTCGGACTGGAAGATGCCGCGGCCGGTGTGGCAGTAGTCGATGAAACTGGAGAACACCTGCTGGCGGTCTTCGGGGTGTACGCGGCTCACCCATTCGTTGGGCTCGTTGCCCATCTCGCTGTCTTCGAAACCGATCATCGTCTTCCAGCGCGGGGCCAGGAACACCTCGGGTCGACCGATTTCCCAATCCCACACGCCATCGCCGTTGCCTTCCAGCGCGAACTTCCAGCGCTCCTCGCTCTGGGCCAGGGCTTCCTTTTGGGCATGCAAGCGCTTGCGGTCGTTGTAGGCGTGGGTGATGTCGGTGGAGAAGTAGGCGATGGAGCCATCAGGCAGGCGCACGTCGCGGCACAGCGCGACCAGATCGCCCATGTGCAGCACGACGGGGTCGGTGCCGTTGACCACGTTCAGGCGCCATTGGTAGAAATCTTCCTCTCGCCCGACGGCGTCGCGGTAGTGACCCCGGGCAATGCGCTGACGCAGCAGTTCTGGCCAGGGCGGCAGGGTGCTGATGTCGTCGACGCCGGTGCGGGCCCGCCAGTGCTGGTTGGCGTAGATCACGCGCCCTTGCGGGTTGGCGATCATGACGCCGGCGTGGAAGCTGTCGAAAGCCTGGCGCAGCAGTTGTTCGTCATGGCGCACCTGGTTGTCGATGGCCAACTGGCGCGTGACATTGCGGCTGGCGCCCCGGTAGCCCATGAACTGGCCCGCGCTGTCGAATACCGGCGTGCCGCTGATGCTCACGGCGATGCGGCCATGGGGCGTGTCACGCTCTGCGATGGCGTCGCTGAAAGGTTCGTGGCGCCTGCAAGCTTGCAGATAGCGCTCCCAGGATGCCTGCGTGCCGTCGTTGCGCGGCGCGTAGAAATCGCTGGTGTGCATGCCCAACTCGGCCATGGGGTCGATGCCTGTGTGGCGCAACAAGCCTGAAGAGACCCACTGGATGCGCCCATCCTTGTCTGTTTCCCACAGCCAGTCGCTGCCGGCCATGCTGGCGGTGCGCACGCGGGCTTCCTGTCGACGCAATCTCAGCGCGGTCAGTTCCGCCTGGATCACCGAGGCTGCTGCGAGTGCAGTGTCGCGCAGGGCTGCACGGGCATGGGTGTCGAACGCCTTGGGTTCACGGTCCATCACGCACACGGTGCCCAAAGGCATGCCTTCGACCACGATGGCCATGCCGGCATAGAAGCGCCAGACGATCCCGGCGGCATCCTGCGGGGGGAGGGTGGCGATGTGGACGTCGGTACTGGCCAGCGTCTGGTCGCAGAAGGAGCCCTCACGGCCGAGGTGGCGCTGGTGGAGCCCGTGACGGGCCAGCGCGAACAGGCGGTGGGCGTCGACCAGATTGATCGCAGCGACGGGGCAGTCGGTCTGGCGGGCGGCCATGCGGGCCAGCGCGTCGAAGGCGGGAGAGCCTTCGCTGTCGAGCAGGCGCGTCGATTGCAGCAGCGCCAGGCGATCAGCTTCCGTGTAGGGGGGCGCGGCGGTCGTCATGGTGCTGGCTTCGTCGCGTCTGGATGGATTCACTCTAGCGCATGGGGTGCGGGGCTCTTCGCGGGGTTTACCACTGTGGCATGGTGTCCGAGAAACTCAGCACTTCGAAGTGGATGCTGGTGGCGCTGGGGTCGTGCGGTGGCGAGCCCAGGGTGATGATGCCGCTGCCGTGCAGGGTGCAGGTGCTGCGCCTGAGGGACAAGGCGTCCTGATCGTGATCGAACTTGACGTAGGAGCCGTTGTAGCTCAGGTCGGTCAGGTAGAAATGGCCGCTGTGCCCTTCGATGCGGGCGTGCGAGCGCGACACGCGCGAATCGCCCACGCAGAACGAGGCCTGCGGGCTGCGACCCAGCACCACGGGCATGTTGGCGGACGCAAAGACCCGCTCCTGCTGCTGCCAGGTCAGGCGGATGCCGTCCGGCAGATCCGTGCCAGGGGCGGACATCTCCAGCGTGGAGACGGTGTCGCCGAAGCGCACGCTTTCCATGCGCAGCACGGCCACCGGGTCGGCTCGGCCACGCAGGTGCATGCGGTCCAGGCTGCGAAAGCGCTCCTGGTGATCCGGGGTGAGGCGGTTAGTGAGCGGGCCGGTGGCCAGGGTCTCGTTGTCGCCGGCCAGGTCCAGCACGCGGGCAGCCACGTTGACGGCGTCGCCGAAGCAATCGCCATCGACCTCGACGATCTCGCCGAAGGCCATGGCGACCTTGAGCTTGAGCGCGGGTGCCTTGGAGGGCAGGCCATCGGGCACGGGGGCGATGCGTTCGAGCGAATCGTGCAGGCCGGCGGCGGCTTCCACTGCACGCTCGGGGTCGTCGAACACGGCCATCAGGCCGTCGCCCAGGCTCTTGACCACGGTGCCGCCCCCACGCGCGATGATCTGACCGAGCATGGTCAGGCTGTGGGTCACCACGGTGGCGGCTTCCGTGTTGCCCAGACGCAGGTAGAGCGCCGTGCTGCCGCGCAGGTCCGCGAACAGGACGACACGTTCTTTGGTGGTGCCCATCCGCTTATCTTCGCCTCAAGCAGGGTCATCCAGCGTGAAAAAATACACGCCTTTCAGGGCTTAATGCGGTGCTTGATGGGGCTCAAGCACCGGCTCAGGCGGCCGACAGGCGTTCGGCGATGCGGATCATCTGCGGGCGAACGGTGTCCATCAAATGCTCCCTGGAGACGATGAAGGCCGGGCCGCCGCAGTTCAGCGACATCAGCATGCGCGATTCGCGGGCGTAGAACGCCACCGCGATGGCGTTGACATCGGGCTGCCAGTCACCGAAGGAGCAGCACACGCCCAGGGTGCGGTGCTCCTCCATGGAGCGCTCGATGCCACGACGTACGTTGGGCCAGGCGTACTCGTCGTACTCGCGGGCGCGTTCCATGATCTCGTGGCGCTCGGCCTCGTTGCAGCGTGCCAGGTAGGCCCTGCCCATGGCAGTGGTGGCCAGCGGGATGCGCGAGCCCACGTCCAGGCTGAGCGTGAGGGCAGCGTCGCTGCGGCAGTTCTCGACGTAGATCATGCTCAGGCGGTCACGCGTGCCCAGGGACACCATGGTCTGCGAGCTGTCGGCCAGTTGCTGCATCAGTGGGCGGGCGATCTGGCGCACGTCCATGCGCGAGAGCATCACGCTGCCCAGCGACAGGGTGGCTGAACCCAGCCGGTAACGGCCCAGTTCGGGGTCGTGCTCCAGGTAGCCCAGCTTGGTCAGCGTGTAGGTCAGGCGCGAGATGGTGGATTTGGGCAGGCCGCAGCGGCGGGCCAGCTCCTGGTTGCCGAGCAGCTTGTCGCGCGAGCGGAAGCAGCTCAGCACTTCCAGGCCGCGGGCCAGCGCGGTCACGAAGTGGCGGTCTTCCTTGGCATTGCCGGAGGCCGTGGCGTTGTCGTCGTCCAGCGCCTCTGCCTCGGCGGTGGATTCGGGCGCTGGATCGATCATCGTGATGTCGTTCATTATGGGATGCTCCCTGTATGGTGCCACGCCAGGCGGGCACCGACAGGCCGTCGCCAGAGGTGGTAGGCCCCTGTTCAGGCGGGTTGGCCGCTGGATTCGGGCTCGCCGGCCTCTCGGGTGTCGCGTGCGAAGTACAGGTCGTGCAGCTTGGCCAGGTCCACCTGGTCGGCCGCCTGGTCGAAGATGACCTTGCCGCCGCGCATCAGGTACACGCGGTCGGCCACCGACAGGGCCATGCGCGTGTTCTGCTCGACCAGCAGCATGGTCACGCCTTCTTTCTTGAGCGCGCGGATGATGGCGAAGATCTCCTGCGTCATCACCGGCGACAGGCCCAGCGAGGGCTCGTCGATCAGCAGCACGCGGGGCTCGGCCATCAGGCCGCGGCCCATGGCCAGCATCTGCGCCTCGCCGCCCGACAGGGTNNGCTCCTTCAGGCGCGGGAACAGGCCGTAGATGCGTTCCATGTTGCTGTCCAGGCGTGGGCGGCGTGAGCCGGGGAAGGCGCCCATGGCCAGGTTCTCCTCGACCGTCATGTCCTTGAAGATCATGCGGCCCTCGGGGATCATGGCCAGCCCCTGCTCGGGCAGGGACCAGGTGGGCTGGCGCGCGATGGATTGGCCCGAGAGGCGGATGTCGCCGCCGGTCACGGGCACCAGGCCCATGATGGCGCGCAGCAGCGTGGTCTTGCCGGCGCCGTTGGGGCCGACCACCACGGTCAGGCTGCCGGCCTGCGCCTTGAGCGACAGATCCCACAGCACGTTGATGGCGCCATAGCCGGCGCGCAGTTGGTCGACTTCAAGCATGGGTGGCTTCTCCGGTGTAGCTGGCGATCACGTCGGGGTGGTCGAAGACCTCACGTGGCGTGCCGTCGGCCAGCAGCGCGCCGAAGTTCAGAACCACCACGCGCTGGCACAGCGAGGAGATGGTCTCGATGTCGTGCTCCACGATCACGATGCCGATCTTGAACTGCTGATGCAACTCGCGCAGCTTGGTCATGAACAGGCGCTTGCCGCTGGTCTCCAGGCCGGCCAGCACCTCATCGAGCAGCAGCATCTTGGGCTCGGTGGCCAGGGCCTTGGCCACTTCCAGGCGTTTGAGCTCCTGCAGGGCCAGGTCCGTGGCGGCATGGCGCTCGGCGGCATGGTCGAGCTCCAGGAAGTTCAGGATTTCGTCGATGCGGCGCTCGTCGACCTTGCCGGCGCCAAAGCGCTGGGCCACGATCAGGTTCTCGCGCACCGTCAGCTCGTGCATGGGCTGTGGAATCTGGAAGGTGCGGCCCAGGCCGATGCGGGCACGGCGGAACAAGGGCTGGCGCACGATGTCCTCACCGTTGAACAGCACGCGGCCGGTGGTCGGGCGCACCAGGCCCGAGATCACGTTGAACAGCGTGGTCTTGCCGGCGCCGTTGGGGCCGACCAGGCCGACGATCTGCTGGCCTTCGATCTTCAGGCTCACGTCGTTGACGGCGGTCAGGCCGCCGAAGCGTACGGTGACATTGTCAAGCTGCAGCATGGGCGCCTCCCTGGTTGTCTGCCTTGCGCTGGCGGCGCAGCGCGGGCAGCAGGCCGTCCGGCGCGAACAGGATCATGGCGCCGAGCAGCACGCCCAGCACGATGTGGTGGCCGGTGGGCAGCCAGTTCTTGAACAGCAGCTGGTCGACCATGTAGATGGCAATCGCGCCCAGGGCCGGACCCCACACGGTGCGGTAGCCGCCGAAGATGGCCGCCACGATGGGCAGCACGCTCCACGAACCGCTGAAGGCATAGTCGGGCTCCAGGAAGTTGATGGTGTGCGCATTGAAGGCACCCATCACGCCGGTCATGAAGGCGGACACCAGCAGCATCATCGACTTGAGCCCCGTGCTGTTGACGCCCACCACGCGGGTGGCGTCTTCGCTGTCGTGCATGGCGCGCAGAGCCGTGCCGTGGTGGCTGCGGCGGATGGCGGCGTACACGGCCACGAAGGCCAGCACCAGCAGCACGACCACGGCGTACTGGCCGACGCGCGCGGACAGGTCCAGGCCTAGGATCGTGGGCAGCACCGGGATGGACGACACACCGCCGGCACCGCCGGTGAAGTCCTTCCACTCCGTCACGATGATCTT
This sequence comes from Burkholderiales bacterium UBA1834, assembly GCA_002339015.1. GTDB lineage: Bacteria > Pseudomonadota > Gammaproteobacteria > Burkholderiales > Burkholderiaceae_C > Aquabacterium. The sequence goes on from DDJC01000085.1 coordinate 57,525, forward strand.
GAAGATGTGCGCATAGGCCAGGATCGCCAGGGCGAAGTAGGGGCCCGACAGGCGCAGCGCCGGCATCATCAGGATGGCCGACAGCATGCTGACCAGGCCGGCGATCGGCATGGCCACCAGCACGGGCAGCCCGGCCTTCATCGTCAGCAGCGCCGAGGCGTAGGCCCCCACGCCAAAGAAGGCCGCATGCCCGAAGCTCACCATGCCGCCCAGGTTGCCCAGCAGGGCCCAGGCCACGGCGATGCCCGAGACGACCAGACCGGCCACGATCAGGCTCATCACATAGTTGTTGCCGCCCCAGACCAGGGGCACGGCCACCAGCACGGCGGCCAGCGCCGCCATCCAGATTGGGTTCTTCTTCATGGGATCAACCTCTGCGCTTGCTCGCGCCGAACAGCCCGTTGGGCATCACGAACAGCACCAGCAGGAACAACACCATGCCGGCCAGCTCCTGCAGGGCCGAGCTCAGCAGCGTCACCGTCAGGGCCTCCGTGAGGCCCAGCAGCAGGGCCGCGACCAGCACACCGGGCACCGAGCCCACACCGGCCAGCACCGTGATGATGAAAGCCTTCACCGTGAGCGTGTGGCCCAGCGAAGGCTGGATCACGCTGCTGCAGTAAATGGCCACGCCCGCGAAGGCGGCCAGCGCAGCGGCCACCAGGAAGGACGTCAGCTCGGTCCGGGTGGGCGAGATGCCCATCAGCTTGGCTGCATCGCGGTTGGACGACACCGCACGCACGGCACGGCCATACCAGCTGCGCGAGAGCCACAGGCCCAGCACGACCACCAGACCCAGGCTGATCACGAAAGCGCCCGTTTCGCTCACCATGCTGAACACGGGTCCGATCTGGACGGCATCCTGCAAGGTGCTGTCGGCCGTCGAGCGCACATCGCTGGACCAGATCAGCAGCACCGCATTGGTCAGGATGGTGCCGATGGCGAAGGTGAGCATCAGCGAGTTCAGTTCCCGGTTGCGCTTGATGCGCCCCACCAGGAAGTAAACCGCCGTGGCCACCGCGCCCACCACCAGAAGGGCGATGGGGATGGACCACAGCGGGCTGAGCGCGGTTCGGCTCTCGAAGGCGTAGGCCACGTAGGCACCCAGCAGCACCAGCTCGCCGTGGGCGAGGTTGATGATGCGCATCGTGCCGAAGGTGAGCGCCAGCCCGAGGCCGATCAGGGCATACACCCCGCCGACCAGCAGGCCCGAGTAGAGCGCTTGCAGAATCAGTTCCAGCATGGAGGCTTCCTAACTGCTTGAGGCCTGGGCTTACCAGGGCACACCGGGGTAGACGATGGGGCCGGTGGCCTGGGACTTGGGCGAGACGATCACGACCTTGCCGCCTTGGTGCTGGCCCATGCGGTGCGTGAAGTTCAGGTTGTCGCCGTTGGCATCGAAGGTGACGCGGCCGATCAGGGTGTCGCGGTTGGTCTTGCGCACTTCATCGGCGATGCCGCCCTTCTTGAGGGTGCCGGCATCGGCGGCGCGGGCGATCGCCTCGAACAGGATCTGGGCCTTCACGAAGCCGAACTGCGACAGGTAGTCGACTTCCTTGTTGTACTTCTTCTGGTAGGTCTCGGCGAAAGCCTTGCCTTCGGCCGAGGTGTAGGCCACCGGGAAGGGCAGCATCGAGGTGCCGATCACGTTGGGCATCAGATCCGGGAAGTCCTTCCACATCTTGGACGTGGCCAGCGACCACACGCCCACCACGGCCTTGACCTGGGGCTTGAGCACCTTGGCGGCGCGCAGGATGCCGATGTAGTCGTTCTCGTAGCCGGACATGAACAGGATCTCCGGTTTGTCGCGCAGCTTGATCTTGTTGATGATGGGCTTGAAGTCGGTGATGGCCGGATCGAACGCATGCTCGTTGACCTTCACGCCCTTGGCCGACAGGGCCTTGTTGAGGTTGTGGGCCAGATCGGTCGTGGCTTCCTTGGTGGAGTACACGATCGAGATCGACTTGACCTTGAGCTCGTCGGCCAGGGCCAGCACGGCCTTCTCGTAGCCCGCGGTGTTGTTGATGCGGAAGAAGGTCTTCAGCCCACGACGCGACAGGCCGTCGTCCACGCCCCCGGCCGTCACGTACACCAGGTTCTGCTTGGCGGCGGCTTCCGAGGCCGGGCCGATCAGGTTGGAGCCGAAGCCGCCCACGATGGCCACGGCGCCATCGGAGGCCAGCTTCTCGACGGCGGAGACCGCTTTGGCGGGGTTGGATTCGTCATCCACGGTGACCAGCTTGATCTTGTGCTTGCCGTTGGTCTTGTTGAAGATGTCGGCGGCCGTCTGGATGCCTTCGGTGAAGGCCGTGCCGGAGCGGGCCATCGCGCCGGTCATGGGCATCTGCAGGCCCACGGTGAACTCTTCGGCGAGGGCGCTGGTGGTGGCGAAGGTGCTCACGGTCAGCGAGGTCAGCGCGGCCAGGGTACGCAGTGTCAAGGGCTTCATGGAATCGTCTCCAGGGATGGTAGGAGTGGAGGGAGTCAGCGGGCGTTGTTCAGCCGTTCGGCGGCCATGTCTCGCATCGTCTTCTTGGCCAGCTTGCCGGTGGGCAGCGCTGGCAAGGGGGTCATGACCACGATCTCGCTGGGCAGCTTGTAGGGCGAGAGGTGTTCACGCAGGTAGGCGGCGATCGCGTCCACGTCGAGCGTGCGGCCAGGCACGGGCTCGACGAAGGCCACGACCTCCTCGTTGCCGGGTACGGTGCGGCCGACCACGGCGGAATGGGTGATGTCGGGGTGGGCGTTGAGCACCTGCTCGACCTCGACGGGGTAGACGTTGAAGCCCGATCGGATGATCAGCTCCTTGGAGCGGCCCACGATGAACAGGCCACCGTCGTCGCCCAGGCGGGCCATGTCGCCGGTGTTGAGCCAGCCGTCGGGCGTGAGCACCTCGGCCGTCTGGGCGCGGGCCTTGTAGTAGCCCTTCATCACGTTGGGGCCCTTGATCCAGAGCTCGCCCACCTCGCCGGCGGGCACTGCCTGGCCGGTGCTGGTGTCGAGCAGCCTGACATTGATGCCCGGGATGGGCGGGCCGGCCGAGCAGTCCTTGCGCGGCGAATCCAGGCGCGTCTGGGCGATGGAGGGCGAGGCTTCGGTCATGCCGTAGCCGTTGTTCAGCGTCAGGTTGAAGGTGGCTTCGAAGCGGTCCTTCAGGGCCTGGTCCAGCGGGGCGCCGCCCGACTGCGCCACGCGCAGAGTGGGGGCCCTGGGGGCGCGGCCTGGCTCTGCGCTCCAGTCCAGCAGCTTGGCGTACATGGCCGGCACGCCATGCATCACGGTGATGCCGCCTTCGGCCAGGGCGCTTGCCAGGTGCGCCACGTCGAAACGGGGCGTGAGCACCAGCGAAGCGCCAGAGCGCAGCGTGGCCAGCAGCACCGCCGTCAGCCCATACACATGCGACAGCGGCAGCACGCCATAGACCTTGTCGCTGGCGCGCAGATGCCGCATCTGGCAGCTGTTGCGGGCGATGAAGAGCAGGTTGGCGTGCGTGAGCATCACGCCCTTGGGCGCGCCGGAGGTGCCCGAGGTGTAGATCAGCGCGGCGACCTGCTCGGGCGAGCCCGGTTCGGTGCACTCCGGCAGGGCCTGGATGTTCACAGGCGTCATGGCCACAGTGCCCAGAGAGCCCATGTCCAGGGGCTGGGCCTTCAGCCGCTCGGCGTGCTGGCCCGCGCCGCTCGACGAGGCGGGGAAGAACACCACCAGGCGCGCGCCGGCGTGCTCGGTCATGCTGTCGATCTCACGCGCCGACAGGCGGGCGTTGACCATGCAGAACCAGGCGTCCAGCGCACTGCAGGCCAGGGCGAACACGGCGGTGGCGGCATGGTTCTCGGCCACCAGCAGCACCCGGTCCCCGCTGCGCACACCGATGCCGGCGAGTTGGTGCCTGACGCGTTCGATCTCCGCCTCGAGTTCGCCATAGCTCAGGCGGAGGTGCTCATCGGCCAGGGCGGGCGCCTGGGGGGTCAGGGCAGCCCAGTGGCTGACCAGTTGGTGGACACGCGCCGGATTGGGCTGCCTGTCGAGCTCGGCCGGCGCTTGCGGCGCGATGCCTTTTCGATCTTGCGATTCCATTAAGCAGAACTTGATATCAATCAGCAGAACAACTGGGCGGCATCATGGCATGTGAACCGAGGCTGTTCAAGGCCGAAGCGCTAGGTGAAAACACTAGGAACTTGAGAGGGAAAACGCAGTCGTTTTCAGGTGCAATGGCGTGCCAGCTTCCAAATCAGAATAAAGTTCTGCAAGTTGGAACTGAGGCGGGCGCTTGCCATCCTTTGTATTTGAAGTACTTTCAGACCATTCCCGGAGCCTTTGATGTCTTCTGATTCCGCTGTCGCTTCCCAGCTTGCCGCCGGCATGGCTGCGCCGTCTGGCTTTGCCTGCATGGGGGTGGTAGGCACCGGCGTGATGGGCAAGGGCATTGCCCAGATTGCGGCCCAGGCGGGCCTGCAGGTGCTGCTGTTCGATGCCCGCCCCCAGGCTGCGCAGGACGCCGTGAACGACCTGGGCCGTACCCTGGCGCGTCTGGCCGAGAAGGGCAAGTTGAACGCTGAAGCCCTGGCCAAGGCACAGGCCAACCTCCGTGCCGTCAACACCTTGGAGGGCCTCGCGCCCTGCGATCTGGTGGTCGAGGCCATCGCCGAGAGCCTGGATGCCAAGCGCCAGCTGTTCAGCCAGCTCGAAGGTCTGCTCTCCGAGCAGGCCGTGCTGGCCACGAACACATCGTCGCTGTCGGTGACGGCCATTGCGGCAGGCCTGCGCCTGCCGCAGCGCGTGGCGGGCTTCCACTTCTTCAACCCCGTGCCCCTGATGAAGATCGTCGAGGTGATCGATGGCCTGCTGACCGCGCGCACAGTGTCCGAGCGCCTGCTCGCCCTGGGCCGTGAAATGGGCCACACGGCGGTGCGTGCCCAGGACACGCCGGGCTTCATCGTCAACCATGCGGGGCGTGGCTATGGCACCGAATCCCTGCGCCTGCTGGCCGAGGGCGTCGGCAGCATCGAGGACATCGACCGCGTGCTGCGCGACACCGCCGGCTTCCGCCTGGGCCCGTTCGAGTTGATGGACCTGACCGGCCTGGACGTTTCCCACCCGGTGATGGAATCGATCTACCACCAGTACTATGAGGAGCCGCGTTTCCGTCCGCAGCCGCTCACGCGCCAGATGCTGAGCGCTGGCGTGCTGGGCCGCAAGACCAGCCGTGGCTTCTACCGCTACGACGAAGGCCAGCAGGCGCGCGCTGTCGAAGCGCCCACGGGCGACGCTCGGCCGGCCCGCGCGTGGGTGAGCCGCAAGCATCCTGAGGGGCACGCGCGCGCCGTGGCCCTGCTGGCGCAACTGGGCGCCACCATCGATGCCGCCGAGCGCCCCTCTGCCGACAGCCTGTGCATCGTCACCCCGCTGGGCGAGGATGCCACCAGCCTGGCCGTGGCCGAGGGCCTGGATCCTGCGCGCACTGTGGCCCTGGACACCTTGTTCGACACCAGCCGCCGCCGCGTGCTGGCCGCCACGCCGGTGACCGCGCTGGACGTGCGCGAGCAGGCCCGTGGCCTGTTCGGCGCCGATGGTGTACCCGTGACCCTGCTGCTGGACAGCGCTGGCCTGGTGGCTGCGCGCGTGGTTGCCACCATCGTCAACATCGCCAGCGAGATGGCGCAGCACGGCGTGGCGGCCCCCCCCGACATCGACCGTGCCGTGCAACTGGGCCTGGGTTATCCGTGGGGCCCCCTGGCCTGGGGTGACCGCCTGGGCGCCGGCACCGTGCTGACCGTGCTGGAGCAGCTGCATGCCTCCACGGGCGATCCCCGCTATCGCCCCAGCCCCTGGCTGCGTCGCCGTGCCCAGCTGGGCCTGAGCCTGCTCACGCAGGATCTGGCGCGGGGCTGAGCCTTCTTCGTCAGCGCCGAGGTGGTTCACGCGGGTTGCCCGTGCCGCCTTGGCCTACAAGGCCGCAGAAACAAAAACGCCCGGCTTCACCCGGGCGTTTTCTTGGGGGGAATCAACCGATCACAGGTTGTCCAGATACGTGCGCAGCTTGTCTGAACGCGAAGGATGCTTCAGCTTGCGAATCGCCTTGGCTTCGATCTGACGGATCCGCTCGCGCGTCACGTCGAACTGCTTGCCCACTTCCTCCAGCGTGTGGTCGGTGGACATCTCGATGCCGAAGCGCATGCGCAGCACCTTGGCCTCGCGCGGGGTCAGCGAGTCGAGGATGTCCTTGACCACATCGCGCAGGCCAGCCTGCATGGCCGCCTCAATGGGCGCGGTGTTGTTGGTGTCCTCGATGAAGTCGCCCAGGTGGCTGTCGTCGTCGTCCCCGATGGGCGTTTCCATCGAGATCGGCTCCTTGGCGATCTTCATGATCTTGCGGATCTTGTCCTCCGGCATCTCCATCTTGGCGGCCAGCGTCGGCGCATCGGGCTCGAAGCCGAACTCCTGCAGGTGCTGGCGCGAGATGCGGTTCATCTTGTTGATCGTCTCGATCATGTGAACCGGGATGCGGATGGTGCGGGCCTGATCGGCGATGGAGCGCGTGATGGCCTGACGGATCCACCACGTGGCGTAGGTCGAGAACTTGTAGCCGCGACGGTATTCGAACTTGTCCACCGCCTTCATCAGGCCGATGTTGCCTTCCTGGATCAGGTCCAGGAACTGCAGGCCGCGGTTCGTGTACTTCTTGGCGATCGAGATCACCAGGCGCAGGTTGGCCTCGACCATCTCCTTCTTGGCCTTGCGGGCCTTGGCTTCGCCGTAGGCCATGGCGCGGCTGATTTCCTTGATCTCGGCCAGCGGCAGGTGCATCGCCTGTTCGACGGCGATGGTGGCTTCCTGCTCGGCGATGATCTGGTCCTTGACCTCGCGCAGGCCGGAAGACCACTTCTGCTTGCGCTTGAGGACTTCGTCCACCCAGCCCAGGTTGGTCTGGTTGCCTTCCCAGGCGCGCAGGAAGTCCTTGCGCGGCATCTTGGCGATGTTGGCCGACAGGTGCATCACGCGGCGCTCGTGGTCCTTGATCTCGTTGACCACGTCGCGCAGCTTGCGGACCAGGGTGTCGGTCAGGGCCAGCGGCAGCTTGAGGGTGACGAAGACCTCGGCCATCTCGGTGCGGATCTTGGTGACGGCCTTGTTGTCCGGGCCGCTCTTGGCGTGCGCCTTCTTGAACTTGGCATAGCCGTCGGCCAGCGCCTGCATGCGGCGGGCGACTTCTTCCGGATCCGGACCAGTGGGACCAGTCTCTTCGGCCGCGTCGTCACCGCTGTCGTCGTCGTCATCGTCGCTGTCGGCGTCGCTGTCGGAGGCTTCAACGGCTTCCGGAACCTCTTCCGCCGGTTCCTCGACATCGTTGAAGCCGACCACGACTTCGGCCAGGCGCTTCTTGCCGGTCTTGTGCAGTTCGTACTCTTCCAGCAGCAGTTCGATCGACCACGGGAAGTTGCCGAGCGAGGCCTGGACCTGGCCCAGGCCTTCCTCGATGCGCTTGGCGATNNCGGCCACCTTCGGTGTCGAGCGAGGTCAGCGCGGCGGCGGCTTCCTCGGCCGCGGTCTCGTCGACTTCGCGACCGCCGGTGTTGCCGTCGGACAGCAGCAGGGTTTCGGCATCGGGGGCGACTTCATGGACGTCGATGCCCA
>DDJC01000087.1 GCA_002339015.1 Burkholderiales bacterium UBA1834
CTGACCCAGTTGGAACAGCGCATCGGGGCCGACTACCAGGGCTTGCTCATCAAGCGCCACGAGGCCGAGCGCAAGTCCACCATGTTCACCATGACCGAGCAGGCGCTGGACCCCATCATGGAGCCCGAGCACATTGCCGAGCGCGGCCACTGGCTGGTCTCGCAGGGCGCGGGCATCCAGGTGCTCCCCCAAGATGCTGGCCGCGCCATCGTGCGCCGCGTCAGGTCCATGGCCGGGGACCGCCCCGAGCTGTTCGATGCGTTCGACGTGCCGGATGCCGATGGCAACACGCTGCGCTCCAAGTTCCCCGAGCTGTCCGAGGAGATTGACACGGGCAGGCGACAGGCGGAAGCCGCGAGGGACAAGGCCGTGCATGAGGCCACCGAGCAGGACCGCTTTGACACCCGCGTCAGCCTGGACCGGATGGTGAACGAGAACCCCGAGTTCCTGGCCTCTGCTGAGGGCATGGAAGCGCTGCGCGCCCAGATTGGTCCCAACGGCCTGAGCGCCAACCAAGCCGCTGCCTACGTGGACGCTGCCCATACCGCGATTGCCCGCAAGCGCATTGGCGAGGACGTGACCGCTGCGGCCAACGCTGGCACCCTGGGGCGCTACAAGCCCGAGGACCAGCAGAAGGCCCTGGAGAGCATGGTGGGCGGCATCCTGGACACCGCTTGGAACGCGGCCACCGGCCAGGGTGATGCAACGCCTGAGCAGCGCCAAGGGGTCATCATGGGGCTGGCTCAGAAGGTGATGGAGGTGCAGACCAAGGCCGGCGCTACCGTGCCGGTTGAAGCCCTGTCCCGACTGCTGAACAGCTCAGTGACCTCCCTGCCGTCCCCCGATGGTCCGTCCCCCGCTTTCCTGGCTTCGGCTGAAATGTTCCGGGCGCTAGAGCCTAACCCCCAGTTCCGTGACCTGTACTTCAATGACAGGGCCAGCGACCTCATGCAGACCTATGCGCGCCTTGCGTATCTGGAGGGGCTGGAGCCGGCCACGGCGTATGAGCAGGCTTACCACATCCACAGCCCTGAGAACCAGGAACGGATGAAGGCCCGGCAGGAGAGCCCCACGTTCTTCAAAGACATGGAGGCAGTGGCACGCAAGGCCGCAGCAGGCTCAGCCATCTTCAGGATCACCCGAGATGACGGCACCACCCGTGCGCAGGTTGCCCGCACTCCGAAGAACGACGACGTGTTGCGCATGTGGGCCTCCATGCGGGCTCGGGATGTGTTCCGCCAGAACCCCCACCTGACCGAGGGCGAGGTGCTGGCGAAGGTCGAGCGCATGGTGCGGCGGTCTTTCGTTTACGACACCAGCAGCCAGCGCGCCATCGAGATTCCGGCAGGCATCGACTCAGAGGCGGCACAGGCGGCCTTCTCGGACCTGTCGGAGACCCTGACCAAGCAGTACCGGGACAAGAACCTGATTGATGGTGATGGCTACGTCACCTATGCGAAGGTTCCCGGTGGCAGTGATGCTTACCGGATCATGGTCAACACAGGCACAGGCGAGTCCAAGGGGGGCGAACAGGTCCGCCTGGGCCAGATCATCGACCGCTACCGCGCCAAGCACATGCTGAGCCGAGAGGAGGCCATGCAGCTCCACGAAGCCAACCTCATGGCACAGGCCGGTGAGGATGTGCGGGTGGATCCTGTGCTTCTGGAAAAGGGCAGGCAGTCCAACTATGTCCGCACCGACGATCCACTGTGGGCCAAGGCCCGCGAGACCCGCATCAAGGAGGTCTTGGGCAAGCTGGAGGGCCCCGCCGCGTTCACCCTGTCACCCCCGACAGGCAACAACACGGTGAAGCCCCGGTCCGACCGGCAAACCACGGTGACGCACGCCATGGACTTTGCCTTCAGTGGCGGCCACTTCTACGGTAAGGGGCACATGGACCTCGCGGCTTCCTTGGTGACTGCCCGAGAGGGCGTCATGTTGTCGGCCTATGGCGACCCTGCGAAGGGTGCCGGCCTCAACGTGGGCGCCGGCTACAACCTCAAGGCCAACGCGGCGACCGCTGCGGCTGACCTCAAGGCCGTGGGCGTCCCTGCTGAGCGCGTGCCCGATGTCCAGGCCGGCAAGGCCGCACTGACGCCGGATCAGGTGAAGGCCCTCACGAAGCTGACCATCCAGCGCTTTGAGCCCCAGGTGATCAAGGCAGCGGAAGCGGCCAAGCCTGGGCTGTGGCAGTCCCTCACACCGCAGCAGCGGGCCGTGATGCTGGACGTGGCGTATCAGACGGGTGACCCCGGGTCCTACTCCAAGGCCTGGGCCGCGCTGGCTGCTGGCGACAACAAGGCCTTGAAGGCCGAGCTGAAGACCTTCTACACCAACCAGAAGGGCGACCGTGTGGAAGACACCCGCGCCCTTGACCTCCGTTCCTCCCTCCTCCTCGGTCCCTCGGCCTGGAAGGCTCGCCTACAGGTGGCCTCCCGCTGAGGCAGGCGCCGTTCGTCGCAGTCAAATCGCTAGGCCTCTCCCAGGGAAACACCCCTGTGGAGGCCTAGCGGTTGCCTGGATACGGGCGCTAAACCCCAGCTTTCGCCCCCGGTCCCTCCCTGCTCCCTAAGGTTACCTAAGGTAGCGCCCCTTGGCCCCGCCATCACATGCAGCTTGTTCTGTGCGTGGTGCCGGGGCCTTCTTTATTCACAGCTCAATCCAGAGCCATCCCCAATCCCGTCTCTCTTTCGGTTGTCCCTTTCCTCCCCTTGCCGCATGGCTGGGTGTCATGGCCCTACGGGTGCCATGCGGATGGATCTTGGGCAGCAGAGGGACAACCAAAAGACTGAAACCATGACCAAACGAACAGGGGCGTCACTGCTCCACACCATCAATGACGCACCCACAGCCACCATCGAGAAACTGGGGTTCACACATGAGCAGGCCGCCCGGATGGTCCGTGTGCGTCGTGTCCTCCCTCTGGTGGAGAACAACAAGGCACCGCAGATTGATGCCCGTAAGCTGTGGGACCGCATTGGCAAGCCGCACAAGCAGTTCAACAAGTGGGCAGACCACTACATCAAGCCCCTTCTGAACAGGCCTGAGCCTTTTGGGGAAATTTCTCCGAAAGTCACCTCAGGCACCAAAGGCCGCCCACGGCAGGACTACACCCTCAGCCGGGACCTTGCCGCCCAGCTTGCCATGCAGGCCAACACCTCAGAGGGCGAAGACATCCGCGCCTACTTCCTCGACATGGAGCGGCTTGCCCTGCGCCTGTCGGAACACATGGGCATCCGCGTCACTGCCATCGTCAACACGGACAACAAAGTGACCCACACGCTGACCAAGCAGGCCGCCCAGGCTGTCAAATCGGGCGAGCTGGAAGGACCTGTTCGGATGCTTGCAATGGACGAGGAGCGATGGCTTAAGAGCCTTGTGTGCAAAGTGCTCACCGGCCATGACACCAACCACTGGCGGGAGACTTTCGGCAAAGGTGTCCGGGACGTGCTAGCCCCAAAGGACCTACAGCACTACAGCAAGTGCTATGAGACCGCATGGGCACTGGTCAACGCAGGGGAGCGCGATGAGGCCAAGCTGGTCTCTATACTGGCCCTGAGCTACGGGGGCTTAGTCAACCCGGCCAAGTACGCCAGCGCATGAGCGTGCAGACATGCGACCGTCCCATGGACCGCAGCGAAGCCAAGGCCCTCGGGCTCCAGGTCTACCCGTCTAAGGCCTACTGCCGCAGGTCATCCAAGCATGGCAACCTGCGCCGCGTGTCGAGCAACCAGTGTATTCAATGCGCTGAGCTGGAGACCCGCCTGGAGCAAGACATGCGCGCCAAGGTGCTGGACAAGCTGAGGGCTGAGGTAGAGCGCAAGGTCCGGCGCGAGTTGGCCGCCCTGATTGCCGATGCGGAAAAGCAGGCAGCAGCCATCCTCAAGGACGCCCAGCGCGAGGCCATGGACAAGGCCAAACAATTGGAGAAGGCGAAGGCCACCAGGGAGGCCAACAGGGCCGCGAAGGCGGGCGCAGCGCCTACCCCATCAGTGAAGCCAGTGGAGCCCGTGGCGGGGCCGCTGGAGGCCTCTGTGGGGCCGCCCTGGGAAGGGCTGGAGGATAGCGCCTGCGGCCTCGATGTTGCGCCCTGGGACTGATGGGCAAGAGTGGATGCGCGGGTGTTCCTGATGGAGCGCCTGCGTGTCTGCGGGCATCTGTTTTTTCTCAGGGACCTACTGCCGCACCCGAAGCCAGTGCCAGCAGCGTTTGCACATGAGGTTTTCCCAGTTCTGCGAGCAAGCTACCCGCAGCACCTTCGGCTATCACCTTGATGGACCGAGCTGTCGCCTTGATGACCTCCCATTTCGGCTTGGGAGATGCAGCCTGGGCTCTCAATGTGCCCAACTCCGCGCGCAGTTCCTCAGAAGTTTCACCTGACACTTGTCCACCGTCGATGGCCTGGGCCAAGGCGTCAATCAGCCCGCGAAGAGATTCAATATCTACACCGGCTGCGGTGTTTGTCTGCGATTGGCTTGAACCATGGGAAGCAATCTGAAGCAACGACCCGCTGACGTCCCCGAAATGATTGTGATAGTGGATTTGTTGCACAGCCTGTTTTTCCTGAAGCGTGAAAGTCATCCCCTCCCCGAGGATGCCCCGTCCTTCTAGGTCCAGCGCCCATTCAAGTATGCGACTACGCACGCGCTCCACGATGCCCCGAATTTGAAACGTCGTAAAGGCAAGGTGGGGGCGTATCGCTACATTCATTGCTCCCATGATTGCCATCTCCTGCTCAGAAGAGAAGTGTCTGTGCAGAGTGCCCTTCTCCTTGGAAAGTGGCTCTAGCTCGGGAATTGATCCTCTTTCATCTATCAGCGTAATGCTGTCGCCAAGTTTGCCCCGAACCTGTACGGGCATAGGCCCGACATCCGGGTGCATCGCTTCTAACTGACCCCGAATTTGTCGATACCCCGGAACCTCCCCGGTGTAGCCATTGAGCTCGGAGCTAACCCACTCCACGAGTTCAGGCACACCAAGACGATGAGCCGCCACTAAGGCCCGCCGCAGCAGATCAGAAACCGGCACTGACGGGTCACTCGCCATGCTCACGAGTTCAGGCACGAGCGCTGTCATTCCTCTCCCCTTCCCAGAGTTGCGGCCCGATGTGAGCCCACGAGGAACATTATTCAGCACGGCATCAGGGCCACCCGGCGCCCCGCTCAAGCGATGCTAAGGGCCAACAGACCTGTACCCAAACTGTACCCATGGCCTGTACCCACACGACAAAGACAAAACCCCTGAAGGCCTTTGAAATCAAGGACTTACAGGGGTTCAAATACGGTGGGGTGGCTGATGGGACTCGAACCCACGACGACCAGAATCACAATCTGGGACTCTACCAACTGAGCTACAGCCACCGTCGAAAGACCAAGAGTATAACGCGCTTTCTGATCAATCAACCGCCGGAAGCGGATTTTTCCCCGACCTTGGCCGCTTCGGCCTGCTGAGGCTTGAGGATCTTGACTTTGTACTCGCGCTTCAAGGCACGCAGGTAGGCTTCGGCCTCTGCACGCGCCCAGTAATTGGTGAACTGTGCCTGGGTGGCCTTTTCTTCCTCAGGCACGATCTGCAGCGGCAGCACCTTGTTGACCTTGATCAGCGCAACGCCCTCGTCGCCCAGATCCACCACCTGCCAGGCCGGCAGTTGCTTCTCAGGGATGCGAAGGGCCGCATCAAGCACAGCGGGCGGCTGCGAGAACACCAGGCGGCGCGACATCTGCACCGACGCAGGCATGTCGGCCTTGTCGGGCGCCTGTTTCCAGGCGGCCAGCTTCTGTTCGGCATCCTTGCGGGCGGCGTTGTTGGCTTCGCGGGCAATCCAGCGCTCGCGCACCTTGGCCTCCACCTGCTCGAACGGCGGCTTGGCATCGGGGTAGTACTTCACGATGCGGGCCGAGATCAGCTTGCTGGGGCCCACCTCAATGGCTTCGGTGTTGCGGTTCTTGCTGCGGTTGGCCGGATCGAACAGGGCCTGAAGCAGGCGGGTGTTGCCCAGCACGCCCTGGTCCTTGGCGCCAGGGTTGCGCAGCACGTTGGAGGCACTTTGTACCTGCAGCTTGAGCTCATCGGCCACGGGCTTGAGGCTGTCGGCCTGCTCGTAGACGATGTTGGTGAACTTCTCGGCCGCATCGGCGTACAGGCGTTGGGCCAGCTGCTTGCGCGCATCGTCTTCGATCTGGGCACGCACGGCTTCGAAGGACTGCGGCTGGCCTCCGCGCACATCGGTCACTTCGATGACGTGGTAGCCGAAATCGGATTCGACCACGTCACTGATCTGGCCCTTCTCGAGCGAGAACACGGCATCCTCGAATGGCTTGGTCATGGCGCCTCGGCCGAAGAACTCCAGATCACCACCGTTGGCGGCAGAGCCGGGGTCTTCCGAGTTCTTGCGGGCCAGTTCGGCGAACTGGCCAGGGCTCTTCTTGAGTTCGGCCAGCAGCTTCTCGGCCTTGGCCTTGGCGGCCTGGCGCTCGGCGGCCGGGGCACTCTTCTCGGCCTTGATCAGGATGTGGCTGGCGCGGCGCTCTTCGGGCTGCGTGTAGTTGCCGATGTTCTGCTTGTAGGACGCGCGCAGGTCGTCTTCCGAGACGGTCACGCGGGATTTGAGGGCATCGAGATCCAGCAGCACGTACTGCACATCAGCGTGTTCGGGCTCGCGGAACACCGAGGCCATGGCAGGCTCGTCGTAGAACTTGCGCAACTGCTCCGTGGTGGGATTGAGTTGGGCGCTGTAGTCCTTGGGCTCAAACTTGCGCCACTGCACGTCGCGCACCTGGAACAGGGCCTCAACCGCCAAACGATTGGCTGTCTTGGACACCGTGCCGGTGCCTTCCACCGCACCAATCACCTGGCTGGTGGTGATCTGCTGGCGCAGGCGCTCGGCGAACTGCGCCGACGAGATGCCTTGAGCTTCGAGCAACTGGGTGTTGATCGTGCCGTTGGCATTTCGGAAAGCCGCGAAATCAGGCGATGTGGCGAAGATGCGCTGCAGGCGGGTGTCCGATGCCCGTACGCGCTGGTCGTAGGCGGCGGCGGTGATGGTGTAGTCATGCACCAGGGCATCCAGGGCACGCTGCTTGAACTCGGGCGAATCGAACAGCGCCGCATCCGTCTCGGGCTGCTGAGCGCGCACCCGATCAGCCATGGTGCGCACGGCATTGTCCAGTTCTGCCTGCGAGATCTTCTGCCGGCCGACCTTGGCCACGACATCGCCTGACGGGTTGTCGAAACTTTGCACCCCTACCAGGATGAAGGAGGGCAAGATCAGCACAACCAGGATGATCTGGAAGAGCTTGGTGTACTTGCGGACAAAATCGAACATCGCGGGCCTTTGAGGTCCTGTGAAAGCCTGGTGTCTGGCCCGGGGCCGCACCTGTTGTTATGGGCATGCGCCCAACAGAACAAAGGCGAACCGAGGTCCGCCTTTGCAACGTCTGACTCAAACGTCTGACACGTTCGTCGCATACTGCCGTGTGGTGGGTGCTGAGGGGTTCGAACCCCCGACCTACGCCTTGTAAGGGCGCCGCTCTACCAACTGAGCTAAGCACCCGGCAGTTTGAGGAAAGCCTTGTATTTTAGTTCAAAGCATCCTTGAGAGCCTTGCCCGGCCGGAATTTCGGCAGTTTGGCTTTCTTGATCTTGATGGTTTCACCGGTGCGCGGGTTGCGGCCGGTGCGTGCAGCACGCGTGGTGACAGCGAAAGTGCCAAAGCCCACCAGCGACACAGTGCCGCCTTTTTTCAGGGTGGTACGCACGCCGCCGATCACGGCCTCGAGTGCGCGGCCAGCAGCAGCCTTGGAAATGTCAGCCTGCTTGGCAATGTGATCAATCAACTCGGACTTGTTCACGAAAAATCCCCTCTGGAAGGTGCCAAAAAACGAGCCTGGTGATGTCTTCGCGGGCGCTGGAAATGATCGGGCGCCATGCGCAAGACCAGCGGGAGACCCCCGCCCTGCCAAACCATTCTATGCTCAATCTTTGGGCACCCGGGGGGCCTCAAGGCCGTGGATGCACGCTTGACATGCAGCGCACATTCTGCCTGTCGCTGTCATGCGTGGAGAGCCCGCACATCCACGCGCTACCCGGCCTTGGCCACGATGTCCGGAATGGACCGCTTGAGGTAGTAGGCCATGGACCAGATCGTCAGGCCACAGGCGATGTAGATCAGCCAGGTGCCGACGGTACGGGCATGGATGTGCAGCAAGCCGAACTCCCCGTCGTACAGCAGCAGCATGATCGCGGCCATCTGGGCGGCCGTCTTGAGCTTGCCCAGCATGTGCACGGCCACGCTGCGCGAGGCACCGATCTGCGCCATCCATTCACGCAGCGCCGAGATCGCGATCTCGCGGCCGATGATGATGAGCGCCACCACGGCATTGACCCGCCCCAGCTCCAGCAGGATCAGCAGTGAGGCACAGACCAGGAACTTGTCCGCCACGGGATCCAGGAAGGCGCCGAAGGACGAGGTCTGGTTGAGCTTGCGCGCCAGCCAGCCATCGAGCCAGTCGGTGAAGGCCACCACGGCGAACAGGCCGCAGGCCCACAGGTTGATGTCGGCCGAGGGCAGCGGCAGGTAGAACAGACCCACGATCAGCGGGATCGCCACGATCCGCGCCCAGGTGAGCAAAGTGGGCAAATTCCAGAACATCCCGGGATTGTGCCTGCAAGCAGCGCTTCGCGCTCAGCGGTCCAGCGTCATCGGCTTGAACTTTCGCTGGTTGTTGAAGAGGAAGGTCTCGTTGAACTTCCAGGGTTTGGGCAAGCGCGAGACATCCCCGAACGGCGCGGCGCGGCGCACGGCGGCGATGGCCGTGTCCACCGTGTCCTTGGCCTGGCGTGGGTAACGCATCACCTCGATGCGACGGATGGAGCCATCGGCATTGAGCTCGACGGTGAGCACCGGGATGGCCAGCAGGATGTCGGGCGGCGTGCCGGTGTAGGTGCCCTGCGGGTTGGCGGCCACCAGGCGGCGGGCGGCCTGCTGGCGCACCTCGGCCATGCTGCGCGATGGTGTCGGCGGCCCCAGCGGGCGGGCCTGCCCCAGACCGTCCCTGGCGGCCTCACGATCGGCTTCCATGTTGGCCGGGCTGCTGGTGGGCGTGCCGCCTGGGGCGGTGTCGGAGCGACCGATGTTCAGGGTGTCGCAGCCCGCGGCGGCCAGCGCCAGGCCAGCGCCCAGCAGTCCTCGAAGCCAACGCCCCGGCCGGGCGCGGCGAGCCGCGATGTCTTGTGCGCCCGCGGGGCGGTCAGTGAAGGGCACGGTAGATCTCCTCGGCCAGTTCCTGTGAGATGCCATCGACGGAGGCCAGATCGTCGACGCTGGCTTGGGCGACGCCACGCACGCCGCCGAAACGCTGCAGCAATTTTGAACGGCGCTTGGGCCCGACGCCGGGGATGTCTTCCAGCTTGCTGCCACCGGTGCGCACACTGGCGCGCTTGGCCCGCATGCCGGTGATGGCGAAGCGGTGTGCCTCGTCCCGGATCTGCGCCACCAGCATCAGCGCGGCCGAGCTGGGCGCCAGCTGCAGCTTGGGCCGACCGTCGGCGAAGACCAATTCTTCCAGGCCCACCTTGCGGCCCTCGCCCTTCTCCACGCCGACCAGCAGGGACAGGTCCAGGCCCAGCGATTCGAACACCTCGCGGGCCATGGCCACCTGCCCTTTGCCACCGTCGATCAGCACCAGATCAGGCATGCGCTCGAGTTTGCCGCCACCGTAGCGGCGCAGCAGCACCTGCTTCATCGCGGCGTAATCATCGCCGCCGGTGATGTCGTTGATGTTGTAGCGGCGGTACTGCGAAGGCTGCATCTTGTGGCCTTCGTAGACGACGCATGAGGCCTGCGTGGCCTCGCCCGCGGTGTGGCTGATGTCGAAGCACTCCACCCGCAAGGTGGCCAGGGCATCCCCTTCGGCCTGGGTATCGAGCGCCAGGTCCAGTGCCTCGACCAGGGCCCGGGTGCGCGATTGCTGCGAGCCCTCTTCGCTGAGCAGGCGGCTCAAGGCCAGTTCAGCCCCCTTGAGCGCCATGTCCAGCCAGGCGCGGCGCTCTTCGCGCGGCTGGCTGACCACGTTGATGCGGCGCCCTGCCTGCAGGGACAAGGCTTCCACCAGGGCCGGATCCACCGCCTGGCTGAGCACCAGCAGGGCTGGCGCCCCGCCGTCGAGGTAGTGCTGCGCCATGAAGGCTTCCAGCACGCGCACCTCGGTGGCCAGGGCCAGATCGGCCGGGGTGGCATGGGCTTCGTCCAGTGCGGCAGCCTCATCGGGGGCGAGCACATGGTCCTGCACATGCACCGGGAAGTGGGCGCGGTCGCCCAGGTGGCGGCCACCGCGCACCATGGCCAGGTTCACGCAGGCGCGGCCCCCTTCCACGCGAACGGCCAGCACGTCGACATCCTTTTCCACCCCCGTGTCCACCGTCTGCTGGTGCAGCACCTTTGACAGCGCCCCGATCTGGTTGCGGATCTCGGCAGCCTTCTCGAACTCCAGGCGCTCGGCGTGTTCCATCATCTGCGCCTGCATGGTGTCGAGCACTTCCTGCTGCTCGCCCAGCAGGAAGCGTTCGGCCTGGCCCACGTCACGGCGGTAATCCTCGGGCGTGATGAAGTCGACGCAGGGGCCGCTGCAGCGCTTGATCTGGTAGAGCAGGCAGGGGCGCGTGCGGTGGTTGAACACGGCATCCTCACAGGTGCGCAGCAGGAACACCTTCTGCAACAACTGAATCGTCTCCTTCACCGCCCAGGCATTGGGGTAGGGGCCGAAATAGCGGTGTTTCTTGTCGACACCACCGCGGTAATAGGCCAGGCGCGGAAACTCATGTGAGGCAATCTTCAGGTAGGGGTAGCTCTTGTCATCGCGGAACAGGATGTTGAAGCGAGGCTTCAGCATCTTGATCAGGTTGTTCTCCAGCAGCAGGGCCTCGGCCTCGCTGCGAACCACCGTGGTCTCCATCCTCGCGATGCGCGAGACCATGTGCCCGATGCGCGTGCCGCCATGGTTCTTCTGAAAATAGCTGGAGACGCGCTTCTTCAGGTCGCGTGCCTTGCCGACGTAGAGCACCTCGCCCTGGGCATCGAAGTAGCGGTAGACACCAGGCAATCCGGGCAGCGCGGCGACCTCGCCGAGCAGACGCTCCCACACGGCCTCGCGGTCGGCGGCCTTGGCCCCCGCTTCAGACGGCGGCGCGGCAGACAGCCCGTCGGCCGCACCGGAAGCGGTCGTCACGGGAAGGGGCACAGGCGTATCCGAAGACGGGGCAACGGGCAGGGAATCGGGTGCGTCGGCGGGCATGCCGTCGCTGGCGGGGACCTGGGTCATGGCCGCGAGGATAATCCAGCCATGCGCTGGGACATCTTCTGCAAGGTCATCGACAACCACGGCGACCTGGGGGTGTGCTGGCGGCTGTCACGCGACCTGGCGGCACGCGGGCACTCCGTGCGCCTGTGGGTGGATGACGCCGCTGCCCTGTGCTGGATGGCGCCGCAAGCCGCGCCTGAAGGCCAGGGACACCCTGGCATCACGGTGCTGGCCTGGCCCGCCGACGATGCCCCGCCACCGCAAGGCTGGCCCGAGCCAGGCGATGTGGTCATCGAGGCTTTCGGCTGTGAGCTGCCCGGCGGTTTCCTGGCCTGCATGCAGCGCCCTGCCCCGCCACGATGGGTCAACCTCGAATACCTCAGCGCCGAGAGCTATGTGGAACGCAGCCACGGCCTGCGCTCGCCGGTGTTCAGTGGGCCCGGCGCAGGGCTGCTCAAGCACTTCTTCTACCCCGGATTCACGGAACGCACCGGCGGGCTGCTGCGCGAGCCAGGCCTGGCCAGCCTGCGTGATGCCGTTCAAGACAGCACAGCAGCACGCGCCCAGGCACTCGAAGCACTGGGCGTCCACTGGCAGCCGGGCGAGCGCGTGGTCTCGCTGTTCTGCTACCCAGGCGCGCCCGTGCAGCCCCTGCTGCGCCAACTCAACCAGTTGGCACAAGCCTCGGGTGCCATCACGCATGTGCTGCTGACCCCGGGCACCGCGACGCAGCAAGCGCAGGACTGGCCCACGGCACTTCAGGGGCTGCGCCTGCACCCACTGCCCTACCTGCCCCAGCCGGCCTACGACACCCTGCTGTGGGCCTGCGATCTGAACATGGTGCGGGGCGAGGATTCCGCCGTGCGCGCCCTGTGGGCCGGCCGTCCGCATGTGTGGCACATCTACCCGCAGGACGACGGCGTGCACGAAGGCAAGCTGCAGGCCTTCATGGACCGCTGGATGGCAGCGTGGCCCCCTGCCCTGGCTGCCGACGTGCAGGCGTTGTGGCGGGCCTGGAATGGCCTGTCCACGCCGGCCGGCGCCGGATTGACTGCCCTGGACACCCTGTGGCAGCCCCCATCCTGGGCACTCTGGCAGGATGTCAGCCGCCAATCGGGCAATGAATTGGCGCGCCAGCCCGACTTGGTGACCCAACTACTTCAATTCGTCACCGCGCCGGGTTAAAATCGAAGGCTGTTCGCACTTTTGGTGCGCCAAACCTATGCTTTCGGGAACCCACCCATGAAACTCGCTCAAGAAATCCGCGCCGGCAACGTGATCATGCAGGGCAAGGACCCGATGGTCGTCCTCAAGACCGAATACAGCCGTGGGGGCCGCGGCGCCGCCACCGTGCGCATCAAGATGAAGAACCTGCTGAACGGCGCTGGTGCCGAAGTGGTGTTCAAGGCCGACGACAAGATGGACCAGATCATCCTCGACAAGAAGGAGTGCACCTACTCCTACTTTGCCGACCCGATGTACGCCTTCATGGACGCTGAGTACAACCAGTTCGAGATCGAAGCCGAAAACATGGGCGACGCGATCAACTACCTGCAAGATGGCATGGAAGCCGAAGTCGTGTTCTACGACGGCAAGGCCATCTCGGTCGAACTGCCCACCACCATCGTCCGTGAGATCGAGACCGAACCCGCCGTCAAGGGCGACACCTCCGGCAAGGTCATGAAGCCTGCCCGCGTGGTCGGCACCGGTTTCGAGATCCCCGTGCCCCTGTTCGTGGAATCCGGTGACAAGATCGAGATCGACACCCGCACGCACGAATACAAGAAGCGCGTGTAAGCGTTTATTTCCCATGATGAGAAAAGGCCACCCCGCGGTGGCCTTTTTTTGTGCACTGCAGCACATTTGCGACAATCTCGCGTGCCTCACCCAAAACATGGCATTCCATGGGCTGAGCGGCCCATGGTACGGTGGTGATTCGAGAGGGAGCAGAGGGAGAAGACACGGAATGCAGGACGCCTCGATGACCATTTTGCTGGCGGAAGACCGGCAGGGTTCGCAGTCTGGACTGGGTCAAGCGCTCGGCCAGCTGGGCCACCACGTGCTGGAGGCGAGCACGGCCCGTGAAGCCCTCACCTTGTTCCAGACACAGCGCCCGGACCTTGTACTGGTCGACGTCGGCCTGCCCGGCGGCGAAGATGGCTATTGGCTGGCACGCCAAGTGCGGGATGCCGAAGGCAGCCGCTGGACGCCGATCATTTTCGTCTCCGGCCAGGAGCATGAGCTCAGTCTCTGGGAAGGCATCGAGGCCGGCGGTGACGACTACCTGATCAAGCCGATCTCGCCCGTGGTGCTGCGCGCCAAGCTGCATGCCATGCGCCGCCTGCTGCACATGCGCAACCAACTGATCGCCGCCACGGAAGAGCTGCGTGCCGCCAACGAGCGCCTGTCGCACCTGAGCTTCCACGATGATCTGACGGGCCTGGGCAACCGCCGCAGCTTCAACGAGCGCCTGCACACCCAGCTGGGACAGTGCCGGCGCGAGCACAAGCCGCTCACGCTGATCCTGTGCGACGTGGACCACTTCAAGCGCTTCAATGACAGCATCGGCCACGTCGAGGGCGACCAGTGCCTTCAAAACATCGCGCGCCTGATGCGCCTGGTGTGCCGCCGCCCGACTGATTTCGTGGCGCGCTATGGCGGCGAAGAGTTCGGCATCATCCTGCCCAACACGCCCAAGGCCGGTGCCATGACCTTCGCACGCGCGCTGCAGAGCCTGGTGCGCACGCGGGGCCTGCCCCACCCAGACTCACCCGTGTCCGAGCATGTGACGCTGTCGGGCGGCATCACCACCGTGGTGCCTGACGACGACACCACCGTGCAGAGCCTGATCATGCGGGCGGACGAAGCGCTCTATGCCGCCAAGGTACAAGGCCGCAACCGCTTCTTCAGCTTCGAGATGCAGCTGGACACCAACGAGCACCTGCAGCAAGGGCTGTGGGCAGTGAACAGCGGGCTGGGGCGCCTGACCGAGGCCTGATCAGGGCCCAGGGCCCATTCAAGGCGCCGATGCCGCCGGCGCCGCGCTCGCAGCAGCTTGTGCCGCCGCAGCCGCTACCGCGGACGGGCACCCTTGCGCACGGGCATAGCCCTTCAGGTAGGCACGGCGCAACGAGCCGGCCGTGATGGCCGCCGCCACGCGCTTGGAGTGGCGCTCTGCCCCCGTCAGACGACGCACCCAGCCGCGGAAAGGCACGATGCCTGTCGTCGTGTCGCTGATCATGTTGATGGACGCCTTGCCCACCTGATCCACCCCTCGCTCCAGCAGGCTGGCTTCGTTGCCGGTCTTGGGCGCGTCCAGATCGGCGCCCAGCGCAGCATCGAGCGCCCGGATGCGCTCGGTCAGGGCAGCACATTCACGCACGGGCGGCTCGGCATAGGGCGACACCAGCGCTTCTTTCAACGCATCGGGGATCTTGGCCCGCACGAGGTTCAGGTCACCCAGAGGGGCGATGACGGCATCCCCCGCCTTGTTGATGTAGGCCCGCGTCGGCTGCGATGCGCTGCTGGCTGGCACGGCCGCCGTAGATGCTGCGGCATCAGGCGTGGTGGCGCTGTCAGCGGGCTGGGATCCCGGCTGCGCGATGGCAGCGGTGGCCAGGCATGCCAGGGCTACCAGCGAAAACGAAGCAATGTACTTGATGGTCATTTGGTATTCAAAAGATCGGGGTCAGTCCGTGTTCTGGGCGATGCGCCAGAGCACGCCGGAGGGATCGAACATGATGAAATCGCGCATGCGCCACGGCCGCGCCTCGATGGGCGTCAGCTTCACGCCGTACCGGCCGGCGATGTCGGCCTGCTGCAGCCGGACATGCCAGGCGTCCACGTCCTCGACCAGCAGGTGCATCATCAGGTTCTCGGCCAACTCCTTCACGTAGAACTGCTGCAGCAGGAAGCTGACGTTCTCGTGGTGGAAGTAGGCGATGCCATCGCTGTCAGAGGCCATCGTGAAGCCGATGTCCTGGTAGAAGCGCTTGGACTGCTCGAAGTCCTTGGCGGGCACGAAGGCCTTGAGTTCCACGGTGCGCAGGTTGGCCATCCACCCTCCCTGGTGTCAGATGTCGTTGTGCGCGGGATTATGGCACCGGGCGAGGCCTGATCGACGTGACCCCGTTGGGGGTGTCACGTGATGGCGCTCAGGCCGGCCGCTGGTGGGCCATCTTCATGACTTCAGCTGCCGTGTGGTGCTTGAGCTTGTGGTCGGACCACACCTGGCGCCAACGGCGCGCACCAGGAAGGCCGCTGTACAGACCCAGCACATGGCGCATCACCTGGGGCCAGCGCACCTCGCCATGCGGCCAGCCGCGCGTGCGTTCGACCTGCGCATCGGCATAGGCGGCGATCGCGGCCTCGACCTGCTCGCGCGTGGGGGCACCTGCGCGCGGGGGCTGGTTGAAGAAGCGCTCATCCCACTCGGCCAGCAGCCAGGGCGTGTGGTAGGCCGCGCGGCCCAGCATCACGCCGTCCAGCGCCACGCCATCGAGGACGGCACCCGGCTGCAACTGCGCCAACGCCTGGTCGTTGTCGGCCAGGCCGCCGTTGAGCACGATGGTCAGGTGTGGGAAATCCTGCTTGAGTCGGTGCACGAACTCATAGCGCAGCGGGGGAATGTCGCGGTTCTCTTTCGGGCTCAGGCCCTTGAGCCAGGCATTGCGCGCGTGCACGATGAACACCTGGCAGCCCACGTCGGCGATGGTGCCGACAAAGTCGCGCACGAAGTCGTAGCTTTCGATCTTGTCGATGCCGATGCGGTGCTTGACGGTGATGGGCATGCGCGGATCATTGCCCGTGGCGTCCATCATGGCCTTGACGCCATCGGCCACCAGCGCGGCCTCGTTCATCAGGCAGGCACCGAAGGCACCACGCTGCACGCGCTCGCTGGGGCAGCCACAGTTCAGGTTCACCTCGTCGTAGCCACGCTCCAGGGCCAGCTTGGCGCACTCGGCCAGGTCGGCCGGCTCGCTGCCGCCCAGTTGCAGCGCCACCGGGTGCTCGGACTCGTTGTAATCCAGGAAGCGCAGCATCTTGCCGTGCACCAGCGCGCCGGTGGTCAGCATCTCGGTGTAGAGGCGGGCGTGCTGGCTCAGCTGGCGGTGGAAGTAGCGGCAGTGGGTGTCAGTCCAGTCGAGCATGGGCGCCACGCAGGCGCGCCACGGGCTCAGGCCGGTCTTGGGATTGATCAGGGCGCTCATCGGGAAACAGCAGGCAGCAGGGGGACTCAAGGCATGAGGCAACTGCGCGTGTCAGGTGGATCAGGCGTCCTTCAGATCACGCAGCGGGTGCGCATGCGCCGGCCAGACAGGATCGAAGAAAGCTTGCACCATCTCGGGCGTGACCTCGGCCAGTGTGGCCGGGTTCCAGCGGGGCTGGTGGTCCTTGTCGACCGCCAGGGCGCGCACGCCCTCCACCGTCTCGCTGGCCGCGCCCTTGCGCAGGTTGAAGCAGTGGCGGACCATATCACGTTCCATGCGGAATTCGTCGGCCAGGGCCATGCCGCGCGCGCGCCGAATCTGCTCGAGCGTGACGCACATCATCAATGGCGAGTGGCCGGCCATCTGCGCCAGGGTGTGGCGCGCCCAGTCGCTGTCGTCCGCCTGCAGCGAGGCGGTGATCGCCGCCACGTCGGGCAGCGAAAAGTGCCTGTCGATCTGCGCGTGCAGGCCGGCCAGCGTGGGCGCGTGCAAGCCGGGCGCCGGATGGACCGCCGCATGGGCGCAGATGCGTTCGGTGAGTTCGGCGCCGCTTTGCGCAGGGCTGGCTTTCAGCCCGTCGAGCAGCACAGCCAGGCTGGCCGCCTCGGCCTGCATGTCGGCCAGGCCCAGCGCCAGGGCATCGCCTGCGTTGATGTGTGGGCCAACCACGCCCAGGTATTCGCCGACGTGGCCCTTGCAGCGCGACAGGAAATAGCCGCCAGCCACATCAGGAAACAGACCGATGCGCGTTTCGGGCATGGCCATGCGCACCGTCTCCGTGACCACGCGCAGCGAGCAGCCCTGGGCCAGGCCCATGCCGCCACCCATGGTGATGCCTTCCATCCAGGCCACGAAGGGCTTGGGGTAGACGTGGATCAGATGGTCCAGCGCGTATTCTTCGGTGAAGAAATCGTCGATGGACAGGTCGCCCGTGATGGCGGCCTCGTGCATGAAACGGATGTCGCCACCGGCACAGAAGTGCGTGGCCGAGGGCTTGCCTTCAACAGGTGCACGGGCCGAGCCGCGCAGCAGCACGCCATGCACGGCCTGGTCATCGGCCCAGGCCAGCAACTGGCCGTGCAGGCCGCGCACCATGGACAGCGTCAGGGCGTTGAGGGCCTTGGCGCGGTTCAGGGTGATGATGCCCAGGCCACCGACGACCTCGGTGTGGATCAAGCTGTTCGATGTCATCGTGCTCCGTACTGCAGTGGGGTGCCGGACGCAGCAGCCCGCCCGGATGGCTGGGCAGGAGGATAGCCCAAACGGGGGACATCGCGCGACGGCCAGGGGCTGGCCGCCACGATTTCAGCTCAATGCCCGCTCAGATCCGCGCGATGATGCGCTCGATGTTCCGCTCTGCGAACGCCGCAGTCGACAGGGCCGGGTTGGCCACCAGCGAGTCGGGGAACAGCGACGAGTCCATCACGTACAGGCCGGGGTAATTCTTCACCTGGCCGATGTCGTCCGTGGCCAGGCCTAACGGCACACCGCCCAGCGGGTGGTAGGTGGCGTTGTCGCCCACCGTCTTGCCGCCAAACCAGGACCTGCTGTAGGTGGAGCCGTTGACCTTGTTGATCTTGTCGTACACCGAGCGCGCGCTGGTGACCGGCTCGTCCTTGGCCGTGGCGGACCACTGCAGTACCGCCTGCTGCTTCTGCGCGTCATAGTTGAAGCGGCCCAGCTCCGGCGTCTGCGTCATCGTGATGTGCGCGGTGGTGAAGGTGTCGATGCCCAGCGGCATGGCGATGTTCATCGAGTAAACCTGGTTGCCGCGGTGGTCGTAGGCATCGATGCCCGTGGCCGGCAGCACCGAGGTCTTCGCGCCTGTCGAGGTGAACACGTTGCGCACCGAGAAGATCTCGCCGTTGGAACTCCAGCGCGTGCCCACATGCTCGTTGAGCTTGGGCAGCGTGCCGGTGGCACGGGCCTTGACCAGCAGCTGCGTGGTGCCCATGGAGCCACCGCCCAGGAAGAGCCGGTCGCAGCTGATGGTGCGCGTTGCCAACACCGTACCGGACACGTCGATCTGCTTGGTGGAGACCACGTAGCGGCCGTCGCCGGCCTGCGTGATGGAGGTGACTTCAGTGAGGGGCTGAATGCGCACCAGACCCGTGCCCACGGCCTCGGCCAGGTAGGTCTTGTCCAGGCTCTTCTTGCCGTAGTTGTTGCCGAAGCCGCCTTCGCTGCCCAGCGCCGACTTGGGCACCAGGCCTGCCTCTTCCTTCTCCATGTAGGCCATGTCGTAGCCCGAATCCAGCGTGCGCCACTGGAAACCGGCCCTGGCCGCCTGCGCGCAGGCCACGCGGGCGTACTTGTGATAAGCGCTGGCCTGGTAATAGGCCGGGCGAATCATGTTGGCACCCAGGCCCTTGAGCGCACGGGGATAGTAGACGTTGTAGAGCTCGTTGACGTCAATGCTGGACGGCAGGATGCGCTGCAGCGTTTCACGGTAGGGCGTGATCAGCATGGCCAGGTTCACCAGCGAGCCCCCACCCACGCCGCGGCCCAGGTAGACCTCCATGTTCGGCGAGGACACCACATCCAGGATGCCGGCCGACACGGGCACCTTCAGCAGACTGCTGACGGGAATGATGCCGAACACGGTGGAGAACACGGCCGTGATGCGGTCCTTGAACCACATGGCCCGGTCATCGGGCGAAAAGGGCTTGCAGAAGATCTTGCCGTCCTTGCCCGGGGTGTTCCACAGGCGGCCCATCTCCAGCATGGTCACCGGCTGGCCGGCCTGGGCCAGGCGCAGGGCGGTGACGGCGCCGCCATAGCCCGTGCCGACGATCAGGTTCGGCACGTGCTCGCTGGCCTGGGCCGCGTAGGCCTCGTCCGTCATCATGCCGGCCAGCATGCCCACCGTGGGCGCCGCCGCCATCGACAGCAGCTTGCCGGGCATGGCGACACTGGCCAAGCCCAGTTGGCCGCCCACGGCCAAAACCCGCTGCCCCCACAGGCGCCGATTCATCTTGTTGTCCATGAGTTGTCTCCTGATCCGATGCATTAAAAGATGCACGGATGCTAGAGAACGAAAGCCGGCGTGACATTCGCCACACCGGCCACTCATTCACCGAATCAGCCAAATGCCGGGAAACTCCTCACGGAGCCGCCCGGGGGAAAACCATCAGGCCTGGGCTTCGCGCGAAGCGCGCTTGCGGTCGTGTTCCTTCAGGTGGCGCTTGCGCACGCGAATGCTCTTGGGCGTGATCTCGACCAGTTCGTCGTCATCGATGAAGTCCACGCCGTATTCCAGCGTGAGGTCGATCGGCGGTGTGATCTTGATCGCGTCTTCCTTGCCACTGACACGGAAGTTGGTCAGCTGCTTGGTGCGCGTGGCATTGACGACCAGGTCGTTGTCGCGGCTGTGGATGCCGACGATCATGCCTTCGTAGACCGGGTCGTTCGGCTTGACGAACATGCGGCCACGGTCGTCCAGCTTGCCCAGGGCGTAGGTGAAGATCTCACCGTCGTCCATGGAGATCAGCACGCCGTTCTTGCGGCCGCCGATCTCGCCCTTGTGAGGCTCGTAGCCATCGAAGATCGACGAGATCAGGCCCGAGCCACGGGTCAGGTTCAGGAACTCGTTGCTGAAACCGATCAGGCCACGGGCAGGGATGCGGTACTCCAGGCGCACACGGCCACGGCCGTCCGGCTCCATGTTGATCATTTCACCCTTGCGCAGGCCCAGGGCCTGCATCACGCCACCCTGGTGGAGTTCCTCCACGTCGGCGGTGACCAGCTCCATCGGCTCACACTTCACGCCGTCGATGTCCTTGAACATCACACGGGGCTTGGACACAGCCAGCTCGTAGCCTTCACGGCGCATGTTTTCCAGCAGGATGGTCAGGTGAAGTTCGCCGCGGCCGCAGACCTCGAAGATGCCGTCTTCGTCGGTTTCCTTCACGCGCAGGGCCACGTTGTGCTGCAGTTCCTTCTGCAGGCGGTCCCAGATCTGGCGGCTGGTCACGAACTTGCCTTCACGGCCGGCCAGCGGCGAGGTGTTCACGCAGAAGTTCATGGTCAGCGTGGGCTCATCCACCTTCAGCATGGGCAACGGCGCCGGGTTGGCCGGGTCCGTCACGGTCACGCCGATGCCGATGTCCTCGATGCCGTTGATCAGCACGATCTCGCCCGGACCGGCTTCGGTCACCTGCACACGGTCCAGGCCCTGGAAGGTCAGCACCTGGTTGATGCGGCCCTTGACGGTCTTGCCGCCAGGGCCCTCCATCACGACCACGTCCTGGCCGGGCTTGGCGCGGCCCTGGCTGATGCGGCCCACGCCGATGCGGCCCACAAAGGTGGAGAAATCGAGCGCGGAGATCTGCAGCTGCAGCGGCGCGTCGGGGTCACCCTTCTGCGCCGGCACGTGCTTGAGGATGGTGTTGAACAGGGCCGACATGTCGGGGCCCCACTGCTCGCCGGGTGCCCCCTCTTCCAGCGATGTCCAGCCGTTGATGCCCGAGGCATACACGACCGGGAAATCCAGCTGCTCGTCGGTGGCGCCCAACTTGTCGAACAGGTCGAAGGCGGCGTTGATCACGGCATCGGGCTTGGCACCGGGCTTGTCCACCTTGTTGACGACGACGATGGGCTTGAGGCCCAGGGCCAGGGCCTTCTTGGTCACAAAGCGTGTCTGGGGCATGGGGCCCTCTTGCGCGTCGATCAGCAGCACCACGCCGTCGACCATGGACAGCGCGCGTTCGACTTCACCGCCGAAGTCCGCGTGGCCCGGGGTGTCGACGATGTTGATGTGGGTGCCTTCCCAGCTCACGGCGCAGTTCTTGGCCAGGATGGTGATGCCGCGCTCACGTTCGATGGCGTTGTTGTCCATCACGGTGTCGACGACTTTCTCGTGGTCGGCAAAGGTGCCGGACTGGCGCAGCAGCTGGTCGACCATGGTGGTTTTGCCGTGGTCAACGTGGGCGATGATGGCGATGTTGCGGATCTGGGTGCTCATGGGAGGCTCGGTTTCTGGGGAATCTGGTCAGGCCGCGGAGGCGGCGCCGGGGGAATCAGGGGCTGAAGGGGTGGCGGCCAGCGCACCGGTGATCGGGGCATCGATCTGGCCTTGCACCTCCAGCGGGCTCAGCAGGCGGGAGGGAATCAGTTCCCCCTCCTTCACATGGGCGCTGCCCAGGAATATGCGCGGACGCTGGTCACGCGTGGCAGCCGGGTTGTGGCCGTACACACGCACGGCCTCCATGTTGGGCAAGGTGGTACGGCGACGCAAGCCGGTCAGGAAACGCCCTGCATCCTCGTCGGACAAGAGGGTATCGGGCCAATGCGCCACCAGCACGTCCAGCGGCCGCAGGAAGGCATCGCGTTCGGGCTCGGTCATGGCCATCAGCGCCTCCAGCGTCACGGCGCCGTCGAGCGACACCGGGCCGCTGCCCGTGCGGCGCAGGGCTGTGAGGTGGGCGCCACAGCCCAGCGCCTCGCCGATGTCCTCGGCCAGGGTGCGGATGTAGGTGCCCTTGGAGCAGCGCACGTCGATCATCAGGACCTCATCGTGCCAATCCAGGATGTCGATCGCGTGAATGGTCACGCGGCGCGCCTCGCGCTCGATCTGCACGCCTTCGCGGGCATATTCGTACAACGCCCGGCCCTGGTGCTTGAGCGCCGAGTGCATGGGCGGCACCTGGTCGATCGGGCCGGTGACGCGTTGGCAGGCTTGCTCGATGGCTTCACGGGTGGTGGCCACGGGGCGCGTGCTCAGCACCTCGCCCTCGGCATCACCTGTGGTGGTGCGCACGCCCAGCTTCAGGGTGGCGGTGTAGCGCTTGTCGGCGTCCAGCGCCACCTGCGAGAACTTGGTCGCCGCGCCAAAGCACAAAGGCAGCAGACCCGTGGCCAAGGGATCGAGCGTACCGGTGTGGCCCGCCTTCTCAGCGCGCAGCAGGCGCTTGACCTTCTGCAATGCATCGTTGCTGGACCAGCCCAGCGGCTTGTCCAGCAGCAGCACGCCGTGCAGCGACCGACGCGGCAAGCGCACGGGCCGGCCTTGCGGGGCAATGGCCTGGGCGATCGGGGTATCGGTCGTGGCGTTCATGGGGATACGGCGGCTGGCAGCGGCAAGCGCGCCTCAGTCGTCCTTGGCCTTGTCGGCCACGGCCTTGTTGATCAGTGCGCTCATCTCGGCCGCGCGCTCGGTGGTGCGGTCGAAGTGGAAATGCAGCGTCGGCACAGTGTGGATCTGCAAGCGCTTGAACAGGCCGTTGCGCAGGAAACCTGCGGCCTCGTTCAGGGCCTCTTCACACTCGTCGGGCTTGCCGATCAGCAGCGAGAAAAACACCTTGGCATGGGCATAGTCGGGCGTCACTTCGACGCTGTTGATCGTGACCATGCCGATGCGCGGGTTCTTGAGCTCACGGATGAGCTCGGCCACGTCGCGCTGGATCTGGTCCGAGACGCGCAGGCTGCGGTTGGGGGTGGAGCGTTTATGGCGCATGGTGAATTCCTGCCGTGAAACGGGCTGGCTCTTTCAAGCACAAACCCCGCCTGCGGCTGGCAGGCGGGGTTGTGAGGGGGAGCCTGCGCGGTGGTTTACAGCGTGCGGGCCACTTCCTTGATTTCGAAGAACTCGAGGATGTCGCCTTCCTTGATGTCGTTGTAGCCCTTGATGTTGAGGCCGCACTCGAAGCCTTCCTTGACTTCCTTGACATCGTCCTTGAAGCGCTTGAGGCCTTCGAGCTCGCCGGTGTAGATGACCACGTTTTCGCGCAGCAGGCGCAGGCGGGCGCTGCGACGCACCACACCATCGGTGACCATACAGCCCGCGATCGTGCCGATCTTGGAGGCCACGAACACCTGGCGGATCTCGGCGGTGCCGATGATTTCCTCGCGTTGCTCGGGCGCCAGCATGCCGGACATCGCTGCCTTCACATCGTCCACGGCGTCGTAGATGATGTTGTAGTAGCGGATGTCGACACCGTTGTGCTCGGCCAGCTTG
The DNA here is from genome assembly GCA_002339015.1 of Burkholderiales bacterium UBA1834. GTDB lineage: Bacteria > Pseudomonadota > Gammaproteobacteria > Burkholderiales > Burkholderiaceae_C > Aquabacterium. Next base: position 23,463 of record DDJC01000087.1, read on the forward strand.
CGCGCGCCGGCATCGGCACGCGTGTTGAAGCCGATGATGACCGCCTTGGATGCGATGCTGAGGTTGACGTCCGACTCGCTGATGCCACCGACGGCGGCGTGCACGATCTGGACCTTGACCTCGGGCGTCGACAGCTTGAGCAGCGAGGCCGCCAGGGCTTCCTGCGAGCCCTGCACGTCGGCCTTGATGATCAGACCCAGGGTCTGGACATCGCCCTGACCCATGGTCTCGAACATGTTCTCCAGCTTGGCGGCCTGTTGCTTGGCCAGCTTGACGTCACGGTACTTGCCCTGACGGAAGGTGGCGATTTCACGGGCACGGCGCTCGTCGGCCAGCACCATGAACTCGTCGCCGGCACCCGGCACTTCGGTCAGGCCCTGGATTTCCACCGGGATGGACGGGCCGGCCTCGGTAGCGGCCTTGCCGTTCTCATCCAGCATGGCGCGCACACGGCCATAGCTGGAGCCAGCCAGGACCACATCGCCGCGCTTGAGCGTGCCGGACTGCACCAGCACGGTGGCCACGGGGCCGCGGCCCTTGTCCAGACGCGCCTCGATCACCAGGCCCTTGGCCATGGAGGTCGTGGGCGCCTTGAGTTCCAGCACTTCGGCCTGCAGCAGCACCTGCTCCAGCAGATCGTCGATGCCGGTACCCACCTTGGCCGACACGGGCACGAAGGGCGAATCGCCGCCGTATTCTTCCGGCACGACTTCCTCGGCCACCAGTTCCTGGCGGACGCGCTCGGGGTTGGCGCCCGGCTTGTCGATCTTGTTGATGGCCACGACGATGGGCACCCCGGCCGCCTTGGCGTGGTGGATGGCTTCCTTCGTCTGAGGCATCACACCGTCATCGGCCGCCACGACCAGGATCACCAGGTCGGTGGCCTTGGCGCCACGGGCACGCATGGCCGTGAAGGCCTCGTGACCCGGGGTGTCGAGGAAGGTGATCATGCCGCGCGGCGTGGTCACGTGGTAGGCGCCGATGTGCTGCGTGATGCCGCCGGCTTCGCCCGAGGCGACGCGCGTGGTGCGGATGTAGTCCAGCAGCGAAGTCTTGCCGTGGTCGACGTGGCCCATGACGGTCACGACCGGCGCACGCGGCAGGGCCTCGGCGGACTGGTCCTCGTGTTCTTCCTCGAGGAAGGCATCGGGGTCGTCCAGCTTGGCGGCAAAAGCCTTGTGACCCATTTCCTCGACGAGGATCATGGCCGTTTCCTGGTCCAGCTGCTGGTTGATGGTGACCATCTGACCCAGCTTCATCATCTGCTTGATGACCTCGGACGCCTTGACCGACATCTTGTGGGCCAGGTCGGCCACGGAGATCGTCTCGGGCACGTGCACCTCGATGATCTGCGGCTCGGTCGGTGCCACGAAGTTGGACGAGCTCTCGCCACGGTCGCCACCGCGACGACCGCCACGGCCACCCGGGGCCTTCCAGCTGTTGCGGCCAGCGCCGGCATCGCTGCGGCCCTTGTTGGCCGAAGGTGCGCCACGCTTCTTGGCGTCGTCGGCCCAGCTGGAGGACAGCTTCTCGGACTTGACGGACTTCTTGTCGCCCGGCTTGGCGGCACCGGCCGGCGCGGGGGCGCCAGCGGCCGTCTTGGGCTTGTGGATGGTGCCCTTGATGCCCGCAGCGGCGGCATCGGCCGGCTTGGGCGTCACTTCGGGCTTCTTGGCGGTCAGCACCTTCTTGGGGGCGGCCATCATCGCGCGGATGGCGGCTGCCTCGGCCTCGGCAGCCTTGCGGCGGCGCTCGAGGTCACCCAGGCGCTTTTGTTCTTCGGCTTCGATGTCGGCGGCCTTCACCACGCGCACAGCGGGAGCTGGTGCGGGCGCAGGGGCCGGCGCGGGCGCAGTGGCCTGGGCGGGCGCCGGCGAGGCGGCCTCGGCCGGAGCCGACACGGGTTCACCTTGTGCGGCGGCAGCGGCGGCATCGGCACGGGCCTGTTTCGACGCCCGGGCAGCCGAATTCAGCGCAGCAGCCTCGGCCTGGGCGGCAGCCTGGGAGGCAGCGCGGCGGGCAGCGGCCTCGGCCTTGGCGGCTTCGCCGTCAGCGGCAGGAGGGGCGCTTTCGGCGGCTTCACGGGCAGCGCGCTCGGCGGCTTCGCGGGCAGCCTGAGCTTCACGCTCACGAGCAGCGGCGGCTTCACGCTCGGCACGCTCCTGCTCTTCACGCAGACGGCGCTGCTCGGCCAGGGCTTCTTCCTGGCGCCGCAGTTCTTCGGCCTGAGCGCGGGCTTCTTCTTCCCGACGCTGCAGATCGGCAGCCTCTTCCGCGGCGGCTGCCGCTTCATCGACCCCGTCTTCGCGCTTGACGAACACACGCTTCTTGCGCACTTCGACCTGGATGGTGCGGGCCTTGCCCGAAGCGTCGGCCTGCTTGATTTCGGTCGTCGACTTGCGGGTCAGCGTGATCTTCTTGCGGTCAGCGCCGGCGGAGCCGTGCGACTGGCGCAGGTGATCGAGCAGACGTTCCTTGTCGGCTTCCGTGAGCACGTCATCGGGCTGCGCCTTGGGGACGCCAGCCGAATGAAGCTGCTCCAGCAGTGTCGCAGCCGGGCGGTTCAGCTCCGCGGCGAATTGTGCGACGGTGGTCACGGCCATTGTGTTGATCCTTGCGATGTGCTTTGTGCGGTGTTCGAGGTCTTGGAAGTGTGGGGCGCGCGTGTGATCAGTTGACGAACCAGTGCTCGCGGGCCTTGAGGATCAGGGCCTTGGCCTGCTCCTCGCCGATGCCGGTCAGTTCGACCAGTTCGTCGACGGCCAGATCGGCCAGATCGTCGCGGGTGTGGATGCCACCTTCAGCCAGCTTGGCGATCAGCTCAGGGGTCAGACCTTCCAGACCCTTGAGGCTTTCGGACAGCGCTTCGACTTCTTCTTCCTTGGCGATTTCCATGGTCAGGAGCGCGTCCTTGGCACGGGTGCGCAACTCGTTGACCGTGTCTTCGTCGAAGGCTTCGATTTCCAGCATTTCCTGCAGCGGCACGTAGGCCACTTCTTCCAGGCTGGTGAAGCCTTCGGCGATCAGGATGTCGGCGACCTCTTCGTCCACATCCAGTTTCTCGACGAACAGCTTGCGGATCGAGTCGGACTCGACCGCCTGCTTCTCGGCCGATTCCTCGGCCGTCATGATGTTGATCTTCCAGCCCGTGAGCTCGGACGCCAGACGCACGTTCTGACCGCCACGGCCAATGGCGATGGCGAGGTTTTCCTCGTCGACCACCACGTCCATGCCGTGCTGCTCTTCATCGACGAAGATGGATTGCACGTTGGCCGGGGCCAGGGCGCCGATCACGAACTGGGCCGGGTCTTCCGACCACAGCACGATGTCCACGCGCTCGCCGGCCAGCTCGTTGGTCACGGCGGTGACGCGCGAGCCGCGAACGCCCACGCAGGTGCCGATCGGATCGACACGCTTGTCGTGCGACAGCACGGCGATCTTGGCGCGTGAGCCCGAATCACGGGCGCAGCTCTTGATCTCCAGCAGGCCCTGTTCGATCTCGGGCACTTCCTGGCGGAACAGCTCGATCATGAAGTCAGGGGCGCTGCGCGACAGCATGATCTGGGGGCCACGGGCCGCCGAATCGATGCCGCTGATGTAGGCGCGGACGCGGTCACCTGAGCGCAGGTTTTCCTTCGGGATCATCTCGGTGCGCTTGAGTCGGCCCTCGACACGGCCCGACTCGACGATGATGTCGCCCTTGTCCAGGCGCTTGACGGTGCCCACGAAGATCTTCTCGCCACGGGCGAGGAAATCGTTGAGCAGCTGCTCGCGCTCGGCATCGCGGATCTTCTGCAGGATGACCTGCTTGGCAGCCTGGGCGCCGATGCGGCCGATGGGCACGGATTCGACAGACTCCTCGATGTAGTCGTCGACTTCGATGTCGGGGATCTGCTCTTCGGCTTCGAACAGCAGGATCTCGGCGTCGGGCAACTGCAGGCCGGCCTCGTTGGGCACAACGTGCCAACGACGGAAGGTTTCGTACACGCCGGACTCGCGGTCGATGGCCACGCGGATGTCCACCTCTCCGCTGTAGAGCTTCTTGGTGGCCGAGGCCAGGGCGGACTCGACGGCGCCGAAGACGACATCGCGGTCCACGCTCTTCTCGCGCGAAATGGCATCCACCAACATCAAGAGTTCACGGTTCATTTGTTTTGATCTCCGAGTTCCTGCACCTCTGGGGCGGCAGTGTCATCGACAGCCGGGGTTGCCGCCCGACGGCCGCGTCCTTTGAAGTCGATCACGGGCACCAGACGGGCCTCGCGGACTTCATCGAACGTGAATCCCAGCACCTGCTCGACGGCGTTCTTGCCCTCACCCTGCTTGAAGACGATCTGCCAGCCGGCAGGCGTCTCGCCCTGGGCGGGCACGGCGTCGAGCACGCCTTTGTATTTCTTGCGGCCCTGGAAAGCCAGCTTGAGCGTGATGTCGACCTCTGCCCCGACGAAACGGGCGTAGTGCGCCTCGGTCTTGAGGGGGCGGTCGAGCCCGGGGGACGAGACCTCCAGGCGGGCGTAATCGGTGTTGGCCACTTCCAGCGCGTACTGCAACTGCCGGGTGACTTTTTCGCAGTCTTCGACGGTGACGAATTCACCGGGCAGGTCATAGGCCTGACCAGGGAGACGGTCGATGTACACGCGCAGCAATCCCTGCGGGCTGCGTTCGCAGTCCACAAGTTCGTAACCCAAGCCGGTCACCGTGTCTTCAACAGCCTTCAACCAGTTCATGCATCCTTGCCAACATCCGCTCAGGCACCTGCCGCGCTCCCGGAAAGAACTCTCGGGAAGAACAAACAGGCGTCCTGAAACGCCAATGCAAAAAAAATGGGCAGGATTCCTCCGCCCACACAACGACGTGTCACAAGACGTGCCGCAAGCACTCCATTCCAATACCTTGACCAACACCTTGATTAACCAAGGCAAGAAACAGAGCTTGCGAGCCAATCCAGGATTTTACCCTGAGGAATGCACCGCAGCAAGACTTACCCCTCAAATTCAGGCGAACGGCCACGCGCGTGCCACAATCCGCCCCGTTTTAGCCACCCTCTCCTGGAGACCTCATGGGATTTCTTGCCGGCAAACGACTGCTGATCACCGGACTGCTGTCCAACCGCTCCATCGCCTACGGCATTGCCAAGGCCTGCAAGCGAGAGGGGGCCGAACTGGCCTTCAGCTACGTGGGCGAGCGATTCAAGGACCGGATCACCGACTTCGCCAAGGAATTCGATTCAACCCTGATTTTCGATTGCGACGTGGGCAGCGACGAGCAAATCGATGCGCTGTTTGCCGATCTGGCCAAGACCTGGCCCAAGTTCGACGGTTTCGTGCACTCCATCGGTTTCGCGCCCCGCGAGGCGATCGCCGGTGACTTCCTGGAAGGCCTGTCGCGCGAAGGCTTCCGGGTGGCGCACGACATCTCCAGCTACAGCTTCCCGGCGCTGGCCAAGGCTGCCCTGCCCTACCTGAACGACAAGGCCGCCCTGCTGGCCCTGACCTACCTGGGCGCCGAACGGATCGTTCCGGCCTACAACACCATGGGCCTGGCCAAGGCTTCGCTGGAAGCGAGCGTGCGCTACACCGCCGCCAGCCTGGGCCCCAAGGGCATCCGGGCCAACGGCATCTCGGCCGGCCCGATCAAAACCCTGGCGGCCTCGGGCATCAAGGGTTTCAGCAAGATTCTGGACGTGGTCGAGCAGAACGCCCCGCTGCGCCGCAACGTCACCATCGAGGACGTGGGCAACGTGGCGGCCTTCATGCTGTCGGACCTGGCCGCGGGCGTGACGGCAGAAATCACCTATGTGGACGCCGGCTTCAGCCACGTCATGGGTGGCCTGAGCGAACTGGGCTGATCACCCAGCCGCCGCCTGCGCTCAGCGCAGGTCGATGATGTCGATCACCGGCGGCACCAGCCAACGCAAAGGCACGCGGCTTTCGCCCATGCCCGAGGTGACATAGACCGGCACGGGCGCCCAGTCGTGCAGCCCCCGATCAAACCCGTTTTCGCTGGCGATCACCTTCTTGTACAGGCCCGGCAGGCGGATCTGGCCGCCGTGTGTGTGCCCGGCCAGCACCAGCCTGGCCATGCCCGGCTCCAGCTGCATGGCCGAATCCGGGTTGTGCATCAGCACCACGATGGGCTTGTCATGGGGCGCCGCCTGCACGGGCGCGATGCCGTCCTTCCCGGCCCAGCGATCACCCATGCCCACCAGGGTGAAACTGCCCAGATCGGCATGGGTGTACTCGACCGGCGTGACGCCCAGGGACACCAGGGTCTGATGAAGTTCGCGTTCCAGGCGGGGGCCAGGGCGTTGTTCATCATGGTTGCCCGGCACCGAATAGGCGGGCATGGTCAGGCGCTTGAGCGGTGCCAACAGCCCCGACAGGTTCTGGTCAGGATCTCCGGTCAGATCGCCCGCAATCAACACCGCATCCGGTTTGAGCTCATTGAGCCGATCAACCACCCGCTCCAGGTAGGCGGGTGATTTGTAAAGCCCCAGGTGCAGGTCCGAGATCAGGGCCACCCGGGCCGGCACGCCGATCGGGATGGCCGTTTCCTGAACGGTGATCCGGTAGCGTTCGATGAAGCGCGCATCGATGAAGGCCAGCAAGACCGCGATCATCACCACGGCGCCCGCCCTGCGCCCCCATGACCAGCTCGCGCCGTGACGCCACAAGCGCCAGCCCTGCCATGCCAGCAAGGGCCAGCTCAGCCAACCACCCCACAACAACACAAGTTTCAGATACCAGGACAGGGACACAGGCTCGTAAGCAGGAACGGGTAGCAGCATGGATGACAGAGCAGCAGCGCGTGCCAGAGTTCCCATGGATCGAACAGGCCCTTGCCGGCAGCCCTTGCCCAATCGGCGCCGAGGCGGACAATGGAACGCATGGTTGCCCCCGCCTCATCCTCGCTGGCCACGCGCATCCCACTGTTTCCGCTGCAGACGGTGCTGTTCCCGGGTGGGCGTCTGCCCTTGCGCGTTTTCGAGGTGCGCTACCTGGACATGATCGCGCGCTGCCACAAGGCAGGCTCGCCTTTCGGCGTGGTGTGCCTGACCCGCGGCGGCGAAGTCCGTGTACCACGCCGGCCCAGCACGAATGACGGTACCACCGGCCCGGCTTATGCGCCGGAGGCGTTCCACATGGTGGGCACCTTGGCCACCATTGATGAACTGGACCGCCCGCAGCAAGGCCTGATGATGGTGCGCTGCACGGGCACCCAACGCTTCAAACTGCGCACCAGCGAGCAGTTACGGCACGGCCTGTGGATGGGCGAGATCGAACTGCTGCCGCAGGATCCCATCGTGCCGGTACCCGACGACCTGCTGCCTTCCATGCAGGCCCTGCAGCACCTGGTGCACAACCTGTCGGCCCGGCCAGAAGGCCTGGGCGACCTGCCCCTGCAGGAGCCCTACCACTGGGACGATTGCGGCTGGCTGGCCAATCGGTGGTGCGAACTGCTGCCGGTGTCGAGCGAGATCAAACAGCGCTGCATGGTGCTGGACAACCCGCTGCTGCGGCTGGAACTGGTCAACGACATGCTCGAACGCCTGGGCATACGGGTGCCGCACTAACCCCCTGCGGCCGACGGACCCGCCTTCGGTGATGGCGTGGGCACATCCCCCCAGCCTTGACGCTGGCGCCGATGCTGATCCAGCAGCGCCTGCTCGCGTTCCTGCGCGAACAGTTCTTCGAGCTGCTGGCGGCCCTGCTTGGCCATCGACACCATCATCCCCTCATCACGGTGATGAGGCCACATGCGCTCGAGCTGAGCCAGGGAGTGGCGCCGAAAGCGCTTGGCCAGTTGGCGTGCCTGGTAAGGCTGCCAGCCCATCAATTCCAGCACACTGCGGCTGCTCATGAGGGCCGAATCCAGCGTCTCGCGTTCGATCAGCGTCACGCCACGGTCGCGCAGTGCATACCAGTGCTGCACGTTGCGGGCCCGCGCCACGATGGACAGGCCCGGAAAATGCTCGCGGGCGATGTCGACCAGCTTGAGGCTTTGTTCCACGTCATCAATGGCCACCACCAGCACCCGGGCCGAGGCCGCACCGGCGATGCGCAGCAGGTCCAGCCGCGTGGCATCGCCGTAGTGCACCCTGAACCCGAATCGGCGCAAGGCCGCCACCTGTTCGGCATCATGGTCGAGCACGGTGGCCTTCAGGCCATTGGCGTAGAGCAGGCGCCCCACCACCTGGCCGTACCGGCCGAAGCCGGCAATGATGATGGGCGCTTCCTGCGGCTCGGCCAGAGCGTGATCAGCGGCCTGCGCGCCCTCCCTGGCGGCCGATGAGCGGCGCCCCCAGCGGTCGACCAGCACGAGCAGCAAAGGCGTCACGAGCATGGACAAGGCCACCGTGCCGATGAGAATGGACGCGACCTGCGGGCTGAGCAATTGCTCGCCCGCCGCCTGCTGAAACACCACGAAGGCGAACTCACCGCCCTGCGCCAGCAGCAAGGTGAACACAGGGCGTTCGCCCGCTGGCACGCCCACCGCCCGCCCCAGCAGCCACAGCACCAGCGCCTTGGCCGCCAGGAAGCCCACCAGCAGCGCCGCCACCCAGCCGGCCTGTGCCCACAGCGCAGAGAAATCCATGGACATGCCCACGGCCATGAAGAACAGGCCCAGCAGCAGGCCCTTGAAGGGCTCGACATCGGTTTCCAGCTCACGTTTGTATTCGCTCTCGGCCAGCAGCACCCCGCCCAGGAAGGCACCCAGCGCCATCGACAGGCCCACGGCCTGCATCAGGCTGGCGATGCCCACCACCAGCGCCAGTGCCGCGGCCGTAAAAATCTCGGTGGACTGGCTGCGGGCCACCCAGCGCAGGGCGTGGCGAAGCAGCAGGCGCCCCAGCACCACGATGCCCACGATGACGCCGACCGCCTTGAGCGCTTCGACCCATGGGTTGCCCGTGGCCGCAGCATGGGTGCCGAGCAAGGGGATCAGCGCCAGGATGGGGATGGCGGCCACATCCTGCAACAGCAGGATGGCGAAACCCACCTGCCCGCCGGAGGTGCCCAGCAGGTTGCGCTCGTGCATGACCTGCAATGACACCGCTGTAGAAGACAAGGCCAGGCCCAGCGCCGCCACCACCGCCACCGGCCAAGGCACACCACAGGCCAGCGCAACCCCGCCCAGCACTGCGGCACACCCCAGCAGCTGCACACTGCCCCAGCCAAAGATGGGCCGGCGCAGGGCCCACAGCCGGGGAGGCTCCAGTTCCAGCCCGATCAGGAAGAGCATGAGCACGACACCGAACTCGGCCACGTGCAGGATGGATTGCGCGTCCCGCACCAGGCCCAGCCCGAACGGGCCGATGGCGATGCCCGCAGCCAGGTAGCCGATGATGGAGCCCAGGCCGAGCTTCTTGGCCAGGGGCACGGCGATGATGGCCGCACCCAGGTAGACCAGAGCGGCTGCCAGCCAATTGCTGTGTTCCATGGACTCAGGCCTCCTGCGGGCGGTCACTGTCGGGCACCCGGCAATCCGGGCAGTCGCCCAGTGCCGCCATCTCGGACCACTGCGGGTAGCGGGCCAGACGCTGCCGGTAGACCTCGGCATGCGCCTGCAGATCAGCCTCGCTCACGGCATGCGCGCCATGCAGCACCAGCGGCGGCAAGAAGCGCAGCCCGCACAGCGCGGCCGTCTGTTCATAGGGCGGCACAAAGGCATCGAAAAAGTAGCGGTTGTAACCCTGCGGGTGGTAGGCAGACGCCGGCCCGCCGGTGCTCACGGACAGCCACAGGTCCTTGCCGCGCAAGGCGTTGCCGCCATGGCCATAGGCCCAGCCGTGCGCCAGCACCTCATCGAGCCAGAGCTTCATCAGGGGCGGCATGCTGTACCAGTGCAGCGGGTGCTGCCACACGATCAGGTCGGCATCGGCCAGCAGGGCCTGCTCGGCCGGCACGTCGATGTCGAAATCGGGGTACAGGGCGTAGAGATCACGCACCTGTACCTGCGAGCCGGCGCTGGCTGCAGCTTGCATGAGCCGGTGGTTGACGCGGGAATGACGCAGATCCGGGTGGGCAGCGAGGACAAGGATGCGGGGAGCTTCGGGCATGTTGTGGTCGAGTGGGCTTCAGGCCGTGTCTTTGGCATCTTCGAGATCGCCAGCGTGCGTTTCCATCCAGGCGGCCAGCGAGGCCAGGGGCTTGCGCAGGGTTTTGCCCAGTGGGGTGACCTGGTATTCGACGCGGGGCGGCACTTCGGCGTAGACCTTGCGGTGCACCAGACCACGCTGCTCGAAGGCACGCAACTGGCGCGTGAGCTCCTTCTGGGTGATGGGCGCCACGGCGCGCTGCAACTCACCGAAGCGCACCGGCGCATCGATCAGGATCAGTCGGTAGAGGATGGGGATGGCCCATTTGCCGGACACCAGATCGACGAAACGCACCATGGGGCAGCGCGCCACGGCATGGGTCGCATCATCAGTTGGCATGGTTTCCTGGCGCTCCATTAGTACCTGAACGGTGCCTACTATACATTGCATACCAATGGATCAACAATGGGCCATCGACACCCTTGCGAAGGCACACGGCCATGGCTGGCAGACTCCATGACAAGTACACCCTCATCACCGGTGGCACAGGCGGCATCGGCCTGGAAACAGCGCGCCGCTTCCTGGCCGAAGGCGCCCATGTGGCCATCACAGGGCGCAACGAAGCCGCCTTGAAGGGCGCTGGGCAAAGCCTGGGGCCGCAGGCCCTGCTGCTGCACAGCGATGCCGGCAGGCTTGAGGATCAGGCGGCATTGGCCCGGCAACTGCGTGAGCATTGGCCCCGGCTGGATGCCGTCTTCGTGAACGCAGGCGATGTGACCCACCGCCCGGTCGAAGCCTGGGACGAAGCCACCTACGACCAGTTGATGGCCACCAACCTCAAGGGACCCTTCTTTTTGCTGCAGGCGCTGCTGCCACTGCTGACCAATCCCTCATCGGTGATCCTGTGCGGCTCGGTCAGCGCGCACATCGGGTTGCCGCAGAGCAGCGTCTACGCCGCCAGCAAAGCCGGACTGCTGTCGCTGGCGCGCACCTTGTCCGGTGAATGGGCCGCACGCGGCATCCGCGTCAACGGCCTGAGCCCGGGGCCGACCGCCACCTCGGCACTGGGCAAGCTGGGGCTGCCCGCCGATGAGGAAGCCGCGCTCCAGCAGCAGATCCGCGAGCTGGTACCCATCGGCCGCATGGGCTCTGCGCTGGAGCAGGCTCATGCCGCGGTGTTCCTCGCGTCGGATGAGTCGAGCTTTGTCGTCGGCACCGAGTTGCAGGTCGATGGCGGCGTGGGCAATCTGTGAGCGCCTGCCTTGCTGCGCAAGTGCGATTCAGAGGGGTTCCAGCGCCATGAAGTTGCGCACCATCATCCGGGCATCGCCTTCGCGGATGGCCAGCGCGAGCCTGGCCACCGGCGCATCGCCTTCGATGTCCACATAGCGCACGCCACGCACCGCCATCTGCGCGATCGAGGCCGGCACGATGGACACCCCCAACTCGGCCGCCACCAGGTTCACCACCGACGAGATCTGCGGCGCCTCCTGGCTGAGCTGGGGCTCGAACCCCGCATCACGGCAGGCCGTGAACACCGAGTCGTACAGGCTCAGGCCCACGGCGCGGGGGAACAGTACGAAAGGCTCCCCCGCCAGCGCCGACAAGCGAAGACGCTTGCGTTTGGCCAACGGGTGGCTGGCGGGCAGCACGACCTTCATGGCCTCATCGGCCAGGCGCTGCAGCCGAATGCCCGGCATACCGCCCACGCCCGGGCGCAGAAAAACCAGATCCAGCGCCTGGTGTGCCAGGCCCTCCACCAGGCGCGTGGTGTTGGCCTCTTCCAGCGTGACACGGACACTGGGCCAGGCCCGCCGGAAGTTGCGGATCATGGTGGCCACGACCGGATTGAAAGCCGCCGAGCCGGTGAAACCCACACGCAGTTGTCCGGTTTCACCATGTGCCGCGCGCAGTGCAGCCACACGAGCGCGTTCGGTACTGCCCACGATCTGCTGTGCTTCCGTGAGGAAGGCCGCGCCCGCCTCGGTCAAGACCACACCCTGCGGCGTGCGATGGAAGAGTGACGCACCCACCTCGCGCTCCAGCTCCTTGATCTGCTGACTGAGCGGGGGTTGGCTGATGCCCAGGCGCGCCGCGGCCCGCGTGACGTTGGCCTCCTGGGCCACGGCCAGGAAATAGCGCAGGTGTCGCAGTTCGATTGCCATACTTAAAAAATATGAAGTAGGTCTTTAAAATATATTGGACAGATACCCCGGTCAAGCCAATACTGGCGGCTCACGAGGTCTGTCGATGTCTGCGAACAACCCCTCCGGCTGGGCTGTGCCGGGCTCCCGCATTTACTGGCGCATCAACCTGGCGCTGTTCCTGGCGGGCTTTTCCACCTTCTCCCTGCTGTACTGCGTGCAACCGCTGATGCCGATGTTCGCGCAGCAGTTCCAGATCGGCGCCGCGGAGAGCTCGCTCGCGCTCTCGCTGTCGACCGGCTGCTTGGCACTGGCCATCCTGTGCGCCGGCGCATTGTCCGAAGGGCGTGATCGTCGCTGGGTGATGTTCGGCTCCATGGCCCTGGCCGCCACCTGCAATCTGGCCGCGGCCCTGGTGAACGACTGGCACACCTTGCTGGTTGCACGCGCCCTGGCCGGCCTGAGCCTGGGCGGCGTGCCTGCCGTGGCCATGGCCTACCTGGCCGACGAAATCGATCCGCGCGGCCTGGGCCTGTCCATCGGGCTGTACGTGAGCGGCACGGCCTTCGGCGGCATGGCGGGCCGGGTAGGCACCAGCATGCTCGCCGATGTCTGGTCATGGCACACGGCCCTGGCGTCGCTGAGCGTGCTGGACCTGGCCGCGGCCCTGGGCTTTGCCCTGCTGTTGCCAGCTTCTCGCCATGCCGCCGTGAAACGCCAAGGCCTGCCTCTGGCGCAGCACCTGCGCATCTGGCGTGGCCAACTGACCGCCCCGGCCCTCCCCCTGCTGTTCATGATCGGCTGCGTGTGCATGGGCGTGTTCGTCACGATCTACAACTACGCGGGCTTTCGGCTGCTGGCACCGCCCTTCGGGCTGAGCCCCACGCAGATCGGCCTGATCTTCTGCGTCTACGTGTTCGGCATGGCCGCTTCCTCCGCCGCCGGCGGTCTGGCCGACAGGCTGGGGCAGTCGCCCGTGCTGATCGCGGGCATCCTGGCCACCGCCGTGGGTGTGCTGCTGACACTGTGGCCTCACCTGATCGGCGCCATCGGTGGCCTTGTGATCCTGACCATCGGGTTTTTCATGACCCATGCCGTGGCCAGTGGCTGGGTGGGACGCATGGCCGGCGCCCACAAGGGGCATGCGGCCTCGCTCTACCTGCTGGCCTACTACCTGGGCTCCAGCGTGCTGGGGTCGGTCGGTGGCTGGTTCTGGGAACACGGCGGCTGGCTGGGGGTGTGCCTGTTCGCCCTCGCGAGCACCGGCATCATGCTGAGCTGCGCGCTGAAGCTGCGGCGATCGCGAATGTCCATGCCATCCACAAGCGCTGCTGTCCCCCCATCAAGCGCCACGGCCGCCTCCAACGCCTGAACCGCTGGACGTATTGGCCGCTCCGTCGGAAGGCGCCCACCAATTAGTTGCATAGCGAATCAATTGCCGTTACACTTCGGCCATGTTCGATCAATGCCTTTACTTCAACACTTCGGCCCTGGCGCGCCGGCTGGACAAGGAGTGGTCTGACGCCTTCGCGCCCTTCGGCCTCACGCCGCCGCAGGCCTTCATGCTGCGCGCGTTGCTGGACCGCCCAGGCCTGCTGCAGCGCGAGTTATCGGACGCCTTGTCGATTTCCCGCTCCACCGCCACGCGGGCGTTGGATCACCTGGAAGCCAAAGGCCATGTCGAGCGCCGCAAAGCAGGTAGCGACGGCCGCGAAGTTGCCCTCTTTCCCACCCCACAGGCCATGAAGATCAAGGCCGCACTCAACGAGGCCAGCGGCGCCGTCACCACACGGCTCAAGAAGGTGCTGGGCGCGCAGCACTTCACCGACACGGTCAGCCAGATCAAGGGCGTGCGCTCGGCCCTGGAATGAGGGCTCTTTAGAGGGCCCATATTGTTGCATAGCTAATTATTTTAACCGGAACCCGACCATGCCCATCCTCAACGTGAAAGTCAGCGCCACGCGCAGCCCCGAGACCACCCAGCGCATCGCCACCCTGCTGCTGGACTTGACCACCCGCATCCTGCACAAGGATCCGAAGGTCACGGCCATCGCCATTGATTACGTTCCCCGCGAGGATTGGATCGTGGGTGGACGCACGCTGGCCGAGCAAGACAAGCACAGCGTCTACTTCGACATCAAGATCACGGACGAGACCAACACCAAGTCCGAGAAGGCCCAGTACATCCGCGAGGCCTTCGACGGTTTCGCAGCCCTTCTGGGCGATCTGCATGAAGAGAGCTACATCCACGTGCAGGATGTGCGGGCCGCGGCCTACGGTTATGGCGGCCGCACGCAAGAGTGGCGCTATCAGCACGCCTGAAGGAACCACCACGCCAGGCTCAATCCGCGCCCGACACCTTGCCCCGCAGGCGCTTCACGCCGGACCGGCTGGCCTTGCCTTCCAGACGGCGCTTCTTGGACGCCAGCGTGGGCCGCGTCGGCCTGCGCTTCTTGGGCAGCACGGCCACGCTGTCCACCAGGGTCTGCAGGCGCTCGAGCGCTTCGGCACGGTTCTGCTCCAGGCTGCGGCTGCTCTGCGCCTTGATCACGACCACGCCCTCCTGCGTGATGCGCTGGTCACTGAGTGCCATCAGCCGCTCCTTGATCACCTCCGGCAGGCTGGAATCCGGGATGGAGAAACGCAGGTGCACCGCGTTGGACACCTTGTTGACGTTCTGCCCACCCGCACCCTGGGCACGGATGGCCGAGAACTCGATGTCGTCTTCGCGCAGGGCGATGAGGGGGGCTGGGGGCTTCATGGTGTCCGGGGTCCTGGGCTGCACTGTAGGCCATGGCGGCCGCACCCCTGCGCCGCCTGAGGCTTTGCCCTGGCCGGATGGCACATGAAGCGCCAACGCTTATAGTGGTCTGGCCCCGCTGCCTGCAGACGCGCTCAAGACGTCGATCGTTTCACCATCCACGTTCCTGGAGATTTGAATGGCCCAGTACCAGATCGCCGTGGTCGTCGGCAGCCTACGCCGCGACTCCTTCAACCGCAAACTGGCGCATGCGCTGACCAGGCTGGCGCCCCCGGAGTTCTCGTTCAAGCTGGTCGAGATCGGCGATCTGCCGTTGTACAACCAGGACGACGACGGCTCGCCGGCTGAATCGGTCAAGCGCCTGAAGTCCGAGATCAGCGCGGCCCAGGGCCTGCTGTTCTTCACGCCCGAGTACAACCGCTCCATTCCCGGCGTGCTCAAGAACGCGCTGGATCACGCCTCACGCCCTTACGGGCAAAGCGTGTGGAAGGGCAAGCCGGCCGGTGTGATCGGCGTGTCCGTCGGGGCCATCGGCACGGCCCTGGCCCAGCAGCACCTGCGCAACATCCTGGCCTATCTGGATGTGCCCACCCTGGGCCAGCCCGAGGCCTTCATCCAGGCCAAGGACGGGCTGTTCGACGCCGACGGCAACATCGGCGAAGGCAGCAAACAATTCCTGCAAGGGTGGGTGGACCAGTACGTGGCCTGGGTCAAACGCCACTCGGGCTGAGCCGGAACACCGACACGGCCTGGGCCAGTTGCGCCGCCTGGTGCTTGAGGCTTTCGGCCGCCGCGGCCGACTCCTCCACCAGCGCCGCGTTCTGCTGCGTGACCTGATCGAGCTGCGTCACGGCATCACCGATCTGCCCGATGCCGGTGCTCTGCTCCAGGCTGGCCGTGGTGATCTCGCCGATCAGGTCGGACACCCGCTGAACCTGGCTCACCACCTTGCCCATGGTTTCGCCGGCGGTGTGCACCAGGCGCGAACCGTTCTCCACCTTCTCGACGCTCTCGCCGATCAGGCTCTTGATCTCTCGCGCGGCCTGGGCGCTGCGCTGCGCCAGCGAGCGGACCTCGCCGGCCACCACGGCAAAGCCACGGCCCTGCTCGCCTGCCCGTGCGGCTTCCACCGCGGCATTCAGCGCCAGGATGTTGGTCTGGAACGCGATGCCGTCGATCACGCCGATGATGTCGGCCACCTTGCGTGAGCTGGTGGTGATGTCTTCCATCGTGGCCACCACCTGCCCCACCACCGCGCCACCATCGACGGCCACGGCGGAGGCACTGGTAGCCAGTTGAGAAGCCTGACGGGCCGTCTCGGCGTTCTGTTTCACGGTGGCTGTGAGCTGCTCCATGGACGCGGCCGTCTCCTGCAGGTTGCTGGCCTGCTCTTCGGTACGCTGGGACAGGTCGGCGTTGCCGGTGGCGATCTGTGCCGAGCCGGTGGCGATGGAATCAGCGCTGTTGCGCACCGACGCCACGATGCCGCGCAGGGACTCGACCATGTGGCCCATGGCCTGGGTGAGCTGTCCGATCTCATCACGCGAGTCCACCTGCATCTGCACACTCAAGTCACCATTGGCAATGGTTTCGGCCGCCACCTGCGCGCGCCGCACCGGCACCACCACCGAACGCGTCAGCCACCAGGCCAGCAGACCGCCAGCCACGACCGCCAGCACCGTTCCAATGGCCAAGGCCATGACCCCCTGGCTGGCCACGGCACTGGCCTGCTCGCGCGTGCGCGCCATGTAATCCTGCTGGTGGTCGGCCAACTGCTCCACCGCATCGAGGTAAGCCTTGGCTGTAGGAAACAGCTTCTCGAGCACCTCGGCATTGACGCTTTCGCCGGCCTCCTTGCGCTTGAGCAAGGCATTGCGCTGCGACTGGAAGGCCTCTCGCTGCGTGCTGATCACGCCGATCAGGCGCTTGGTCTCTTCCGTGTTCGCCAGCTCATTCATGCGCTTGATGCGGTCGGTGGTGGCGACCACCGTGGCCTTGAGTTCAGCTTTGACACGGTCCACGGCAGCCTCATCGGTGGCAAAGAAGAGCACCCAGGTGCGCGCGGTGTTGGCCTCGATGGCCCGGGCCCAGCGCTGGCTGAGCACCAGCATCTCGGCATCCTGTCCGCCCAACTGGTCCGTGATGGCGTCGACTGCCTTGATCCGGTGGATACCTACCCCTGCAGCGATCAGGCTGAGCACGATCAAGCCGGCAAAACCCAGCGCAAGGCGCGTACCCAGCTTGAGATTCCTGAGAAAGTCCATGGCACCCTCATTTTGGTCATGTCTGTCAGAGAGCCGAGGACCGCGTACCACGCCCCATGGCACGGCCGCGGGCTGGCGATACCGGCTCGGTATATCCATATCGGCGGTCAGGCCATGGACTTGAAGTTTTCGCACATATTTCCGAAATTACGAAGTAAGTGGCGTGCCCCGACGGTGTGGAAAGGCCTCACGATTTATAAGAGACACAGGGGGGTTTCACCGCGATGGACAAGGATCTTTGGTCAGAACTCGTGCAGCAGTCCCCCGACGCACTGGTAGTCACAGGGTTCCCGGATGACCACATCATTCTCTGGAACCCTCAGGCTGAAGCGGTGCTGGGCTACTGCGCCGAAGAAGCCTTGGGAGCGCGGCTGCCGCCATTGATCATGCCTTTCGGCAAAGATGGATTGCCTCAATCGAGCGACGGTGAAGAGGCCGTGCGCCGGTGCAAGAATGGATTGCTCATCTACGTCAACGCGGCCACCCAGGCGCTGGTGGGCAGCGATGGTCAGCAGTGGGGAACGTTGCACCGCTATACCGACATCACCCGGCTTCGGGTCAGTCGCACGGCCCGGCTGGTCGAGCGACGATACCGGGATCTGGTTGACTCCATGCCCGATGCCATCGTCATGGTCAACGATGCCGGGCACATCATCCTCGTCAACCGCCAGCTCGAGCACTTGTTCGGCTACGAGGGCAGCGAATTGCTGGGGCATCCCATCGAGGTGCTTGTGCCAGAGCGGTACAGGGCGCGGCATTCGCATCACCGGGGCAACTACCTCTCGACGCCCCGCCTCAGACCCATGGGCGAAGGCCTGGAACTGTTCGGCAGGCGCAAGGACGGTTCGGAGTTTCCGGTGGAGATCAGCCTCAGCCCCCTGGAAACGGATGACGGGCCGCTGGTGAGCGCGGCCGTGCGTGACATCACGGAGCGCAAACGCTTCGAACAGGCGCTGCGAGAAAAGAATGATGAGCTTCAGAAAGCCAACCAGGCCAAGAACCGCTTTCTGGCGACAATGAGCCATGAACTGCGTACACCGCTCAACGCCATCATCGGCTTCACAGGCTTGATGCTGATGCGGCTGTCGGGGCCGCTCACGGCTGACCAGGACAAGCAGCTCACTGCCGTTCAGTCCAGCGGCAAACATCTCCTGTCCTTGATCAATGACCTCCTGGACTTGGCCAAAATCGAATCCGAGCGGGTGGAGATGTCCATCGAGCCGGTGGCCTGGCTGGAGGTGCTGGAGGAGGTGGCGGCAGCCCTGCGCCCCGCAGCCATGGCCAAGGGCCTGTCTCTGAGCGTGCAGGCGCCTGCCACACCGATCGTGGCCAGCATCAACCGCCGAGCGCTGCACCAGATCACCCTCAACCTCGCCAACAACGCGGTCAAGTACACCAGGGCAGGTGAGGTCCGGCTCGAGCTATCGCAACGCCTGGAAGGCCATTGCCTGCGGACCGAGTTGGCCGTGGTGGACACGGGGGTGGGCATCCAGGCCGAGGACCAGGAACGACTGTTCCAGGCCTTCATGCAGGTCGGGAGCGCCTCGCCCGATATCGAAGGCACCGGGTTGGGCCTGTACCTGTGCCGCAAGCTGGCCGACCTGCTGGGCGGGCATATCGCGCTGCAAAGCACTGTGGGGGTGGGAAGTCGGTTTTCCTTCCACATCGAGACGGAAGTGAAGCCATGAGCACCCGCATTCTGGTCATCGAGGACAACGCCGTCAGCATGGAACTGATGATGTACATGCTGCAGGCCTTTGGCTACGAGCCACTGGCTGCGCGGGATGGCGACCAAGGACTGCACCTGGCCCGCACCGGCTCCCCGGCACTGATTCTGTGCGACATCCAGCTGCCGGGCCTGGATGGCTACGCGCTGGCGCCGCTGATCAAGCATGACGCGGTGTTGCGCCACATCCCCCTGCTGGCCGTGACAGCCTATGCCATGGTGGGCGATCAGGAAAAAATCCTGGCCGCGGGGTTCGACGGCTATGTCTCCAAGCCGATCGATCCGTTGGAGCTTGGCGCCATCATCGCCAGGTGGTTGAACCGGGCGCCGCCGTCCCCGGGGCAAGACGCCTGCGTCCCCGGCCCGGAAAGGTCCCGAGGAGGGCCGGCGGTGCTGGTGCTGGACGATCACAGGCCCAACCTGGAGCTTCAGTTGGACCTGCTGGAACCCCTGGGCTACCGGGTGCGCACGGCTTCCTCGATCCCTGAGGCGCTGGCCCTGGCGCACCAGGCCCCGCCCGACCTCATCATCTCGGATGTGGGGCTGACCAATACCCATGGTTTCGACTTCATCCGACAGATCAAGCGCGATCCCCGGCTGAAGGCCATCCCCTTCATCTTCATGACCACCACACACTGGAACGAGGGCATCCGCGAAGAAGGCATCGCGCTGGGCGCAGACCGCTTCCTGTTTCGTCCCATGGATGCGCAGACGCTGCTGGCGGAGATCCAGGCTTGCCTGAGCCCTGCTTCGCGCCGCCTTCAGCCCCCTTGAGCAACCGCTGGCGTTGCAGCAGCCAACAGGGCGCGCGTGTAGGCATGGCCTGGATGGGCGAGCAACTGCTGGGCGGGGCCAGTTTCAACGATCTCACCGTCCTTCATGACCATGATGTGGTGCGCCATGGCGCTCACCACTTCCACATCATGCGTGATCAGCAGGTAGCTCAACCCGCGCTCCCGCTGAAGGCGCTGCAGCAGAGCGAGCACCTGCTTCTGGATGGTGACATCCAATGCGCTGGTCGGCTCATCGAGCACCAGCACCGAAGGCTCGACGATCAAGGCGCGGGCCAGGGCCAGCCGTTGGCGTTGGCCGCCCGAGAACTCATGCGGATAGCGTTCCAGCAAACAGGGAAACATCTGTTCACTCAAGCCCACATCGGCCAAGGTGCCCAGCACGCGCTCGCGCCGCTGCCGATCATCAAGACCGGGGTGGTGAATGTCCAGACCCTCGCCCACCAACTCGCCTACGGTCATGCGCGGCGACAGGGACGAGAAGGGATCCTGGAAAACCACCTGCACGACCCGGCGCAGATGCTTGTCGGCCTTGGCCTTGAAGGCCCAGGTTTGACCTTGCACCTGCAACACACCCGACGCGGGCTGAAGACCCAGGGCTGCCAGGGCCAATGTGGATTTGCCTGAGCCCGACTCACCAATCACACCCAGGGTCTGTCCGGCTCGCAGGCACCAGTCGGCCCCCTTGACAGCGACGAACTCACCCGGTTTGAACCAGCCCAGGATCCCCGGCCTGGGCACGGGGTAACTCACGCGCAGGCCCCGCGCCTGCATCAAGGCAGGCGCTTGCGGCACGGGCTCGATCACATCACGCACGGGCCTGCTGTCCAGCAGCTTTCGCGTGTAGGCATGACGAGGGTGGGCAAACACCTCGGCCACCGCGCCCTGCTCCACCAGCACGCCATGCTCCATCACGGCCACACGGTCGGCAAAGCTGCGCACCAGGTTCAGGTCGTGCGTGATCATCAGCACGGCCATGCCATGGCGACGCTGCAGATCGGCCAGCAGATCCAGGATCTGCTGACGCAGCGTCACGTCCAGCGCGGTGGTCGGCTCATCGGCCAGGAGCAGCTTGGGCTCGCAGGCCAGGGCCATGGCAATCATGGCGCGTTGGCGCTGGCCGCCCGAAAGCTGGTGCGGGAAAGACCGCGCGCGTCGCTCGGGCTCGGGAATGCCCGTGCTGTCCAGCAACTCCACCGCACGCTGCCAGGCCTGCGCCCTGGACAGTGCCTGGTGCAGCTCGACGACCTCGGCGATCTGGTCTCCGACAGTGAAGAGCGGATTGAGCGCCGTCATGGGCTCCTGGAAGATCACCGCAACATCCTGTCCGCGAATGCCCCGCAGCGTGCGCTCGGGCAGGGTCAGCAGGTCACGCGGCCCTTCCGGGGCCACATCGAGCACGGCACGTCCCGTAGCCCAGGCCTGGGGCACCAGGCGCAGCAGGCTCATGGCCGTGATGGTCTTGCCCGAGCCGGATTCGCCCACCAGCGCCAGCTTCTCGCCGGGACAGATGTCGAAGCTCACGCCCTGCACCACCATCTTGTCGCCGAAGCCGATGCGCAGGTCGCGCACGGACAGCAGTGGGCGGGTGCCTTGATCAGCGGGGGCGCTCATGCATCCATCTCCTTGCGGGGGTCGAGCGCATCGCGCAGGGCATCGCCCATGAAGGTCAGCAGCAGCAGGGTCGTGACCAGCACCACGAAGGTCGACACCACGATCCACCAGCAATCCAGGTTGTTCTTGCCCTGGTTGAGCAGCTCGCCCAGGCTGGCGGTGTCCGGCGGCACGCCCAGACCCAGGAAATCCAGCGAGGTCAGCGCCAGGATGGCCGCGCTCATGCGGAAGGGCAGGAAGGTGACCACCGGCGTGAGGCTGTTGGGCAGCACGTGCCGCCAGATGATCTGGCCATTGCTCAGGCCCAGCGCACGCGCCGAGCGGACGTAGTCGAGCTGCCGGTTGCGCAAAAATTCAGCCCGCACGTAATCGGACAGCCCCATCCAGCCGAACAGGCTGAGCAGCACCAGCAGCAAGCCCACGCTGGGGTCGAACACCGACGCGAAGATGATCAGCAGGTAGAGCTCCGGCATGGAGCCCCAGATCTCGATCAGGCGCTGGAAGGTCAGGTCTGTCTTGCCACCGTAGAAGCCCTGGATGGCGCCGGTGACCACGCCCAGCACCACACCGATCGCCGTGAGCGCCAGCGCGAACAGCACCGACACCCGAAAACCGTAGAGCAGCCGGGCCAGCACATCACGGCCGCGGTCATCCGTGCCCAGCCAGTTGTCGCTGGAGGGCGGCGACGGGTTGGGCTCCTTGGCGAAGTAGTTGATGGTGTTGTAGTGGTTGCGGTTGGGCGGGTACAGCGCGAAGTTGCCCGGCTTGTCGAACTGCTCGACGATGAAGGGGTCGAGGTAATCCGTGGGGGTGTCGAAGTCACCTCCGAACGCGGTCTCGGGCACATCCTGGAAGATGGGCGCATACCAGTGGCCGTTGTAGCGCGCGATCAGGGGCTTGTCATTGGACAGCACCTCGGCGAACAGGCTCAGCACCACCAGCACGCTGAAGATGATCAGGCTCCAGTAGCCCAGCCGGTGACGCTTGAAACGCAGCCAGGCTCGGCGTGCGGGAGATGGCGAGGCCTGAGCAGCGCTGGCGGAAGGCACGGAGGCAGCGGCGGTGGAACTCATGCGCATCCCGTCAGTCGAACTTCACCCGGGGATCGACCCAGACGTAGCACAGGTCGCTGACCAGCTTGGTGACCAGCCCGATCAGCGTGAAGAGGTAGAAGGTGCCCAGCACGACCGGGTAGTCGCGCCGGATCACTGATTCATAGCCCAGCAGGCCCAGCCCGTCGAGCGAGAACAGGGTCTCGATCAGCAGCGCACCCGTGAAGAAGGCACCGATGAAGGCAGCCGGAAAGCCCGTGATGATGGGGATCAGCGCATTGCGGAACACGTGCTTCCACAGCACGCGGCGCTCTTCCAGGCCCTTGGCACGCGCGGTGGTCACGTACTGCTTGCGGATCTCTTCGAGAAAGGCGTTCTTGGTGAGCATGGTCAGCGTGGCGAAGCTGCCCACCACGCTGGCCGTCACGGGCAGCGCGATGTGCCACAGGTAATCCAACACCTTGCCCCACAGACTGAGCTCGTCCCAGTTGGGCGACGTGAGCCCGCGCAATGGGAACCACGCCAGGAAGGTGCCGCCCCCGAAGAGCACCAGCAGCAGCACACCCAGCACGAAGCCCGGGATGGCATAGCCGAACAGCACGATGATGCTGGTGACCAGGTCGAAGCGGCTGCCCGCCCGTACCGCCTTGGCGATGCCCAGCGGCACCGATATCAGGTAGCTGAGCACGAAGGTCCACAAGCCCAGCGTGATGGACACCGGCAGTTTTTCCTTGATCAGTCCCCACACGTCTTGGTGGTGGAAGAAGCTCTTGCCCAGATCGAACTGGGCGAAGGACACGACCATCTGCACGAAGCGCTCATGAGGGGGCTTGTCGAAACCGTAGAGCTTCTTGATTTCTTCGATCTGGGCGGCATCCACCCCCTGGCGGCCACGGTAGCCGGCACCGCTGGACCCTCCTGCCTCACCGCCTCCGCCATCGCGTCCCTTGAGCTGGGCCACCATCTGCTCCACCGGCCCGCCGGGCACGAACTGGATCACCCCGAAGGTGATGGCCAGCGCCCCCAGCAGGGTCGGGATCATCAACAGCATGCGCTTGAGGATGTAGGACCACATCGGCGTTCACTTCCCGGGTTGCCTGGCCCACCAGGTGGACAGGATCCAGTTTTCAGGCTGGTAGTACAGCGGCATCACCGACGGTTCGGCAAAGCGGTGGTTCCAGTAGGCCACGCGGTGCGTGGGCGAATACCAGTGGGTGACGGTCAAATGCTCGAATCGCAGCACGCGGTCGAGCGCCTTGAGCGCCGCGGCCAGCTCGGGCCGGCTGTGTGCGCTGATCACCTTGTCGAGCAGCGCATCAACGGCCGGGTTCTTGACGCCCAGGATGTTGTTGGAACCTTCGATGTCGGCAGACTTGGAACTGAACCGGTCGACCAGTTCATTGCCCGGCGCCAGGCTGCCCAGCAGCCGGTTGATGGTGATGTCGTAGTCAAAGACATCCATGCGCTTTTGCAGCACCGCAAAATCCGTCATCTTGTAGCGGGCCGTGATGCCCAGCTTGGCCAGGTTCTGCATGTAGGGCGTCAGCACGCGGGCCATGCTGCTGGTGCTTTCCAGGAACTCCACCTCGAAGGCCTCGCCCTTGGCGTTGCGCAGCGCGCCATCACGGTAGGTCCAGCCCGCCTCGGCCAGCAGCCGGCGGGCTTCACGCAGGTTGGCCCGCAGACTGCCGGGTGGATTGGTGTTGGGTGGCAGCGGCACGGGCTGGGTGAACAGTTCAGGGCGCAGGTGCTTGCGCAGGGGCTCCAGCAGCGCCAGCTCGTCAGGGCCGGGCAGGTCGCGCGCCTCGAAATCGCCGTCACCAAAGTAGCCCTTCACGCGTGTGTAGGCATTGAAGAACAGCTGGCGGTTCATCCACTCGTAGTCCATCGCCAGGTTCATGGCACGGCGCACACGTGCGTCCTTGAACTTGGCCCGACGGGTGTTCAGGAAGTAACCCTGGAAATCAGACGCGTTGTGGTGCTTGAGTTCGCGGCGCACCAGCTCGCCGCTGTCGAACTTGGCGCCAATGTAGCGGCGCGCCCATTCACGCGCGGAAAACACCTGCACCATGTCGAACTCGCCGGCCTTGAAGGCCTCCAGCTTGGCCGTGTCGTCCTGGTAGACCTTCTCGGTGATGCGGTCGAAGTTGTAGTGCCCCTTGCGCACGTTCAGGTCGCGTGCCCAGTACTTGGGATCACGCTCGTAGGTGATGTCCTTGCCGAAGTTGACGCGGCCGATGCGGTAGGGCCCCGAGGCAATGGGCATGTCGGTGACGATCTGATCGAAGGGCTTGAGCTTGCCGTCCTTGCCCATGCCCCACTTGTGACTGAACACCGGCATCGACCCGGCCAGCAGCGGCAGCTCGGCATTGGCGCGCTTGAAATCGAAGCGCACGGTGCGCTGGCTGACGATGGTGACGCCCTGGATCTCGCCGAACACCGAGCGATAGGCCGGCGCGGCCTGCTTGCTCATCAAACGGTCGAAAGAGCTCTTCACATCGACGGCCAGCACGGCATCGCCATTGTGGAAACGTGCCTTGGGGTTCAGGCGGAAGGTGGCCGAGCGCTGGTCCGCCGCGACCTCGATGTCCTCGGCCAGCAAGCCGTAGGCGGTGGTGGGTTCGTCGAGGTTGCCGGTGAGCAGGGTCTCGAAGACCAGCTCGCCCAGGTCAGGCGGCGCGTTGCCCTTCAAGGTGAAGGGGTTGTACTTGTCGAAGTTGGTGATGCGCAGGGGCGGCACCAGCGTGATCTCGCCACCCTTGGGCGCATTCGGGTTGACGTACTCGAAGTGCGAGAACCCAGGCGGGTACTTGATGTCACCGAACAGGGCATAGGCGTGGGCAGCCCAGGCGGGCAGGCAGGCACTGAACAGGAGAAAGGTCCAGAACAAACGCATGCCGTTGATTCTGCACCATCCTCAAGGGCCTGCCACCCGTCACCACATCACGAAGACATCGCGTCCCTGAACTGCCACATTCACTTTCCGCCCCAGCGGAAGTGACAGCTTGGTGGGCACGTGGCCGAAAGGCAGGCCAGTGAGGATCGGGGTGCGTGTCAGCCCACGCAGGTGCTCGATGGCCGACTTGATCGTGTAACCCTTGTCCAGAGGGGATTTGCTGTAGTCGGTGAAGGCCCCCAGCAGGATGGCCTTCTGCTGATCCAGCACACCGGCCTGCTGCAGCTGCAGCAGCGCACGCTCGATGCGGTAGGGGTGCTCGTTGACATCCTCCAGGAACAGCACGCCGTTGCGGATCTTGGGGAAATGCGGCGTGCCCAGCAGGGCCTGCAGGATGGACAGGTTGCCGCCCCACAGGCGGCCGCCGGTGTCGAGCCCGTCGAAGCCCGCCTCGGTGCGATAGCCCACGGCTTCGAGCTGGCCGGTCATGGCCTCGACGAAACACGCCTGGGTGATGTCATCACCGCCGTCAGGGAGCTCATCGTTGCCGAAATCGCCACACGCCATCGGGCCGGCCCACAGGCCGGCGGTGGTGCCGTGGGGGGCCGAGGCGGGGCCGGCAGCGTTGTGCGCCAAGGCGGCCATCTGAAAGGCCGTGACATCGCTGTACCCCACCCACGCCGTGCCGCGCTCGACGCTGCCGGCGATCAGCGGCCAGTCGATGCGGTCGAGCAGGCGCATCACGCCATAACCGCCACGTGCCGCCAGGGCCACGTCGGGGGCGCCCCTGGCCACGCGGTGCAGCGCGGCCAGGCGGGCGTCATCCTCACCCGCGAAGCGTTGGTACTTGCTCAGGGCATCGGCATCCAGCGAGGCATCGAAGCCCAGCGCCTTGAGTCGCTTGAGGGCCCGCCGGGCAGTCACGGCCTTGGCCACGACGCCAGCCGGGCTGAAGACAACCAGGCTGCGCACACGCTCGTGGTCGTGGCCGCAGCCAGGATCGCAGGCATCGTCATGGCGCTGGTCATGTCCATGCCCATGATGCGCAGCATGGTGCTCGTGCGCAGGGCCTTCATCGTGGTGGGGCCGGGCCGTTTCGGCCTTGTTCTTGCGGGCGGCGGGCTTCTTGGCGGCTGGGCGTGCAGGCATGACGTCGGTACAGCGGGTTGGTCTATGCCGGGCCTCAGTCGCCCCGCATCAGCGAGTCGAGGGTGAGGTCGTAGGCAGGGCCGAAGGTGTCCAGGAAATAGCGCACCTCGGGCAGCATGTGTTCGTGGATCTTGCGCTCGATCTGCTGGGCGGCCTGCTCGAACTCGCGGTTGCCATAGCGCAGCTCGGCTCGGCACTTGAGCCAGGCAGCCAGGCGATCGGCGGCCTTGACCAACTGGGCTTCGTGCTCAGGCCATTGGGTGTGGTCCATGGCCGACTGCACGCCGGGCTGCAGGGCCAACGGCAGCAGCTTGACCATTTCCTGGCCGATTTGATCTTCCAGGTGGGCCGTGGCCTGGCGCATGGCCGGTGAGTATTTCACCGGCGTGGGCAAATCCCCCGTGATGGCCTCGGTGGCGTCATGAAAGAGCGCGCGCGTGGCCACGGCGTTCGGGTCAATGGCCTTGCCCAGCACATCGCGGGCGATCAGGGCCAGCGCGTGGGCCAGCACCGCCACTTCCCAGCTGTGCTGGGCCACGTCTTCCTCGGTGGCGTTGCGCATGAGGCCCCAGCGCTTGATGAAGCGCAGGCGCGACAGGTGCGCATAGAACGGGCTGACCGTCGGCGTGGGCATGGGCTGGCCTCAGGCACTGGCGCCGCTGCCGGCGATCTTGGCCAGCAGGGCGAGCAGTTGCGCCTGCTCCGCCTCGGTCAAGGCCTGGGCGCCACGCCGGTCGGATTCGTCCACGGCCTCGGTGATGGCCTGCAGATCGGCCCGGCCCTGGTCGGTGAGCTGCAGCCCGAGGGCGCGCTTGTCCGTGGGACACGGCACGCGGCGCACATAGCCCATGCCTTCGAGCGAGTTGATCAGCGCCACGGCCCCCGAACGGGCGATGCCCAGTACATCGGCCAACTCGGTGAGCTTGAGGTCCGGATTGCGGGAAATGATCACCATGGCTGAGAAGCGCGGCGGCGTGATGTTCCAGCGAGCCAGTCCCGCAATGAACAGTTCGTACTGCACGATCTGCGCACGGCGCACGGCGTAGCCCAGCAGCCTGTCGAGTACCCCATAGTCGATGCCGGGCACCCGGGGGTTGAAGGGGATGTCCTCAGAGGGAGGAAGGTACACCTCGGGCGGGGATGTTCGGCGTGCGCTCATGAACAAGGCGACCGGAAGCGGGTGAGGCCATCCAGCCGCGTGGTGTGTTTGTTCTTCAAATATGGGGAAGACGTGTGCCGAAGGGCTCGCGATCACATATCCCCTGGTGTTGCGGGACTATAGCATTGGCCCGCCAGGCGGTATCCGGTTGCGTCATGGACAAGCAGGGACGCCGGTGGGGTCATGGACCTCGTGCGATCCTGAGCGCAAACGCCATCAGGAGACGTCATGAAACCCTGTGCCATCCTCACGCTGAGCGCCCTCGCCCTGACGCTCACTACCGCGCATGCCCAGGTCTCCCGCGAGCAGCGCGACCAGTTCGCCGCACGCACCGTGGACCGCTGCATTCAGAGCCAGCGCGCCGACCCGACCCAGGCAGCCCAGACCGATGCCGCCATCCGCGAGTTCTGCGCCTGCTACGCGCGGCGCGTGGCCGATGCCATGCCGGACGATGTGCTCAACACCTCGATGTCTGCAGCCACGCCTCAGCAATTGGAGGCGGCACAGTCCGTGATGCGCCAATCGGCACAGGCTTGTCGAGGTGCCACGCAGCCCTGAAGTTGCCGCGCATCAGCCCCGCCCTGCTTGAGCGCTCAGAAAGCGCAGCCACAGCCCAGCCCGCCCCAAAACGACCCCGGATCGCTGACAGGTGGCCTGGACAAGGCCGCAAACAGATGCCGGTGACCGTGCACGCCACAAGGTGCGGCACAGCAGGCGGCAGCACTGCCTTGCGGCGCAGCCTTGGCCGCCCCCGGCACTGCCAGACGGCCATAGCGCCCCACGGGTGACCAGTCGGGGCTGGGTGTGGGCAGCGGTGGCGCCAGGGGCTTGAACTCGTCCTGACCATGTACCACCTTGCCGCCCACCACGGTGAGCACGGAACTCAACTCCTTGATGCGCGCCTCGGGAACGCCGAAGTAGTCATCCGACAGGGCGATGAAATCGGCATACTGTCCGGCCTTGATCAGGCCCTTGCGACCGCTCTCGGTCGAGAACCAGGCACTGCCTTCGGTGTACAGGCGCAGCGCGGTGTGGCGGTCCAGCAGGTTGCGCTGCGGGTACAGGCGCATGCCGCCGACCGTCTCGCCGGTGACCAGCCAGTGCAGTCCCACCCAGGGGTTGTAGCTGGCCACGCGTGTGGCGTCGGTGCCCATGCCCACCGGCACACCCGCGGCCAGCATCTTCTGCACGGGCGGGGTCTGCTCGGCCGCCCGCGCGCCGTAGCGTTCGATGAAGTACTCGCCCTGGAAGGCCATGCGGTGCTGGATGGCAATACCCCCCCCCAGCGCCCTGATGCGGTCGATGTTGCGCTCGCTGATCGTTTCGGCGTGGTCGATGAACCAGTTCAGGCCGGTGAGCGGGATCTCGGCATGCACACGCTCGAACACGTCGAGCATGCGGGTGATGGATTCGTCGTAGGTGGCATGGATGCGGAAGGGCCACCGGTTGGTGGCCAGCACGCGGGTTACCTCCAGCAATTCCTGCTCCATGGTGCCGGCCAGGTCGGGGCGCGGTTCGCGGAAATCCTCGAAATCGGCCGCGCTGAACACCAGCATCTCGCCCGCCCCGTTGTGGCGCAGGTAGCCATCGCCATCCCCCGGCTTCACCAGCTTGGCCCAGTTCACGAAGTCGTCCTTCTCGGCTTTGGGCTTTTGCGTGAAGAGGTTGTAGGCAATGCGCACGGTGAGTTCACCCGCATCGGCCAGGTGCTGGATGGCCTGGTAATCATCCGGGTAGTTCTGAAAGCCCCCGCCCGCGTCGATCACCGAGGTCAGGCCCAGACGGTTGAGCTCGCGCATGTACAGGCGCGTGGAGTTGAGCTGGTCTTGCGGACTCAGCTTGGGGCCCTTGGCGAGCGTGGCATACAGGATGGTGGCGTTCGGCCGGGCAATCAGCAGGCCCGTGGGGTTGCCTTGGGCATCGCGCTGAATCTCGCCGCCGGGCGGGTTGGGTGTGTCGCGGGTGTAGCCCACCACGCGCAGCGCCGCGGCATTGAGCAGCGCGCGGTCGTAAAGGTGCAGGATGAAGACCGGTGTGTCGGGCGCGGCGTCGTTGATCTCGTCCAGCGTAGGCAGGCGCTTCTCGGCGAACTGAAATTCGGCAAAACCACCGACCACACGCACCCACTGTGGCGCGGGCGTGCGCTGCGCCTGCTCACGCAGCATGGCCAGCGCATCGGACAGCGAGGGCACCCCGTCCCAGCGCAACTCCATGTTGTAGTTCAGACCAGCGCGGATCAGGTGGGTATGGCTGTCGTTGAGGCCAGGCAGCACGCGGCGGCCCTGCAGGTCGATGCGGGTGGTGGTGGCGCCGGCATGGCGCAGCATGTCGGCATCGCTGCCCACGGCCAGGATCTCGCCATCTTTGACGGCGATCGCCTGGGCTTCAGGCTGTGCACGGTCCAGCGTGGTGATGCGGCCGTTGATGAAGAGGGTGTCGGCGATGGTGGGGCTCATGTCGCGCGTCTTGCTGGGGGTAATGCCTGAAAATCTCAAAGCCCGAGTGTGCAGGATGCCTGGCCTCTTTGATACACCGTTGAACTCGCCGGCAGCCCTACAGACGCCACCCACCTCGACTCATCGGACAAGGCGCGCCCCGGCGGACACCACGGGGGCGCCCCACAGCCGCACGGCCAGTGCCGCAAGGGATGACACCGTCGCCAGCGCGATGACAGCCATCCAACTCCACTGCGCCAAAAACACCGCCCCCAATGCCGAGCCGACCGCCATGCCGATGAACATGCTGGTGAACAGCACCGCGTTCAGACGGCTGCGGGCGCCAGGGTCGATGCCATAGACGATGGTCTGGTGAGCGATCAGCGTGGCCTGGATCCCCAGGTCGAAGCCGATCGCGGCGACCACCAGCAGCAGCAACTGCCCGTGAACAGGCAACCACGGCGCCGCAGCCATGGACATGAAGGACAGCACCACCAGGCCCGCACCAAGGCGTGTTACCAGTTCTGGCCCCTTGCGGTCGGCCAGCCGGCCCGCGATGGGCGCCGCCAGCGCCCCCGCCGCCCCTGCCAGGCCAAAGGCACCTGCTGCTGCGGCGCCCAGTTGGAAGGGCTCGCCATGCAGCATCACCGCCAGGGTCGACCAGAAGGCGCTGAACCCCACCGACAGCAGGCCCTGGGCCCAGCTGGCGCGACGCAGATCGGCATGATCCTTCCACAGGCGGCCCAGCGAGGCGATCAGGCTTGTGTAGGCCAGGTGCGTGGTGGGCTGGAACCGTGGCAGGCCACGCCAAGTGGCCAGGCCGATCAGCGCGATGCTGGCCGCCGCTGCCAGGAACATGGCCCGCCAGCCGAAGTGCTCGGCCACGAACCCACTGACCACGCGCGACAGCAGAATGCCCAGCAGCAGCCCGGTCATCACCGTGCCCACCACCTTGCCTCGGCTGTGCTCGGGCGCCAGGGTGGCTGCGGCCGGCACGATGTCCTGCGCCATGGTGGCCGACACGCCCACGACCAGGCTGGCGGCCAGCAACACGCCGATGCCGGGCGAGGCACCAGCCACCAGCAGGGCCAGACACAGCACCGCCGCCTTGATCAGGATGATGCGACGCCGATCGAAGCGGTCACCCAGCGGGGCCAGCAGCAGGATGCCCAGCGCATAGCCCAGCTGGGTCAGCGTGGGCACGAAGCCCGTGGCCTGCGCCGAAGCCCCGATGTCACTTCCCAGGATGCCCAGCATGGGCTGGCTGTAGTAGAGCGACGCCACCGCCAGGCCCGCCCCGCTGGCCATCAGGAGGATCAGCGGCAGCGATGGCCCCTGCAAAATTTTGTCATGCACATCACGAATGTCGGACATGGTCGTCACCTTGGATCAATGGAATGGGCCCAGTGTGATTTCCAAGGATCTTGCTGTGTAGCCCCAGCGCCCGCACAATGGCTATACGCCAAACGCATGACAATCTTCAGATGACCGCTTCCGCCACTTCAGGCTCCTCGTTGTCGATGGCGCAGGACCGCCTTGCCTTGATGCAGACCTTCGTGCACATCGTGGAGGCAGGAAGCCTGTCGGCGGCGGCCCAGCAGATGGGCGCCACACAGCCCACCGTCAGCCGCCGTCTGCAGGCGCTGGAACGCTCGATGGGTTTGCGCCTGCTGCGCCGTTCCACCCATTCGATGCAGCTCACGGAAGACGGGGAGCGCTGCTACACAAGAGCCAAGGAGTTGCTGGAGAGTTGGGCGGCCTTCGAGGCTGACCTGAGGGGCGCGCGCGACGAGCCGGAAGGCACCCTGCGCGTGGTGGCGCCCCACGCCCTGGGGCAGGACCTCCTGGTCGCCCCGCTGGCCCAGTACATCCGCGCCTTCCCACGTGTGTCGGTGGACTGGCTGCTGCACGATCGCCGCCCGGATTTCATCGCCGAAGACATCGACTGCGCCATCCAGGTCGGCGAGGTCACCGACCCTTCGGTGGTGGCCATCAAGCTGTCGGAGATCCCCCGCATCGTCGTGGCGGCGCCTTCGGTGGTGGGACCAGCGCTGCCTGTTCACCCTTCCGAGCTGGCGCAGTGGCCGTGGCTGTCACTGCGCACCTTCTACCGCAACGACATCGTGCTCAAGCCGCTCGGCGGGGGTGAAGGCTCATGCCGCATCCCCCTGCGCCCCCGCTTGGGCACCGACAGCCTCTATGCCCTGCGCAGCGCCGCCGTGGCCGGGCTGGGCATGTGCGCCGCGTCCGCGTGGCTGCTGCGCGACGACCTGGCCCAAGGGCGGCTGGTGCACCTGGTACCAGATTGGGTGCCCGAACCCCTGCCCGTCTATCTGGTCTATCCGCATGCGCGCTTCTACCCTGCCAAGCTCAAGCGCTTCACCGAGGTGATGCGCGAAGCGGTGGCTGGCGAAGTGGGAGGTTTGTGGAATACGGGCGCCAGCGCATGAGCCAAGTCAGGCTACAATGCGAGGCTCAGTCGGGGCGTAGCGCAGCCTGGTAGCGCATCTGCTTTGGGAGCAGAGGGTCGTGAGTTCGAATCCCACCGCCCCGACCAATCGAATCAACGGGTTAGCTCACTTGTGGAGCTAACCCGTTTCTTTTGGTGCTTCAACCGTGAGACCTTCCGTGACACTTGGCTGAGGCTGAGGCTCGGGGACGCTTGGCGGCAGGCAGGCTCGGGTAGACCAAGTATTCACGACCATTCACGCCCCGCGGCGGCCTGCAGCACCTGAAGGTGCCTCAGTTGCAGTTCTCCATTTCGATGATGGCAAAGCCCGTGGTCGCGATCTCCTGCGCCACCTCGGGATTGGCCGACTCCATGTGGCAGTAGTTGCACTTCTCCGCCTTGAGGTCGGAAGGTGCGAGCCCCTTGGCAGCCAGGTAAGTGCGCCCATAGGCCAGCACGGCCTCGCGATCGCTGGTATCGGAGGGCACGAGGATGTCGAAATGCATCCGACGCCCATCGGGACGCTGGACATAGGTGTCGTAGACCGAGATGCGCATGATTCCTCTCCGGTGGTTGGGGCGCTCACTGATTGACCTTGCCGGGCAGTGACAGATTGCCCGACGCGACCTTGAAGACATCGACCACGCACAGCAGCGGGTTGTGTACGCTGGCATTGACCCGCAGTGCGGCCGTCACGCCATCGAAGCCCGCCGTGTTGACGAGGCCGATGTCATCAAAAGGCACGCGGACCTCCAGCGTGCTGCTCTTGAACGTCGGGGACCAGCCCGGGCTGTCGATCAGGATGGGCAAGCCCGGCCAGGTCTTGGGCAGGCGGGGCTTGGTGTCCTTGGGGATGTCTACCACCTTCAAGGCGCCCTTGCCGCAGGCCTCGTCCGGCTGCAGTACCACCCAGTGCGAATGCCACAGGTCGCCATCGTTGTCGGTGCGGCCATCGCCGTTTTCGTCGAACAGCGGCGTGTCATCAAAATCGGGATGGGAGGTCACGGCAAAGGCCAGGATCCCGCTCCGGGGCTCGAAACCCACGGCAGAAGGATCGATCGAGGTCGGCCACACGTAGGAGAAGACCTGGCTGCCCGCCAGCTTGCCCGTCCTGACCGGCCTGCTCGCACCGGCCTTGCCAGAGACATGCATGTGGAAGACCGCCACCCTGCCCTCCGTGCTGATCTTGGTGTGGACGATGTCGTAAGGCGCTTTGACGGCCTTGGCGGGCGGGCTCTGGATACCGCCAGCGTGTGCGCCGTCGTGCGCCATGGCCAACTGACTAAGGGCCGCACAGGCGAGTGCGGCGGCTGTGCGCGAAAGGAAGAAGAGAGCTTGTGTCATGGAAATCCTCGTGATGCAGGGTGATGCGGAAGGCACAAAGACAGTGTGCGCAAGGCATCCGTATGATTGGGATCCATGCATCCATGAAACATACCAATTCGTCCAAATGAGCCTTGATGCCCTCCCGCCCCTGGACCGACTGTCTGCACTGCTCGAGCGCTTTCGCGTTTCGGCCCGCTTGTTCCATAGCGGCGCGCTGTGCGGTGTCAGTACCTTTGACGCGCAGCCCGGCCGGGGTTTCCTGCACGTGTTGCGGCAGGGAGAGCTGGTGGTCACGCACCGCAAGGGCACGGGCGCAGCGCGCCGGATCGAAGCGCGAGAACCGACGCTGTTCTTCTATCCGCAGCCCTTGACGCACCAGTTCCACAACGCGCCTGAGGAGGGCGCCGATTTCACGTGCGCATCCGTGCATTTCGAGGGCGGCGCCAGTCACCCTCTGGTGCGGGCCCTGCCGCCCTTGATCGTGCTGCCGCTGGCCAAGGCACCGGGGCTGGAAGGCGCGCTGAACCTTCTGTTCCTGGAGGCCGACGGCGTGCGCTGCGGCCACCATCTGATCGCCGACCGGCTGTTCGAGGTGGTGCTGCTGCAACTGCTGCGCTGGCTGCTGGACCACGGCGAGGAAGGCGGGATCTCGGTCGGGCTCGCCTCCGGCCTGGCAGACCCTCAACTGGCCCGCGCCCTGACGGCCATGCACGCACATCCGGGCCACCCCTGGTCGATCGACTCACTGGCTGACAAGGCGGGGATGTCGCGCAGTGCCTTTGCCAGCCGCTTCAAGGGCATCGTGGGCCTGACACCCGCCGACTACCTGGCGGATTGGCGCATGACGATCGCCAAGAAGAGCCTGCGGCAGGGGCAGTCCGTCAAGGCCATCGCACCTGAACTGGGCTACGCCAATGCATCGGCCCTGTCGCGGGTCTTCGCCCAGCGGGAAGGCATGTCTCCCCGGCAATGGCTGCAATCGGCCGCCCCCGCGGGGGATGGCGCCTGAGCATCAGGCCGTGCCGATGCCACCCATGGCGTGATGCGGTGCGGGCTCAGAGCGACATCTGCGCCCAGGCCTTCTCGATGCGCTTGACGCTGACGGGCTGAGGTGTCCGCAACTCTTGCGCGAAGAAGCTCACGCGCAACTCTTCCAGCAGCCAGCGGAACTCCCCCAGGCGCGCATCGTGCGTGCCCTTGAGCTCGGCCAGGCGGCGGGTGTAGCGCTGATCCAGCGGGCGCAGCTCGGCCAGGCGCTGGGCATCACGGGCGGGGTCGCCCTTGAGCTTGTCCAGCCGCAGGGTGATGGCCTTGAGGTAGCGCGGAAAGTGCTGCAACTGGGCCCAGTCCGTGCGGGCCACGAAGCGCTTGGGCACCAGGCGTTGCAGTTGGGCCTGGATATCTTCCAGCACGTCCTTTGGCGGGCGGGCATCCTTGAGTTTGCGCAGCGCCGCGGCGTACTCGGTCAGCACGGTGCCGGCCAGGCGGGCCACCTCCTGCGCGATCAGGTTCAGGCGACCCCGGCCCTCTTCGATGCGGGCCTTGAAGGAGGCTGCATCGGTGGGCAGCGGGTCGAGCAGAAAGGCGCGGTCCAGCGCCACCTCCACGATCTGCTCACGCAACTCATCGGCTGTGCCCAGGCTCATGTAGGCCATCGCCATCTTCTGCAGATCGGGGATGTTCTTGTCCAGGTACTTCAATGGCTCCTTGAGCTGCAACGCGATCAAGCGGCGCAGCCCGGCGCGG
The DNA here is from genome assembly GCA_002339015.1 of Burkholderiales bacterium UBA1834. GTDB lineage: Bacteria > Pseudomonadota > Gammaproteobacteria > Burkholderiales > Burkholderiaceae_C > Aquabacterium. The sequence goes on from DDJC01000087.1 coordinate 59,014, forward strand.
TGCCTGGCAGCGGCCCCATCGGGCTCGTCGAACACCTCGATCTCGGCATGCGTACCCTTGTCCACCAAGGCGGGGAAGCCCACCAGGGTGTGGCCGCTGCGCTGGATCTCCATCAGCTCTGGCAATTCGCCAAAGGTCCAGTCGGTGAGCGGCTGGACGGCAGTGACGCGGCTGGAGGCGGGCTCTTCACGCCGGGTGTTGGGCTGAGCGCCCCCGGCGATCGTGCCCGATGGGTTTGCCTGGCCTGAGCCCGCTGCTTTGCCTGGCCCCTGCGACCGGCCTGCAGGGGCCCTGCCCAGGGCATGGGCTGCCTTGTTGCCGTCCCCGCCTGGCGTCACGACCTCGTCGCCCTGCCCGCCTTGCGCCACAGACTGCACCTTCAACGCGGCCAGCGCCTGGAAGGCCCCTCGCGCCAACTGGCCCAGCTCCGCCTTGAGCGCCGGCAGGTTGCGCCCCATGCCCAGCTGACGGCCATGTTCATCCACCACCCGGTAGTTCATGAAGAGGTGCGGCGGCAGCATGTCCAGCTTGAAATCGGCGCGCTTGATGTCCAGCTGCGTGCGGTCGCGCACGGCCTTGAGCAGCACGTCCAGCAGCCCCCCCTCGCCGAAAGGTACGCTCTCGATGAAGCTGTCCACGTACTCGGGCAGCGGCACCAGGCGCGCACGCGGCTTCTGGTGCAGGCTCTTGACCAGCGCCAGCACCTTGTCCTTGAGCATGCCGGGCACCAGCCACTCGCCGCGCTCGTCGCTCACCTGGTTGAGCGCGAAGATGGGCACCGTCACGGTGACACCGTCGCGCGCATCGCCCGGCTCATGCAGGTAGGCAGCGGCGCAGTCCACCCCGCCCACGCGGATCATCTTCGGGAAGGCGGCGCTGGTGATGCCGGCGGCCTCGTGGCGCATCAGCTCCTCGCGGCTCAGGTGCAGCAGCTTGGGGTTCTGGCGGCTGGCCTCGCGGTACCAGCGCTCGAAGCTGTGGCCGCTGACCACCTCTGGGGGGATCTGCGCGTCGTAGAAGCCGACGATCAGCTCGTCATCGACCAGCACATCCTGCCGGCGTGATTTGTGTTCCAGCTGCTCCACCTGCGCGATCATCTTGCGGTTGTGCGCGAGGAAGGGCAGGCGCGTCTCCCACTCGCCGGCCACCAGGCCTTCACGGATGAAGATGTCACGGGCCTGCACCGGATCGACCAGGCCGAAGTTCACGCGGCGGTTGGCATAGACCACCAAGCCGTACAAGGTGGCCCGCTCCAGCGCGACGACCTCGGCAGCCTTCTTCTCCCAGTGCGGATCGAGCAGCTGCTTCTTGAGCAGGTGGCCGCCCATGCGCTCCACCCAGGCCTGCTCGATGGTGGCGATGCCGCGGCCGTACAGGCGCGTGGTCTCGACCAGCTCGGCCGCCAGGATCCAGCGCCCGGGCTTCTTGCTCAGGTTGGCGCCCGGGTGCTTGTAAAACTTGATGCCGCGCGCGCCCAGGTACCAATCTTCATCATCACTCTTGCAGCCGATGTTGCCCAGCAGGCCCGACAGCAGCGACAGGTGAAGTTGCTCATAGGTGGCCGGGCTGCCGTTCAGACGCCACTGGTGCTCGGTGACCACGGTGTGCAGCTGCGAGTACACGTCTTTCCACTCGCGCACGCGGCGCGGGTTGATGAAGTTCTCGCGCAGCAGGGCTTCGTACTTGCGGTGGCTGAGCTTGTGCTGCTCGGGCTGGCCAGGGGCGTGGTGGCCGTGGCCGCCACGTGATTCATCCAGCCATTTCCACAGCTTGAGCGTGCCCATGAACTCCGACTTCTCGTCGTCGAACTTCTTGTGCTTTTCATCGGCCGCCTGCTGGTGCTCGATGGGGCGATCGCGCACGTCCTGCACGCTCAAGCTCGCCGCGATCACCAGCACCTCGGCCAGGGCCTGCCGGTCACGCGCCTCCAGGATCATTCGGCCCACGCGAGGGTCCAGCGGCAGGCGTGCCAGGGTCTGGCCAAGAGGCGTGATCTCGTTGGCATCGTCCACCGCGCCCAGCTCGTTGAGCAGTTGGTAACCGTCGGCAATGGCCTTGCGCAATGGCGGCTCGATGAAGGGGAAGTCGTCGACCAGGCCCAGGTGCAGCGACTTCATCCGCAGGATCACGCCAGCCAGCGAACTGCGCAGGATCTCGGGATCCGTGAAGCGCGGGCGGGCGTTGAACTCCTTCTCGTCGTACAGGCGGATGCAGATGCCATTGGCCACGCGGCCGCAGCGGCCGGCGCGCTGGTTGGCCGCCGCCTGGCTGATGGGCTCGATCTGCAGTTGCTCGACCTTGTTGCGAAAGCTGTAGCGCTTGACGCGGGCCAGCCCTGAGTCGATCACGTAGCGGATGCCGGGCACTGTCAGCGAGGTCTCGGCCACGTTGGTGGCCAGCACGATGCGGCGCGGCCCGCCGGTGCGGAAGACTTCGTCCTGCTCCTGCTGGCTCAGGCGCGCGAACAGCGGCAGCACATTGACCTGCTGGCGCTGGTGGGCCATGTGCTTGCGCAGGTGGTCGGCCGCCTCGCGGATCTCGCGCTCGCCGGGCAGGAAGACGAGGATGTCGCCCGAGCCTTCGCGCCAGAGTTCGTCGGCGGCATCGACGATGGCCTCGTTGAGGCCGTACTCGCGGCTCTCTTCGAAAGGACGCCAGCGCTGCTCCACCGGGAACAGGCGGCCCGACACCATGATCACCGGCGCAGGCCCCTTGGCACCGGCGAAGTGCTGCGCGAAGCGGTCCGCATCGATGGTGGCCGAGGTGACGATGATCTTCAGATCCGGCCGGCGCGGCAGCAGTTGGCGCAGGTAGCCCAGCAGGAAATCGATGTTCAGGCTGCGCTCGTGGGCCTCGTCGATGATGAGGGTGTCGTAGGCGCGAAGATCGGGATCGGATTGCGTCTCGGCCAGCAGGAGGCCGTCTGTCATCAGCTTGACGCTGGCGCCAGGCTGCAGCCGGTCCTGGAAACGCACCTTGTAGCCCACCACCTCGCCCAGCGGCGTGTTCAGCTCCTCAGCGATGCGCTTGGCCACGCTGGAGGCCGCGATCCGGCGCGGCTGGGTGTGGCCGATGATGGGCGGGCGGCGCCGGCCCCGTTGGAGCGACTCGTGCGGCTCGCGCGGCTGCCCCCACCCCGCCCGGCCCATGGCCAGCGCGATCTTGGGCAACTGCGTGGTCTTGCCCGAGCCTGTCTCGCCGCAGACGATCACCACCTGGTGCTCGCGCAGGGCGGCCTCGATCTCGGTGCGTTTGCCCGAGACCGGCAGGGATTCAGGGAAGGTGATGGTGGGCAGTTGGGCAGACACGGACAAGAAGAAGACAGGCCGCCTCGACGGCGCCAACAGTGATGAAAGACCGCGATTATCCGATGTGACTGCTGCGCCCGCCGTGTCAGGTGAGATGCCTGATCCAGTTCGTCAGCCCTCTGCCGATAAGCATCAAGCTGTCCGCACAACCCATCAACCATGCCCCAGCGCTTCTCATCATGCAAAAATCTGCTGCTGGGGCAGGACGTTGCCATGCGCCGCCCTCTGGCGCTGATGCTCATGGCGCAGCTTATTTACCTGAGCAACGCCGCGCTGCTGCAGTGGGGCGTGAGCCTCAAGCTCTTTCGGCCTGGGCTGGTGTGGATCACGCCTTTGCTGGTCGCAGGGCCTGGCCTGTTCTACGCATTGGCGCGCTCGGGCTGGTCAGCACGGCTCAAGGAACCCTCCATGGTCATGGCCCAGGGCCTGTACTGCGCATTGCTGACGGTGCTGGTCTATGCCTTCTCGCACCATGATGTGCGCGGCTTCATCCTGTGCATCCTGCCGCTGATCATCATGTTCGGTCAGTTCACCCTCAATGGCCGGCAGTTCGCCGTGTTCACCGGTTGCACCATGACCGCGCTCACCGCAGCCGTGCTGGTGATGCGTCGCTTTGACGAGGTGCCCAGAAGCCTCTCGGCCGACCTGCTCGAACTGGTCTACGTGGCCCTGATCCTGGGCACCTCCACCAGCATTGCCCTGATCGGCGCGAACATCCGCCAGAACCTGATGGCCAGCCGGGTGGAGCTGGCCGAGGCCCTCTCGCGCGTGCACGCCTTGGCCACCACCGATGCATTGACCGGCCTGGCCAACCGCCGCCATATGCAGGATCTGCTGGCCGAAGAAGTCAAGCGCCATCGTCGCCTGGGCCACCCGCTGTGCGTGGCCCTGCTTGATCTGGACCACTTCAAGCGCATCAACGACCTGCACGGCCACCAGGGCGGCGACGAAGCCTTGCGCCACTTTGCCCGCACCGCCCGTGAGGCTCTGCGGGAGATCGACGTGCTGGCCCGCTGGGGCGGTGAAGAGTTCCTGTTGATGATGCCGGCAACCTCCTGCGAGCAGGCCATGAGCGGGCTGCTGCGCCTGAGGCAATGCCTGGCGGCACAAGCACACCCGCCCGGCATGCCGGATCTGCGCGTCACTTTCTCGGCGGGCGTGGCCCTGCACCACCTGAACAGCGCCATCGAGCACACCATCGACCTGGCCGACAAGGCCTTGTACCAGGCCAAGGCCGAAGGCCGGAACCGTGTGTGTCTGGCACCCCAGGCGCCAGGCGCGTCAGCCGAAGCGACGCCGCTCGCGCCCAAGCTTGCGTGACAGGTGAACAGCCACGAGCACGTAGAGCGCCCCCACCGCTTCCCACCCCTCTTCCAGGCTCTCCAGGCTGAGCATGCCGCTCCAGCCGTCCGGGAACACGGTCCGCATCCAGGTTGGATGATCGAGAACGCTCTCGGCAATCTGCGCGGCCACCAGCACCAACATTGCCAGGATGAACATGGCGGTGTCGGCTTCCACCCAGCCTCGCCGCTGAAAGAACTCGCGCGCCAGGAAGATCATGACGTGCACGGCGGCGGCCAGCACAGCCAGCACCATCAAGCCCGCCACGATGCGGTAGGTCAGGCTCTCCGGTCCATGCATGTAAAAGCCCAGCTGCATCAGCCGGCGGCCATGCGGCACCAGGTCGGCCGGCAGGCCGTTTTCGCGCATGCCCATGGCAAAGCAGAACACCGCAAAAGGCAGGGCCGTCAGGCGGGGACGACGCCCCGGCAGCAGCAGGTAGACCGCCGCCACCATCCAGACCACGACCGTCGCCACTTCGAGCGGACCGTCCTCTTCGATGAAGGCGATCAGGTGACCTGCATCCATGGCCCCCGGTGCGAGCACCAGCAGAACAGCGATGGTCAGCGCCACCGTCGAGGCCGTGAGTACGGCAGATACCATGGCCCGCGCATGCTGAGGCACTCGGGAAGAAGAGTAAACGTGCGTGTTCACGACGGGGACGAGGGGTTCGGGGACAAGGACCAGAAGGCCAGCGGACATGAATATTGCCTAGGCAATTTTGTCAGCTCGAACGTTATCACCCCTGGTCCTGGCTCAACGCCGAACTGTGCCGTAATCCCCACGCCGCTATCATCTATTAATGTCAGGTGAATGACAGGATCTGTGTCCATCATTGGCCTGCCGAAAGCCAGCCGACCGCGCCGGAGCGAACTCATGTGGCACAAGCCGCATGCCTCTCGAGCCGAAGTGATGGCTGGTCATCACCAGTTCGCCATTACCCGTACCATTACGGCCAGACACGATCACGCTCAAGCCCTTCCCATCCATCCATGGACCTGGTCTTTCCCCATACTTTCGTGCCCTGGTTCCGCGCCGTGGCGCCGCACATCCACGCCCACCGGGGCAAGACCTTCGTCGTCGGGCTCTCGGGTGAGCTGATCGCCGCCGGCAAGCTCACCAGCTTCGTGCAGGACATGGCCCTGATGCAGGCCATGGGCATCCGCATCGTGCTGGCCCACGGTTTCCGCCCCCAGCTGGAAGAGCAGCTGCGTGCCAAGGGCCATGAGTCCCACTTCAGCCACGGCATGCGCATCACCGATTCGGTGGCGCTGGATTGTGCCCAGGAGGCCGCTGGCCAGCTGCGCTACGAGATCGAAGCCGCTTTCTCGCAGGGCTTGCCGAACACGGCCATGGCCGGCGCATCGATCAGCGTGATCTCGGGCAACTTCGTCACCGCGCGGCCCGTGGGCATCGTCGATGGCGTGGACTTCATCCACACGGGCCTGGTCCGCAAGATCGATGCCGTGGCCGTGCGCCGGGCGATCGACGCTGGCGCCATGGTGATGCTGTCGCCCTTCGGTTTCTCGCACACCGGCGAGGCCTTCAACCTGAGCATGGAAGACGTGGCCACCAGCGCCGCCATCGCCTTGCAGGCCGACAAGCTGATCTTCGTGACCGAAGTGCGCGGCATTCTGCAAGGCATCGTGCAGGAACCCCAGCGCGCGGTGGAGCTGGAAGCCGCCCAGCACGACCCGGACGCCGAGATCGACCAGGAACTGGCCCTGCTGGACGCCAAGCGCCTGCTGGCCGCCCTGCCCAACCCGCTGCAGCCCACGGACACGGCCTTCTACCTGCAGCATGCCGTCAAGGCCAGCGAAGGCGGCGTCGAACGGGTGCACATCATCCCGTACAAGGTGGATGGCGCCCTGCTGATGGAGGTGTTCACACACGATGGCGTGGGCACCATGATCGTCGACGAGAAGCTCGAAAGCCTGCGCGAGGCCACGCCCGACGACGTGGGCGGCATCCTGCAGCTGATCGAGCCTTTCGAGCAGGATGGCACGCTGGTCAAACGCAGCCGCACCGAGATCGAGCGCGACGTGTCGCAGTACACCGTGATCGAGCACGATGGTGTGATCTTCGGCTGTGCGGCGCTCTACCCCTACCCCGAAACCAGCACCGCCGAGATGGCGGCGCTGACCGTGTCGCCCCACGTGCAGGGCCAGGGCGATGGCGAGCGCATCTTGAAGCGCATTGAGCAGCGCGCACGGGCCATGGGCCTGTCCTCCATCTTCGTGCTGACCACGCGCACGATGCACTGGTTCAACAAGCGCGGCTTTTCGCCGGTGGATCCGAACTGGCTGCCCGAGGCCCGCAAGCGCAACTACAAGTGGGACCGACGCTCGCAGGTGCTGGTCAAGAACCTGAAGTAATCACTCTTTCCCCAACGATTCCCGAACGAGACGAGAACATGGCACGCACCATCCAATGCAAGCACCTGAACAAGGAAGCCGAAGGCCTGGACTTCCCCCCCTACCCCGGTGAGCTGGGCAAACGCATCTACAACGAGATCAGCAAGGAAGCCTGGCAGCTGTGGATGAAGCACCAGACCATGCTGGTCAACGAGAACCGCCTGAACCTGGCTGATGCCCGTGCGCGCCAGTACCTGGCGCGCCAGATGGAGCAGTTCTTCTTTGGCGCGGGCGCCGAGCAGGTGCAGGGCTACGTACCGCCGTCAGCCTGAGGCGAGCCTCTTCACAACCGGTTGAGCGGGATGCGCAGGTAGCGCATGCCATCGGCTTCCGGCGGAGGCAGGTGCCCCGCGCGGATGTTGACTTGAATCGAGGGCAGGATCAGCGTGGGCATCTCCAGCGTGGCATCGCGTCGCCTGCGCATGTCGACAAAGGTTTTCTCGTCAATGCCATCGTGCACGTGAATGTTGGCGGCGCGCTGCGCTGCCACGGACGTGCGCCACTGCGGCGCCCGGTCTTGTGGCGGGTAGTCATGGCACACATAGAGCACCGACTCGGGTGGCAAGGACAACAGCCTCTGGATGGAGCGGAACAACTGAGCCGCATCGCCGCCTGGAAAATCCGCCCGGGCCGTGCCGACATCGGGCATGAACAGCGTGTCTCCCACGAAGACCGCATCGTCGATGGCGTAGGCCATGTCGGCCGGGGTATGGCCGGGTACCCACAGTGCATGGATCACCGCCTCCCCCAGAGGCAGGGTGTCGCCGTCGTCCAGCAGCCTGTCGAACTGGCGGCCGTCGGGGATGAATCCAGGCTCCAGATTGTAGAGCGCCCTGAAAATGGACTGCACCTGCTGGATGCGGCGGCCGATCACGATGCGCCCTCCCGCCTCGCGCTGCATGTGGGCTGCCGCCGACAGGTGGTCGGCGTGCGCGTGGGTTTCAAGGATCCAGTCCAGCGCCAGGCCTTCATCGCGCAGACATGCCAGCACGCGGTCGGCAGAGGCGGTGCTGGTGCGGCCTGCGCGGAAGTCATAGTCCAGCACGGGATCGATGATGGCCGCACGGCGGCTCTGCCGGTCCCAGACCAGGTAGGTGACCGTGCCGGTGGCAGGGTCGAAGAAGGACTCGACGTCGACAGTGGCGTGGCGGTGCCGCGCCTGCTCAGGCACAGGTGCAGTTGTTTCGGTGATGGACATGGTGAAGCCATTTAGTTTATTTTTTTATGATATATTTATTTCTAGATTAATCAAGCCCGACCTTCTCCCAGCTTCCGATGCCGCCCAGCAGCCCTTCCGCGCCGCCCGACCTGTCTGCCCTCAACGTTGCGGCAGGCCAGGCCGCGGGCTTGCTCAAGCTGCTCGCCAATGAAGACCGGCTGCTGCTGATGTGCCAGCTGTCCCAGGGGGAAGCCTGCGTGGGTGACCTTGAGTCGCGCCTGGGTATTCGCCAGCCCACACTGTCACAGCAGCTCGGCGTGCTGCGCACCGAGGGGCTGGTCAGCACCCGGCGCGAAGGCAGACACATCTACTACAAGGTGGCCGATCCCCGCGCCCTCGCCTTGCTCGACTTGCTGTACAGCCTGTACTGCCCTCAGGAGACCGCATGAACCTCATCCATGTCGCCTGGCCCAATTTCACGCCCTGGTCCGCCCTGGCCGGCGGCGCCCTGATCGGGCTGGCTGCTTCCTTGCTGATCCTGCTCAACGGACGCGTCGCCGGCATCAGCGGCATCCTGGGCGGGCTGCTGCGCCCGGCACCGCGTGACATGGCCTGGCGCGTGGCTTTTCTGATCGGGCTGGTCGCCGCGCCATGGCTCTATGCCACCTTCGGCAAGCTGCCCACCGTGCGCGTCGACGCGAGCGAAGGCGTACTCATCGCGGCCGGCCTGCTGGTGGGCCTGGGCACGCGCTATGGCTCGGGCTGCACCAGCGGCCACGGGGTGTGTGGCCTCTCGCGCCTGTCGGCGCGTTCCCTGGTGGCCACGCTCACCTTCATGGCCGCCGGCTTTGTCACGGTGTATGTGGCCCGCCATCTCATCCGTCTTGACTGAACGAGGTACGCCACCATGAACGATGCCGTGCACGCCCGCCTGCCCCTGCTCACAGCCCTGTTCGCCGGCCTGGTCTTCGGCCTGGGGCTGCTGATCTCCGGCATGGCCGATCCGGCCAAGGTGCTGGGCTTCCTGGATCTGGCTGGCGATTGGGATCCCTCACTGGCCTTCGTGATGGGCGGGGCGATCGCCGTCGCGCTACCTGCCTTCACGCTGGCACGCCGCAGGCAGCAGGCCTTGCTGACCGGTGCGCCCATGCAGCTGCCCACCAGCACCCGCATCGACCGGCGCCTGCTGGGTGGCGCCTTGCTCTTCGGCATCGGCTGGGGGCTGGCCGGCTTCTGCCCGGGGCCGGCCCTGGTCGCGCTGGGCCTGGGGCTGGACCAGGCGCTGGTGTTCGGCCTGGCCATGCTGGGCGGCATGGTGATTTTCGAAGTGCTGGAGCGCCGCGCATGAGCAGCGCTATCCCCCTGTGGACCTGGCTGGCCACCGCGGGCACCCTCCTGATCGTGATGGCTTACGAGGCGCTGCAATGGCTGCCGGGCCGCCATACCCCGGACACCTTGTCTCGCGCGGCCCACGCCAAGCTGCGCGCCGAGTGGCTTCATGCGCTGTCCACCCAACCTGGCTCCGAGATCCTGGCCGTGCAGACCATCCGCAACTCGCTGATGTCGTCCACGCTCACGGCCTCTACCGCGGCGCTGGGCCTGATGGGCACCGCTACGCTGATCGGCGCGCCGCTGCTCAACGCCTCGCTGAACCACCTGCCCAGCGCGCCCTTCGCCTTCACGCCCCGCCTGATGCTGGAGCTGGCCCTGATGGGCACCCTGTTCGCGGCGCTGGCCTGCTCGACGATGGCGGTGCGCTACTACAACCACTGCAGCTTCATCGGCTCGCTCCCCGTGGGTTCGGCCGAACGCGCACGTTGGCAGGACACGGGCGTGACCTACCTGCGCCGCGCCGGTGTGCTCTACAGCTGGGGGCTGCGCGGGCTGCTCATGGTGGCACCACTGGTGGCCGGCATCGCCCACCCTCTGGCAGGCCCGGTCGCCGCGCTCGTGCTGGTGGCCGTGCTGGTGGGCTTCGACCGGTTCGCCCAGTTCTGAGCATGGGCCGGGGCCTCCCACAAGCCCCCATGGATGAGCGAGGGGTGTAACCCTCGGTTGTCGCCCTTGGCGGCAGACATGCCAACCATCGCGTGGCACGCTGATCGTTACCTTATATGGCACTGCCTACCGTTAGCGTCACCCGGAGCCCCGCATGTCCTTTCGTCGCCTTCTTGCCCCTTTTGCACTGAGCCTGGGCGCCCTGGGCGCCTTGCCCAGCGCACACGCGCTCACCGCAGACCCCCTGGCCTTCGGCCTGTTCACCGCCGGTGACGTGCTCATCCAGCCCGAGCTGGTCTACACCGTGGCCATCGCCGGCCCCAAGACCTGGAAGGCGCTGATCGACCTGGGCGCGCCCTACATGTCGCCCTATGCCGAGACCACGCGCCAGTTGGCCATCAACAGGGCGCCCAGGCTCACGCCGGTGGCCACGCCACCCAATCCGCCGGCTGTCACCTACCCCACCAGCTACAGCCAGACCATTTCCTTCGGCGACAGCATGAGCGACACCGGCAACATGTTCGAAGTGACGCGCAAGCTCGGTGGCATCGGCCTGCCCACCGCGCCCAATGACCGCGGCCGCTTCTCCGACGGCCAGGTGGTGGTCGAAGCCATGAGCAACGCGCTGAACCTGCCCTTCCTGAACTATGCCTTCGGTGGGGCGCAATCGGGCCGCGGCAGCCTGCTGCCCTTCTTTGCCATGGAGCACGGCCTGCTCAAGCAGGTCGACGATTACCTGGCCAACCTGGGCGGCAGCACCAGGAAGGCCGATGCCCAGGCGCTGTATGTGATCTGGACCGGCCCGGATGACTTCTACTGGGGCAACAACATCTACCTGTCGTCGACCGCCGTGACGGTGACGGCCAACGTCAAGCAGGCCATGACCGCCCTGTACAAGCGGGGCGCGCGCCACTTCTTCGTGCCTCTGATGCCCGATCTGAGCATCACGCCTTCGGCCAGGCAGCACGTCAAGCTGCAGCGCACCTACATGACGGACTCCAAGAAGCGCAGCGCCGAGTTCGCCCAGTCGCTCACAGCCATGCTCAGGGCTTTCGCCAAGCAATATCCCGAGGCCAGGGTGCGCACCTTCGACACCTTCACGTACTCGCAGCAGCGCATGGCCCAGGCCGCCGCCGAGGGTTACAACGTGACCGAGCCCTGCTACACCCCGAAGTTCATGGGCCTGCCGGGCGACGTGTGCGCCGACCCGAAGCAGTACCTGTTCTGGGATACCAACCACCCGACGGAGGCCGGCTCCATCGTGATCGGCACCGCCTTCGCCGAGGCGGTCGTGGGCCCGGCACTGCCGTCGAAGTGATCGGCATTGGCTGTTCTTCACTTCAAGGCCCTCTCCGGGTGGCGTGGTGCCCACGGACCACCCAGGGGGCATTTGCCCTGGTTTGCCAGGACATGCAGGGTGTCGCACACTGCGCTGACATGACACCCAAGCCCAGCCCCTCGCGCCTGCCCATGGCCTTGCCACGCCTGAACGCCCTGGCGCTGTCGGTGGCGTTCGCTGTGGGGGGCGCATTGACCGGTTGCAGCCAGCGCGACATGACCGAAGACCAGGCCGTGGACCTGCTGGCCAAGCGGGTGCAGGCCGACGGCCTCTACCCGGCATCGCGCCAGGGCGAGTGCCTGTCCTTCGAGGTGGAGCAGCGTCTGGACGCGCGCTTCGAGATTGCCGTGCGCGAGAAGCACGGCGGCCCCTGTCCAGGCGATCCGGGCACCGGCCCGGTGCTGGACCGCTTCGAGGTGCAGCAAGATGGCGGCAAGCTGCGCCGCTATGACCCGATTGGCGGGGCCTACGTGGATTACACGGCGCCTTCAGCCGGCGGCTGAACAGCGACACGCGTCCGACGCATCGCCTCAGGCCTTGGCCGGCATCAGGAAGTCGCGGCTGATGCCGAAGCCCAGATCACCCACGCGGTCCAGGAACTGCGTCAGGTAGGCATGCAGGCCGGTGGCCAGGATCTCGTCGATGCGGCTGAACTGCAGGTCGGCGCGCAGCCGGCCGGCCTTGCGCAAGGTCTCGTGGCTGTGGTCGTTGGCCACGGCGCGCAGGTTGTTGACCACCTCGTCGACGCAGAACACCAGCGAGCGCGGCATCTCGGCGCGCAGGATCAAGAGCTCGGCCACCTTTTCGGGCCGGATGACGTTGCGGTAGACCTTGCGGTAGACCTCGAAGGCCGACACGCTGCGCAGCAGGGATGACCAGTGGTAGAAATCCACTTCCTTGCTCTCGTTGCCCAAGGAGGGCCCGAAGAACTCGGTATTGCGGGCATGGAACTTGACGTCAAGCAGACGCGCCGTGTTGTCGGCACGCTCCAGGAAGGTGCCGCAACGCTGGAAGTGGAAGGACTCGTCCTGCAGCATGGTGCCCAGGGTCACGCCGCGCGACAGGTGGGAGCGGAATTTCACCCACTCGAACAGTTCGCCCGGGTCCTTGGCCAGTGCGTTGTCCTTGAGCAGACGATTGAACTCCAGCCAGGTCTGGTTGGTGGTCTCCCACACCTCGGTGGTCAGCGCGCCACGCACGGCACGGGCGTTCTCGCGCGCTGCGCGCAGGCAGTTCAGGATGCTCGACGGGTTGTTGGCGTCGCTCACCATGAAAGTCATCACGTGCTTGGGCGTGAGCTCGTCGTAGCGCTTGGCGTAATCGCCCGTGAGCTCACTGATGCTCAGCAAGCCCTTCCAGCCATTGAGCGCCGTCTCGGGGGCCTGCGGCAAGAAGGCGGACTGGTAGTTCACGTCCAGCAGACGCGCGGTGTTCTCGGCCCGCTCCATGTAGCGGGCCATCCAGTAGAGGTGGTCAGCGGTGCGCGACAGCATGGGTTTGATCTCCGGCAAGGGGGCGCCCGCATGGGGCGACTTCTCATGTTCAGCGTGGACGAGGTGGGGCGGCAGGCGTTTCTCGATGCGTTCGTTCAGCATGGGCCTTCTCCCTTCAAACGGCCGCTCAGGCCTCCAGCACCCAGGTGTCCTTGGTGCCCCCGCCCTGCGAGCTGTTGACCACCAGCGAGCCTTCCTTGAGGGCCACGCGGGTCAGGCCGCCGGGCACCATCTGCACTTCCTTGCCCGAGAGCACGAAGGGACGCAGGTCGATGTGGCGCGGGGCAATACCGCTCTCGACGAAGGTCGGACAGGTCGACAGCGACAGCGTCGGCTGGGCGATGTAGTTGCCCGGGTTGGCGATCAGCACCTTGCGGAAATCCTCCACCTCGGCCTTGGTCGAGGCCGGGCCCACCAACATGCCGTAGCCGCCGGCGCCGTGCACTTCCTTGACGACCAGATCGGCCAGGTTGTCCAGGGTGTACTTGAGGTCGTCCTTCTCGCGGCACACGTAGGTGGGCACGTTCTGCAGGATCGGTTTCTCGCCCAGGTAGAACTCGATCATCTTGGGCACATAGGGGTAGATGGACTTGTCGTCGGCGATGCCGGTGCCGAAGGCGTTGGCCAGGGTGACGTTGCCCGCGCGGTAGGCACGCAGCAGTCCGGGCACACCCAGGGTCGAATCCTTGCGGAAGACTTCCGGATCCATGAAGTCGTCATCGAGGCGGCGGTAGATCACGTCCACCCGCACCGGGCCGCGTGTGGTGCGCATGTAGACAAAGTCGTCCTTGACGAAGAGGTCCTGCCCCTCGACCAGTTCGATGCCCATCTGCTGCGCCAGGAAGGCATGTTCGAAGTAGGCCGAGTTGTACATGCCCGGCGTGAGCACCACGGCGGTGGGCTCGTTCACGGAGGCCGGCGCCATGGCACGCAAGGTGTCGAGCAGCAAGTCAGGGTAGTGGGCGACGGGCGCGACGCGGTGTTCGGCGAACAGCTCCGGGAAAAGCCGCATCATCATCTTGCGGTTCTCGAGCATGTAGCTCACGCCGCTGGGCACGCGCAGGTTGTCTTCCAGCACGTAGTAAGTGCCGCTGCCATCGGGGTTGCAGGCGCGCACCATGTCGATGCCGGCGATGATGGAGTAGATACCGCCCGGCACCTTCAGGTCGACCATTTCCTGGCGGAACTGCGCATTGTTGAGCACGGGCTCGGCCGGCACGATGCCGGCCTTGAGGATCTCCTGCCCGTGGTAGATGTCTTCGAGGAAGCGGTTGAGCGCGGTGACGCGCTGGCGCAGGCCCCTTTCCATCTCGCGCCATTCGTTGGCGGGGATGATGCGGGGGATCAGATCGAACGGAATCAGGCGCTCGGTGCCGGCGCCGGTCTCATCCTTGTCGCCATACACCGCGAACGTGATGCCCACGCGCCGAAAGATGGTCTCGGCTTCTTCACGCCGGGATTGCATCATCTCCCGCGGCTGGCGTCCGAGCCAGCGGTCGTACACCCTGTAGTGGTCGCGCACCTGGTCGCTGGTGGCGTTCATTTCGTCGAAGAATCGCATCGGCTGGCCCCTTGTGGGGATGTCCAAAAAACGCTGACAAGCCTGTATTAGCAGGGACTATGCCAGGCGATCAGGCCCGGCAGCATGACTTGGCACATGCCCACCGCCTGACGATCCAAATGTCTCAAAACGGTGCGCACTTGTCATCCAATTTACCGATTGCACCAAAAATGTATCTTTTGATCAGCCAGGGAATTCCGCTTGGCCTGTCGGGCATCGCTGACACCCGCAATTGGTGCGCAACCTGGCGCCGCTTCCTCCACATGGTGAAGGACGGCAGGCTGGCGCCCCATCACGGGGCACTGCTGTCGGCAGGGCGCTCGTCCATGGGCAAGGTTGTCACACGCACCGACAGCGTGTGTTCGCCGCCACCCCGGATCACGCCACGCAGGGGCGTCACGTCACCAAAATCACGGCCATAGGCCACACGGATGTGGTCCAGGCCCGGCAGGCAATCGTTGGTGGGATCCAGGCCCAGCCATTCGCCGGCACGCGGGGCATCCAGCCCCGGGCACCACACGCTCACCCAGGCATGCGAGGCGTCGGCGCCCAGCAGCCTTGGCTGGCCTGGCAATGGCTGAGTGAGCAGGTAGCCGCTCACGTAGCGCGCGGCCAAACCGCTGGCCCGCAGGCATCCCAGCATCAGGTGCGCGAAATCCTGGCAGACCCCTTCGCGACGGTGAAAGACTTCCAGCACCGGCGTGGAGATGTCGGTGGACGCGGGCGCATAGCGGAAATCACGGTGAATGCGGTGCATGAGTTCGATCGCCCCCTGGGCCACGGGCCGCGAAGGATGCAGCGACTCCCGCGCGTAGGCCCGCAGTTCGTCGTGCAGGGGCACGTAGGGCGAGGCATAGACGAACTCGGTGGCCGGCTCGAACGGCGCGTGCGCCCGGTACACCAGCCGGTCACGCACCTGGGCGATGTGCAGGCTCTGCTCCGGCACCAGGCCCTGGTAGCGCCGCCAGATCTCCACCTCGCTGCGGGCCTTGACCAGCAGTTCGGTGTGAGGAATGTTGAGCGAGAAGTAGGCCCGGCTGTTGCCGAAGGCATCGCGGCGGGTGCTGTGCTGGGTCGGCTGGGGAGACACGCTCATCTCGAACACGCGCAGCGTCTGGGCGTCGTCAGACAAGGGGCGCAGGCAGGCGATGTGGTGAGCCATCTCCACCGGGTAGGCGTACTCGTAGCGGGTCTCGTGCTCGACACTCAGGCGTGCGCTGGGTTCAGCGACGGCCCCCCTTCTGGAGAGGGCTTCGGTCAGGGCGTTCATGGGATGCTCGGGCTCATGCACTGATCGTCTGCGCAGAAGGTTCTGCATGCGCAAAGTAACGCAGGCCCAGCTCGTCCGACAGGCGCCAGCTGGCTTCGATCAGCCGCTGGGTCAGCGCTTCCACCGCTGCTTCGCCTGCGCCGGGCATCGCCATGTCCTCCAGGTTCAGGCCGACGCCTTCGACAGGCAGCAGATCGAGCAAGCCTGTCAGCGGGCTGGCCTTGTCGGGCAGCTTGGCCAGCTCGGTTCGCAGGCGGCGCACCACGCAGGCCATGGCGCGGGGGTTGGTCTCGTCCATCACCAGCGTGCCCACCAGGGCAGGCCACTCCAGCCGGCGCTGAAACCGCGCACGGAAGGTGATGGTGCTGTTGAACAGGGTCAACAGCATGTCGAAACCCTGCGGGCTGTGCACAGCCCCCTGCTGCACGAAGGCCTGCAGCATGCCGGCATAGCCGTTCAGGCGTTCGACCAGGCGGCCCACGGTGAGCAGGCGCCAGCCGGCATCGCGGGTCATGCGGTCGGTCTGTGCGCCAGTGACGGCCGCCAGTTGCATGCCCAGGTGCTCCAGCGCCTCGCGCGCCTCGATCAAGTCGCGGACCGGGTCTTCACCACGGCGCAGGCGCTGGGTGAAATCCGGCGCCAGGGTGCGCAGCAGACGGTCGTGCTCGGTGGAGAGGCGGTCACGCAGGGCATGGGCCGTGCGCTCCAGCGAGCCCAGGTTGAAGGCCAGGCTGTAGGCGCCCTGCTGCGCCAGGGGATCGGCCAGGGACTCCACCGCCGCGCGCTCGAACACGCGGGGCGATTGCAGGAGGCTAGGCGTGCCCGGCGGCACCAGGCCCGCCGCCGCGGCCAGAACCGACATGGCTTCCATCACACCGGCATCGGCCGTGTCGTCATCGCCCAACAGGTTGACCACGGCCTGCACCAGACGCAACTGCTGCTCGGCACGCTCGGTGTAGCGGCCCATCCAGAACAGGTTTTCGCCGGTGCGGCTGGCCACGGGGCGCTGACGCTGGACCACGTCCTCGGCCTTGAGCGGGTGCGGCAGCATCGAGAAGGTGTCCACCGGCTCTTCGGTGAGCACCCAGGTGTCCAGGCTGCTGCCGCCCAGCTGCATCGACACATAGCCGGCTTCGCGCGATGCGATCCGGGTCATGCCGCCGGGCAGCACCTGCCAGCCACCCAGGGCATCGGCCAAGGCGTAGACCCGCAGCGAGGTGCCACGCAGCACGCACTGACCCTGCGACCACACCGGCGTCTGCGAGTAGGACACGAAGCTCTGCGCGGTGTAGGCCGACGGATCACGCTCGATGCGGTCACGAAGGCCCCGCAGGCCGGTGGGCGACAGGGCCGGGCCCAGGACGGCGTCCAGCCCCTGGCGGGGTCCGGTGCCCTGCGTGGGCATGGCCATGTTTGGGTAGGTCGGGCGCACCACCTTGCTGGACAACTCGGGGGCCACCGCTTCCAGTGCAGCGGCCTCGCCACACCACCAGGTGGGCAGCGACGGCAGCGCGAGATCCTCGCCCAGCAGAGCCTTCGACAAGGCCGGCAGGAAGCCATGGATGGCGGGCGACTCGAGGAAGCCCGTGCCCAGCGCATTGGCCACCACCACATTGCCCGCCCGCACAGCCTGCAGCAGGCCCGGCACGCCCAGCGTGGAATCCGGGCGCAACTCCAGCGGGTCGCAGAAATCGTCGTCCACGCGGCGCAGCAGGCCATGCAGCGGCTCCAGGCCCTGCACCGTCTTGAGGTAGACGCGCTCGTCGCGCACGATCAGGTCGCCACCTTCGACCAGGGGCAGACCCAGGTAGCGCGCCAGGTAGGCGTGCTCGAAGTAGGTTTCGTTGTAGGGACCGGGGGTCCACAGGGCCAGACGCGGGGCCTCGCCGTTCGCACACGGCTCAGCCAGCGTCTGCAGCGTGTCCACCAGGCGACGGTAGCCACTGGCCAAGTGCTGCACGCTCATCGCGCGGTAGGCCTCGGGGAACAGCCGCGACACGATCAGCCGGTTCTGCATCACGTAGCCCAGGCCGGAGGGCGCCTGGGTGCGCTGCGACACCACCCACCAGTGGCCGTCATCGCCACGCATCAGGTCGAAGGCCATCACGTGCAGGTAGACATCGCCCGGGGGTCTCACGCCATGCAGCCCACGCAGATAACCCGGATGGCCCAGCACCAGGGCGGATGGCAACAGCGCGTCCTTCAGCAGGCGCTGCTCGCCGTAGACATCGAGCAGCACCTGGTTGAGCAGGTGCGCGCGCTGCGACACCCCACGCTCGATGCTGGCCCAATCCTGCGGCCCCAGGAGCATGGGCAGCACCTCCAGTGACCAGGGCCGGCTGTTGCCGCCCGGTGCGCTGTAGACGTTGTAGGTGATGCCGTCTTCCAGGATCTGCTGGGCCAGCACGCCCTGGCGGCGGCTGAGGTCGTCCACCGAGTCACCCAGATGCTCCGCGAAAGCCTGCCAGGTCGGGCGCAGCTTGCCGTCGTCACTGCGCAGCTCGTCGTAGTGCCCTGCCTCCACGCTCCGCGCACGGGCCAGCAGTTCGGCGGCCGCCTGAGAGGTGTCGGGCAGGGCATCGGCGTCGAACAGGGGCAGGGAAATGGTCATGGTGACCCTGATTGTCCGGGATGCGACATGGGTCGGAGGGGGATGTTTTCTCGGGTTTCCTGCACTTCTTGCCGGATCAGGCCTGCTTGGCCTTGCGCAGATCCAGCGTCAGCGGGTGCTCGATGCCAGGCTCGGGCACCTGGATGCTCATCTGCCCCGGCGTGTGGCCCAGGCGGAAGAAGCGGGCCAGGCGGCGGCTTTCGGCCTCGTAGCTGTTGACGGGGAAGGTGTCGTAGTTGCGGCCACCCGGGTGCGCCACGTGGTACTGGCAGCCGCCCAGCGAGCGCTTGAGCCAGGTGTCGACGAGATCAAAGGTGAGCGGCGCATCGACACCGATGGTGGGGTGCAGGCAGGAGGGAGGCTGCCAGGCGCGATAACGCACGCCAGCCACGAACTCGCCAACCCGGCCCGTGGGGTGAAGCGGCAGCACCTGACCGTTCACGGTCACCACGTGGCGGTTGCCATTGAGGCCGGTGGCGCGCAACTCCAGCCGCTCCAGCGACGAATCGACGAAGCGCACCGTGCCGCCAGGGGCGCCCTCCTCGCCCATCACGTGCCAGGGTTCGAGCGCGCTGCGCAGGGTCATGCGCACGCCGGCCACGGACACCTCGCCCACATAGGGAAAGCGGAACTCGAAGTGCGGCGCGAACCATTCGGGGTCGAACATGAAGCCGGCCTGTGCCAGCTCGGTCAGCACATCAGCGAAATCCTGCTGTACGAAACTGGGCAGCATGAAGCGGTCATGAAGGCCGGTGTGCCAGCGCGTGAGGCGCCTGGCGCCATGGCCCTGGTAAGGCTCGCGCCAGAACCAGGCCACCAGCGCGCGCAGCAGCAACTGCTGCACCAGGCTCATCTTCGGGTGCGGCGGCATCTCGAAGGCGCGCAGCTCCAGCAGGCCCAGGCGGCCGGTAGGGCCGTCGGGCGAGTAGAGCTTGTCGATGCAGAACTCGCTGCGGTGCGTGTTGCCGGTGGCGTCGATCAGCAGGTTGCGCAAGGTGCGGTCGATCATCCATGGCGGGCACTCGCCCCACAGGCCCATCTGGCGCTCGATCTCCTTGAAAGCGATCTCGATCTCGTAGACCTGGTCGTTGCGCGCCTCGTCGATGCGCGGCGCCTGGCTGGTGGGGCCGATGAACAGGCCCGAGAACAGGTAGGACAGTGATGGGTGGTTGTGCCAGAAGGTCAGCAGGCTGGACAGCAGCGTGGGCTTGCGCAGGAAGGGGCTGTCGGCCGGCGTGGCGCCGCCCAGCACGAAGTGGTTGCCGCCGCCGGTGCCGGTGTGGCGGCCGTCGAGCATGAACTTCTCGGTGGACAGGCGCGTCTCATGCGCGGCCTGGTAGAGGAACTCGGTGTGGTCGACCAGTTCGCTCCAGTCGTTGGCCGGGTGGATGTTGACTTCGATGACGCCCGGATCGGGCGTGACCTGCAGCAGCTTGAGGCGCGGGTCGCGCGGCGGCGGGTAGCCTTCCAGCACGATCTGCACGGCCAGTTCGGCCGCCGTGGCCTCGACAGCGGCCAACAGATCGAGGTAGTCGTCGAGCTTGTTCAGGGGCGGCATGAACACATAGAGCACGCCGCCACCTTTGCCGTTGGCCTCGACCTTGGGGCCGCTGGCACGGTCCGGGTTGCGCGCTTCGACCACCAGGGCCGAACGCGTGATCCAGTGGGCCGACTGGAATCGATCGGGATGGGTGGACGGGTCCACCATGTCGGGTGCGGCCGGGCCATCAGGCCCGGCGCTGGCGGACAGCCCACCCTCTGAGGTGCCAGCAAAACCGCCGGGCGCGTCACCCCGGCCTTCATGGCCCTGGTTTTGCACGGCCACGGTGCCGCCCTCGGCGAAGCCACCGCCGGTGGCGTGCGACGCATAAGACCGTCCCGCGTACTGCGCGCGCAGCGCCGCGGCCGTGGGCAGGGCGGGCTTGACCGCGAAAGGATCATGCTCGTGCATGTAGGGGTAGTCGCCCTTGGTCACCCAGGGCAGCGAATCGAGCGGCAGGCGGTAGCCCATGGGCGAATCGCCCGGGAACAGGTACATGCGCTCGTCGCGGAAGAACCACGGGCCGGTCACCCAGGTCGGGCCCGCCAGGCCCACGGGCCAGTCGCGCTTGAGCGGCAGGGCGTAGCCGGTGACGTGGTCCAGCCCCTGGCCGAAGACGCGGCGCAGGCGCACGCGCTCCAGCTCGTCGTCCAGGCGCGAATCGAGCGGGTCGACGTTGACCGGCAGGCGACGCTCGCGCCACAGGTAGTACCAGACGTCTTCATAACCTGGCTGCACGTACTGCGGTCCCACACCCAGCTTGGTCGACAGCAGCTCGATGAAACGCTTCGCGTCCTCGCTGTCGTAATGCAGCGAGTTGCGTTCGTCGGCGAACAGGGTCGTGTCCTGCCAGCAGGGCTGACCATCGCGACGCCAATAGATGGACAGGGCCCAGCGCGGCAACTGCTCGCCCGGATACCACTTGCCCTGGCCGAAATGCAGGAAGCCCCCCTCGCCATAGCGCGCGCGCAGCTTGTGCACCAAGGCCGTGGCAAGACCACGCTTGGTGGGGCCCAGGGCATCGGTGTTCCATTCGGCGCCGTCGCGGTCGTCCACCGACACGAAGGTGGGCTCACCGCCCATGGTCAGGCGCACATCGCCCTGCTTCAGCTGCGCATCGACCTCATGGCCCAGAGCATCGATGGCTTCCCACTGTCCGTCCGTATAGGGCTTGGTGACGCGGGGCGATTCGTAGATGCGGTTGATCGCCATGTGGTGGGCGAACTCGACCTCGCACTCATCGACCGCCCCGGACACAGGCGCCGCACTGGTGGGCTCGGGCGTACAAGCCACGGGGATGTGGCCCTCGCCAGCCAGGAGGCCGGAGGTGGGGTCCAGCCCGATCCAGCCGGCGCCGGGCAGATAGACCTCGCACCAGGCGTGCAGGTCGGTGAAATCGACTTCGGTGCCCGAAGGGCCGTCCAGCGCGGCCACGTCGGCCTTGAGCTGGATCAGGTACCCGGACACGAAGCGCGCGGCCAGTCCCAGGTGGCGCAGGGTCTGTACCAGCAGCCAGCCGGTGTCGCGGCACGAGCCCAGCTTGAGCTTGAGCGTCTGCTCAGGCGTCTGAACGCCAGGCTCCATCCGGATCGTGTAGGCGATGTCTTGCTGCAGGCGCTGGTTCAACCCTACCAGGAAATCGATGGTGCGCACCTCCTTGCGGTCGATGCTGTCGACGAAGGCCTTGAACATTGGCGTGAGCTCGCCCAGGGCCAGGTAGGGGGCCAGGTCACGCTTGGTGGACTCGTCGTAGGCGAAGGGGTAGGTCTCGGCCTCCGGTTCCAGGAAGAAGTCGAAGGGGTTGTAGACGGCCATCTCGGCCACCAGGTCCACCGTGATCTTGAACTCGCGCGTCTGTTCCGGGAAGACGAGGCGGGCCAGGTGGTTGGAGAACGGATCCTGCTGCCAGTTGATGAAGTGGTTGGCCGGCTCGACCTTGAGCGAGTACGACAGGATGCGGGTACGGCAGTGGGGCGCGGGCCTCAGCCGGACGACCTGGGGTGACAGGTTCACCAGCCGGTCATAGCTGTAATGGGTGACGTGGTTCAGGGCGACATGGATGGACACACGGGACTCCGGGTTCAGTCTGGGCCGACGGGGATTTTTGTCGTTGGTGAAAACCCCAGCAAGTTGTGGGCCAAGATGGTGCATTGGGATGGGGTCCCGTTGAGGGTAGCCCGAGCCCGTGACACTGACCAGCACGCGCCGTCGGTGCCCTGGTGTATTGCGTATGCCACTTGACAGCCAGGGAGCACCTCGGTGGCGATGCGCCGGGGGCCGGGCGCGCCGTGGGCATGAGGCATCATCACGCTGCCTTTGGCACACCTACAGAATACGGAGGCCCCTGCCCATGCCTGGACCCACGACACCCCGCCGCCAGGCACGAGGCCTGCACCTGTCGCGCCAGCAACTGCGGGATGAACTGGCCCAGCGCTACTGGCTCCGGCTGCACGTGGCCATGATCGCCCTGCTCACCCTGGGGGCGCTGTGGCTGTGCTCGGCCCTGCTGATGCACGCCGGGGTGGAATCGCTGGCCATGCGCTACGGCCTGGCCTGTCCGGTGGCCTATGGGGTGTACCTGCTCCTGCTGCGCTGGTGGGGTGGCGCCCTGGCCCGGGGCGACTCGCCCTTGGACGGAGGGGACGCGCCCAGCATGGACCTGCCCATCGGCCTGGATGCGCCTTCCGCCTGCCGAGGCGCCCACGATGCGCCATTCACCAGCGGCGGTGGCGGCCAATTCTCGGGTGGCGGCGCCCAGGGCAGCTGGGATGCGCCCGCCGGCAGTGCCAGCACCCTGGCCGACGGCCCCGGTTCGGTGCTGGATGGGCTGGCCAACCTGGGTGATCTGGATGAGGGCGCCGTGGTCGTGGTGCCGCTGGCCGTGCTTGTGGGCATCGTGGCGCTGCTCGGCGCCCTGCTCGGCGCGGGTGTGCTGATGCTCTTTGGGGCGGAAGTATTGCTGGCCGTGGCGGTGGAAGTGGGCCTGGCCTCGCTGGCCGGCTCGCTGGCCTACAAGGGCTACAGCGAGGGCTGGTTGAGCAGCGCCCTGCGCCACACCTGGCGGGGTGGCCTGGCCGTGCTGGTGCTCTCCGTGGCGCTGGGTGCCGCGCTGGACCACTGGATACCCGAAGCACGCTCCCTGCCGCACGCAGCGCGTCTGCTCAAGGGATGAACCCAGGCCCGAAATCCGTCGGCGTCGACGATGGAAAGCGGGCTCACGGACAAGGCACAGTTGTTGCGATGCCACTGGCATTGCCCACCCCCACGCTCAGAGAGGCCACCATGTCCCCCGACACCATCCCGCTGGTCCAGCGATCCTGGACACAGGTGGCTGCGATCGCCCCGCAGGCCGCCGCCCTTTTCTATCAGAACCTGTTCGGGGCCGATCCATCGCTCAAGCCGCTGTTCAAGGGCGACATGGCCGAGCAAGGCGCGAAGCTGATGCAGATGATCGGGGCCGCCGTCGGCAAGCTGGGCGACCCGGACACGCTGGTGCCCATTCTTCAGGGCCTGGGCAGACGCCACGCCGCCTACGGCGTGCAGGACACCCACTACGACACCGTGGGCGCCGCGCTGCTGCAGACCCTGGGCCAGGGCCTGGGCGCCGGCTTCACCCCGGAGGTGAAAGCTGCCTGGTCCGAGGTGTACGGCGTGATGGCGCAGGTGATGAAGGACGCGGCCAAGGCGACGTGAGAGGCATCAATCGCTGACCTCATCCTGTGGGCCGAGAGGCGTACGCCAATACCCACCGGCCACCTTGCGCCAGCAGCGACCGGCCTCCGATGCCGGGCCCATGTCCGTGCGCCACACCCAGGCGCCGCACGTGGCGGAGCGCACCACCGCGATCCCCTTCGCCTGGTAGCGCGTCATCACGTCGGCATGCGGATGGCCATAGCGGTTGCGCGCGCCCGCCTGAACCACGGCCACGAGCGGCGCCACCGCCTCAATGAACGCCGGTGTGGACGAGGTGTGGCTGCCATGGTGCGGCACCATCAGCACCTCGCTGGCCAGGCCATTGCCCCAGGCCTGTACCAGGCTCGCTTCGCCGCGCGCTTCGACATCGCCCGTGAGCAGCACGCTGCGTCCACCGTCCTGCGCGGCCGAAGGCGACACCCGGAGCACGCAGGACATGGCGTTGTCGGAGCGCTTGCCACTCGCCCACTGCGCCCAATCTGCTGACGAGGGATGCAACACCTCGAAGAGCACGCCGTCCCAGCGCCACTGCTGGCCCGCCTCGCAGCGCCGGTGCGGCGGCAGACGGCCATCGCGGTCCGGCACGGACAGCAGCTCGTGCCCGTGCTCCAGCGAACTGAGCAATGCCGCCACAGGCAGGGCCTGCACCACCGAGGCTGCCCCGCCTACATGGTCGATGTCACCATGGCTGATCAGCAGCGTATCCAGGCGCCGGATGCCCTGGCCTCGCAACAGGCCCACGAGCACGCGCCGCCCCGCATCGCTGGTGGGAGACGTGCGGGGCCCGGTGTCGTACAGCAAGGCATGCCTTGCCGTGCGCACCAGCACCGCCGTGCCCTGCCCGATGTCCACCGCGAGGATCTGGACGTGCCCTGCAGGCGGCCCTGGCAGCGGCAACGTGAGGCTGGTAGGCCACAGCAGGAAGAGCAGACCCGGCAACGCCAGCAGTTTCCAGCGAGGCGGCACAGGCGCCAGCATCCAGCCCCCCGCCAGCAGGCCCAGCCAACTGGCCCACGGCAACACCATGGCCCCCGACACCGACGCCCAGCGCCACGACGCCAGCCAAGCCAGGACGGCCATGAGACACTGGATCAAGGGGGTCAGCCAGTCCCAGAAGCCTGACCAGGCCAGCCCCAGCAAGGCCAGCGGCGTGATCACCAAGCTGAACAGCGGGATGCAGACCAGGTTGGCCAGGAGCCCCACCAGCGACACTTGCTGAAAAAACACCAGCGACAGTGGCGCCAGCCCCACCCAGGCCACCCATTGCGTGCGCATGCCGCCGTGCAGGGCACGCCCGACCCGTTGCCGCCAGGGCAGATCCGGTGTCGACACAGGCTGCTGGCCCGACAGCATCAGCAAGCCCACCGCCGCGAAGGACAGCCAGAAGCCCACCTGGCTCAAAGCCCAGGGATCGAGCAGTGTCACCGCCACTGCGGCCAGCAAGAGCACCAGCGGCCACGGCCAACGCCGGGCACCCAGGCGCAAGGCCACCACCACCGCCATCATCACCACCGTGCGCTGCGCAGGAATGCCCCACCCTGCCAGCAACGCATACGCCCAAGCGCCTGCCACGGCAGCGATACGCGCCGACGTGGGGGCAGGCAAGACACGCATCAGCACTGAAGAGTGCCGCCACCCATACCCTGCGACGAGGGACACCAGCAGGCCCATCATCAACACGTGCATGCCCGAGATGGCTGCAAGATGGGCTGTTCCGGTGTCACGCAGGGCATCCCAGTCCTGGGGCTTGGGGACTTGCAATAGAGTCCTACTCTCTTGCAATAGGTCCTACTCTGAAAGAACTTTTGCAATAGGTTCTACGCTGCACAGCGAACCCTCTCCACGGCGTTTGCAAATAGTTCTACTCTCACTCTAGTGCCTGTGCAGCACTCCCCCCTCACCCCACGAATCAAGACGCGACAGCAACCCGCCGTCACCTAGACTTGCGACTTCGTAGTTAGAAAAGCACGAGGGGGAACGGCTAGCCTACGCAATCCGTGCTTTACCTCCCTGAGCATGTGCTTCGTCATCTCGATAGCGCGAAGCTCAAGCCCTGGCCAATTGGTCGAGGCTCTTTTTTATCGACACGAGCGCAGTTGAATCCATTGCAGGCATTGGAAGCATTTCGCCATAG
>DDJC01000065.1:0-18266 GCA_002339015.1 Burkholderiales bacterium UBA1834
TCGAGGTGTAGCGGATGCGGGTGGGGAACATTTCCACCAGCATGGCCGCGATCGGGCCGTACACCATGGTCACGTAGATCACCAGCAGCGTCAGGATCGCCACCACCACCGGCTTGTTCAGCTTGGCAGGGTCCGCCTTGGCGGGGTAGCCGGCTTCCTTGATGGCGGTGGTCACGGCCTTCTTGAACTCGGCGTCCTTGGCCTTGGCTTCATCGGCCGGAAGGCCCTTGGAGCTGTAGGACTCGATGACCTTCTCGCCCACCTTGATCTGGGCGATGCCGGCGCCTTCCACGTTCTCGTAGTTCACCGAGTTGCTGGCCAGCACCTGCTTGGCGATGTCGCACGAGCTGGTGAACTTGGCCGTCCCCGTCGGGTTGAACTGGAACGAGCACTCCGACTGGTTGGCGACCAGCGTCACCGGGGCATTGGCCTGGGCATGCGCCAGGTCGGGGTTGGCCGCGGAGGTCAGCGCCTTGAACAGCGGGAAGTAGGTCAGCGCGGCGATCAGGCAGCCCGCCAGGATGATGGGCTTGCGGCCGATCTTGTCCGACAGCGAGCCGAACACCACGAAGAACGGCGTGGCGATCAGCAGCGAGATGGCAACCAGGATGTTGGCGGTGGCACCGTCGACCTTCAGCGTCTGCGTCAGGAAGAACAGCGCGTAGAACTGGCCCGTGTACCAGACCACGGCCTGGCCAGCGACCA
The DNA here is from genome assembly GCA_002339015.1 of Burkholderiales bacterium UBA1834. GTDB lineage: Bacteria > Pseudomonadota > Gammaproteobacteria > Burkholderiales > Burkholderiaceae_C > Aquabacterium. The sequence continues at coordinate 706 of DDJC01000065.1, forward strand.
GCCCCACGAGGGCCAGGATCACGATCTTCAGGTTTTTCCACTGACCGAACGATTCGGACAGCGGTGCCTTGGAGGTCTTGCCTTCGGCCTTCATCTTCTTGAAGGCGGGGCTTTCGTTCATGCTCATCCGGATCCACACGCTGATGCCCAGCAGGAACACGGAGACGATGAAGGGGATGCGCCAACCCCAGTCGGCGAAGGCTTCTTCGCCCAGGGCGGTGCGGGTGCCCAGGATCACCAGCAGCGACAGGAACAGACCCAGCGTGGCCGTGGTCTGGATCCAGGCGGTGTAGGCGCCGCGCTTGCCGTTGGGCGCGTGTTCGGCCACATAGGTGGCGGCACCGCCGTACTCACCGCCCAGCGCCAGGCCTTGCAGCAAGCGCAGAACGATCAGCACGACGGGGGCCAGTACGCCGATGGAGGCGTAGTTGGGCAGCACGCCCACCAGGAAGGTGGACACGCCCATCAGCAAGATGGTGACAAGGAAGGTGTACTTGCGGCCGATCATGTCGCCCAGGCGACCGAAGACCAGTGCACCGAAGGGCCGCACGATGAAGCCGGCGGCAAAAGCCAGCAGCGCGAAGATGAACGCGGAGGTGGGATCCAGCCCTGCGAAGAACTGTTTGGCGATGATCGCCGCGAGCGACCCGTACAGGTAGAAGTCGTACCACTCGAAGACGGTGCCTAGGCTGGAGGCGAAGATGACCTTCTTCTCCTCCGCCGTCATCGGCGTGTTGGTTGCTGCGTTAGCCATGTTGGAAGCTCCTCATCGTTGCAGGACGAAGGTTTTTGACCTTCTCAACCCCCAGGTTAGGGGGGTCTGTGAACAGATGTAATAAGGGGGAATGCGGATACCCCTGGCAAAACCGCACAGATTCCCCTTCGGGTATCCGCGGATTCAGACCATCACCCGAAAAATCGGCCGGGTATCCACCAGAGCAGGCCATCCCTGCCCTTCCACCTCGTCGCGTGTCTCAAGGAAATGCCAGGCCCCGTTTCCTTGTCCCCCTCGGGGGGGCGGGCTGGGCATGGCACAGCCCTGGGGTTCTCAGTTGGCCTGGGCCAGTTGCTCCAGGATGGCCGGGTTCTCCAGCGTGCTGGTGTCTTGGGTGACGGCATCTCCCTTGGCGATCACGCGCAGCAATCGCCGCATGATCTTGCCGGAGCGTGTCTTGGGCAGGTTGTCGCCAAAACGGATGTCCTTGGGCTTGGCGATCGGCCCGATCTCCTGACCCACATGGTTGCGCAGTTCGGCCGCAAGCTTCTTGGCCTCTTCGCCGTTGGGGCGGGGGCGCTTGAGCACCACGAAGGCGCAGATGGCCTCGCCGGTCAGGTCGTCGGGGCGCCCCACCACCGCGGCCTCGGCCACCAGCGGGTGCGACACCAGGGCCGATTCGATCTCCATCGTGCCCATGCGGTGGCCGGAGACGTTGAGCACGTCGTCGATGCGGCCCGTGATGGTGAAATAGCCCGTTTCCGCATCGCGGATGGCGCCATCGCCTGCGAGGTAGTAGGTGCCCCCGAAGTCGGCCGGGTAGTAGCTCTTCTTGAAACGCTCCGGATCGCCCCAGATGGTGCGGATCATCGACGGCCAGGGCTTGCGCACGACCAGCACGCCACCCTGCCCCCAGGGCACTTCCTTGCCTGCCTCGTCGACCACCGCCGCGTCGATGCCCGGGAAGGGCAAGGTGCACGAGCCGGGCGTGAGCGCATGGGCGCCCGGCAGCGGCGTGATCATGTGGCCACCGGTTTCCGTCTGCCAGAAGGTGTCGACGATGGGGCAGCGGCCGCCGCCGATCTCGCGGTGGTACCACTCCCAGGCCGCGGGGTTGATGGGCTCGCCCACCGTGCCCAGCAGGCGCAGGCTGCTCAGGTTGAAGTTGCGCGGGTGGACGTCGGGCGTGGTCTCGGCCGCCTTGATCAGTGCGCGGATGGCGGTGGGTGCCGTGTAGAAGATCGTGACCTTGTGATCCTGGATCATGCGCCAGAAGCGGGCGGCATCCGGGTAGGTGGGCACGCCTTCGAACACGATCTGCGTACCGCCGTTGGCCAGCGGGCCGTAGGCCACATAGGTGTGGCCGGTGACCCAGCCGATGTCGGCCGTGCACCAGAAGATGTCGTCGGGCTTGAGGTCAAAGGTCCACTTCGTGGTGAGGGCCGCCTGCAGCAGGTAGCCGCCGGTACAGTGCTGCACGCCCTTGGGCTTGCCGGTGGAGCCGGAGGTGTAGAGCAGGAAGAGCGGGTGCTCGGCATCGACCCATTCGGGCTCGCAGGTGGCGGGCTGTGCGGCCATCACATCGTGCAGCCACACGTCGCGCTCGCTGTTGAACGCCACCTTGCCGCCCGTGCGGCGGTAGACGATGACACGCTGGACGCTGTCGCAGCCACCCAGGCCGATGGCCTCGTCGACGATGGCCTTGAGCGGCAGGCTCTTGCCGCCGCGCTGCTGCTCGTCGGCAGTGATGATGAGCACGGCGCCAGCGTCCTCGACACGGTCGCGCAGGCTCTGGGCCGAGAAGCCGCCGAACACCACCGAGTGCGTGGCGCCGATGCGGGCGCAGGCCTGCATGGCGATCACGCCTTCGACCGACATGGGCAGGTAGATGACGACGCGGTCGCCCTTGCGCACACCCTGCGCCTTGAGCGCATTGGCCAGCTGGGACACCTTCTCGAGCAGTTGCCGGTAGGTGTGGCGGGTCACGGTGCCGTCATCGGCCTCGAAGATGATCGCGGTCTTGTCACCCAGGCCATTGTCGACGTGACGGTCCAGGCAGTTGTACGACACGTTGAGCGTGCCATCGGCGAACCAGCGGTAGAAAGGGGCGTTGCGCTCGTCGAGCACCTCATTGAACGGTTGCTTCCAGCTGACCAGCTCGCGGGCCAGGCCAGCCCAGTAGCCTTCGTAGTCGGCCTGCGCCTTGGCGCACAGCGCGTCATATGCGGCGCGGCTGCCGATGTGGGCATGGCGGGCGAACTCCGCGGGTACAGGAACGGTGTGTGCGTGATGGGGGGTGTCGTGCTGGATGGTGCCTGTTGTCATGAGATGGTCACTCCGAAGCTGCTGCAGCGCTTGTGGCGCTCTGGTCAAAAGACCGGGGTTGCGCGTCATGCATGCAAGCCCCGTTCACCCGGAACTTTCGTGTAACTTTAGAATTTGCTGCTACGTAGTATCCCTGCACCAATCTGACACATGTCTACCCCACGCGCCAAACTTGGCCCTCTCCCCTCCATCATCTTCGCCAGCCGCTGGCTGCAGCTGCCCCTGTACATCGGGCTGATCCTGGCGCAGGCCGTCTATGTGTACCACTTCTGGGTGGAGCTCGTCCACCTGATCGAAGCGGCCTTCGGCAACCAGCAGGCGCTGCAGGCCATCATTGCCGCCACCGGGCAAAAGGCCTCCGAAGGGCCCAACCACCTTACCGAGACCACCATCATGCTCGTGGTGCTGGGCCTCATCGACGTGGTGATGATTTCCAACCTGTTGATCATGGTGATCGTGGGCGGTTATGAAACGTTCGTTTCACGCATGAACCTCGAAGGCCACCCGGATCAGCCCGAGTGGCTCAGCCACGTCAACGCCTCGGTCTTGAAAGTCAAGCTGGCCACGGCCATCATTGGCATCTCGTCGATTCACCTGCTCAAGACCTTCATCAACGCCGGCAACTACACCGACCGGGTGCTGATCGCGCAGACCTTGATCCACGTGACCTTCCTGCTGTCGGCCCTGGCCATCGCGGCCACCGACCGGCTGCTGCAGCACCCGCACCCGCCACAACCCGACCCCACCAACTGATCAGCATCAGCCACAACACCATGGGCCAACCGAAACGCCGCTGGATGCCTGAGAGAGACCAGATCCTGGCCTCGCGCTGGGTGCGACCGGTGCGCCCTTATCTGAGCGACGATTGCCTATGGGAGTTGAACCGCGGCAGCGTGGCCCGAGGCGTGGCAGTGGGCCTGTTCATCGGGCTGCTGCTGCCGGTGGCGCAGTTCCTGTTCGCCATCGCCGGGGCGGTGCTGCTGCGCGGCCACGTACCGGTCAGTGCCGCCTGCACGCTGGTGACCAACCCGCTCACGATCACGCCGATCTATTGGCTGGCCTACCAGATCGGCGGCTACCTGCTGCCCGCCCGGGCCGACGCGATCAACACACTGCAAAGTGCCACCACCTGGTTTGCCCAGGCGCTGCAATGGGCCGGGACCATGGGTGCCCCGCTGCTCGCCGGCCTGACCGTGATGGCCAGCGTGACCGCCGTGCTGGGCTACATGATGGTCTGGCTGTTGTGGCCCAGGCCAGCGCCCCTCGCGCGAGATTGAAACGGCTGTTTGGGCGCTGTCAAGCCGCGCAGCGTGCATAGTTGGCGCCAGTGCCTGAAAACCGCGCGCCACCCCTGACGCGCCGGTCAGCCCCTTCACGGACAATGGCGCCACAAGGCTCCATTACGTTTTCGGAGCCATCGACACGCCAGCTGTAACGATGGACCAGGCCGCCACGCCATCCGCCTCTCGCATCAACCGACGCCGCCATGTCGTGCGCGGCCTGCTGACGCACGCACTGGCATGTCATGGCATGGCCTGGCTGCTGCTGGCAGTGGCGGCCAGCCAGCACCTGCTGCCCTGGGAGGGCTTGCTGGGTGTGATCGCGGCCACCGTGACGCTGGGGGCGATGCTGCCCATCATGGCTCGACGCGGTGTTCCCTTGCATCGCTTCGATCCGGTGCTCTTCGGCCCCCTCACCTTGATCAGCATCGCCTTGCCAGTGGGTGTGGCCGCGTTGGCGCGCGATCAGGATCGCCTGTGGCTGGCCACGTGCGTGTTGCCTGCAGCCTTGATGGCCTGCACGCACTTCAGAGGCAACGCCCTGCGCCTTGGCAGCCTGATGGCCGCCGCCGGTGTGGGTGGCCTGCTGCTGGCCTGGGGCCTGAACCAGCCGATGGGCACCCCTTTGTTGACCGCACTGTGTGCACTGATGCTGGCCTGCCTGCTGCCCGGCTGGGCCACAGGGCGCCTGCGCCTGCTGCGCTGGCGGTCGGCCGTGCAATGGCTGCTGTCGGGGGATCCGGTGCAGCGGGTCTTCATCCTGCGCTTCCTGATCGCCTGCGTGTGCGCCATGTCGGGCATCGTGGCGCTGGAGTACGGCGCCAGCCTGGGCCTGATCGATCCCGTGGCCGCTCGGTGGATGACCTGGCTGGCCGCCGGGACCGTGATCGGCTTTTACCTGATGACGCGCTCCGGCCTGAACATGAACATGCGTGACCGCACCATGACCGAGCCCAAGCTGCTGGTGTGCGTGGTGTTTCTGGCCTTCGGCTACTACCTGGGCGGGATCGGCCGGGGGCTGGCGCTCACGCTGCTGGTCACGCTGGAGATGTTCGGCATGTTCGTGATCACGCCCTTGCAGGTGGCACGCATCAGCGCTTTTGGGGCCGTGGCGTTCTCCGTGTCGATGCTGGCCGTGGCCCGCACCGAGACTGACCCGGGGCAGCTCAAGCTGCAGGTGGTGACCTTCGGCGTGATGATCGTGGTGCTGGCCGTAATGTCCTGGCTGGCGCACCAGCTGGGCCAACTGCGCAACTCTCTCGTGCGACGCAAGAACGACCTGGCCGAAGCGCTGGAACGCATCCAGATGCTGGCCACGCGCGACGAACTGACCGGCCTGGTCAACCGCCGCCGCATGACCGAACTGCTTCATCAGCAGATCAGGCTGGGCGCGCGCTCCGGATCGCCTGCCTGCATCGCCCTGATCGATCTGGACCACTTCAAGGCCATCAACGACACGCACGGACATGGCGTGGGCGACGAGGTGCTGCGCAGCGTCGCTCAGGCGCTCAAGGCCGGCCTGCGCGACACCGATGTCGTGGCCCGCTGGGGTGGCGAGGAGTTCCTGGTGCTGCTCAACGACAGCGACATGGAAGCTGCCAGCCTGGGGATCGAACGGGCTCGGCTGGAGATGGGCCGCACCACCATGTCGGCCAGCGTGCCCCGCCTGCGCGTGACCTTCTCGTGCGGGCTGGCCGCCTGCGACGATGGCCTGCCGCTGGAAAAGCTGGTGGATCTGGCCGATCAGCGCCTGTACGCCGCCAAGGCCCAGGGCCGCAACCGCACCTGCACGGCCCTGGCGCCCATGGTGAACATGGCCGGGCTGAGCCCGCAGAATCCCGCCGTGGCGCGCGATGCCGCCACCCTGCTGCCTGACTGATTGTCCGGGGTGCACCAGTCAGCCCCGGCCCGGCTGAACCAGAGACAAGGACCGCTACCCAGGCTCCCATGGCCAGACCACGCGCGGTAAAATGCCCGCCGTCACCCGACCGCCCTTCCCCAGGGCGCCCCCAGCCCAAGCCAAAAGCCCAAGCCCACCATGACGACCATCCGCCACGACGACCTCGTCGAATCCGTCGCTGCCGCCCTGCAGTACATCAGCTACTACCACCCGGCCGACTACATCGCCCACCTGGCACGCGCCTACGAGCGCGAGGAATCGCCGGCCGCCAAGGACGCGATCGCGCAGATCCTGACCAACTCGCGCATGTGCGCGGAAGGCCGTCGCCCCATCTGCCAGGACACCGGCATCGTCAACGTCTTCCTGAAGATCGGGATGGGCGTGAAGTGGGAAGGCTTCGGTGCCCGCAGCATCCAGGATGCGGTGGACGAAGGCGTTCGCCGGGGCTACAACAACCCGGACAACAAGCTGCGCGCTTCGGTGCTGTCCGACCCCATCTTCGAGCGCAAGAACACCAAGGACAACACGCCCGCCGTGGTCTTCATGGAGCTGGTGCCCGGCGACACGGTCGATGTGACGGTCGCGGCCAAGGGCGGCGGCTCCGAGAACAAGTCCAAGGTCTACATGCTCAACCCGAGTGACAACATCGTCGACTGGGTGCTCAAGACCGTGCCCACCATGGGCGCCGGCTGGTGCCCGCCCGGCATGCTGGGCATCGGCGTGGGCGGCACTGCCGAGAAGGCGGCCCTGCTGGCCAAGGAATCGTTGATGGACGACATCGACATGTACGAGCTGCTCGAGCGCGGTCCCAGCAACAAGCTCGAAGAGCTGCGCATCGAGCTGTACGAGAAGGTCAACGCCCTGGGCATCGGCGCGCAGGGCCTGGGCGGCCTGACCACCGTGCTGGACGTGAAGATCAAGACCTACCCGACGCACGCGGCCTCCAAGCCCATCGCCATGATTCCGAACTGCGCGGCCACCCGCCACGCCCACTTCGTGATGGACGGCTCGGGCCCCGTTTACCTGGATCCGCCCAGCCTGGACCTGTGGCCCAACGTGCACTGGGCGCCGGATTACAACAAGTCCAAGCGCGTGGATCTGAACACCCTCACGCCCGCCGAAGTGGCCAGCTGGAAGCCGGGCGATACCCTGCTGCTCAACGGCAAGATGCTGACCGGCCGCGACGCCGCGCACAAGCGCATCCAGGACATGCTGGCCAAGGGCGAGCCCCTGCCGGTCGACTTCACCAACCGCGTCATCTACTACGTGGGCCCGGTCGATCCGGTGCGCGACGAGGTGGTCGGCCCCGCCGGTCCCACCACCGCCACCCGCATGGACAAGTTCACCGACATGATGCTTGAGAAGACCGGCCTGATCGCCATGGTCGGCAAGGCCGAGCGCGGCCCCGTCGCCATCGAGTCGATCAAGAAGCACAAGTCGGCCTACCTGATGGCCGTCGGCGGCAGTGCCTACCTGGTGTCCAAGGCCATCAAGGCCGCCAAGGTGGTGGGCTTCGCCGACCTGGGCATGGAAGCCATCTACGAGTTCGATGTGGTCGACATGCCCGTGACAGTGGCGGTGGACGCTGGCGGCACGAGCGCCCACATCGAAGGCCCGAAGATCTGGCAGGCCAAGATCGGCAAGATCCCCGTCGCGGTCAGCTGATCCGCTGATCTCCCCCTTCTCAGGGGGCGCCATGGGGGCAGGCGCACCGCCAGATCCCCGATAATGCCCCCGGCAGCACCACTGCCGGGGCACGCGCCACCGCCACGCGGCCCCTCTCGGGAAGAGCAGGGATGTCGCGAGAAGCCCGTACGCATCAGTCATCAGCCGCCCGGCGGGCCGGCACCATCCACCAGCCCACTGCACGGCCATGAGGGCTGCCGCCAGCGCCAGCGCGCCGCTGTTCCAGGGCATCGCGCGCACCAAGCTGCAGCCGCCGCGACCGCGCCGTGGCCTGATCGCGCGCCAGCGCCTTGATGCCCCGCTGGCCGATGCCCTGTCGCACCAGCGCCTGGTGCTGTTGTGTGCGCCCGCCGGTTTCGGCAAGACGGCCGCGCTCACGGCGCAGGTCAACGCCCTGCCCCCTGACACCGCCCTGGCCTGGCTGGCCCTGGACGCCGACGACGACCTGGCCCGCTTTGCCGCCGGCCTGATGGCCGCACTGGAACCGCACGACCTGCCCTGGCGCACCTCCCCCGAGGCGCTGGTGACCTCGCTTGATGGCAGCCCCGGCAGCCGCGCCCGCTTGGTGGCCGAGCTGGTCAACGCGCTGGTGGCCACCGAGGTACCGCGCGGCCTGATCGTGATCGATGATGCACACCGCGTGGCCGACGCCACCGTGTTCGAGTTGCTGGACCAATTGGTCGAACGCCTGCCCGAGCACTGGGGCCTGGTCATCTCGTCACGCGTGGACCCGGCCATGTCGCTGGCCCGCTGGCGCGCCCGCGGCGAGCTCGACGAGTTCCGCCAGGACAGCCTGCGCTTCACACCGGACGAGATCGACCAGTTGCTGTCGACCCAAGTCAGCCGTGAAGGCACGCAAGCGCTCGATGCCCATGCACTGCTGGAGCGCACCCAGGGCTGGGCCGCCGGCCTGAGCCTGGCGCTCAAGACCACGCGCCAGCCCGCCGCGCTGGCCATGGAGGCTTCTGACCGGCACATGTTCGATTACCTCGCTGCCGAGGTGCTGGACGACATGCCCGCCGAACTGCGCCTGTTCCTGATGCGCTGCGCCGTGCTGCCCACCCTGAGTGCGGTGCGCTGCGCCGCCGTCTCGGGCGATGCGCGCGCCGCTTTCTGGCTGGAAGACATCGAGCGCCGCGGCCTGTTCGTCTCCGTGCTGGACGGCCCGGAGCTCACGCTCACCCTGCACGACCTGCTGCGAGACTGCCTGGACGAGCGCCTGCGCCGCGAACTGCCGCACGAGCTAGGCGCCATCCTGCGCCGCGCCGCCAGCACCGAGCCGGACCCGGTGCGCCGCATCGCCTACCTGGCCCGTGCCCAGGCCTGGGACGAGGCGGAACAGACCCTGCATGAACTCGGCCCTCGCCTGATCGCCGAAGGCGGTGCCGCCCAGGTGCGCCGCCTGATCGGCCACTTCCCGCCCGATGCCCAAGCCCGGTCACCCCGCCTGGCGCATCTACTGGGCCAGTGCGCCTGGGCCCACTGGGACTTGCTGACCATGTACAGCGCGCTGGAGCAGGCCGCCACAGGCCATGCCCAGGGGGGCGACCTGGCCGCATCCCAACGCGCCAAGGCCTTGAAGGTGATCGGCCTGGCCGCGGGCGGCTCGGTACTGCAATCAGCCGTTCTGCTGCACGAACTGCGCCAGCAGCCCATGGACACCTACGCCGAGACCACCGCCTGGCAGGCTCAGAGCTGGCATGGCGTGGCCGCCGGCCAGTTCAACACCGTGGCCGAGCCTTTGGCCCGCACGCTTGACCTGCTGGAAACGACGGACAACGCCATCCTGTGGCTGCAGGCCGTGCCGCTGACCACCTTCTTCGGCCTGCCGGGCACGCGCGGCCCCATCCAGCGCTACGTGCAGGGTGCCCTGTTGCGCACGCCCACCGACCCGCCCACACCACTGCGCGTGCTGGCCCAGGCCCTGCGCGCCGGTCTGCTGCTGTGGGGCGGCCAGCCGGACGACGCCGCCGCCCTGCTCACCCAGGTCGGCGAGGATTGCCGCTGGCTGAATCGCCCGCCCAACCTCAGTGGCTACCTGCAGGTCTTCCAGAGCCTGACCCTGGCCGTGCGCGGTGATCGGGACGGCGCCCTGGCCATGGCCCAAGCCCGGCTGGCCAACCTGGAGGACGAACGCACCAGCGGCCGGCGCGACACCTGGCTGAACCACTTCTGGTACTTCAAGCTGCGCGTGGCCGACGCGCTGGACGACGCCCCCACCGTACGAGCGATCGCCGCCAAGCTCGAAGCCCAGCACAACCCCGCCGAGCACGCCCTGTTTGTGCGCGAACGCCTGCCGCTGCCGGCCCGCCTGGCCGCACTGGCCGGTGACTGGCGCACCGCCGCCGAAGGCTACGCCCAGGCCCTGGACCAGGAAGCCGCCATCGACCTGTACAGCCAGGCCATGGAGGTGCGCGCCCGGCTGGCCCACACGCTGCTGATGCTGGGCCGCGTGGAGGACGCCGCAGCGCTGCTGCAGAGGCTGATCGACAAGGCCGAAGCCACCGGCGAGGTGGCTGGGCTGCTGCTCGCGGGCCCGCGCGTGCGCCATGCGCTGGCCGCAGCGGATTGGGGGCAGCACCTTGCGCCACAGCACGCGCAATGGCTGCGGCAATGGGCCCCCTCACAAAAGGAGGTTGATCGCGCCGCCCCTGGTCCGCGCGCAGACGTCTGCGCCGGCGCACCGACCATGGTGTTACCAGCGTCCGCCCTGGAGCCGGTGAGCCTTCCAACAGGCAGCACTGAGCCCTGCGCCCAGCTCAGCAGCCGCGAACTGGAAGTGCTGGCCCGCCTGGCCGCCGGCGACAGCAACAAGCTCATCGCCCGCGCCTTCGACCTCAGCCCGCACACCGTCAAGCGGCACGTGGCCAACATCCTGGACAAGCTGGGGGTCGATTCACGCGGGCAGGCGGCCGCCTGGTACGTGCGCCACCGCCGCTGAGCGCCCGGCGCAAGGCCAGTGCACCGCCGCCGGCTCATTGCGCCCTTCCCGCTGCCCCCCTTTCGGGTTGGCCCATCGCCACTGAGCCAATACCGGGCCAATGGCTCTTTTGGCCGATGCCTGACCCACGGCGTTTTCGGACACTGGCGCCCTGTCACGAGCCCTTGCTCGTTCAACACATCAGCCCCAGGAGCCCCGCCATGCCTCCCATCCCCGCCCTGCTCGATCCCGCCGCCCAGGCCCTGCACCAGGCCGCACAGCAGCCCAGCGCCCCCCGCTTCGACATCTACGCCGGCATCCACAAGGCCCTGCGCACGCTGATGGCCGACACCCTGGTCCGCCTGGGCCGCTGCGACCTGGACCACGCCGACGACCTGCGCGACACGCTGGACCGCACCATCCTGATGCTCGACCTGATGGCCAGCCACATCGACAGCGAGAACGCGGTCATCCACACCGCCATCGAAGCCCGCCTGCCTCAGGGCGCCCGCCAGACCACGGAAGACCACGTCGAGCACCAGCACAGCATCGCCGCGCTGCATCAGGACGTGCAGGCCCTGCGCCAGGCCCGCCCTGATCTGCGCCCGCTGCTGGCCCGCCACCTCTACCGCCAACTGGCCCTGTTCGTCGCCGAGAACCTGGCACACATGCACGTGGAAGAGACGGACAACAATGCCACGCTGTGGGCGCTGTACACCGATGCCGAGATCGGCCGGCTCGAAGGCCAGATTGTCGGCCGCTTGAGCCCCGAGAAGGTGATGGCCTACATGCGCTGGTTGGCGATCAGCCTGTCCACCGCCGAACTTACAGGGTTCCTGCAGGCCATGCGCCTGGGAGCGCCGGCCGAGGCCTTTGATGCCACCCTGGCATTGATCAAAAGCGAGCTCTCGCCTGAGCGCTGGGATCGGCTGGCCACGTCACTGCAGATGGGCACCCTGGTGCCCACTGCCACCCCCACGCACTGAACCTCCGCGAACCCGAGGAAGCCCACACCATGAAACGCTGGCTCAAGATCAGCTTGGCCACCATCGGCGCGCTCGCCGCCGTGGCCGTCACCACCCTGGCCTGGGCCCTGCACCAGGCCGATACCAAAATGGTCCGCGTCGTCAGCATTGCCAGCCACCCCGTCACACCAGGGCGGGACGCTGCCTCGCTGTCACGGGGACGCTACCTGTTCGAATCGCGCGGCTGCACCGACTGCCATGGCGCACAGGGCGGCGGCAAACTCTTCATCGACGACGGCGCCATGAAGGTGGCCGGTCCCAATATCACCTCCGGGCCTGGCGGCATGGTGGCCCGCTACCGCCCTGAGGACTGGGAGCGCGCCATTCGTCACGGCGTCAAGCCCGATGGTCGTCCGCTGATGATCATGCCCTCGGAGGACTACAACCGCCTCACCGATCAGGACCTGGCCGCGCTGGTGGGCTACCTGCAACAATTGCCGCCCGTGGCCGGCCAGGGCGCCGTACTGCAATTGCCGGTGCCCGTGCGGGTGCTCTATGGCCTGGGCCTGATCCAGGACGCCGCCGCACGCATCGACCACAGCCTGCCGCCCGAGCAGCCCGTGCCCGAGGGCGTGACCGTGGCGCATGGCCGCTACGTGGCCAACATGTGCATGGGCTGCCACGGTCCGCAGTTGACCGGCGGAAAGATCGCCGGCGCGCCGCCCGACTGGCCCGCCGCCGCCAACCTGACCAACGGCGATGGCCATGGCATGCAGCCTTACGCCAGCGCAGCCGCTTTCAGCACCATGATGCGCACTGGACGCCGCCCCGACGGCACCGAGGTCAGCCCCGTGATGCCCTTCAATGCGCTCAAGAACCTCAGCGACACGGATCTGGGCGCGCTCCATGCCTATCTGCGCACCCTGCCGCCGCAGCCGACAGGCCAGCGCTGAACAACGCCATGTTCCAGAAAAAACCCGGCCATCGCTGGCCGGGTGTCCCTGCGGCCTCCTGGGCCCTCAAAGGTCAGCCCGCTCAGGCGTGGGCCGGCAGAAAACGCTTTTCGAGTTCATCGACATCGGCCTTCACCAGGTCCTTGTCGAGCTCATCGCTGATCACTGCCGCCAGCTGCGGGCTCCAGGCCTGGCGCAGATAGCCCAGGAACCGGGGCGCGGCCACGACCTTCAGGGCAGTGAAACGCCCGTCCTGCTGGTGCTGGGCCAGGCGCTGTGCCACCTGCTTGGCGAAGCGCTGTCCTTCCTGGTGGAGTTCAGCCTCGCCGGCCGAGGTGGTGACGCTGTTGCCACGGCGCCCATGGGCGTCATGGCGCATCTCCGCGGCCTTCGCATGGGCATCGGGATCGGTCAGTTCCTCAACCGGCTTGAGGACACGGTCATCGACTTCCAGCAAACGCGCGATGGCCTCGTCGGCCACCACGATCCAGGTTTTCTTCATGCGGTGCTCCATTCCTCGCCTCTGAATGGCGATGCTCCACAGGGGCAACCCATGTGCCCGCTCCCACGGCTGTCATCGGCCGCTACGATGGCAGCCATGAAGCGGAACCCCTACTTCGACCCGACCAAATCCCACCACCGCCCGGGCGGCTTCCAGAACAATTACCTGGCTTTCAAGGAAAAGCGCTGGCACGAATTGCTGCGCTGGCGCTGGGAAGCCTGGCGCAAAGGGGAGCCGACGCCGCCGAGGGACCCGATCCCCGTCGTCGACCCCGACCTCGCCTTCATCCATGCCAATGCCGAGGCCGGCAAGGCCATGGCACCGGCCATCACCTGGATCGGCCACATCACCGTGCTTGCGCAGATGGGCGGCTTGAACTTCCTGACCGACCCGGTGTTCTCGGAACGCTGCTTTCCAGTGCAGTGGGCCGGCCCGCGCCGCCACACGCCACCGGGCCTGCGCCTGGACCAGCTGCCTCGCATCGATGTGGTGCTGCTGTCCCACAACCACTACGACCACATGGACGAGGGCTCACTGCTTGCACTGGCCCGGCAGGCGGGCGGGCCGCCCCTGTTCGTCACGCCGCTGGGCCACAAGGCCTGGTTCGAGCGCCACGGCGTTCATGGCGTGGTCGAGCTGGACTGGTGGGACCGCCACCTGATCCACACCACCGAGCACAACGCCCGCATCCTCATCGTCCTGACACCGGCCCAGCACTGGTCGGCCCGCACTGCCACAGATGCGCTGCGCAGCCTGTGGGGCGGCTTCGCGGTGCTCTCGCCTGATTGCCACTTGTACTTCGCGGGTGACACGGCCTACTCCAAGGATTTCGCCGACATCCGCCAGCACTTCGCCATCGACCACGCACCCGGCCTGGGCGGTGGCTTCGACATCGCCCTGTTGCCCATCGGCGCCTACGAGCCACGCTGGTTCATGAAGGACCAGCACTGCAACCCGGCCGAAGCGGTGCAGATCTTCAAGGACCTCGGCGCCAAGCAGGCGCTGGGCGTTCACTGGGGCACCTTCCAGCTCACGAACGAGGCGCTGGACGAACCGCCCCGCGCATTGAAAAAAGCGCTGGCCGCCGCAAAAATCGACGACCAGCGCTTCTTCGTGCTGCCGGTAGGGGGCACGCGGCGGGTGACACCCCGGCCGCGTTGAGCAATTGCTCGCGCCTGATCAGGCCGCGCGACGGCGGCGCAGCAGGGCGAACAAGCCCGCAAAACCCATCAGGGACAGGACAGCGCTGCCAGGCTCAGGCACGGCGGACACCGCGCCCGTGCGTGCTGCGGCAGCACCAACCGCAGCCAAGCCCAGGGCCGTCAGCCCCATGGTGCCGGGCTCCGGAACGAGTGCAGCAGACGTGGCCACACCATTGATCGACACCGAGATGCCGAGCGAGGCAGACTGAACCTGATTGCTCATGTTCACGAACTTGCCGGTGAGCACGTCCGTCAGGCTCTTGGCATCATCGGCACCAGGTACCGTGGTGTAGACATAGCGGTAGTAGCCGACCGTGGGGTCGTACACGTAACTGGACGTGGTGTAGGCGCCTGTCGCTGTGGCCGTGATGCTGCTGCTGTCCGTCTGGTTGTAGGACACGGATGCGCCATCGCCAGAGTAGTTGTAGGCCAGGGAGAGTGAACCCGTGGCCGTGGCGTAATCAGACGAGTTGCAGTAGTAGTAATAGCTGGAGCAGTTGGAATTACTGGCCGCAGCGGACAGACTCAGATCCGCATTGATCAACAGCGCGGTATTGGCCGAGATGGAAATGGTCAGTGGGCCCGTTGCGTAGTAGGAACTGACACCGCCCGTGGAGGCCGAGGCGTTGAATGCCGTACCCGGGCCATTGGCCACGCCTTGAACGCTCAGTGCAGAATCGCTCACCGAAGCGGCGGAAGCCGAATTGGTCAGTTGCGCCAGAAACTCATTGCTGAAAGAGAAGGTCCCGGGACGAGTGCGGGAAGAGGCTTCGGACTCGCCCAACGCCGTGTCGCTGGCACTGACCGACAGGGCAGTGCTGCCGCTGGTCGTCAGGAAGCTCATCGAGGGCGCCATATTGTCGAACGGGTCCAGATCGACCAGCGTGAACGACAAATTGCCGATCGAGGCCGCTGCCTGGGATGCCGCCAGAGCGGAGGCGCTGCTGAAAGCGAAGGCGCAAGTGAGCGCCACCGTCGAGAAACGGTTCATGGGATCTCCCTGAATAGGTCACAACACGCCGGCACACCCGGCTGCGCACATTGTCACAAATAACTACGTTGCGTAACACACGTGTCGTACCCCCGGTCCGCGGGTGCTTGTCGCATCAAAACGACTGTGTCCTTTCTTCATGAGCCATTCGGCAGTCCACCCTCCTGCGCGCTTGTCATGAAGCGCGGGGGCCAGACCCACCAGCCCATCTCTGCCAGCCCTCTGCGACAAGGCCTCCCGAGCTGCGCTGCAGGAGGCCTTGCGGTTGGCAGGATGTGGATGCTCAGTGCACCGTGCGCTCGAATTCGAAGTTGCCTTCGCTGTCGGCCACCACCGGGATCACATCCTTCGGCCCGAACCGGCCCTGCAGGATCAGCTTGGCCACGGGGTTCTCGATGCGCTGCTGGATGGCGCGCTTCAAAGGCCGCGCACCGAACACCGGGTCGAAGCCTGCCTTGGCCAACTCGGCCAGGGCCTGCGGCGACACGTCCAGCTTCATCTCCATCTGCTCCAGGCGCTTTTCCAGGCCCTTGAGCTGGATCTTCGCGATGGATTCGATGTGCGTCTGGTCCAGCGCGTGGAACACCACCACCTCGTCGATGCGGTTGAGGAACTCGGGGCGGAAGTGCTGTTTGACCTCCACCCACACCGCGTCCTTGATATCCGCAGACGGCTGCCCCGCCATCTGCATGATCTGGTGCGAGCCCAGGTTGCTGGTCATCACGATCACGGTGTTCTTGAAGTCCACGGTGCGGCCCTGGCCGTCGGTCAGGCGACCATCGTCCAGCACCTGCAGCAGCACGTTGAACACGTCGGGGTGGGCCTTCTCGACCTCGTCGAGCAGCACCACGCTGTAGGGCTTGCGGCGCACCGCTTCGGTCAGCGTGCCGCCCTCTTCATAGCCCACGTAGCCCGGGGGCGCACCGATCAGGCGGCTCACCGAATGCTTCTCCATGAACTCGCTCATGTCGATGCGGATCAGGTGCTCCTCGCTATCGAACAGGAAGCCGGCCAGCGCCTTGCACAGCTCGGTCTTGCCCACGCCGGTCGGGCCCAGGAACAGGAAGGAGCCGTACGGACGGTTCGGATCGGACAAGCCCGCACGCGAACGGCGGATGGCGTCGGACACGGCCACGATGGCCTCGTCCTGCCCCACGACGCGCTCGTGCAGCTTGTCTTCCATGGTGAGCAGCTTGTCGCGCTCGCCCTGCATCAGCTTGGACACGGGGATGCCCGTGGCGCGCGCCACCACCTCGGCGATCTCTTCGGCGCCGACCTGGGTGCGCAGCAGCGTGGGCTTGCTGGCGTCCTTGCCTTTGGCGTTCTCCTTGTCCTGCGCCTCCTTCAGGCGCTTTTCAAGGTCAGGCAGCTTGCCGTACTGCAGTTCGGCGACCTTGTTGAAATCACCCTTGCGCTTGAATTCCTCGATCTGGAAGCGGATGCGGTCGATCTCTTCCTTCACGTGGGCGGAGCCCTGGGCCTGGGCCTTCTCAGCCTTCCAGATGTCCTCAAGATCAGCCACCTCGCGTTCGAGCTTCTTGATCTCGTCCTCGATCAGGCCCAGGCGCTTGATGGAGGCTTCGTCCTTTTCGCGCTTGACGGCCTCGCGCTCGATCTTGAGCTGGATGACGCGGCGGTCCAGCCGGTCCAGCGCCTCGGGCTTGGAGTCGATCTCGATCTTGATCTTGGCCGCGGCCTCGTCGATCAGGTCGATGGCCTTGTCGGGCAGGAAGCGGTCGGTGATGTAGCGGTTGGAAAGCTCCGCCGCAGCCACGATGGCCGGGTCGGTGATCTCCACGCCATGGTGCACCTCGTATTTCTCTTGCAAACCACGCAGGATGGCGATGGTGGCCTCCACCGTCGGTTCGCCCACGAGGATCTTCTGGAAACGGCGTTCCAGCGCGGCGTCCTTCTCGATGTACTTGCGGTATTCATCGAGCGTGGTCGCGCCGATGCAGTGCAGCTCGCCGCGCGCCAGGGCGGGCTTGAGCATGTTGCCCGCGTCCATCGCGCCATCGGCCTTGCCGGCCCCCACCATGGTGTGGATCTCGTCGATGAACATGATGGTCTGGCCCTCGTCCTTGGCCACTTCCTTGAGCACGCCCTTCAGGCGCTCCTCGAA
>DDJC01000065.1:18347-66653 GCA_002339015.1 Burkholderiales bacterium UBA1834
TCGACGATGGCGGTCTTGCCCACACCGGGTTCGCCGATCAGCACGGGGTTGTTCTTGCTGCGGCGCTGCAGCACCTGGATGGCGCGGCGGATCTCTTCATCGCGGCCGATCACCGGATCGAGCTTGCCCTGGCGGGCGCGCTCGGTAAGGTCCAGCGTGTACTTCTTGAGCGATTCGCGCTGGCCTTCGGCCTCGGGGTTGTCGACCTTCTGATCGCCGCGCACGGCTTTCACAGCGGCTTCGAGCGCCTTGCGGGTCAGGCCGACATCGCGGGCGAGCTCGCCGGTTTCGCCCTTGTGATCCGCCAGGGCGAGCAGGAACATCTCGCTGGCAATGTACGGGTCGCCCTGCTTGTGGGCTTCCTTCTCGGCGCCCTGCAGCAGGCTGACGGTGTCGCGGCCGGCCTGAACCTGCTCGGCACCCTGCACCTGGGGCAGCTTGTCGATCTGCTTGGTGAGGCCGGTGGCCAGGGCCGGCACCTTGACACCGGCGCGTTCGAGCAGGGCCTTGGGGCCGTCGTCCTGCTGCAGCATGGCCAGCAGGATGTGGGCCGGCTCGATGTAGGGGTTGTCGCGGGTCACCGCCAGGCTTTGGGCCTCGGTGAGCGCTTCCTGGAATTTGGTGGTGAGCTTGTCGAGTCGCATGGGGGCTCCTGAGGGCGGCCGGGGCTTGGCTTCAGGTTGATGCCCGCGGGCCGCAAGGGATATTGAACTATCGACTGAAATGGGCTCGGGGTGGGGGATTTCAAGTGGGCCGGGCTGTTGCGCTGGGTCAAGGTTTTTTTGGAAGTGGGCGTTCGCGGGTGCGGGTGGTCTGGGGCCGCGTAGCGAGTTCTGCGGCCCACCTCGCCGCGTCAAACCTCCGCGAACTCCACCCGATTGCGTCCATTGTTCTTGGCCGCATACAACCGCCCATCAGCCTTGGCCAAGTCTTCTTCCAGCGACGTGGTCGGGCTGTGAAAACTCACCCCGATGCTGATCGTGATCCGGATCGGCCCCACCTTGGTCTCGCAAGGGTTCATCTCGACCGCCTTGCGCAGCCGCTCGGCCACGCCATAGGCCTCCTGCGCGCTCTTGACGGGCAGCAGCACCGTGAACTCCTCGCCCCCGTACCGGGCCAGCAAGGCATCGTCGCGAAGCCGGTCGCGGATCACCTGCGTCACGTGCCGCAGCACGTCGTCGCCGATCAGATGCCCGTAGCGGTCGTTCACCGCCTTGAAGTGGTCCAGATCCATCATCAGCACCGCGATCTGGCTGGACTGGTACTGCTGCAGCGCCAGCATCCGCTCCCCCAGCTCACGCAGGCCCCGTCGAGACAAGGCCCCCGTCAAATCATCCGACAGCGCCCTCGCGCGCAACTGCTGGCTCAACCGCGCATTGATCGTCGAGAACGCCAGCGCCGCCACGGCCAGCGGCAGCAGCGCCACGCCGATGCCGCTCACCGGTCGCAGCCATTCAGGGCCGTGCAGCCAGTCCGGTGGATAAGGCCCGGGCACCGTGAAGGCGTGGTACACCACCACCAGCCAGTGCAGCGCGAAGGCCAGCGCCACGGCCATCAAGCTCAGTTCGCTGACATGGCCCCGCACGTTGTGGGCGATCAGCCAGCCCTGGTCCACCGCCATCGCCACGCTCACGACTGCGAAGATGACCGCCACGCAGCGCACGTAATCGGCCTCGGGCAGCAGTGCCGCAGCCCACAGCAGCACGCCGACCACCAGCGTGAGGCCGGCACCCAGGTAAGGATGGGTACGACGCCCGTTGAGTTGCCGGAAGGCCCAGGCCATCAGGCACACGCCCATCCCTGCGAAGCCGATCAGCGCCTTGGTCAGCGCCGGTACCTGCGTCGGCGGCGCGAACAGGATGATGGACATCACCGACACAGAGGCGAAGGCCCAGCGATAGATATTCAGGGTCTGCAGCAGGCGCGGCTGGTCGGTCTGGATGAAGCTCATCAGGCCCAGGCCCACCACGGCACCGATGCCCGCCACCGCATAGCAAGTAAGGATGTCTACAACCAGCATGCCCGCCTTGTCAGGTTGACGCCTGTCTGCCTTGAACTGCGCTTGTCAGACCGGACTATGCCTCACATCTTGCCGGCTGGTCCGGCTGTGCGCCATGCGGATTTACCGCGAGATGAAAAGCGCAAGGTGTTGCGCCGAACCCAATCAGCCCAGCCAACCCCGGGCCAGCCGGGCCCCCAGCGCCGCACAGGCCAGGGCACCCACCACGTGGGCCAGGGTGTGGGCCAGCGCCAGGGGCCAGCGGCCCCTCTCCAGCAACGCCAGCGACTCCATGGAGAAGGACGAGAAGGTGGTCAACCCGCCGAGAAAACCGGTCACGAGCAGCAGGCGGGCGGGCTCGTTGGGTTGCCGCCCGAACACGACATAGGCGATGCCGATGAGGAAGCCGCCCACCACATTGACCAGCAAGGTGCCCAGCGGAAAACCCATCCACAGCGGGTTGAGCCACACGGCCGCCAGCCAGCGGGCCAAGGCCCCGACAACGGCGCCAGCCGCCACGTACAACGCAAACCACAGGGACATCATGCGCCATGTTCCTTCGTTGTTTGACACCGAGGCTCCGAAGGCGTTGTTGATGCCGTGGGACCCGGCACATTCGCGGCGGGCACAGCCCCCCAACGCGCCAGTGCCGCATCATCCTGCTCACGGGCGTCCACCCACTGGCTGCCCAGGGCGGAGACCTCCTTCTTCCAGAAGGGGGCCTGCGTCTTGAGCCAGTCCATCAGGAACTCGCAGCCTTCGAAGGCCGCACGCCGATGGGGCGCGCTCACACACACCAGCACGATCTGATCACCCAGCGCCAGCGGGCCGACGCGGTGGATCACGCGGGCACCGCGCAGCGCGAACCGCTGGATCGCCTCGTCGACCATGGCTTCGATGGTGCGTTCCGTCATGCCCGGGTAGTGCTCCAGCACCAGGCTGGGCCCGGCAGCCGGATCGGTGAGGGGCTCGCCGTCGCCGACAGGTACATGAGACACGTGCGGCACGCCGCCCCATGCCCGCACCGTGCCGACAAAGCTGGCCACAGCGCCGATGCCCATGTCGCCCTCGCGCAGGGCAGCGACTTCGGCGCCCAGGTCAAAATCGGCCTCCTGCACGGCCACGTGGCGGTGCGGTGCGGCGGGATGGGTGTCAACGGCCATGATCACCCCCCGGTGACGGGCGGAAAGAAGGCCACCTCGGCGCCGTCGCGCAGCGCCTCGTCGTCGTCGCACATCACCTGATCGCAGGCGGCGCGCACGGCGCGATCGCCATGGAGCGCTGTCTGATGCTGCGGCGAACGGGCGGCCAGCCAGTCGCGCAAGGCGCCCACGGTGGCGGGGCCATCGGTGTCGAAGGACAGGTCTTCGCCGGGCCCCAGGGCTTCGCGAATCCGGGCGAAGTAGCGGACGGTGATCTTCATGACGGCTTTCTCATCAACCCTGGCTCTGTGTGCCCGAAGGTTGGAGCCATTGTGCCAAGGGCACGAAAGGCACGGTGTCGCCCGGGGCCACGGTTTGGCCCGGCTGCAGGTCGATCAGGCCGCCGGCCCAGGCGGCCGAGGTCAGCACGCCTGAGCCCTGGTGTGGAAACAGGCTCAAGCCGCCCTGCTCGTTCAGGCGGGCCCGCAGGAACTCGCGGCGCTTGTCAGGCTTGGCCCAGCTGAAATCGGCGCGCAGCGGCAATGCCCTCGGCAGCGTCCAGGCCTCGCCGGCCAGCACGCCCAGCACCGGCCGCACCAGCAGCAGGAAGGTCACGAAACTGGCCACCGGGTTGCCCGGCAGGCCCATATAGAGCGCGCGGCCGCCATCGCCGCGGTTCAGCCAGCCCAGCACGAAAGGCTTGCCGGGCTTGATGGCCAGGGCCCAGAAATCCAGCCCGCCCTCGGCCTGCACGGCGGCGCGCAGGTGGTCTTCCTCACCCACGGACACGCCGCCGCTGGTGATGACCAGATCATGGAGGCGGGCCGCCTCGCGCAGCGCGGCGCGGGTGGCATCCAGGTCGTCGGGCACCACCCCCAGATCACTGCCCTGGGCGCCCGTGGCCTGCACCAAGCCGCGCAGGGTGTGGCGGTTGCTGTTGTAGATGGCGCCGGGCGGCAGGGGCTGGCCGGGCATCACCAGTTCGCTGCCGGTGGTCAGCACACCCACCCGGGGGCGCTTGAACACGCTCAGGTGCTCAGCGCCCACGGAGGCAGCCACGCCCAAGGCGGCCGGCCCCAGGCGCAACCCGGCCGACAGCACGGTCTGGCCCGCGGCGATGTCTTCACCGCGGCGGCGGATGTTCTGGCCCGGCTCGATGGGCTGGCTGAAGGTCACGCAGCCGTCATCACCCACCGTGGCGTGCTCCTGCATCACCACGGTATCGGCGCCTTGCGGCACAGGCGCGCCAGTGAAGATGCGGGCACAGGCGCCCGGTGGAAGCTCGGCCCCCACCTGCCCTGCCGCAATGCGCTGGGTCTGCGGCAGCGGTGCGCCGGCCTCAGCGGCACGCAAGGCATAGCCGTCCATCGCGCTGTTGTCCAGCGGCGGCACATCCACGGCGGACACCACGTTCTGCGCCAGCACACGGCCCAGCGCATCGAAGCTGGCCACGGTCTCCTGGGGCAGGCCGACGGCACCAGAGGCCTTGACGTGTTGCTCGGCCACCAACTGCAGCCGCGACCAGGCCTCGTCCAGGGGCATCAGCGGTTTGAAAGCCATCTTCTCAACTCACATGCGACACCGGCGCCTTCAGGCGCCGGTGTGGATCAGGGGATCAATCGTTGCAATGCTGGACGATGTAGTCTTTGACCACCTTGGCATCCGCCGGCACCACGGTGAAGCGCTTGGGCAGCGCCTCCAGGCCGTCCAGCCCGGCGATCCAGAACGGACGTGCCGGCTTTTGGCCGGTGGCCTCGACGATGGTCTCCTCGAACTTGGCGGGCAGTGCCGTCTCCAGCACGATCATGCGCACGGTGGGATCGAGGTGATCGCGCGCCACCTTCAGGCCGTCGGCCGTGTGCGTGTCGATCATGGCGCCGAAGCGCTCAAAGGTGTCACGGATCGTGGCCAGGCGATCGGCGTGCGTGCTGGTGCCCGACACGAAACCGTAGCCCGCCACCTTCGAGAACTCGTCGGCCGACACGGTGAACAGGCCATGCTGCTCCACCTCGTCCTTGAACAAGGCCTTCGTGCGTGCGCCATCGCGGCCCAGGAGATCAAAGATGAAGCGTTCGAAGTTCGAGGCCTTGGAGATGTCCATCGACGGCGACGAAGTCTCGAAAGTCTCGGCGCTGCCGCGCACCCGGTAATTGCCGGTGCGGAAGAATTCGTCGAGCACGTTGTTCTCGTTGGTGGCCACCACCAGCTTGTCGATGGGCAGGCCCATCATGCGGGCCACGTGGCCGGCGCACACATTGCCGAAGTTGCCCGAGGGCACGGTGAAGCTGACCTTCTCGCCTTCGGACTTGGTGGCGTAGAAGTAGCCGGCGAAGTAGTACACCACCTGGGCCAGCAGTCGCGCCCAGTTGATTGAATTGACGGTGCCGATCTTGTACTGGCGCTTGAAGGCCAGGTCGTTCGAGACAGCCTTGACGATATCCTGGCAATCGTCGAACACGCCTTCGACCGCCAGGTTATGGATGTTCGGATCCTGCAGGCTGAACATCTGCGCCTGCTGGAACGGGCTCATGCGACCGTGCGGGCTGAGCATGAACACGCGAACGCCCTTCTTGCCGCGCATGGCGTATTCGGCCGCGCTGCCCGTGTCGCCCGAGGTGGCGCCCAGGATGTTCAATGTCTCGCCGCGACGTGCCAGTTCGTACTCGAACAGGTTGCCCAGCAGCTGCATGGCCATGTCCTTGAACGCCAAGGTGGGGCCGTTGGACAGGGCCTGCAGCGCCACGCCCGGCTCCAGCAGCTTCAGCGGGGTGATCTCGTCGAACCCATAGGTGGCCTTGGTGTAGGTTTTGGCGGCAATCGCCTTGAGATCAGCCGCAGGGATGTCGTCGATGTAGAGCGACAGGATCTCGTAGGCCAGCTCGGCATACGGCAGGCCGCGCCACTTGGCCAGGGTGGCCGAGTCGATCTGCGGGTATCGCACCGGCAGGTACAGGCCGCCATCGGGCGCCAGGCCTTCCAGCAGGATCTCGGAAAAGCCGCGTTCGGTCTTGTCGCCGCGCGTGGAGATGTATTTCATGTCAGTTCCTCACAGACAGGCTTGCAGCAATGCGCGTACCCGCCGCGTGATCAAGCCAGCTCTTCTTTACGCAGGCGCACGATGGGGGCCAGCACCGTCGGCAGGGCCTGCATCGCGGCCAGTGCCTGGTTCATGCTGCCTTCCTTCGTGTCGTGCGTGAGGATGATCAGGTCGGTCTGGTTGCCCTCGCCGCTCACCTCGTCGGCCTCGCGCTGGATCACGGCATCGATGCTGATGCCCTGCTCGGCCAGGATGCCCGTGAGCTTGGCCAGCACGCCGGCCTTGTCGGCCACGCGCAGGCGCAGGTAGAAGGAAGTGACCACGTCGTCCAGCGGCAGGATCGGCAGCGCCGACATCGCATCAGGCTGGAAGGCCAGGTGCGGCACACGGGCCTCGGGCGCCGCGTCCAGCAGGCGGGCGATGTCGACCAGGTCGGCCACCACGGCCGAGGCGGTCGGCTCGGAGCCCGCGCCCTTGCCGTAGTACATCGTCGTGCCCACGGCATCGCCCTGCACCAGCACGGCATTCATCGCGCCTTCCACGTTGGCGATCAGGCGGCGCATCGGCACCAGCGTCGGGTGGGTGCGCAGTTCAATGCCATTGTCACGGCGGCGGGCGATGCCCAGCAGCTTGATGCGGTAACCCAGTTGCTCGGCGTACTTGATGTCGGTGGCCGACAGCTTGGTGATGCCTTCCACATGGGCCTTGTCGAACTGCACAGGGATGCCGAAGGCGATCGAGCCCAGCAGCGTGGCCTTGTGCGCGGCGTCCACGCCTTCGATGTCGAAGGTGGGATCGGCCTCGGCATAGCCCAGGCGCTGCGCTTCTTTCAGCACCACGTCGAAATCCAGGCCCTTGTCGCGCATCTCGGACAGGATGAAGTTGGTGGTGCCGTTGATGATGCCGGCCACCCACTGGATCTGGTTGGCCGTCAGGCCCTCGCGCAGCGACTTGATGATGGGGATGCCACCGGCCACGGCGGCCTCGAAGGCCACGATCACGCCCTTGGCGCGAGCGGCCGCGAAGATCTCGGTGCCATGCACGGCCAGCAGGGCCTTGTTGGCCGTGACCACGTGCTTGCCGGCCGCGATGGCTTCGAGCACCAGGGCCTTGGCGATGCCGTAGCCGCCGATCAGCTCCACCACCACGTCGATGTCGGGGTTGGCGATCACCTGGCGGGCGTCCGACACCACCTGGGCGGCATCGCCCACCACCTTGGTGGCCAGCTCGGTGTTCAGATCGGCCACCATGGCCACCTCGATGCCGCGGCCGGCACGGCGGCGGATCTCTTCCTGATTGCGCTTGAGCACCGTGAAGGTGCCGCCGCCGACGGTTCCGATGCCCAGCAGGCCGACCCGCACGGGTCGCAGTTGTGGTTGGCTCATGCGTTTCTCTCTCAGGGGTGCACAGCCTTGTGGGCCGCGTCTCTTGGGTTCTAAAAATGGGAGGCACGGCTACGTGCCGGCGCGTATCAGATCAGGCGTGGCGCTTGCGGTAACCGTCCAGGAAGCGCGCAATGCGGCCGATGGCATCGCTCAGGTCGTCGCTGTTGGGCAGGAAGACCAGGCGGAAGTGGTCCGGGTGGATCCAGTTGAAACCCGTACCCTGCACGATCAGCACCTTCTCTTCGGCCAGCAGCTCGTAGGCGAACTGCTGGTCGTCGGCAATGGGGTACATCTTCGGGTCGAGCCTGGGAAACATGTACAGCGCCCCCTTGGGCTTGACCACGCTCACGCCCGGGATCTGGTTGAGCAGGTCATAGGCCAGATCGCGCTGCTTGCACAGGCGACCACCCGGCACGACCAGGTCCTTGATGCTCTGATAGCCGCCCAGCGCCGTCTGGATAGCCAGCTGTCCCGGCGTGTTGGCGCACAGGCGCATTGAGGCCAGCATGTTCAGGCCCTCGATGTAATCACGCGCATGGCGCTTCTCGCCGGACACCACCATCCAGCCGGCGCGGTAGCCGCAGGAACGGTAGTTCTTGGAGAGGCCATTGAAGGTGAGGAACAGCACGTCATCGGCCAGCGAGGCGATCGAGGTGTGCGTGTTGCCGTCGTACAGCGTCTTGTCGTAGATCTCGTCGGCCAGCACGATGAGGTTGTGCTGGCGGGCCAGGTCGACGATCTCCTGCAGCAGGCTGTCCGGGTAGAGCGCGCCTGTCGGGTTGTTCGGGTTGATGACGACGATCGCCTTGGTGTTCGGCGTGATCTTGGCCTTGATGTCGGCGATGTCGGGGTACCAGTCGGATTGCTCGTCGCAGATGTAGTGCACGGGGCGACCGCCCGACAGCGACACCGCCGCCGTGTAAAGTGGGTAATCGGGCGCCGGCAGCAGCACCTCGTCGCCATCGTTGAGCATGGCATTGAGTGACATCACGATCAGCTCGGAGGCGCCATTGCCCAGGTAGACATCATCGACCGTGACGCCCTGGATGCCCTTTTCCTGGCAATAGTGCACCACCGACTTGCGGGGCGCGAACAGGCCCTTGCTATCAGTGTAGCCCGCGGCGCCGGACAGATTGCGGATCATGTCCTGCACGATCTCGTCGGGCGGCTCCAGGCCGAACACCGCCAGGTTGCCGATGTTCAGCTTGATGATCTTGTGGCCGTCTTCTTCCATCTGCCGCGCCTTTTCCAGCACGGGCCCACG
This sequence comes from Burkholderiales bacterium UBA1834, assembly GCA_002339015.1. Classification (GTDB taxonomy): domain Bacteria; phylum Pseudomonadota; class Gammaproteobacteria; order Burkholderiales; family Burkholderiaceae_C; genus Aquabacterium. The sequence continues at coordinate 27,175 of DDJC01000065.1, forward strand.
GATGTCGTAACAGACGCTGGCAAGCTTGCTGGACTTGGCGATCGGCTTCAAAACAGGCTCCAAAGAGACGTCGGTGGCGTGGGATGTGGTCCGCCATTGCGCCTGAATCGGGCACGGCAAGCGGTTTTTCTGGGGGAACCTACAATTTAACCACACGCCGCCCCCTGCCTGCACCCACGCACGCCCATGGCCCGCCACCATTTTCCGCCACGATGAAGTTCCAACCCGACCGCCCCGAGGGCACCAACATCATCCACGCCGTCACGCGCACCCAGGTGTCCGTCAATGGCCAGCCCTACACCACCAGCGTGCTGGTGCCCGGCGATGCGCCCTTGAGCCTCTGGGGCCCCGAGAACCTGGCGGCCCTCACCGCCGATCACATCGCGGAAATCCTGCCCTTCAAGCCTGAACTGGTGATCCTGGGCAGCGGTCCTGCCTTGCGCTTTGCCCATCCGTCCGTGCTGCGCCCGCTGATCGAGGCCGGCATCGGCGTGGAAACCATGGACACCCCGGCCGCGTGCCGCACCTACAACGTGCTGATGTCCGAAGGGCGCAAGGTTCTGGCGGCCCTCATCATCCACGCGTGAGCCTTGCCGGCACCTCAATGTGAAATCCCATGAACCAATCCGCATCCAGGGGCTCACACATTTTCGGGAAGGGATTGCTCCCGCGGGTCGGGGATAGACCCGAAGCTCGTTTTATAATCACGAGTTATTCACGCAGGTCGCTCAGCACTACAACATGACACCCGCTCTCAACAAACCTTTGCCGGAATTCGAAGCAGCTGCCACGGGTGGTGTGAAGTTCACGCCTCAAGCCTTCCAGGGGCAGACTGTGATCCTTTATTTCTACCCGAAGGACCACACCCCGGGCTGCACGACCGAGGCCATGCAGTTCCGAGACAAGCACAAGGAATTCGTCAAGTCCGGCGCCGTCATCTTCGGCGTGTCGCGCGACAACATGGCCTCGCACGACAAGTTCAAGGAAAACCTCGAGTTGCCCTACGAACTGATCGCCGACACTGAAGAAAAGCTCTGCCACATGTTCGGCGTGGTCAAGAACAAGATCATGTACGGCAAGAAGGTCAAGGGCATCGAGCGCAGCACCTTCCTGATCGACGCCGACGGCGTGCTGCGCGCCGAATGGCGTGGCATCAAGGTGGCTGGCCACGTCGATGAAGTGCTCGACGCCGTCAAGGGCCTCAAGAAGGAAGCCGCCTGACATCACGTCGCGGCCCCTCAGCCCAACCCAGGGAGCCTAAACGCTTTCTTTTGTGAATTGCGTGACAGGTGGTGCTTGTTGTACCCCCCCGACATCCATGGGGACCCGGATGGCCCGCGCCACCGAGTGTGCATAATGGGTTTCATGCATCTGGGTTGTCATCGACATCACGCTGACTTGTCTCCCCGGCCCCAACGGTCGGCGGAGCGCCCCGGCTCAAGGTCAAGGCCGCACACTGTTGTGCGGCCTTTTTGTTTGTGCCTAGCCTGAAGAAAGACGGAACGCCACCATGCCTCTTCCCAAGCCGCCTGCCAAACGTGCTGACATGCTCTCCACTGCGGACTACGAGTCCCAGCCCAAACCGGCCAAGACCGGGTTGAAACGCGGCGCCAAAACCAGCGCTTCCGTGGTTGCCATCCCGCCGGCGGCGCCTCGCATCACGCCCGCCCAGCCACCCGTGCTTGAACTCGTGCCGCGCCCCACCCCGGCCGCCACGGCCCCCGCCAAGGCCCCTGCCCGCGACACGGCCGGCAGGCCGGTCATCGTGCCGCCGGCCCAGCCCAACTCGCCGGTGGCCGAGCGCACCGGCAGCGACAGCCCGTCCAATGTCGCCGACAAGCCCGCCAGCGCCGCCCCCACCGGCCGCGCCACGGGCACCAGCGGCACCACCCGCCGGCGCAGGACGACAGGCCCGGCCAAGCTGTTCGTGCTGGACACCAATGTGCTGCTGCACGATCCGATGTCGCTGTTCCGTTTCGACGAGCACGACATCTACCTGCCCATGATCACGCTCGAAGAGCTGGACGGGCACAAGAAGGGCATGACCGAAGTGGCGCGCAACGCCCGCCAGGTCAGCCGTGACCTGGATGCCTTGGCCGCCGACATGGGCAGCCGCCAGCAGGCTGACCCTGCCAAGGGCATCGAGCTGGCCAAGACGGGGCATGTCGAGGCTGCCGGCAAGCTGTACTTCCAGACCACCGGAATGGACATCCAGCTGCCCACCGGTCTGCCGCAGGGCAAGGCCGACAACCAGATCCTGGGCGTGGTGCAGGCCCTGCGTGACAGCCATGCGGGCCGCGATGTGGTGCTGGTGTCCAAGGACATCAACATGCGCATCAAGGCCCGCGCCCTGGGCCTGCCCGCCGAGGATTATTTCAACGACAAGACGCTGGAAGACGGCGACCTGCTCTACACCGGCGTGCTGCCGCTGCCGGCCGATTTCTGGGACCGCCACGGCAAGGGCATGGAGAGCTGGCAGCAGAACGGCATCACCTACTACCGCGTGAGCGGCCCCATGGTGCCGGCACTGCTGGTCAACCAGTTCGTCTACCTCGAAAGCCCCGGCGCCAGCCCCTGGTATGGCAAGGTCACCGAAATCACCGGCAAGACCGCCACGCTCAAGACCCTGAAGGACTACACCCATCAGAAGAACGCCGTGTGGGGCGTGACGGCCCGCAACCGTGAACAGAACTTCGCACTGAACCTGCTGATGGACCCGGAATGCGACTTCGTGACGCTGACGGGCTCGGCCGGTACCGGCAAGACGCTGATGACCCTGGCCGCCGCGCTCAGCCAGGTGCTCGATGACCGCCGCTACACCGAGATCATCGTCACCCGCGTGACGGTGCCGGTGGGCGAGGACATCGGCTTCCTGCCCGGCACCGAGGAAGAAAAGATGTCGCCCTGGATGGGCGCCCTCGACGACAACCTCGAAGTTCTCTCTCGCGGCGACAGCGGCACGGGTGGCGCCGGCGAATGGGGGCGTGCCGCCGCCAACGAACTGGTGCGCAGCAAGATCAAGATCAAGAGCATGAACTTCATGCGCGGGCGCACCTTCCTCAACAAGATCGTCATCATCGACGAGGCCCAGAACCTCACGCCCAAGCAGATGAAGACCCTGATCACACGCGCAGGCCCGGGAACCAAGATCATCTGCCTGGGCAACCTGGCGCAGATCGACACGCCCTACCTGACCGAAGGCAGTTCGGGCCTCACCTACGCCGTCGACAAGTTCAAGGGCTGGCCGCACAGCGGACACGTCACCCTGGCGCGCGGCGAACGCTCGCGTCTGGCAGATTTCGCCTCCGAAGTGCTTTGATCAATCGCCGCACGCAGCGGCATCTCATTCCAACGGCCTGCCTGCAGGCCGTTTTTCATGGCGCGCGCAAGCACCCCTGCCACGGCGAGGACAAGATGCCCACGTACGCCAACAACGCTGGCATCCATGCACACTGGGCTGAATCACCATTCCACCCACTTGCCCAGGAGCCTCCATGCCTTCCACCCGCAAAGCCCGATCGCTGGCCACGCAGACCGCCGAGCTGGCCCTTGCCACACCACAGGTGATGGCGCATCGCCTCACGCGCATGGCCCTGGCTGGTCACACGCCGTCGGCGCGAGACCGCAAGGAGTTTCACCTCATGGGGGCCGAAAAAGTCGCGGCCTTCCAGGAATCATGGATGGCGATGGCCATGCAGGCCTGGCGCGTGCAGATGCAGATGCAGACGCAGATGTGGACCAGCGCCATGCAGGCCATGTGGATGCCCTGGAGCCGCCCTTCGCCATCCGGCGGCAACGCCATCGCGCAGTGGCAGAAGGCCACGCTGGGCATCCTGGGCCAGGGCCTGGGGCCGGTGCATCGCCGCGCGGTGGCCAACGCCAAGAGGCTTGGCCGCACCAGCCTGCGTTGAGGCCTGCGCGAGCAGGCGCATCTCTGGCACGATGAGAGCCTCCCGAAGCCAGACGATGTGAATGACCGCCATGACCGAGCCCGGGCCCCGTGCGCCCCACCCCTCCCTGACATGGGACGAGTTCATGAAAGTGGAGTTGCGCGTGGGACGCATCGTGAGCGCCGAGCCGTTCCCGAAAGCACGCAAGCCCGCCTACATCCTGCAGGTCGACTTCGGCCCGGAGCTCGGCCTGCGCAAATCCAGCGCACAGATCACGGCGCTGTACACGCCCGAACAACTGGCCGGGCGACTGGTGGTGGCGGTGGTGAACTTCCCACCCAAGCAGATTGGGTCGATCATGTCGACGTGCCTGGTCACGGGCTTTCACAACGAACAGGGCGACGTGGCCCTGTGCGTACCCGACCGGAATGTGCCCCTGGGCACGCGTCTGCTTTGAACGGCACCATGACGTTGCCATGCACGGGCCTGGGTACCACAATGCCGCCAGCAGACCCGACACAATGACCAGCCCCACGCCCCTGCCGTATCACGCCTGCCCCCTGTGCGGTGGGCCCAACGCCTGTGCGCCCGCTCGCAGCGGCAGTGTCGACACGCCGTGCTGGTGCCGCGAAATCAAGGTGTCGCCACTGGCCCGGGCGCGCGTGGCCGGGCGTCAACCCATGGCCTGCCTGTGCCAGCAGTGCGCGGTGAGCGGCGGGCCTGTGGCACCGGACAACACATCGTCCACATCGCCGGGCCCGTGATGGCCTGACGCGGCTCAGCGCTTCTCGAACACTGCCATGCTCTCGACGTGGGCGGTGTGCGGGAACATGTTGACCGCGCCGGCCGACACACAACGGTAGCCGCCCTGGTGCACCAGCAGGCCGGCATCGCGCGCCAGCGTGGCCGGGTTGCAGCTCACGTACACGATGCGCTTTGGAGGCACCCAGCCCGGCACCAGCGACGGATCCTGGTGCAGATCGGCCACGGCCTTGGCCAGGGCGAATGCCCCTTCACGCGGCGGGTCCACCAGCCACTTGTCGGCCTGCCCGTAGCTGGCCAGTTCGGCCGGCGTGATCTCGAACAGATTGCGCGCCACGAAGCTGGTCTTGGCATCGACGCCATTGGCCCGCGCGTTCTCGCGCGACCGGGCCACCAGCTGTTCGCTGCCTTCGATGCCCAGCACCTCGCGCGCCTGCGTGGCCAACGGCAGGGTAAAGTTGCCCAGGCCGCAGAACCAGTCGATCACGCGCTCGTCAGGCTTCACATCGAGCAGCCGCAGCGCACGGCCCACCAGCACCTGGTTGATGTGGTGGTTGACCTGCGTGAAGTCCGTTGGCTTGAAGGGCATCGTGATGCCGAACTCGGGCAGGGTGTAGTCCAGCCCGGGCAGGGTTTCGTCCAGCGGGTGCACGGTGTCTGGCCCCTTGGGCTGAAGCCACCACGACAGGGTATGGCGCCCGCCCTCCCAGGCGCTGTGCTCGGCCGCGAAATCGCGCAGGCGCTGCACATCCGCGGCGCTGAGCGCTTCCAGGTGGCGCAGCACCAGCACCGTCACGCTCGTGCCCACGGCCACCTCGATCTGTGGCAGGCGGTCACGCTGGTCCATGGCATAGACCAGTTCGCGCAAGGGCATCAGCAGGCGGCTGATGTGCGGCGGCAGGATCTCGCAGGTCTGCATGTCGGCCACGTAGCGCGACTTGCGCTCATGGAAGCCCACCAGCACGGCGCACTTCTTGGGCACATGGCGCACCGACAGGCGCGCGCGGTAGCGGTAGCCCCAGGTGGGCCCTTCGATCGGGCGCAGCAGCGTCTCGGGCTTGACCTTGCCCAGGTGCCAGAGGTTGTCTTCCAGCACGCGCTGCTTGACCGCCACCTGCGCGGAAGGATGGAAGTGCTGCATCTTGCAGCCGCCGCACAGGCCGAAGTAGGTGCAGCGAGGAGTGACGCGCTGCGCGCTCTCGCTGCGGCGCTCGGCCATCGTGGCCTGTTCCCAGTTGTTCTTGCGGCGGGTGACGCTCACGCGCACCTCTTCGCCAGGCAGTGCATCTTCGATGAAGACAACCTTGCCATCGGGGCGATGGGCCACCCCCTGCGCTTCAAGGTCGAGCGATTCGACCTTCAGCCATTGCAGGTGGGGCGGCACGGCAGCCGCAGCCTCATCGATGGGGGCCACCGTGGCGGCTGGGGTAGGTGCCTGAGGGGACGTGGCAGGGGAAGTGGAAAGAATCTCGTCGGTCATCCCCCGATTGTCTCAGGGGATGACGGCTCTTTCATGGCCCGGCCCGAGGCGGGCGTGGCACCGTACAGGATCAGCGCGCGGGCAGCGACTTGGCCGGGTCGATCGGCTTGCCCTGCTTGCGCACCTCGAAATGCAGTTGCACGCGATCGGCGTCGGTACTGCCCATCTCGGCGATCTTCTGGCCTTTGCGCACGGCCTGGTCTTCCTTGACCAGCAGCGTCTGGTTGTGAGCGTAGGCGGTGAGGTACTGCGCGTTGTGTTTGATGATGATCAGGTTGCCATAGCCACGCAGGCCGGAGCCGGCATACACCACGCGGCCATCGGCGGCAGCGAAGACCGGATCACCCGCCTTGCCCCCCAGCACCAGCCCCTTGCGCTTGCCTTCTTCGAAGCTGCCCAGCACAGGGCCCGAGGCGGGCCATTGCCAAGCAGGCTCATCGGCATCGCGGTCTGTGGAAGCAGCAACCGGGGCTGCGGCCGGTGCGGATGCCGTGGCTTCCGTCGTGCCAGAGGCCGGCTTAGCGGCACTGCTGGCGGCCGAGGCCGTGCTGCTGCCCGCGGCGGCGGGCAAGGGCTTGGCATCCAGGCTGCGAGCCTCGACCTTGGAGGTGGTGACGGGCTTGGCCGCCGGCAGCACATTGCCGCTGGTGGCCGTGGCAGCCGGCGCGGCGGCCTGGGCCGCGGCATCGACCGAGGGCGACACCACGCGCAGCACCTGTCCTACCTCGATCAGGTTGGGATTGTCCAGCTGGTTCCAGGCGGCCAGATCGCGCCAGTTCTGCCCGGTCTCGAGGGCCACCCTGATCAGCGTGTCACCCGGCTTGACGGTGTAGTAGCCGGGTTTGCCGGCGTTTTCTGCGCCCGGGGGCAGGCGGTTGGGGCTCAGGCCCGTGCCGACACGGCCGCGGTCTTCGACCGGCGCCTTGTTGATCGGGGTGGAACAGCCGGCGAAAGTGAGTGCTGCCGCCACGGCGGCGAGCAGCTTGTAGATGTTGTGCGTGTGGTGCATGTTGAAGCGAACAAGCCGAGACATCACGTCGTGCCTGATTTTAGAGGTACGAAGAGCACCTGCCCGGCCGTGGCCTGCTGCAGTTGCCCATTGGGCAGGCGGTCCACGATGGTCAGGATCTGTGTGCCGGTCCTGGGGTCTTCCATGGGGGCAACCAGGCGCCCGCCCGGGGCCAACTGGTCCAGCCACGCCGGAGGCAAGGCAGCGCCACCCGCCGCAGCGATGATGGTGTCGTAGGGCGCATTGGGCGCATGGCCGAGCATGCCGTCACCATACACCAGCCGCACGTCCTGCCAGCCAGGCAGGCCGGCCCGAAGCCGATCAAGGTTGGTGCGGGCCTTCAGGTGCAGATCGCGCAGGCGTTCGATCGACACGACACGCCGTGACAGACAAGAGAGCAAGGCCGCCTGATAACCGCAGCCCGTGCCGATGTCCAGGCACTGCCCCAGCGGGAAGGCCGCCTCGGGTGCCACGCCGGGGCGAGTGCACAGCAACTCGATCATCGAACCGATCACCGACGGCTTGGAGATGGTCTGACCCAGCCCGATGGGCAGGCTGGTGTCCTCGTAGGCCTGGTTGACCAGGGCCGAATCCACGAACCAGTGCCGGGGAATGGTACCGAAGGCCTGCAGCAGCCGCGGGTTGCGAATCCCATCGGCCTGCAGGCGCTCGACCATGCGGCGCTGCACGGCGCGGGAATCCATGCCCAGGCCCTGCGGTGTGTTCAGGCGCTGGCGGTCACGGGCGGCCTGCTCCAGCGGTGCCTGCGGGCGCAGCAGTTCACGCGCGGGTGCCTGCTTGGCGGGAGCAGCCACGCGGTCCAGGCTCAGCGGAAAACGCCGGGTGCGCTGACCGCCAGGCGGCGTGCTCATGCGGCAGCGCCTTCGCCGCCGGGCGGCGTGCCCACCCAGTCCCGCCAGCGCGGCAGGGTGGCGTGATCGGTCATGTCCACCTGCAGCGGGGTGATGGACACCCCACCTGCGCGGGTAATCTGGAAATCGGTGCCATCACCTTCATCACGCGCCTCGCCAGCCGGGCCGATCCAGTAGATGGGCTCGCCGCGCGGGTTGCTGGTGGCGATGGCCGGACGGCTGGCGTGGCGGCGCCCGAGGCGGGTGATCTGCCAGGGAGCCTGCTCGCAATCAGGGATCGCCGGGATGTTCACGTTGAGCAGCCAGGCGCCCGTGCCGGGCGGGCGGGCCAGCACATGCTCGACCACACGGCGAGCCACCTTCGCGGCGGGCTCCAGGTGGGTCCAGCCCTTGTCGGTGAGCGAGAACGCGATGGCAGGAATCCCGAACAGAAAGCCCTCGGTGGCCGCGGCCACGGTGCCGGAATAGAGCGTGTCGTCGCCCATGTTGGCGCCGTTGTTGATTCCGGACAACACCAGATCAGGGGTTTCGATCAGGCCCGACGTGAGGGCCAGATGGACGGAATCGGAGGGTGTTCCTGTAACAAAACGAAAACCATTGCGGGCCGTGTGAACGGTGAGCGGCTGATGCAATGTCAGGGAATTGGAGGTCCCGCTGGCGTTGCGCTCTGGGGCGAAGACATCGATATGGCCCAGCCCTTCGCAGGCCTGCACGAGGGCTTCCAGACCTGGGGCCAGGTAACCATCGTCGTTGGCGATCAAGATACGCATGGGCACATTGTAGGCGGGCAGACACGTTCTTCGGTGACGGCCCCTCTTGGGGGTCTGTCGCATTGGCGCGCGCCGGACGATAATGGGCCCGGTTTCGTTTCGGTTGGAAACAGGGGGCCTCCCCCCGGCAAGGTGCGGCATCAGCATCGTTCGGGCGCAGCGTTTTCAACCCAGGGGGCCTGTTCAGTTGGCGCCTCCTCGGGAGCAAGTCATGGCGGTCAAAGTACTGATTCTTGAAGACAACCCCGTTGCACGGGGTTTCTTGTGTCGCGTGGTTCGAGAGAGCTTCAGCGACGTGAGCAGCATCACCGAAGCTGGTGACCTGGAAGCCGTGCGGCGCCTGCTGGGGCATGCCGCAGGGCAGCGCGCGGCAGCCTCGGCCGATCCTTACCAGCTCATCCTGGTCGATCTGGAGTTGCCCGACGGCAGCGGGCTGGAGTTGCTGACGGAGCTGGCGAACTACCCGGCCACGCGCATCGTCACCACGCTCTATTCTGACGACGAGCACCTGTTCCCGGCGCTGCAGTGCGGCGCCGACGGCTACCTGCTCAAGGAGGACCGCTTCGAGGTGCTGGTCGAAGAGCTGCAGAAGATCGTGCGCGGTCAGCCACCGCTGTCGCCCGCCATCGCACGGCGCCTGCTCACGCACTTCCGCACCGGCGAGGGCTTTCCTGCGCCCGCGTCCAGTGTGCTGCACACCGGCGGTGGCTCGGTCAGCATGGCCGTGGCGGCAGCGCCCGCAGCCCCTGCCGCACCGATGGACCATGAACGGCTCACGCCACGCGAGAGTGAAGTGCTGACCTACCTCAGCAAGGGCTTCACGATCAAGGAAATCGCCAACCTGATGGGCATCAAGTGGTTCACCGTGAACGACCACATCAAGTCCATCTACAAGAAACTCAACGTTTCCAGCCGCGCTGAGGCGGCCGTGCTCGCCAGCAAGCAGGGCCTGGTGTGACCTCGCCGTCGGGCGCCGGCGATCTCAGCCTCAGCGATCGGCACGGCCCCACCACCCTCGACGAAGCCCTTCAAAGCGGCAGCCACCTGCCCCGCTGGATAGGTTGGCGCCTGCGCCTGCTGGTGGGTGTGATCCTGGGGGGCTGCGTGCTGGTGTTCGCGCTGGCGCAATGGCTCACTGTGCAGCCCCGCCTGCCCGTGACGCTCAAGGCCGCGCCCGAAGGCTCGGTCAAGATCGTGACCGCCACCACACCCACACTGCAGCGCCTGGAAGGCCACGCGATCGAAGGCGTGCGGGTCGAGCAGACCTTATCCGGCGGCTCGGCGACCGTGCTGGAAGCCCCCATCGAGCTCCTGGCCCTGCAGCACAGCGCCCGCTGGATCCCGGATGCCAGGGCCCGCGAACACTATGCGGCGCTGCACCGCCGGCTGGCCGCTGCGGCCGCCATGCTGCCCCCCGGGGGGGGCGTCGTGGTGCTGGAGCTGGTCAATGCGCCGGATGAGCCGGTGCTGGTGGCGCAGCGTGGCTGGAGTGGCCTGACGCCCCTGTTTTGGATGCTGTCAGCACTGGCCCTGGTCGTGACGGGCGTGGGCGCCGTGGTCTTCCTGGCCGGGCCGCAGTGGCGCAACGCGGCCTTCGCCCTGCTGGCCCTGACCCAGGGCGCGCACCTGCTGCTGATCGCCGCCGAATCCAATCTGGACCTGTTCATGCCGGTGTGGTTCGTGGACCTTGATGCCAGCCTGCGCACAGGGCTGGACATCGTGTCCGCCGCGGCCATGATCCAGGTGGCCGTACTGCACCCGCGGCGGCTGCGCGGCTGGGGCCTGGTCGCGCTGGGGGGCTGGGCGGCGGCCGTGGCGGTGGGGCTGGCCCTGTCCTACCTCACGCCGGCCTGGCACTGGTGGTGGGTGCAGGGCAGCTGTGCCCTGCTGGTGCTGGCCGCCATCTGCTTCATGACGCTGACCTACAGGCAGGCGCCGCACCCCTTCACGCTGGTGCTGCGGCGCTTCACCAGCATCACGCTGGGCAGCTGGATCCTGCTGAGCGTGGCCGTGACCATGGCCACCACACGCCCGGACATGCAACTCAACGTCACCACCTTCGGGGTGATGACCTGGCATGTGTTCTTCGCCTCTCAATTGCTGCTGTCGCCCTACCTGTCGCGCTCCAAACAGATCCTGCAGGAGTTCTCGCTGCTGGCGGCCTCCAGCACGGTGGCCGCCTCGCTGGACCTGCTCTTCGTGGCGGTGTTCTCGCTGGGGCAGTTCACGTCGATGACGCTGTCGCTGTTCCTGTCCTTCGGCGTATACCTCAGCATCCGCCGCTGGGTGATGACCAACGTGCTCAGCCGCGACCCCATCACCACCGAGCGACTGTTCGAGCGCCTGTACCGGATTGCCCGCGAGCTGGAGCGCCGCCCCGACCGGCTCGACGACCTGATGGCCCGCCTGATGCGCGAGCTGTTCGACCCGATCGAGATCAGCCTGGTGCAAGGCGATGTGCCCACCACGGCGCTGCGAGGCAACGGCGGGATCCTGCTGGTCCCGCTGCCCCATCTGTCCCATACCGAGGGCTGCACCAAGGTGTTCGTGCTCAAGCACGCGGACAAGGGTCGGCGCCTGTTCACCTCGGAAGATGCCCGCCTGGCCGATCGCATTGTCGAGCAGCTGCACCGCGTGCTCACCTTCGACCGCGCGGTGGAGCGCGGCCGCAGCGAGGAGCGCATGCGCCTGGCGCAGGATCTGCACGACGACATCGGCGCGCGCCTGCTCACCTTGATGTACCAGGCCCCCAACCCCGAGATCGAGGACTACATCCGCCACACGCTGCAGGATCTGAAGACGCTCACGCGCGGGCTGGCCGTGCAGACCCACACCCTGAGTGATGCAGCCAGCGAATGGAAACGTGACCTCAGCCACCGACTGCATGTGGCGCGCTGCGAGCTGGACTGGCAGTTCACGCAGGACGAGGATGTCGAGCTCACCGTGGTGCAGTGGTCTGCGCTGACCCGCATCCTGCGCGAGCTGGTCAACAACACCATCAGCCACGCCAAGGCCAACCGCGTCCGGGTGGCGCTGACCTTCAAGGATGATCGGTTGACGCTCTCGGTGACGGACAACGGCCTGGGCCGATCCCCTGAATCCTGGTCGCACGGGCTGGGCCTGGGTGGCGTGCGCAAGCGAACCAAGCAGTTGGGCGGCACGGTGACCTGGCACGAGCTGGAGCCTCACGGCATCGGCTGCGAGGTGGTGGTGGAGCAGTTTTCGGCGCCTGTGCCGGGCTGAACGCGGCCCTCAGCCGTGGAGGCTCAGATCTCCCACTGCGGGGTGTTGCGAAGCACTTCGTCGAGCGTGGTGACACCTTCGGCCACCTTCATGACGCCGCCCAGGCGCAGGGGCTTGAGACCTTCCTGCACGGCCTGCTGGCGAAGGCGCGCCATGTCCACGGTGGGGTGCATGGTCTGGCGGATGGCCTCGCTGAGCGGCAGCAGCTCATACAGGCCCACACGGCCCTTGTAGCCCGTCATGCGGCACTCGAGGCAGCCCACGGGCTTGTAGGGGCGCGGCGTGCCGTTCAGGCGCCAGGGCTTGATGGTTTCGGTCAGCATCTCGGCGGTGAGGGATTCGTCCGGCTTCTTGCAGGCCACGCACAGGGTACGCACCAGGCGCTGCGCCAGCACGCCGATCACGGTGGCGCTGATCAGGTAGGCCGGCACGCCGATGTCGACCAGCCGCGTCACGGCCGAGGCGGCATCGTTGGTGTGCAAGGTGGAGAACACCAAGTGCCCCGTGAGGGACGACTGGATCGCCATGTCGGCGGTTTCGCGGTCGCGGATTTCGCCGACCATGATGATGTCCGGGTCCTGCCGCATCAACGCACGCACCCCCTCGGCGAAGCCCAGGTCGATGTTGGGCTGCACCTGGGTCTGGTTGAAGGAGGGCTCGATCATTTCGATCGGGTCCTCGACCGTGCAGACGTTGACCTCTTCGGTGGCCAGGCGCTTGAGGGTGGAGTACAGCGTGGTCGTCTTGCCCGAGCCCGTGGGGCCGGTGACCAGGATGATGCCGTGCGAGCGGCCGACCAGCTGTTCCCAGATCGCCAGCTCCTGCGGGGCGAAACCCAGCGCATCGAAGGTCTTGAGGGTGTTGTCCGGGTCGAAGATGCGCATCACNNCGCCGAAGGCGGTGGGCATGGTGGCCAGGCGCATTTCCACCTCTTCGCCAGCGGGGTTGCGCGTCTTGATGCGGCCGTCGAGCGGGCGGCGCTTTTCGACGACGTCCATGCGGCCCAGCAGCTTGATGCGCGCCGTCATGGCCTGCATCACCGACAGCGGCACCTGGTAGACCATGTGCATCACGCCGTCGATGCGAAAGCGGATGGCGCCCATGTCGCGGCGCGGCTCGAGGTGGATGTCCGAGGCGCGCTGATCGAAGGCGTACTGCCAGAGCCAATCGACCACCTGGATGATGCCCTGGTCGTTGGCATCGAGCTGGCGGTTGGTACGGCCCAGCTCCACCAGCTGCTCGAAGCTGCTGGCCGTGCTGTCGCCGGTCTTCTTGTTGGCATCGCGGACCGACTTGGCCAGCGTGTAGAACTCGGTGCGGTAGCGCTGCAGCTCCAGCGGGCTGGCCACCACCAGGCGGATGGACTTCTTGGTATGCGCCAGGATCTCGTCGATCCAGCCGACATCCAGCGGCTCGCAGGTGGCGATGGTGATCTCGTTCAGCCCCACCTGGATGGGCAGGGACTTGCGGCGCTCGGCATAGTTGATGGACATGACATCGGCCACACGGGCCACGTCCACCTTGAGCGGGTCGATGCGCACATAGGGCATGGCCACGCGCGCAGCCAGCCACTCGGTCAGGGGCTCGAGTTCGAGCACGGTGCCGGTGTCCTGGCGCGCCAGGCCAAGGCCGGCCAGGCGCACCAACGGATGCTGCGCGCTGCCACCGGCGGAAAACCGCTGCGCCACACGCTCGGCATCCTTGAGCGCGATGACATTGTCCTCCGTGAGCCAGGTGACCAGCAGCTTCCAATCCAGCGGCCCCTTGTGGGTGATGGGCCGCTGGTGCGGCCGCGCCTGGGGCGCGGCGGGTTGGGGCGTCAGGTTGGCGACGGGAGGCACAGCACTCATGGCGATGGTGGGGCGGCGGGTTGCGACTCAGGGAGAGGTCAGCGCTTTGCAGTGCCGGCGAACGGCGACAGAAGCTTGACCCATTTTCGCGCAGGCAGCTCCCAGCGGGCTTGTAAAGTTTCCCCTCTTGACGCCAACTCGTCACGCGGGGGCAAGTCAAAACCCTTCCAGGCCAGCACGATGGTGTTGCCTTCGGTGGTGGGCTTGAGCATGGCCATGCGGTTCGCCCCGAACGCGGCGGCGATGCGCTCGGCGCTGCGGTCGAAGCTGGCGTCGCGCCCGAACAAGTTCACGCTCATCACGCCACCATCGTCGAGCACGCTCCAGCAGGCACGGTAGAAGGCTTCGTCGTCCAGCACCGGGCTGGCGGCCTCGTGGTCATACAAGTCGACACACAGGGCGTCGAAAGCCGCCGTGTGTGCAGGATCGACCACGAACCGTGCCGCATCCTGTTCGAGCACGGTCAGGCGCTCGTCGTCAAAGGGCAGGTGGAACCATGCGCGGCAGGCTGCGATCACGCCGGAGTTGATCTCGACCACGGTGGTGGGCAGGCGCAGCACCGCATGGCAGTACTTGGTGAGGGCGCCGGTGCCCAGGCCCAGCTGCAGGCAGCGGGTGCCGGGCAGCGCGTTTTCAGGCCGCAGCAGCAGCCAGGCCATCATGCGCTGGATGTACTCCAGCTCCAGCTTGAGCGGCTTGCGGATGCGCATGGCGCCCTGGATCCAGGGCGTGCCCAGGTGCAGGTAGCGGATCCCGCGCTCTTCGGAGATGGTGGCCTCGGCCAGGATGGATTTCTTGGGGCGTTTCACGGGGCGTGAGTGTCGCATGGCGGGGCTTTGGGAATAATGGCCGGGTATGCCCCGCCCCCCGCGCCCTGCCCCGCCCGCCGCCCCACCTCTGCCCACCGATGGCCAGGCACAGCCGACACCCTTGCAGGGTTTGGCGCCCATCATCTCGCCGCGAACCAGGCTGATCGTGCTGGGCAGCTTTCCTGGCGTGGCCTCGCTGGTGGAGCAGCAGTATTACGCGCACCCGCGCAACCACTTCTGGCCCATCCTGTCCGTGCTGTGGGCGCTGCACGGCGATGCGGCCCTGCAGCGCAGGCCCTACGCGGAGCGCATCGCCGAAGCACAGCGGCGAGGCCTGGGCATCTGGGATGTCTACGCCAGCTGCCTGCGCGAAGGCAGCCTGGACAGCGACATCGAGCAGGCCGAACTGAACCCGCTGCACCGGCTGAAGGCTTGGGCGCCCGGCCTGCAGGCCATTGCCCACAACGGCGGCGAATCGGCAAGGCACATGAAGATCACGCAGGCACTGGGACTGCCTGTGGTGAAGCTGCCCTCGACCAGCCCGGCCAATGCATCGTGGTCGTTCGAGCGCAAGGTGGCGGCCTGGCGCGAAGTGTTCGAGCAAGTTGGCTTGGCGTGACGGATCGGCCTGCGGACGCCGCGCTCCAGCGCGACATGGTGGACGCGGCCATCCACCCGTGCTCGGTCATCCCATCAGGGCACCGAGCCGGGGCAGCACGCGCAGCGCGTTGCGGGTGGTGATCCGCCGGGCCTGCTCGACGCGCCAGCCTCGCAATTCGGCCAAGGTCTCGGCGATGCGTGGCAATTGCGACGGTTCATTACGGCTTCGTTCGCCCCGGGCGCGCGCCTCGGCCGTCTTGTAGAGCCAGTGCGGCGGGATGTCGGGCGAATCGGTCTCCAGCACCAGATGGGCTTCGGGCAGCCAGGCCGCGACGCGGCGGATCTGCAAGGCACGATCAAAGGTCATGGCGCCGCCGAAACCCAGGCAGAAGCCCAGTTCGACGAAGGCCTCGGCCTGCTGTTCGCTGCCGTTGAAGGCATGGGCGATGCCACCGGATACTGGGCGACCTTCGGCCTTCATGCGCCGCAGGTGCTTGAGCAACTGGTCCGCCGTGCGGCGAACGTGCAGGATCACGGGCAGGCCAGCCTCCTGGGCCACGGCCAGTTGAGCGGCATAGAGGGTGTCCTGCCGTTCGCGGCTGGCCTCGTCCTGGATTCCGGGCACGAAGCCATCCAGGCCGATCTCGCCCACGGCCACCAGGCGGGGGTCATCGCGCCAGCGGTGCAAGGCGTCGCGCAGACGCCCGGGCGCATCGTCGCCCACCTCGTTGACAAAGAGAGGGTGGCTGCCCAGCGCGTAGGCGCCGTCGCAGTCGATGGCCGCCTGCCGAGCCGCCTCGAAGGTGCCCGGCGTGATGGACACCACCACCTGTCGCACATGGGCCTCACGCGCACGCGCGATCACCTCGCCACGGTCCGGGTCGAACTCGGGCGCATCGAGGTGGCTGTGGGTGTCGATCCAGAAATCGGCCATGGCGTCATCATGCCCCGGGTGCAAGCCCCGGCAGGCCGGCAGGGGCAAATGGCCAAGCGGCCATCACCAAGGACGCACTCAGAGGCTCAGGCGCCCCTCGATCAGATGCGCCTGCACATCGCAGCGCTGTGCCAGCGCCTCATCGTGCGTCACCATGATCAGTGCCGTACCCTGCTCTCGAGCCACCTCGCGCATCAGCGCGAAGACACCATCGGCCGTGCGGCGATCAAGGTTGCCGGTGGGTTCGTCAGCCAGCACGCAGGCCGGCTTGGTGACCAGTGCACGCGCCACGGCCACGCGCTGGCGCTCACCGCCGGACAGCTCCGCCGGGCGGTGCTCGGCACGGGCGCCCAGGCCCACCTGCGCCAGCACGGCCAGGGCAGCGCGGCGGGCTTCGTCGATCGGCAGGCGGCGGATCAGCAAGGGCATGGCCACGTTGTCCAGCGCCGAGAACTCGGGCAGCAGGTGGTGGAACTGGTAAACGAAGCCCAGATGCTGGTTGCGCCAGCGGCCCTGCTCGGCGGGGTTCATCCCGGCCCAGTCACGTCCCATCAGCATCACACGGCCCTGCGTGGGCAGGTCCAGGCCGCCCAGCACATGCAACAGGGTGCTCTTGCCCGAGCCGGACTGGCCCACGATGGCCAGCGATTGCCCATAGGACACGCTCAGGTCCACCCCCTGCAGCACGCTCACGTCCAGGGGGCCCTCTTCATAGCGCTTGTGCACGCCCTGGGCCGACAGAATGATTTCGCTCATGCGCGAGTGCCTTTCCGGTTCTTATTCATAGCGCAGGGCTTCGGCCGGCTGCACGCGGCTGGCACGCCAGCTGGGGTAGAGGGTGGCCAGCAGCGCCAGCACCATGGACAGCACCGCGATGGGGATGATGTCGGCCGATTGAGGCTCGCTGGGCATCTTGCTGATCAGGTAGATGCTGCCCGGCAGGAAGTGCACGCCGAGCAGGCCCTCGATGAAGGGCACGATCACATCGATGTTGAAGGCCACCAGCAGACCCAGGCCCAGCCCCGAGAGCGTGCCCAGCACGCCCGACAGCGCCCCCTGCACCATGAAGATGCCCATCACCGAGGCGGGGCTGGCACCCAGCGTGCGCAGGATGGCGATGTCGGCGCGCTTGTCGGTCACCGTCATCACCAGGGTGGAGACCAGGTTGAAGGCCGCCACCGCGACGATCAGGGTGAGGATGATGAACATCATGCGCTTTTCCACCTGCACGGCATCGAACCAGTTGCGGTTGGTGTGCGTCCAGTCGCGCACGACGACGTCCGGCCCCAGCGACTCGGCCAGCTCATTGCCAACCGCCCGGGCCTGCTGCGCATCCTTGAGCTGGATCTGCACGCCCGTGGGCCCGCCGGTGCGGAACAGACGGGCGGCGTCGTCCATGTGCACCATGACCAGACCGCTGTCGTATTCGTAGTGGCCGGCCTCGAAGGTGCCTACCACCACCATCTGCTTGAGGCGGGGCACCACCCCGGCCGGCGTGACCTGGCCACTGGGTGCCACCAGGGTGACCGGATCCCCCACATGCACGCCCATGCTGCGGGCCAGTTCACCGCCCATCACCACGCCCCAGCCGCCGGGCTGCAACTTGTTCAGCACCGGCTGCAGGCCACGCGCCAGCGGCGTGACCTCGGCCTCGCGGGCCGGGTCGATGCCGCGCACCAGCACGCCGCGCATGTCCTCGCCACGGGCGATCAAGGCCTGGGCAGGCACGAAGGGCGCCGCCCCCACCACCGCGGGGTTCTTGCGGGCCTGGGCCGCCAGCGCCTGCCAGTCACTCAGGGGGGCACCTCGGGAATCGAACAGCTCCACGTGGGACACCACCGAGAGCATGCGGTCGCGCACCTCCTTCTGGAAGCCGTTCATCACAGAGAGCACGATGATCAGGGCGGCGACGCCCAGGGCGATGCCGATCACGGACACGCCCGAGATGAAGGAAATGAATCCGTTGCGCCGGGCGCTGCGCCCGGCCCGCGTGTAGCGCCAGCCGATGCGCCATTCATAGGGAAGCTTCATGGTGTGCGCAGTGTACTCATTCGATAATCCACCCCATGCCCGCGCCTTCCGCTGCTCCCGCAGACCTGACCCCACCCCTGCCCTGTGTGCCGGGCGTCGACCACCTCGTGATCCCCTGGGCCGTGGGCCTGGCCGAGCCGCAGGAAGAAGCCCGCCCCGGGCAGGACATGGCCGATGCCCTGCCCGAACTGCCGGCGCTGCAGGCCCTGCTGGAACGCCTGACCGAACAGCAATGGCTGCGTGGCGACGAATACCAGCGGGCTGGCCCGCACGAGCGCTTCCTGGCCGGTGCCGTGGCTTGGCCCGACGCCCAGCCTGGCGACAGGGACACCCTGCCTGCCGCACAGCCCCCCTGGGCCGCGCTGTGGGCCCACCTGGATGGCCTGCCCACCCATCAGGGCGAAGCCTGGGGGCTGATGACCCCTTCGCACTGGCTGATGGGGCGTGATCACCTCACACTGCTGCACCCCCATGAACTGGCCCTGAGCGAGGGCGAATCGCGCACCCTGTTCAATGCCGTGCGGCCGCTGTTCGAGAGCGAAGGCTGGGAGATGACCTGGGGATCCCCCCTGCGCTGGTATGTCCGCAACGCCGCCCTGGGCGATATGCCCAGTGCCTCGCTCGACCGCGTCATCGGCCGCAACCCCGACCTGTGGATGCCTGACCACCCGCAGGCCCGTCTGCTGCGCCGCCTGCAGAACGAGGTGCAGATGCTGCTGTACCAGCACCCAGTGAACGACGAGCGTGAATCGCGGCGCGCCTTGAGCGTGAATTCCTTCTGGCTCAGCGGCACCGGCATGCCCGTGGCCGATACCGGCTGGCCCACGTGGCCGTTGCAAGTGGCCGATGCCCCGCGCCAGGCCCTGCTGCGTGGCGACCTGCCGGCCTGGCAGGCCGCCTGGCAGGCGCTGGACGCCGGCCCGCTGCGCGAGCTGAACCAGGCGCTGAATGCAGGCCACCCCGTGCGCCTGACCCTGTGCGGCGAACGCCATGCCCTGACACTGTCACCGCCCGCCCAGCGCCCTGGCCTGTGGTCCGCCCTGGGCCGTGCCCTGCCCTGGCGCAAGCCAACCGTGCGCACAACCGACCTGCTGCGCCAACTCTGACTCATATCCTGCCTTCCATGAAGTTCATCGCCCGAGACATCCCGCCCCGCCCTGCCTGGGTACTGGAGCAGGCCGGCACCCACCCCTTGCTGGCGCGCCTGCTGGCCGCCCGTGGCATCCGCACCCTTGACGAGATGGACGATGCCCCCGCCCGCCTGCTGCCGCCCAGCGGCCTGCAGGGCATCGACACCGCCGCCACCTTGCTGGCCGACGCCATCGACAAGGGCCGGCGCATCTGCATCGTGGCCGACTACGACTGCGACGGCGCCACCGCCTGCGCCACCGGGCTGCGCGGCCTGGCCCTGCTGGGCGCCACGCCCGCCCAGCTCTGCTACGTGGTGCCCGACCGAGCGCTGCACGGCTATGGCCTGACCCCGCCCATCGTCGACATGGTCCGCGCCCGCCAAGCCGACATCCTGGTCACCGTGGACAACGGCATGGCCAGCCACGAGGCGGTCGACAAGGCCCGCGCCCTGGGCATGCAGGTGCTGATCACCGACCACCACCTGCCTGTCGTCGATGCGCAGGGCCAGCCCAGCCTGCCGGCCGCCGATGCCATCGTGAACCCCAACCAGCCGGCTTGCGGGTTCGCCAGCAAGGCCCTGGTCGGCGTGGGCGTGATGTTCTACGTGCTGCTGGCCGTGCGCGCGGAGCTGCGCCGCCGCGGTCGCTTCGAGGCCGGCAGCCAGCCACGCCTGGAGGCGCTGCTGGACCTGGTCGCCCTGGGCACCATCGCCGACGTGGGCCGCCTGGACGCCAACAACCGCCGCCTGGTGTCACTGGGGCTCAAGCGCATCCGGTCAGGCCGCATGCAGCCGGGCCTGGCCGCCCTGTACCGCGCCGCGGGCCGTGATCCGGCACGCGCCAGCGCGCAGGATTTCGGCTTCGCCCTGGGCCCGCGCATCAACGCGGCCGGGCGCCTGGCCGAGATGGGCCTGGGCATCGAGTGCCTGATCACCGACGACCTGGACCGCGCCGACATGCTGGCCCGCCAGCTGGACGCCATCAACCGCGAGCGCCGCGAAGTCGAGGCCGGCATGCGCGACCAGGCCGAGATGACGCTGGACAGCCTGCTTCCTGACGGTGACATCCCCTCGGCCTTGTCCCTGTTCGACGACGGTTTCCACGAGGGCGTGGTCGGCATCGTGGCTTCGCGCCTGAAGGATCGCCTGCACCGTCCCACCTTCATCTTCGCGCGCGGCCAGGACGGTTTGCTCAAGGGCTCGGGCCGCTCGATCCCCGGTTTTCACCTGCGCGACGCGCTGGACCTTGTCAGCAAGCGCCATCCTGGCCTGCTGCACCGCTTCGGTGGTCATGCCATGGCGGCCGGCTGCACCATTTCACCGGAGGATCATGAGCTGTTCAGAAGCGCCCTGCTGGCCGTGGCCGATGCTGGGCTGGACGCCGACCTGCTGTCACGGCGCGTGCCCACCGACGGCGCACTGGACGGCCAGTGGTACACCGCCGAGGTGGCCCAGCTGATTGATCAGGCCGTGTGGGGGCCGGGCTTCGAGGCCCCGGTGTTCTGCGACATGGTGGAGGTGGTGAACCAGCGCCTGGTGGGCGAGCGCCATCTCAAGCTGAGCCTTCGGGTGCAAGGCCAGTTGCGCGACGGAATCTGGTTCGGGCGAAGCGAACCCCTGCCGGCGCGCACGCGCCTGGCCTTCCGCCTCTCGCTGGACGAGTTCCAGGGGCGGCAGCGGGTTCAGATGGTGGTCGAGGGCGCAGAAGGCGCCGACACTCAGCCCTTGTAGGCTGCGCGCATGGCCGCACCCGGCCCGCTGGCCGGCTGCAGCGCGCCGTAGGTAGCGCCCTGCCCCGCTTCGTCATCCGGGAACAGCACGTTCAAGGTGCGCGACAGCGACGCGTTCGCACGGTGCACCGTGGCCTGCAGGCCTGTCACGCGGGTCTGGGCCAGCATCAACTTCTGGCGCAGCAGGGGCGACAGAGGCTGCAGGCTTGTCTTCTTGGCCTGATGGAAAGCCGCCAGGGCGTCCGCCAGGCACTTGTGCAGGGCCTGCGACGCTGCCTCCAGCTGGGCAGCATCCTGCGAGCGCAATGCCTCATCCAACGCCTGCAAGCGGCCTTCGAGGGCCTGGGCGTGGCTCGACCACGGATCTTTCGGATCGTGGGAGAAAGAAGTGCTGATAGCGCTCAAGTCATGCCTGCCTTCGGCCGAAGCCGTGTGGGCGAGCCGCTTACTGGCGGCTCAGGAGTTCTTTCGCGTTGGCGATCAGCTTGTCGGCGATCGCGTCCGGATTGACCTTGTAGGTGCCATCGTCGATGGCCTTCTTGATGCGGTCGACCTTGGCGCTGTCGAACGAACCTTCGACGCCAGCCGTGCTCAGGCCGTTAGCAGCCCCGGACAGGGTCACCTTGGCGCTGGCTTCCGGGCCGCCTTCGAGCGAACCGGTTTTGCCGGTGTTGGTGGCGTTGACGGCCGCATCCGTGCGCGTGGCGGTGCTGGCACCGTTGACCGCCTTGTCTGCCGCGTTGTTTCCGATTTTCATCATCTGCTCCTTGCTCCCGGCATGCACCGGGCCTTGACACCTGTCTTATCGTCCCGAGGGGGCGCGACTTTAATGCCAATGGCCGAATCCCCCTTGGTCAGGGGGGTGAGATGCCGGATTTTTCGTATCACAAAGTAACCTCCACGCGGCGTTCCCCCACCGGCAGTCCACACAGGACACGGCCACTGTCGATGCGTATCCTCGCACAGCGGCCCTCATCACCGTGGGACAGCGCGGTACCTTCCGCCCCTACGGCAAATCCATGGCCCTTCACGGTCACCTTGACCGGCTCGCCCGCGGCGAACCAGCGGCGCAGCTTGATGTCGTCCTGGCGCAGGCTTTCACCCGGCTCCACGTTGCGCATCATGGTACGGCCAACCACCTCGGCGGCATCCAGCACGGCGGGTGACAGGGTTTCGGCCAGATCGATTTCCGCGATGCGCAAATCGGCCTCGGTGATGGTGGCGCCCGCCCGCAGCGGTGTGGCCGCCACCAGCCCCGGCACCCACGCTTTCACCGTGACAGGCCAATAGACGTTCCAGCGTACCGGCCCCTGCTCACAGCGCAACCCCACGCGGGCACGGCCCCACAAACGGGTGCCTTCCGGCAAGAAGGCCCTGACCTTTTCACACGGTGCAAGTTTCAGCCGTGGGTCGAGCCGTCCGAGGACCACTTCGAGGCGAGGCTTGAAGGGGCGCGAAGCCTGGGCATCTGCACCACCCGGCACGCTCACCTCTTCTTCCGTCTTGGATTTGAGCAGCACTTCCAGCTCGTGCTGGAAGCCGGCCATCTCGGGCGACGCAGGCGGTTGCGCCTGTGCTGCCGTGGGCGCGGCACCCCAGTTCATGTTCTGTGCCTGCGCAGGCTCCACCAGCGCCACGAGCATCGCGCACAGCAGGGCCGGCAACAGCCAGGCCACCGACAGGGCGGGAAGAGAGATGGAACGCAGGAACGCTTTCATGGTGAGTGCGACTCTACGCCCCACGCTGCCGGCCCGCTGCGCGAATTGGCCGGTCTTGTGCCTGCTATTTCGGCTCATGTTTCAGGCCCCACGGATTCACCATGCCGACGTGACTTTCCGAAGGTTGTTTTTCAAGGTGATGCCATGCTGAACCGACTCACTGACAGCATCGACTTCCAGGCCGAGGCCTTGAAGCTGCGTTCCGAGCGCCAGCGCCTGATCGCCAGCAACATCGCCAATGCCGACACGCCGGGCTACACATCGAAGGACTTCAAGTTCGCCGATGCGCTCAGCCAGGCCACGGGCCAGCGCTCGGCCGGCAGCAGCCCGCTGGCCATGCCCACGCTGCAGATGGCCACCGGCTCGGCCCATCACATGAACCGGGGCGGCTCGCCCGCCGGCGTCGGCGCCAAGCCCGAACTGGGCTACGGCACCGCCTCGATGACCAGCCTGGACAACAACAGTGTCGACATGGACCGCGAACGCGCGAACTTCGCCGACAACACCGTGCGCTACGAAGCCACGCTGCGCTTCATCAATGGATCGATGAAGACCTTGACCACGGCCATCAACGGCCAGTGAAGGAGTTGAGCCATGTCCATGTTCCAGATCTTCAACGTCTCCGGATCGGCCGTCAGCGCCCAGGCCCAGCGCCTGAACGTGGTGTCGTCCAACCTGGCCAACGCCGACACGGTGGCCGGCCCCGACCGCAGCGCCTACAAGGCCCGCCACGTGGTGTTCACCACCGAGCCCATGGGTGACGTGGGCGCCGCTGGCGTCACCGTGAGCAACGTGGTCGAGGACAACACGCCCGGCCGCCGCATCCATGACCCGGGGCACCCCCAGGCCGACGCGCAGGGCTACGTGACCTACAGCAACGTCAACGCCGTCGAGGAGATGGTCAACATGATCTCGGCCTCGCGCTCGTACCAGAACAACATCGAAGTGATGAACACCGCCAAGAGCCTGCTGATGAAGACGCTGCAGCTGGGCCAGGGCTGATCCTCCGACCCACGGAACAACACCCCATCTGAACAGGACAAGCAGCCATGGTCACCGCCACGAACACCACCACCAACGGCATTCCCAACAACCTGCTCAACAGCAACACGGCCAAGAGCGACAAGACGACGGAAGCCTCCGACCGCTTCCTCAAGCTGCTGGTCACGCAGATGCAGAACCAGGATCCGCTGAACCCGATGGACAACGCCCAGGTGACGAGCCAGATGGCGCAGATCAACACCGTGACAGGCATCGAGAAGCTCAACACCACGGTTGCTGGCCTGAACAGCTCGATGGCCTCGGCACAGCTGATGCAAAGCGTGAATCTGGTGGGCCGCACGGTACTGCTCGAGGGCAACAAGCTGGCCGTCAACGACAAGCGTGTAGCCACCGGCGGCGTGGAACTGACTGCCGATGCCTCCAACGTGAAGGTCGAGATCCTGTCGTCCTCGGGCGCCACGCTGGACACTATCGATCTGGGCGCCGCCAAGGCCGGCCAGCACGGCTTTGAATGGACCGTGCCCGAGAACACAGCCACCAGCGGGCTGCAATTCAAGGTCACGGCCACCAGCGGAAAGACCACCATACCGTCAACCGCGATCATGACCGACCTGGTGGACGCCGTCAGCTCGAAGGACGGCGGCATCAACGTGCAGTTGCGCCTGAGCGGCGACACCGCCTACAGCAAGATCAAGGCGCTGTCCTGATCATCCCCACCTTTCCTAGGAGCAAACAACCATGGGCTTTCAGCAAGGACTCTCCGGCCTGAACGTGTCGGCACGCAACCTGGAGGTGATCGGCAACAACGTCGCCAACGCAGGCACCTTCGGCGCGAAATTCTCCCGCGCCGAATTCTCGGACATGTACGCGAACGCCCTCAACGGCTCGGGCAGCAACAACATCGGCATCGGCGCGAACATCGGTGCGGTGGCCCAGCAGTTCACGCAGGGCAACATCACCACCACCGAGAATCCGATGGACCTGGCCATCAACGGCAATGGCTTCTTCCAGCTCAGCGATGGCGAGAACCCGGTCATCTACTCACGCAACGGCCAGTTCAAGCTCAACCGTGAAGGCTTCATCGTCAACAACGCCGGCCACAAGCTGCTGGGCTACCAGGCCGACAACCAGGGCACGATCATCCCGTCGCAGGCCACGGAGCTGACCCTGCCGACCGGCGGCATCCAGCCCAACCAGACGGACCAGATCAACCTGGAGATGACCTTCGACTCGCGCGCCGCAGTCGGCTCGGGCACCACCATCGACTTCGACGATCCGAAGACCTACAACTTCGCGACCTCCCAGACGGTCTACGACGTCAAGGGTCAGGCCATCGGCCTGACCTACTACATGCGCAAGACCAGCGCCGACAACTGGGACGTGTATGTCACGGCCAACGGCACCTCCATCCAGAGCGACGGCGCGGGCGACCCGGTGCGCGTGGCCAGCCTCACCTTCGCGGCCTCGGGCGGCAACCCCGTCACGACGAATGCCGGCGCGGTGCAGGGTGACCCGGGCACCATCACGACCTACGACGCGAACAACAACCCCATCGCCACCGCGACGGACGGCAAGTTCAGCCTGCCCGACATCCCTCAGGTGACCATGTCCTCCGGGGCGCTGACCGAGATCATTCCCGGGATCAGCATGGACCTGTCGCGCTCTGCCGAGTACGGCTCGAGCTTCGCGGTGACGGGTCTCACGCAGACCGGCTATTCGCCCGGCCAGCTGACCAGCATCACCATCGAATCCAACGGCATCGTGATGGCCCGCTACTCCAACGGCCAGTCCAAGCCGGCCGGCCAGGTCGAACTGGCCACCTTCCGCAACCCGCAGGGCCTGCAGCCGAAGGGCGGCAACGAATGGAGCGCCACCTACTCTTCGGGTGACCCGGTCACGGGCATCCCGGGTGACGGCAACATGGGCCTGCTGCAATCGGGCGCGCTGGAGGAATCCAACGTGGACCTGACCGGCGAGCTGGTCAACATGATCGTGGCCCAGCGCATGTACCAGGCCAACGCCCAAACCATCAAGGCCGAGGACCAGGTCCTGCAGACCCTGGTGAACCTGCGCTGACCCTGATTGACGACCACGTCTGACCGGAGCCCGCGATGGACCGCATGATTTACCTGAGCATGGCCGGCGCCAAGATGGACATGCAGCGCCAGGAAGTGCTGGCGCACAACCTGGCCAACGTGTCGACCACGGGTTTCCGTGCCGAGCTGCAGGCCGTGCGTGCCGTGCCGGTGCGCGGCGACGGCTCCACCACCCGCGTGTACTCGCTGGAAACCACGGTGGGCTACGACGAGACGCAGGGCCCGCTGAACCACACGGGCCGCCCGCTGGACGTGGCGGTGCGCGACAAGTCGTGGCTGACGGTTCAGGCGCTGGATGGCACCGAGGCCTACACCCGCGGCGGCGCGCTCACCGTCAACAACGAAGGCACGCTGGTCACTTACACCGGCTACACGGTGATGGGCGACGGCGGCCCGATCAGCATCCCTCCCAACACGACCCCGTCGATCTCCAGCGACGGCACCGTGAGCGTCAAGGAAGCCAACGGCACCGTGACGCCCGTCGGCAGACTCAAGCTGGTGACGCCGGAGACCAAGCTGGACCGCCGTGAAGACGGCCTGTTCCGCGCCGCCGACGGGGACCTCCCCGCCGACCCGAATGCCCGTGTGCACGAGGGCACGCTCGAAGGATCGAACGTGAACCCGATCGAAACCATGATCTCGATGATCTCGGCCGCCCGCCAGTACGAAGCGCAGATGCGCTCGCTGCAGACCGCCGAGAAAGACGAGCAGCAGGCCGCGCAGTTGCTGTCCAACGCGTGAACCTGAACTTGACTGATGTTTGAAGGAGAACGGCCATGATGCGCTCACTGTGGATTTCGAAGTCGGGCATGGACGCCCAGCAGATCCAGCTCGACCATGTGTCCCACAACCTGGCCAACAGCGCGACCCACGGCTACAAGGCCTCGCATGCGATCTTCGAGGATCTGATGTACCAGAACCTGCGCCAGGTCGGCTCCAACAGTTCCGAGCAGACACAGCTGCCCACGGGCCTGCAGGTCGGCCTGGGTGTCAAGCCCGTGGCCACCGCGCGCCAGTTCTCCCAGGGCACGCTGCAGCAGACGGGCAACACGCTGGATGTGGCCATCAACGGCGACGGCTTCTTCCAGATCCAGATGCCCGACGGCACCACGGCCTACACGCGTGATGGCTCCTTCAAGCTGTCCTCGCAGGGCCAGATCGTCACCAACGAGGGCTACACCGTGCAGCCCGGCATCACGATTCCGCAGAACGCGGTGACCGTGAGCATTGGCGGCGACGGCACCGTCACAGCCATGCTGCCCGGGCAGACCGCGCCCACCAACCTGGGCCAGATGCAGGTGGCCCACTTCATCAATCCCGCCGGCCTGGACCCGCGCGGCGGCAACCTGTTCACGGAATCGGAGGCCTCGGGCACGCCCACGGTCACCAACCCTGGCCTGGACGCCACCGGCACGCTGTCGCAGGGCTTCGTGGAAGCGTCCAACGTCAACGTGGTCGAGGAACTGATCATGATGATCCAGACGCAGCGGGCCTACGAGCTGAACTCGAAGGCCATCCAGACTTCCGATCAGATGCTGCAACGCCTGGGACAACTGTGATGACGCGTTTTCTTTCACCCTCCGCCCGGGTCTTGGGCGGCACCCTGCTGGCTGTCAGCATGGTCGGCTGCATGGCCACCGCTCCCCGTGTCGAGGTGATGGAACCCACGCAGGCCCGCCCTGTGGCCACCCTGCCCCCCACCACCAACAGCGGCTCGCTGTTCCAGAATGTGGGATACCGGCCGCTGTACGAAACCCCACGCGCCCGCCAGGTCGGCGACATCGTCACGATCAACATCGTGGAGAGGATCACGGCCAAGCAGGAATCGACCAGCTCCATCGACAAGACGGGCACGATCAGCGGCAGTGTCTCAGCCTTTCCCTTCCTGAAAGCCGGCACCCTGGCCAAGCTCGATGCCAATGGCACCTCGAACAACTCGTTCGACGGCAAGGGCAGCACCGAGAGCAACAACACCTTCACCGGCAACATCACGGCCAGCGTGATCGAGGTGCTGCCCAACGGCCACCTGGTGGTGGCCGGCGAGAAGCAGATCGGCGTGAACCACAACGTGGACGTGCTGCGCTTTTCCGGGCAGATCGATCCGATCAACATCCAGCCCGGCAACGTCGTGAGTTCGGCCACCGTGGCCAATGTAAGGGTTGAGCAGCGCGGCAGAGGCGCCCAGGCGGAATCGCAGGGAATAGGGTGGCTGGCGCGGTTCTTCTTGAGCCTTTCGCCGATCTAAAGTCTAGAACAATGGGACCGAACCCCCTCCACGATCGGTCCCGCCATGAAGCTCGAACGCCCTCTCCAGATCCTCGTCTCCTCGGCGTTCGTGGTGGCCGCCGCTGTCGCTGCCGCCCTGCCGATGTCGGCCCAGGCCACGCGCCTGAAGGACATCGCCTCTGTGCAGGGCGTGCGCCCCAACCAACTGATGGGCTACGGTCTGGTCGTCGGCCTGGATGGCACGGGTGACCAGACCACCCAGACCCCCTTCACCACCCAGAGCCTGAACGCGATGCTCCAGCAGATGGGCATCACGGTGCCGCCCGGTGCGGCCATGCAGCTCAAGAATGTGGCGGCTGTGCTGGTCACGGCCTCGCTGCCCGCCTTCGCGCAACCCGGCCAGGCCATCGATGTGAACGTGTCCTCGCTGGGCAACGCGAAGTCGCTGCGCGGCGGCACGCTGATCGCCACGCCCCTCAAGGGCGCCGACGGCCAGATCTACGCGCTCGCGCAAGGCAACATGATCGTCGGCGGTGCTGGCGCTTCCTCGGGCAGCTCCAAGGTGCAGGTCAACCACCTGAGCGCTGGCCGCATCCCCGCCGGGGCAACCGTCGAACGCGCCGTGCCCACGCCCTGGCTGCAGACCAGCGTGGCCCAGCTCGACCTGCAGACCGAAGACTTCAACACCGCCCGCAACGTCGCCAACGCGATCAACAAGGCCAAGGGCGCCGGCACCGCCGAGGCCATCAACGGCCGCACCGTGGCCGTGCGCATGCCGCAGGCACCGGGCGAGCGCGTGGCCTTCATGGGCGACATCGAGAATCTGGCCATCGACCAGGCCACGCCGATCGCCAAGGTGATCGTCAATGCGCGCACCGGCTCCATCGTGATGAACCAGGCTGTGGCCCTGGGCCCCTGCGCCGTGGCGCACGGCAACCTGTCGGTCACCATCAGCAGCACGCCCCAGGTCAGCCAGCCCTCGCCGCTGTCGCAGGGCCAGACCGTGGTCACCGAAAAGGCGGACATCCGCATCAACCAGGAGCCTGGCGCGCTGATTCAGCTGCCCGCCGGCACCAAGCTCACCGACGTGGTCAAGGCGCTCAACACGCTGGGCGCCAACCCTCAGGATCTGCTGGCGATCCTGCAGGCCATGAAAGCGGCCGGCGCGCTCCAGGCGGAGTTGGAGGTGATCTGACATGAGCAGCTTCACATCATCGATGTCCAATGGCAACGCTTCGTTGACCATGGATCTGCGCTCGCTGGACAGCCTGCGTGCCAGTGCCGCCAAGGGCGGCAAGGACCAGGCCGGCCTGAAAGAGGCGGCCAAGCAACTCGAGTCGCTGTTCATGGCCGAGCTGCTCAAATCCATGCGCGCCACGACCATGAGCACCGGCATGCTGGACAACCAGGCCACCGAGATGGGCAACAACATGCTCGACACGCAGCTGTCGAGCAAGATGAGCGGCCTGCCCGGCGGCCTGGGCGACATGATCCTCAAGCAGCTCGAACGCCAGGTGGGCAAGGTGGCCTCGGGCGACAAGGCCGCCGACGGCACCGGGCTGAACCTGCCCTCGGGCCGCCTGGGCGGCCTGAGCGGCGCCATCGACACCAGCGGCATCAGGGGCACAGCCCGCACCAGTGCGGCCTCTGGCGCCGATGCCGACATCGACGACAAGAAGCTCAGCCCCTCGCAGCGTTTCGTGCGCAAGCATGCCGAGGCGGCCGAAGCCGCCGAGAAGGCCACGGGCATCCCGTCGGAACACATCCTGGGCCAGGCCGCGCTGGAATCGGGCTGGGGCCGCAAGGAGCCCAAGATGGCCGATGGCACCAGCAGCCACAACCTGTTCGGCATCAAGGCCACGTCCAGTTGGACGGGCAAGGTCGCCGAGGTGACCACCACCGAGTACATCGGCGGTGTCGCCAGAAAAGTCACGGCCAAATTCCGCGCCTACGACTCCTACGAGGATTCGTTCAAGGACCATGCGCGCCTGCTCAGCCAGAGCCCGCGCTATGCTCAGACGGTGGCCCAGGCAGACACGGCCAAGGGCTTTGCCCAGGGCCTGCAGAAGGCTGGCTATGCCACCGACCCGGCCTACGCGGACAAGCTCACCAAGGTCATCAACACCACGCTGCGCCTGCAGCGCTCCGTCACATGACGTCCGGGAGGCGGTGAACCATGGGATCAGGACTCTTCGCGCTCGGCACCCGCGCCATGTTCGCCAACACGGCGGTGCTCGACACGATCAGCAACAACATCAGCAACGCCAACACCGAAGGCTACTCACGCCAGCAGGTGGAGCTGGCCACGGAAGACGGCCGCTTCACCGGCGCCGGCTTCTTCGGCCGCGGCGTGCGCATCGCCACAGTCAGCCGCACCTCGGATCCTTACCTGGCCCGCGAAGCCAACAACACCGCCTCGGTGGCCTCGGCCGACCAGGCCCGCCTGGACAAGCTCACGCAACTTGAGAAGGTGTTCCCGCTGGGCGAAGGCGGCCTGGGCTATTCGGCTGGCCAGATGCTCAATGCCTTCGTCGATGTGGCCAACCAGCCGCAAGACCTCTCCGCACGGCAGGTGGTGCTGGCCCGCGCCGAAGATTTCGCCTCGCGCATCCGCTCGGCCGACACGCAACTGTCTTCCCTGCAGGAAGGCGTGACCAATGACCTGCGCAATACCGTCGCGCAGGTCAACTCCATTGCACAGAACATCGCCAACATCAACCAGAAGATCGCGTCGGTCAAGGGCGTGGGCCATTCGCCCAACGACCTGCTCGACCAGCGCGACCTGCTGGTCAAGCAGCTCAACGAACTGATCCAGGTCTCCACAGTGGAGGCCGACGACGGCACGCTGGGCATCTTCATCGGCGGCGGCCAGCGGCTGGTGCTCAGCAACCAGGCCGAGAAGCTGGCCATCGGCACCGACGAGTTCGATTCCTCCAAGGCCACGCTGCTGATCTCCGACGTGGGCATCAACCGCCCCGTCAACGAAGGGCTGGTGCTGGGCGGCACCATCGCCGGGCTGCTCAAGGTGCAGAACCAGGACATCCCGCAGGCGCGGGCCCTGCTCGGCCAGATGGGTGCAGCACTGGCCTGGCGCGTGAACCAGCAACAATCGCTGGGCCTGAACCTGGGCACCCCGCCCGGTGCCGGCGGTGCGATCTTCTCGACCGGCACGCCACAGGTTCTGCCCTCCACCAAGAACACCTCGTCGCTGTCGCCCCCGCCGGTGTCCATGACCATCCTGGATGGCCGCGAACTGCAGGCCAGCGACTACAGCCTGGTACCCGACCCCGCCGTGGCCGGCCAGTACACGCTGACCCGCAAGAGCGATGGCCTGGTCACCAGCGTGGTCGATGGCAGCGAAGTCGACGGCTTTCGCATCAACATCACCGGTGCTGTCAACGCGGGCGACCAGTTCGAACTGCGCCCCGCCAGCGCATCGGCCGGGCAGATGAAGCGCGTGCTGGACAACCCCACCGGCATCGCCGCCGCATCACCCTTCACCGCCACCACCAACGCGGCCAACAAGGGCACGGCCACCGTGGGCTCGCTGTCCATGGTGTCGCAGCCGGACGCTGCCCTGCCCCCGCTCAACGGCACCGAGCTGAACATCGTGTTCACCTCGGCCAGTGGCGACTACGAACTTCAATCGCCCCTGGGCACGGCCGTGGCCACAGGCACCTGGCAGGCTGGCAGCCCCATCAGCTACAACGGCTTCAACCTGATGCTCAACGGCGTGCCCTCCAACGGCGACGTCATCAAGGTCGAGAACACCACCTACCCCGCCGGCAACAACGGCAATGCCCTGTCGCTGCTGGCGCTGCGTGATGAGGACATCGTCGGCCGGCGCGACAACGGCGGCGGCAGCACCGCGCCAGGCGCCACCATCACCAATGCGTATTCGCAGCTGATCGGCGCCATCGGCGTGCAGGTGCAAGGCGCGAAGACCTCGGCCGAGATCTCGGCCACCCTGGCGTCCAACGCCCAGGAGATCCTGACCAACAAGACGGGCGTCAACCTCGACGAGGAAGCCGCCCGCCTGATCCAGTTCCAGCAGAGCTACCAGGCCGCCGCGAAGATCCTGCAGATTGCGCAGACCATCTTCGACACCCTGCTCGAAACCGCCCGCTGAGGAGTCTCACGATGCGCATCAGTACTGCCTACAGCTTCGACTCGGCGATTGCCAACCTGCAAAAGCGCCAGAACGACCTGACCGAATCGCAAATGCAGTTGACCACCGGCAAGCGCGTCAACAACGCCAGCGACGACCCTGTGGCCGCCGCGCGGGCCGAGCGCGCCCTGGCCACCATGTCGCGCAGCGATGCCAACCAGCGTGGGCTGGAAGCCAGCCGCAACTCCATGACGCTGGCTTCGGGCGTGCTGCGCGACTCGGTCGAACTGCTGCAGCAAGCGCGCGAATCACTGGTGGCTGCCGGCAATGGCAGCTATTCCGACGCCGAGCGCCAGAGCCTGGCCGTGCGTCTCAAGGAGATCCGCAACCAGCTGCTGTCGGTGGCCAACCGCTCCGATGGCAGCGGCGGCTTTGTGTTCGGCGGCCAGGGCTCGTCCAGCCCGCCGTTCATCGACGCGCCCGGCGGCGTGCAGTTCGTGGGCCAGGGCGGCCAGGCCCAGGGCTCGTCCAGCGAGAACGTGAACCTCACGGTCGATGGTGACCTGGTCTGGCTCAAGGCCAAGACCGGCAACGGCGTGTTCACCACCGAGGCCGCGACCACCAATACCGGCTCGTCGTGGATCAGCCCCGGTACCGTCAGCACGCCCAATGACGTGCCTTACCCGGCCGCCACTGGCGCCACACCGCCCACTTACACCATCCAGTTCGACGTGACCGGCGGCGTGACCACCTATTCCGTGCTCGAGGACGGCAATCCGCTGGCCGGCGGTCTGCCTTACACCACTGGCGCCGGCATTGAAATTCCAGGGCGCGGCATGACCGTGAACGTGGCGGGCACCCCGGCCAACGGCGACACGTTCACCATCGGCCAGTCCAGCAATTCGCTGAGCGTGTTCGACACCCTCGACAAGGTGATCGCCCAGCTCAACACCACCAGCCTGAACAACGGCCAGATCCAGCAATCCGTCAACAACGGCCTGAGCAACCTGGACAGCGTGCTGGGCAACATGATGTCGGCAGAATCGGCCGCAGGCGAGACCCTCAACCGCCTGGACGGCATCGAGGGCCGGATCGCCACGCTCAAGCTCACGGCGCAGACCGACCGCTCCAGCGCGGAAGATCTCGACATGGTGGAGGCGATTTCGGCGTTCCAGAGCAAGCAAACCGGCTACGATGCAGCCTTGAAGAGCTATTCGATGGTGCAGAAGCTCTCGCTGTTCCAGTATGTGAACGGCTGACCCCACCCGCAGCCCTTAGCCGCCCCACTCATGAGTGAACATCCGATCCTCGGACAGATTGCCCTGGCCTACAGCCCGGTGATCGACCGCAACCGCGCCGTCATCGCCACCCGGCTGACGGTGTTCCCGCTGCAGCAAGGCAGCCAGCTCGATGCCGGTGCGCTGCTTCAGGCCATCGCCGATGTCTGGCCCACAGGCGGCGCCAGCCAAGTCTGGCTCAATGCCCTGAGCGAGAACCTGCTCGAGGGCCTGCTGCAGGCTCAGCCGGCCACGCATGTCTTCATCGAGATCCCGGCCTTCATGGCCGGCGATGGCGCCCACACCGAGGCCATCACCACGCTGCATGCCAACGGCAACACCCTGCTGCTCAAGGGCCGTCCGCTGCAGGAGCTGCCCCGCGAAGTACTGCCCTGCTTCAAGTATTCCATCGTCGATCTGGCCGATGACCGTCGGGTGGACGAGACCGTGGCCAGTTCGTCCGGCGTGGCACGCACCGTGAGCCATGTGCAGAACGGCGTCACCAACGTGGCCGACATGGAAGCCGCCTTCCGCCGCGGTGCCACGGCCGTGATGGGCTGGCCCATCGACGACGCCATCCAGACTGGTGCCCGCAAGGCCGAACAGCCTTCGCTGCAAGCCATCGTGCTGCTGATCGACCAGGTGCACAAGGAGGCCGACATCGAGGATCTGGAAGGCACGCTCAAGCGTGACCCCGCCCTGGCCTACAAGCTGCTGCGCTACATCAACTCGCCGGCCTTCGGGCTGTCGGTGGAGATCTCGTCCTTCCGCCACGCCATCATGGTGCTGGGCTACCAGCGTCTCAAGCGCTGGCTGGCCCTGCTGCTGGCCACCGCCAGCAAGGATCCGAACATGCGCCCGGTGATGTTCGCCGCCGTGCGCCGGGGCCTGCTGATGGAAGAGATCTCGCGCGGCAGCAGCGACGAGATGCGCAGCGAGCTGTTCATCTGCGGCGTGTTCTCGCTGCTTGACCGCATGTTCAACCAGCCCTTCTCGGAACTTCTCAAGACCATCCCGGTGCCTGAGCGTGTGTTCCAGGCACTGGTCGATGGCACCGGTCCTTACGAGCCTTATTTCCGCATGATCAAGGCCATCGAGGGCACCACCCTTGACGAGATCCGCGAGGCCAGCGAGGGCCTGATGATGGCCCAGCAGGACATCAACAGCGCCCTGCTCAAGGCCATCGTGGCCGCATCGCAGCTGGACTGACTGATCAAGGCGCGCGCAATCGCAGTATCTTGCCGTTGCTGTCGTCGGTCAGCAGATAGATCCAGCCATCGGGGCCCTGCACCACCGCCCGGTAGCGCTCGCCCCGATCGCCCAGCAGGGCTTCGCGTGAGGCCACCTTGTCACCGGACAAGGTCAAACGCCAAAGCACCTGGCCAGCCAGCCCACCGATGAAGGCGTTGCCCTTCCAGGGGGCGAAACCCTCACCGGTGTAGAACATCAGCCCCGAAGGCGCTGTCGACGGCTTGGGCCACCAACTGACCGGCTGCGCCATGCCCGCCTTGGCCGTGCCTTCGCCGATCTTGCTGCACAAACCGTAGGTGCAGCCGTACGTGATCACCGGCCAGCCATAGTTGCGGCCAGCCAGATCGATGTTGAGCTCATCACCCCCTTGCGGGCCGTGCTCGTTGGTCCACAGCACGCCGGTGCCCGGATGGAGCGCCGCACCCTGCACATTGCGATGGCCCCAGCTCCAGATTTCGGGGGCTGCACCTGCCGTGCCCACCAGCGGGTTGTCAGCGGGTGCCGTGCCATCGGTGCGAATGCGAACCACCTTGCCCAGATGGTTGCGGGTGTCCTGGGCATCGGTCGAGCGGCTGCCCCGGTCGCCCAGCGTGACGAACAGCGTGCCATCTCTGGCAAATACCAGGCGGCTGCCGAAGTGCTGTGCACTGTTCACCTTGGGCCGCTGCCGGAAGATCACCGTGCCATTGACCAGCGAGGTGCCGCTGGGGCTGAGCTCGGCCCGCCACACGGACGTACCGTTGGTGCCGCTTTCAGCCCCCATGCCCGCCTCTGAATAACTCAGGTACACGCGCCGGTTGGCCGAGAAGTTGGGATCCAGCGCCACATCCAGCAGGCCACCCTGTCCACCCACGGCCATGTTGGTCGGCAAGCCTGGCAAGGGCGCACTCACCGCGCCAGCCGCCGTCACGATGCGCAACTGGCCACCGCGTTCGGTCACCAGCATGCGCCCATCAGGCATGAACGCCAGGCCCCAAGGGGTTGCCAGGCCGCTGGCCACGGTGTCCACCGTGAACTTGACGCGGGCCCGCTCAACAGGCGATGGGGCAGCCCCACCGGAGTCCCCACAGGCCGACAAGGCCCAGCCCAGGCTCAGCAGCGCCAGCCACTGCCCCCGGAACACCCCTGCAGAGGCCCGTTTTCCAGCATGCAAATGCCCGTGATTTCTGTTCAGCACGACACCCCTCATATCAAGGGATAACCCTTACATGTTGCGCGTGGCAACGCTAAGCTCCAGACCATCGTGGATCTGTGTTCCGACAGAGCCTTCCCCCACGCAGCAGTTCCCTTCCAGCAGTTTTCTTCCTTCTGACATGGACGACATCCGCCCCCTGTTCGGTGTGGCCATTCTGGCCCTGGTCCTCACAGGCAACTACTTCCTTACCGCCTGGCGCATGGGCATCCTGCGCGCCTTCGGCCGTCGGCACCCCCTGAGCTGCCGAACCCTCCTGGCGGGTAGCGTGGCCGGGTGCCTGCCCTTGGTCGGGTCCCTGGTGGCCCTCTCCATCATGCCCTCCGGTGCACCGGGCGAGCCGGATACCTCGGCCCTGCAGATGGCCCTGCAGCTGTCGTTGTGTGGGCTCAGCCTGCATGTGATCAACGATGCACTCGTCCAGTGGGGAATGACCCGGCCAGCCGCCACGTGAGGCGCGTGCGCCCAGCGCGACAGGCGGCTGAAGAACAAGCAGCCCACCGCGCTACCATCGGGCATGAGCCAGCCTTCCGCGCCCGATCACGCCAGCCCTTCTGACCCGACGCCCTATGCCGGCCTGACACCCGATGCCGTCATCGATGCACTGGTTGCCGCGGGCCTGGACCCGGATGGCCGCCTGCAGCCCCTGAACTCCTACGAGAACCGCGTTTTCCAGGTCGGGCTGGCCGATGGCGGCATGGCCGTCGCCAAGTTCTACCGGCCCGGTCGCTGGAGCGATGCGCAGATCCTGGAAGAGCACCGCTTCGCGCTGGACCTGGCCGATGCCGATGTGCCCGCCGTCGCCCCCTTGACCCTGCATGCGCCGGAACACGGCCCACGTGCCGAACTGCTGGGCGAACCCGCCACGCTGGCCGTCTGGCAAGCCACCGACATCGACACCGCGACCGAGGCCCCGGCCCGCCACCGCTACAGCGTGAGCCCACGCCGCGGCGGGCGCGCCCCCGAGCTGGACGACCCCGACGTGCTGCAATGGCTGGGCCGTCTGATGGCCCGGTTGCATGCCGTGGGCCGCCGCCAGCCCTTTGAACACCGCCCTACCTTGAGCGTGGACCAACTGGGCCGCAGCGCCTGGCGCTGGCTGCGGGAGCATGGCGATCTGCCCGAGCCTCAGCGCGCCGTGTGGCTGGCCGCGGCCGAGCAGGCACTGGACACGGCACAGGCCGTGTTCGACCGCGTGCCTGACCTGCGCCTGGGCCGTGTGCACGGTGACTGCCACCTGGGCAACGTGCTGTGGACACCCGACCAAGGCCCCCACTTCGTTGACCTGGACGACGCCTGCAACGGCCCCGCCGTGCAGGACCTGTGGATGCTGCTGGGAGGCCACCGCCGCGAACGCCAGCCCGCGCTGTATGCCCTGATGGACGGTTACGAAAGCATCGCCGAGTTCGACTGGCGCGAATGGACACTGGTCGAGGCCCTGCGCACCCTGCGCCTGGTGCACCACAGCGCCTGGCTGGCCCGCCGCTGGCACGACCCGGCCTTCCCGTCCGCTTTCCCGTGGTTCGGCCAGGCCATGTACTGGCAGCAGCAGGCCGACCAGTTGCGCCAGCAAATAGAACTCATGCAACAGGACCTGGAACACCCCGGGTTCGGATAGTCCGATCTGCGTGCATATGCCGCAGATCGATACCCCCGCATTCGCGGGGCATGGCGCCGTCGCTCTTACAGTTTCTGGCAACGAGCTACAGGAGCCTGGAACCCATGAGTGGCAGCGCCTCGATCCGCATGACCCGCAAGGACAAAACCAGCGATTGGACGCTGGCCATCGGCATTGCCCTGGGCGCCCTGCTGGTGGCCTTCGGAACATGGGTCTACACCCAGTGGGCTGCCATGGAAAAACCGCGCAACGGCGCTGTCTGGCTCGACGTGCCGGAAGTGCAATCCCAGCTGGCCGATGGCCGCATGCTGTCCGTCAAGGTGAACCTGCGGCTGCGCAACCGCGACGATCCTGATGCGCTCGAAGGCCATGAACCCGCCCTCAAGGCCATGATCGAACAGGTCGGCACCACCATGACCCGCACCGACATCAAGGGCCGCGACGGTGTCCAGCGCTACGGGCAGGCCATCCAGCAGGCCATCAACGGCTACCTGAGGGATCAGCAGATTGACGAACGTGTCAAGACCGTCGCCTTCAACGAACTGGTGCTGCTTCCCTGAACGCATCCGTTCAGGATGCAACATGACGTTTCATAGCATGGTCTGATCGGGCCTGTACCGATCACGGCCCTTTCAAAGTTACTCCCTAGAGTGCCCTGCACGTCCGCCCCACGGACGCCTGGGCACCCGTCGCCCATGGCCTCGGCGCAGTCCATTTCAAGGCCATGACGACCGTTGTCCGGGTCGGGGGCGGATGAGTCCCCCGCTCATCACCCGAGACAACATCATGACCCGACACGATCGCCGCAGCTTCCTGCGCAACATGGGCAGCGCCGTGGGCGCCAGCGCCGCACTGGCCACTTTCCCGCCCGCCATCCAGCGTGCCCTGGCCATCCCGGCCGCCCAGCGCACCGGCACCATCCACGATGTCGAGCACGTCGTGATCCTCACGCAGGAAAACCGCTCCTTCGACCATTACTTCGGCACCCTGCCCGGCGTGCGTGGCTTCGCCGATCCCTTCCCCATCCCGGTGCTCGACCGCACCGGCACCTTCACGCGCAAGACCGTGTTCGTGCAGCCCACCGGCGGCGGCGCCCCGGTGCCCGGCCGCCCTGACTGGGGCAGCGCCCAGCGCGGCATCGCCCCCTTCCACCTCAACACGCAGCAGGATTTCGGCGTGATGCGCGTGTCCGGCACGCCGCACTCGTGGAACGACGCCCAGGCCGCCTGGGATCTGGGCCGCATGAACAACTGGCCCAAGGCCAAGCAGAACCACTCGCTGGGCTACTACAAGGAGGCGGACATCCCCTTCCAGTTCGCCCTGGCCCGCGCCTTCACACTGTGCGACCATTACCACTGCGCCACGCAGACCGGCACCAACACCAACCGCCTGTTCCTGTGGAGCGGCGGCAATGACCCGCTGGCCGTGGCCGGTGGCCCCTCCACCGACAACAGCCACGACTGGTTCAACGAGAACCCCGCCACCGATTACACCTGGACGACCTATGCCGAGCGCCTGCAGGATGCCGGCATCAGCTGGCAGGTCTACCAGAACATGTCGGACAACTT
Organism: Burkholderiales bacterium UBA1834; assembly: GCA_002339015.1. Lineage (GTDB taxonomy): Bacteria > Pseudomonadota > Gammaproteobacteria > Burkholderiales > Burkholderiaceae_C > Aquabacterium. The sequence goes on from DDJC01000065.1 coordinate 66,340, forward strand.
CACCGACAACCCGCTGGCGGGCTTCCGCGCCTTCCGCAACGCGTGGTACCAGCGCCCTGGCTACTCGCAGGCCCTGCGTGACCGTGGCGTGTCCACGCGCGATCTGGACAAGCTCAAGGAAGACGTGCTGACCAACAAGCTGCCCCAGGTCAGCTGGATCGTGGCCACGGCCGAGGGCTCCGAGCACCCCGGCCCCTCCAGCCCAGCCCAGGGCGCCGACTACACGGCCCGCGTGCTCGATGCCCTCACGGCCAACCCCGAGGTGTGGAGCAAGACCGTCCTGTTCATCAACTTCGACGAGAACGACGGCTTCT
>DDJC01000011.1 GCA_002339015.1 Burkholderiales bacterium UBA1834
TTGAGCGCCAGCAGGTTGGTCTGGTAGGCGATGTCATCAATGATGCCGATCTTCTGGGCGATCTGCTTCATCGCGGCCACGGTGGCCTTGACCGCATCGCCGCCTTCAGCAGCTTCCATCGCCGCCTTGGTGGCGATGCCGTCGGTCACCTTGGCGTTTTCGGTGTTCTGCGAGATGGACGCGGTCATCTCCTCGATCGACGCGCTGGTCTGCTCGACGCCGGCGGCCTGCTCGCTCGCGGCCTGGCTCAGCACCTGGGCCGTGGCACTCACCTCTTCGGAGGCACCGGCCAGCGCCTCGGCGCCGCCGTTCACATCGTTCACCACCTCGGAGAGCTTGTCGACCATGGTCTTCATGGCCAGCAGCACGCTGCCGGTGTCGCCGTTGCGGGTCTGGATGTCCAGGGCCAGGTTGCCGTTGGACACCTGGGTAGCGATCTCGGCCACGTAGGTCGGCTCACCACCCAGTTGCTTGATCAAACTGCGAGCAATGAACACGCCAATCAGGGTGACCGCCACCAGCGTGGCCGCGGCAATGCCCAGCGACATCGTCAGGGCCGACTGGCGCGTGGCATCGCCTCGCGCGGCCCCTTCCTTGGCGAGCTTCTCGTTGTAGCCCTGCAGGTCATCGAGCGATTTCCACAGCCGGTCAATCTTGGCCTGGTCCTTTTCAGCCAGCGCGACGGCTTCGCCGCCTTTGTTGGCCATGCCCAGGGCCTCGATCTGCTCTCGCAGGGCCTGGTACCCGGCCCAGGCGGCTTTCACTTCCCCCAGCAGGGCGCGGTCGGTTTCGTCGCTGAGGTTGTTCTGCTCATAGTTCTTGAGCGAGGCGTCCACCTTGGGCGTTTGCTCCTTGACGGCCGCCGCATAGCGATGCATCCGGTCCATGTCGGTGTCCGCCACGATCCGCCAGGTCTGGGCCTGAACGGTGCGCATGCCATTGGTGAACTCCGCGATGTTGAGCAGCGAAGGCACGCTGTTTTCCGTCGCGTAACTCGCGGCCTTGAACACCTGCGCTGTCTGGACCAGGCCCGACCCCGCCAGGGTGATGATGCCGGCCAGCGCAGCCAGTATGAGCAAGAGGAACTTTTGGGTCACGGTAAGCCGATTCATGGAAACTCCGAAGGGGTGAGGCGCAAGTAAGGGCGACAGTGATCACGCGGTGCGCCTGACCGCGCTCTGCTCTTATGCGGGATCGAAAAAAGTCAGGCGGGTCAGAAACTCGCGAAGTTCGCCTCGTCCACGCCATGGGCGTCGACCAGGGCAGGCGGCTTGCGGCGCACGGCCGCGCGCGATGCTGGCGGCGTTGCCTTCTGCGGTGCGCCACGCCGGCCGATCTCGGCCTTCGCGGGCCGCGGGGCCGACGAGGTGCCGAGCTTGAAGAAGCTCATGGTCTGCTGCAACTGGTCGGCCTGGGCACTCATCTCCTCCGCCGTGGCCGCCAGCTCTTCCGAGCTTGAGGCGTTCTGCTGCGTGGTCTGGCTCAGCTGGCCCACGGCGGTGTTGATCTGGCTGACGCCGGAGGATTGCTCTTCGGACGCGGCCGTGATCTCCTGCACGAGGTCCGAGGTCTTCTTGATGTTGGGCACCATCTCGTTGAGCAGCTTGCCGGCGCGCTCGGCCAGCTCGACGCTGGAGCCAGCCACGTCGCCAATCTCCTGCGCGGCCACCTGGCTGCGCTCGGCCAGCTTGCGCACTTCGGCCGCCACCACCGCGAAGCCCTTGCCGTGCTCGCCGGCACGCGCCGCCTCGATGGCCGCGTTCAGCGCCAGCAGGTTCGTCTGGTACGCAATGTCGTCGATGATGCCGATCTTCTGAGCGATCTGCTTCATCGCGGCCACCGTGGCCTTGACCGCCTCGCCGCCCTCGGCCGCCTCGCCCGAGGCCTTGGTAGCGATGCCGTCCGTCACGCGGGCGTTCTCGGTGTTCTGCGAGATCGAGGCCGTCATCTGCTCGATGGAGGCGCTGGTCTCTTCCACCCCGGCGGCCTGCTCGCTGGCCGCCTGGCTCAGCACCTGGGCCGTGGCACTCACCTCCTCGGAGGCGCCAGCCAGCGCCTCGGCGCCGCTGTTGACCTCCGTCACGACCTCGACCAGCTTGCCGACGGTATGGTTGAGGCTCTCACACAAGGCTTTGAGCTGGCCGTTGAAATCGGTACGCGCCAATTGGGTCAGGTCACCTGCGGCCATGGCCTGGAGCACCAAGCCCACCTCGTTCACCGGCTCGACGATGGCATCCAGCGTCTGGTTGATGCCCTCGACGATCTGGCGGAAATCGCCATGGTGCTGCTGGGCATCGACGCGTACGTCCAACCGGCCATCACGCGCGGCCTGCACCAGCAGGCTGGTGTCCGTGATGAGCGCCTTGAGGTTGGCGCGCACCTGCTCGACGGTGTCGTTGATGAACGCCTTCTTGCCCGGGAAAGCCTCCAGCGGCACGTTGAAGTTGCCTCGTCCGAACTCGGCGATGCAGGCCATGGCCTTCTTCTTGACGGCGATGTGGCCGGCCACCATCTGGTTGATGCCCTCGGCCATGGTGCGGAAATCACCGTCAAAACGCTGGGCATCGATCACCACGTCGATGTCGCCCCTGTCATGCTCGGAGGACATGCGGTTCATCTCGGCGATCAGCCCGATCAGGTTGCGGCGCACCTGTTCGATGGTGTCGTTGATGAAGGCCTTCTTGCCCGGGAAGCTCTCCAGCGGTGCGTTGAAGTTGCCCCGGCCGAACTCGGCGATGCAGGCCATGGCCTTCTTCTTGACGGCGATGTGGCCCGCCACCATGCGGTTGATGCCTTCGGCCATGCCCACGAACTCGCCGGCCAGGCCTTGGGTGTCGATGACGACATCGATGTCGCCCGCATCGTGCTCGCGGGACATGCGCCCCAGTTCAGCCATCATGTAGCGCAGCCGCTCCTGCAGGGCCATCTGGGCGCGCTGCAGCTCCCCCACTTCGTCGTCGGGCAAGGCAGCCTCCTTGAGCGTGGCCTGCAGATCACCCTGCGCCAGGCGCTGCACGCCCATCAGGGCGTGATGCAGCGGCAGCGTCACGCTGCGCACCAGCGCCGCCGCCAGGGCCGCCGTGGCCAGGGCAGCGATCACCGCCAGCCCGACCGCCGCCGGCAGCGACACCCACTGCGCCTGCAGCGCGAGCCATGGTGCCGTCATGACAATGGCCGAAAGCGTGAAGCAGAGCCCGATCCGGGGGGCGATGCGCATGGACTTCAACATGAGGTACTCCTAAGGGGGCTAGAGCGAGGTGTGGGTGATCAATTGGGAAGCGTTCTTCCCCGCGTCGAGGGCCGAGGCGGCATCCAGCCTGGTGACCAGGGCGCGCTGTGCCAGCGCGGGCACATCCAGGATGAGCGCGACCTCGCCGCTGCCCAGGATGCTCGAGCCGCTGATGCCATGCAGGTGCGAGAACATGCTGGCCAGTGGCTTGATGACGGTCTGGGCCTCGCCCAGCAGCCGGTCCACCACCAGGCCGAAGCGCTGGTTGCCGTGGCGGACCACCACCAGGCTCTGGCGGGACGACGGATGCCCGCTCACCTTGAAGAGCTTGCGCAGTTCGATGAAGGGCAGCACCTTGCGACGCAGTTCGGTGTAGTCGTGACCCGTGTCGGAGCGGAACTCGATGCATTCCTCGACCGCGTCGAGCGGCAGCACGAACACCGATTCGCCCACGGCCACCTGAAAGCCGTTGATGATGGCCAGGGTCAGGGGCAGACGGATCGTCACCGTTGCGCCCTGTCCGGGGCGGCTGTCGATGGACACCGCGCCGCGCAGGGCCGTGATGTTGCGCTTGACCACGTCCATGCCCACGCCGCGTCCGGACAGGTTGGTCACCTGATCGGCCGTGGAGAAGCCCGGCTCGAAGATCAGGCCATAGACTTCCTGGTCGGACAGTTGCTTGCCCGGCTCGACCAGGCCGCGCTCCACGGCCTTGGCCAGGATCTTGTCGCGAGGCAGGCCGCCGCCATCGTCGCCGACCTCGATCACGATGCTGCCCGAGTCGTGATAGGCGTTGAGCGACACCGTGCCGCGCGCGGGCTTGCCGCGTTCGGCGCGCACATGGGCAGGCTCGATGCCGTGGTCCATGCTGTTGCGCACCAGGTGGGTCAGCGGATCGGCGATCTTCTCCACCACCGTCTTGTCCAGCTCGGTGTCCTCGCCCTGGATGTGCAGGCCGATGTCCTTGCCAATCTCGCGGGACACGTCGTGCACCACGCGCTGAAAGCGGTTGAAGGTGGCGCCGATCTTGACCATGCGCAGTTGCAGGGCGCTGTCCCGCACTTCCTGCACGAGGCCAGCCAGGGTGGAGTGCGCCTCGTGCAGCGCGGCACTGGCCAGGCTGCGGCCGGCCAGGCTGGCGGTGGCCGTGGCTGTGATCAGCTCGCCCACCAGGTCCACCAGGTGATCGAGCTTGTGCGCGTCGACCCGCACGGATTGGGTCTCGGCGCCCTTGCCTTCCTTGATCTGCTTCTGGCGCACCAGGGCGGCCTCGACCACGGGCGGATGAACACGGCCTTGCTCGACCAGCAGCTCGCCCAGGGGCGCCGTGGCGCCCCGGCCCTGAAGCCCGAGCGCGTCATCGAGCTCCCGGCGCGTCAGCGTGCCGCAACGCACCAGGATCTCGCCCAGCCGGACGGAACCGTCGTCGCCGGACAGCGCGTGCGATTCGATCAGCTCCAGGTACTCGCCGATGCGGCTGTCGGGCGGCAGGATGCGCACCTCGCAGTCGTCGATCACGAACTCGAAGGCGCCTTCGATGGCGGCCTTGGATTCATCGCTGCGCAGGGCGATCTCGAAGCCCAGGTAGCAGGCTTCCGGGTCCATGTCGCTCAGCGCGGGCAAGGCGTCGGGCAGTGTGGCGATTCCCGTGATGCGGCCCAGCTTGCCCAGGTAGCGCAGGAAGGACAGCGGGTCCATGCCGTTGCGCAGCACCTCGGGCCCGAAGCGCAGCGAGATGTGCCAGTGGTCCGAGGCCCGGCCCGAATCGTTCGACACCACGCGTCCCGGTGTGTCATGCCCGGGTTGCCCGGCCGCCTGCGCGACCAGCGCGCCAGCGGCCGGCTTGTGCGCGGCGTCGGAGGCGGGCTCCCCCAGGTAGGCGCGCAAGCCCTTGAGCAGCGGAGCGGCCTGGTTGGTCAGTTCGGCATCGGCCTGCGTGCAGCCCCGTGCCGCCGCGGCCACGAGCTTGCCGATGTGATCGCAGCAGGCCAGCAGCAGGGACACGAGGGCATCGTCGATGGGCAGGGCGCCGTCGCGGATCTTGTCCAGCACGCTCTCGGCCACATGGGCGAACTCCACGATGAAGTCCAGCCCGAACAGGCCGGCCGAGCCCTTGATGGTGTGCGCCGCGCGAAAGATCGCGTTGATCGAATCCGCGGGGTCGTCTTCCGACAAAACGCGAAGCAGCGCGCCTTCCATGTCCTCGAGCAGTTCATTGCTCTCGACGATGAACGCCTGCAGGGCTTGTTCCATGTTCATCTTGCATGTCCTTGATCAGCGGATGAGGGGGCCCCGACGACCAGCGGGTCTCCGAAGAAGGCCGCCAGGTCCATCAGTTCGAACACATCGACCACGGCCTGGCTGTGCCCGGACAGGGCCAGCGCGCGCCCCGTGCTGCCTGCCGCACGCTTGGCGGCCATCAGCAGCTGCACGCCGGCACTGTCCAGCTCCACCACCGACGACAGGTCGATCTCCAGGCCCTCGGGCGCCTGGGACAGGGCGCTCATGAGCTGATCACGCAGCTCGGCAGCGCGGTAGATGGTGAGTTCGCCCTCCAGGGCGATGCGGGCGGGCGCGCTCATGGCAGCACCAGCTTCTCGACGGCGGCCAGCAGGGCGGGCGGCTGGAAGGGCTTGACCACCCAGGCCTTGGCCCCGGCCATCTGCCCCTCGCGCTTCTTGGCCTCCTGGCTTTCGGTGGTCAGCATGATCACCGGCGTGAAGCGGTAGGAGGGCAAGGCCTTCACGCTCTTGAGGAAGGTGATGCCGTCCATGTTGGGCATGTTCACGTCGCTGATGATCAGATGCACCTTCTGCCCCGTCAGCTTGCCCAGGGCATCGCGTCCGTCGCAGCCCTCGATCACGTCGTAGCCCGCGCTCTTGAGCGCGATGCCGACGACCTGCCGCACCGAGCTGGAGTCGTCAACGATCAATATGGTCTTGGCCATGGTGGCTCCCTTTCAGAAAAATGTGATCTCTTCGTGTTCCGCCGCGGGTTTGGCCGCGGCCACGGCGGGCTTTCCGCCCGTCTGGTGAATGGCGCGCTCGCTGGCCATCGCATAGGTGGCCTCGAGCTCCTGAAGCAGCACGGCGGAGCTCAGGGGTTGAGGCCCGGAGGCCTGACAGGACGCGGCGTGGTGTGCCATCACCTGTGGCAACCTGCTGATGTTGTCCCGCACGTGGCCCAGGATCTGGCTCACGCGGTCCTGGAACTGAAGCTGCACCAGCGCTTCATGCACCTCGCCCTGTATGGCGCGGCTCTCGTTGCGCAGATGCTCGGTGGAATCGGCCAAGGCGGTGGTCAGGCCATTGAACTGCTCAAGCACCTCGCGGATGCGCCGTTCGGAGTCGTTCAGCACATGCTGCTCCTGCTGCTGGGAGGCCTGCGCAGCCACGCAGGTCGCCTCGATGGCCGCGCTGATCGCGGCGATCTTGCTGGCGATGAGCCGGCCCGTTTCGCCGGACAGGCCCGACAGCGCGCGCACCTCCTGCGCCACCTGCGCGAAGCCCCTGCCACGCTCGCCGGCGTGTGCCGCCTCGATGGTGGCGTTGATGGCCAGCAGATTGGTCTGCTGCGCGATGCGGGACACGCCATCGGCCATCTCGCACAACTCGGCGATGAAGCCTTGCAGCTCCTGTACCTTGGCCAGCATCTCCGCCTTGCCGTGCATCGCGTCCTTCAGGGAACCGATCACGCCCTGCAACTGCGTCTGGCTGTCGGCATAGACCGTGGCGGCCGCGCCTTCGCCGCCGCCCCTGGTGTGGTCCATCGCCTGGGTCAGCTTGCCGACGATGCCGGCGAAGCGCTCGCTCAAGGCCGAGATGGCTGTTTCCATCTGGCTGCGGGAGGACTCGATGTGCGCGGACCAGACCGGGGCCAGATCGGCACTGAAGGCATGCTGGCCCGTCAGCAGCGCCTGGGCATCGCGCCGGGCCTGGCGCGCTTGCCGGCCGCCGCGAAGGCCCGTGCCGATGGACGCCGCCACCAGCAACAAGCCGGCCACCACCCACCACCACTGGCCGCCGGACAGCACCAGGGTAAGCAACCCACCGATCACGCCGGTGGCTGCAGCGCTCGCCTCGTGGGGTATTGATTTGCCCAAATATTCCATGAGAGTTTGAAGGGGTTTCAGTCTTGAACCTGGGGGCTTGAGCTTGATGAGGTATGCCCAACGGCTTACCCTTATTGCTTTTCGGTTTTTGCGCCCTCCCCAGAAGGGCCGAAACGGCCAGGCTTCGGCCCGTCCATGGACAAGCCAATGGCATAACTCCACAGCTTGTTCAGGCCAGGGCACCACAACGTCCAGAAAGCGGGTAGAAATCGGCCAAGCCGTGTGGTTTTGCTTGTCCGGTATCCGCCGAGATTCGTATGATCCGAAAGGAGTAACAAGAAGCAGCCGATGCCCGTCACGCCGCAAATTTGTCCGGTCGTATTGCGCAATGCGGCCACTGAATTGACTGAAGCCCTTGGAGAGAGCAACAGCCTTTTTCGGGGCCTGGGCCTCTCACCCGACACCATTCACACGGCGCCGAACTTTCTTGTCTCCTACCGGCAGGCCAGCGCGGTGCTGCGCCGCGCCTTGCAGTTGAGTGCCGCCAGCGATCTGGCGTTGCGTGTCGGTCGCCGCCGCTCGGCAGTCACTTCCGGCATCGCCGGACTGGGCTTCCTGGCCTCGTGCAACCTGCGCGAGGCCTGCGATCTGGTCGCTCGCCACGCCTGGGCCTATGGGTGCCCCTTGCACGTCACAACCCGGGCAGGCCACGATGGATCCCTGCTGGTTGAAGTCACGCCGATGTTCACCGACACGGCGCTGGAAGCCTTCTGGGTGGAAGAGTTCTTCTGCTCCATGACCATGCTGGCGCGCAACCTTCTGGGCCCGGCATTCCGGGCTGCCCGAATGGAGTTCCAGTCGACCGTGCCGCCACACGAGCTCGGTCTGAAGCACTTCGTCGGCTGCCACATCGCCCATGATCAGTCCAGCAACCGAATGGTGGTCGATGCGCTGACGGCTGATGCCATCTCACCGTCGGCCGACAGCGTGGTCAGGCGCTCGGTGGTGGAGATGCTGGATCAGCTCAAAGAACATCCTCGACGATCAGACACCTGCGAAACCGTCGAGCAACAGCTGAGAGAACATCTCCACGCGCCTCCAACACTGGCGCAACTGGCGGCCACGCTGAACATCAGCGAACGCACGTTGAGAAGAAGGCTTGTCGTCGAGGGCACCAGCTACCACCAGTTGCTCGACGATGTCCGCAAGGAGCGGGCGCTCGATCTGCTTCGCGATCACACCAGCGCGATCTCCGAAGTGACGGCCGCGCTCGGCTTCACGGACATCCGCAATTTCCGAAGGGCTGTGAAGCGGTGGACGGGCCAGGCCCCGTCTTCATTGCGCAAGGCCCCCTAGCATTGTCAGACCGGCGGCTCATGTCGCCCTGGTAGCTCATTCATGTTCGAGATCCCCTTGCCAGATCGTTCTGGCGCCGCCAAATTCCAGGTCAATCCCCTGATCGTTCGCATCGCGTTGGCGGAGCTGCGGCACCAGGGGGGAGACCCGTCCGCCATCTGCGCGCAAGCGGGCTTCTCGCTGAACGAGCTGGAGGATCCGAACGCCCGCCTGTCCTATCTACAGGCCAGCACAGCGCTTCGCTGCATCCGTGAAGCCTTGCGAGAAGAACACAGTCTGGGGCTTCGAATCGGCCTCCGACATCACCTCGTGGCATCCGGATTGGTCGGCTTCGCGGCCATGGCCTGCACCACCTTGCGGGACGCCGGCATGCTCGCCTTGCGGTTCCAGGATCTGGCCGGCTCGATGCTGTTGATGGACATCGACAGCCACAGCGACCACGTCGTGGTGCTGGCCACACCGAGGTTCTCGGATGTGAGCATCACCGCCTGTCTGATCGATGGCACCTTCGCCGCGTTGGTCACCGCCGCCCGGCAACTCATCAGTGTCGGGTTTCGCCCCCGCGCGGTGGAACTGGTCGCGCGGCAGCCCGCCGACACCAGCTTGCACCATCAGGTCTTTCAGTGCCCTGTCCGATTCGGATGTGCCCGCAACCGGCTGGTGATCGATCACGAGTGGTGGCTTTCCAGGATCGACAGCGGCGACCCCAGGGCGCTGCAGCGGCTCGTCCCGCTGCTGGAAGCCGCCACGGTTCAAAAGACCAAGAATCTCTCCATCGATGCCTTGATCGAAAACCGCCTGCGAGAGAACATCCGCCAACCCCCGTCTCTGGTGGAACTGGCAAAGCTGTTCAACACCAGCGAGCGCAACCTGCGCCGCAAGTTGAGCGAAGCCGGGCGCTCTTATGGTGACATCCTGGATCAGGCTCGCAAGACGCGTGCGCTCGAGCTGATCACCCACACACAGTACTCCATGCAGGAGATCGCGGAGGAAATCGGCTTCAACGATCCGCGCAGCCTGAGGCGGGCCTTCAAACGCTGGACCGGCAAGACCTTGGCCAGTGCGATGGCCAACATGGCTGTCAAACGCGCGGGGGCCAGGTAAGGCCCTCAACGGGGCCTGTCTGCCCACCTCCCACCTGGCCGCCTGGGATGTCTTTCACGTCCGCATAGCTCCTATACCCCCGAGGGTTTCCACCGAAATCAGGGGCATCGTTTTGAAATGGGAGTATTGACATGACGGCGAGCCCGCCTTTTCTACCGGCAAGCATCACACCCCACAACGTGATCTCGCTGGACGCGAGACGACCCGGCCGGCGCGCTCGGCACGGCGTGCGCCCAGCCGCAGATCCGCTGACACGGCGCCAAGCCTTGTGTGCAGTGGCCGCGCTGGACGCGCTGGAGGAGGAGTTACTCCGTGCATCGTGCTTCCCCGACCAGGGCGCCCATTTGAGCGCGGCAGTGCTGGCCGCGCAAGCGAGCCATGATCGGCTGTCCGAGGCTTACCCGACCTTGTCGGTGATGGATCCGATCGAGATGCTGCACGTGGTGGAGGCCACTCGGCTGCCCAGGGTCAACGGCATCGCAGAGCCCGCGGTTTCAATGCGTGCCTCTGACCTTGGCCTTGGAGACAAGATGGTGTTCGAACACCTCGGGCGCCACTTGCCTCAAAAGGCGAAGTGGCACAGCAAGGCCTTCGCGTTGCTGCTGGCAACGGTGCATTGCCTCATGCTGGCAGCGAACATCTACGGTTGATGGATGGCCCATGGAGAAGAACTGCTTGACGCCGGCACCTTGATCGTCCGGGCCGACGCGCGCCTGTACGCCCGCAAGCGCAAGCGACGCCCCGACAGATCAAGGGCTGGCCCAAGGTGCCCGCGGCACACGCGTTCGAACGCCAGCACCCGGCGGCCTCGCAGAAATGCGCGCCTGGATCGCGGCGCGCATCTGGTCTTCGGTGATGCCACGCTCGAAGATGATCTGTACTGGCGCAGAAGGCAGGTACTTCTGCTGACCGCCCGCCAAGGCAGGCGACCAGAACTGCAAGGTCACCATGTAGGCCCCCACATTGGGCACCGCTCCCGCGGGCGCGGTGATCTTCCAGTCCAGGTGGGCATGGAAGCTGCCGCCCGACTTGGCATCGTCGATGAAGGCCGACAAGGGGCCGCTCACGCCAGTGGCGTGGTAGCGCGTGCCGCCGCTGTAATAGGCGTACTGCTCGGCCCAGGCGGCGGGATCGGTGTCGTAGCCAATCTCGACCTCGATGGGGATGTTGCCGTACAGCACGACTTCGATGCCCTGCGGCGCGGCCCCCCAGCGCCCCGTGGCCGGGTTCCACCAGCGCAAGGTGCCCAGGGCACGGTAGGCCACCAGCTCACCCCGTACAAAAGTGCCGGCAAAGGCCTGGAAGCCGGGGTCATCCGTCAGATAAGGGCCGCCTTCCAGGTCACCGAAGTAGCCCGGGTAGATCTTCTGGCCCGTCTCTCCATCGATGGGCAAGTTGCCCGCCCATTCGGTCAGATCGCCATAAAAATCCGTTGTGATGCGCGCCCCGGCCACCGGGCCGGGAGCGGTGCGCAGTTCGATGTCGAAGTGCACGGCCCAGGCCAACGGAGACACCAGGCCCATCACGCAAGCCAGCAGGCCTGCAGCTGTGCGAAAGACGGGGCGAAAGACGATGGCGCGCATGGCTAGGCACAAATGGAAGAAGGAGGCGCCCTGTGTCAGGCGCCTCCTCAAAGCAGCAAGGAATGCGGATGAATCGTCAGGCCGCGGCAGACGCCTTGCGCTGACGGGTCATCACGCCAACGGCGCCCAGGCCGGCCAGCAGCAGCATCCAGGTCGAGGGCTCGGGCACTGGCGAGGTCAGCGCATGCACAGCCGTCTCGAAGCTCGCTGCATCCAGGCCGCGGTTGATCGCCACGTAGAAGGGGTTTGAGGCGCCATAGCCATCGCCCGTCAACTGCAGCTGGATCAGGTAGGCGCCCACTGCAGTGCGGCCTGCGCCCACAGCGGTCATTTCCAGGTGCTCGTGGATCTGACCGTTGCTGCCGGCCTGGCCCAGCAGGCCAGTGACATCGCCCGAGATACCGGTAGAAGTCCAGGAAGTCTCTTCACCGAGGTTGCCCGACAGTCGCAGCGACACGTTGTTGGCGGCCGTAGCCCAGGCCGTGCCATTCCAGAAACTCAAGCTACCCAGGGCCGTGTAATTGATGATGCTGCCCGCAGCGAAAGTGCCGGGCTCACTGTCATAGCCAGGATCGTCCGTGCTGTAGGGGCCACCGGCGAAATCACCCAGATCGGCTTCAAAAATGGAATAGCCCGTGATGCCATGCGTATGCGCATCACCCAAGACCTGCAGAACGCCATTGCTGACGCCGATTTCCATGTCACCTTCGTGCAGGTGTTGGGCCAGCACCGGGGCGCTGAACGTGGCCGCCAGGGCGAGCAAGCCGCCGCCGACGACATGGGACAAGTTGAAGGATTTCATGCTGGTTTCTCCAAAAAGGTCTGTCAGGGAAGAAGACCGCGCCCCGTGAATGGGGGCAGTGAACATCGGTGATTTCTCACATCTTAGTTGATAATGATGTATCAACATCAACTGACAGCACAACATGTTGCACGGGCCATTTTTGCTTACCCCCCTTACCCAAGGGGTGCTGCTGTGTGCCGTGTGGCTGTCCGTGATGGAGGCACGCGCCCAGGAGGCTGCTGTGCCTGAACCCCCACCCGCAGCCCAACAACAAAACACGGCCCTGCCCAACGTGTCAGTGCAGGCCACGCGTGAAGAAGCCGGCCAGACCACGCCCGAGCCCAGCACCACCCTGAGCGGGGCTGCGCTGCGCAACCGCGCGGCCTCCACCCTGGGCGCCACCTTGCAGGACGAACTCGGCGTGGCCAACGCGAGCTTCGGTGCCAACGTGGGCCTGCCCGTGATCCGCGGCCTGAGCGGTGCGCGCGTGCGCACCCTGGTAGGCGGCGCCGGCACCAACGATGCCTCCACCATCAGCGCAGACCATGCGGTGATGACCGAGCCCCTGCTGGCTGAAAGCATCACGGTGTGGAAGGGGCCCGCCGCCGTGCGTTTCGGCGGAGGTGCGCTGGGCGGCGCGGTCGAGATCGAAGACGGCCGCATCCCCACCACCCTGCCCAGCCGCACACGCTTCAAGGGCGATGTGCGCGGCGGCATGGAAGGGCGCAGCGCCGTGGCCAAGCTGGACGGCCGCCTCGGTGGGGCCGTGGCCTGGCATGTCGACGTGCATGGCCGTGACCAGAACGACACCACCATACCGGGCTGGGCGCAGGACGAAGCCGCCATCCGCCAGCAGTTCGGGCTGGGTCCCACCAGCAACAGCCGTGGCCACGTGCCCAACACCGATGCCCGCAGCGGCGGCGGCGCCGTGGGTGCGAGTTGGCTGGGCGAAGCGGGGTGGCTGGGCCTGTCCCTGTCAAGCTTGAGCCAGAACTACGGCATCCCGCCTGGCGGCCACTCGCACAGCCATGGCGGCACGCAGATCGACCCTGCCGAAGAGCGCGTGCGCATCGACGCCCGTCAGCACCGGCTCGATCTGCGCGGCGAGTTCGACCTGGCCGGCGACCATCTGCAAAAACTCAAGCTGCGCACCGCGCACACCGATTACGAACACGACGAGCTGGAATCCGGCGTCGTGGCCACCACCTTCGTCAACCGCGTGGACGAGCTGCAGCTGGAGCTGGAGCACACACTGCTGCAGACACTGGTGCCCGGCCTGCCCGGGCAGACCACCGGCAGCATCGGCGTGCACGCCAGCCAGCGCGAGTTCTCCGCACTGGGGGCCGAAGCCTTTGCGCCCGAGGTGCAGGCCCGCCAGACTGCCCTGTTCGCGGTACAGAACTGGCAGGATGGCCCCTGGCACCTCGAAGTGGGCGGGCGCATCGAGTACGTGGCCTACCGCCCCGACCGTTACCGCCTGGCCCGCGACGGCGAACAAGTGATCAAGGTTCCGCCCGAACGGCGCCTTCGTCCAGGCAGTTGGTCTGCCTCGGCCAAGCGCGACATCGGCCATGGTGACATCACCTTGACGCGCTGGATGGTCAGCCGCGCGCCGGACCTGCAGGAGCTCTATGCCGACGGCCCCCACATGGCCACCCGCACCTATGACCTGGGCCGTGAATCGATGGGCGTGGAGAAACTGCGCGGCTGGGACCTGGGCGTGACGCAGACCTGGGCCGGCGTGACGCTCGATGCCAATGTGTACCGCTACGAGAGCAGCAACTACATCTACCAGCGCAGCACCGGACGCTACTACAACACCGACATCGGCGGGGTGCGCTTCGAATGCGCCCGGCTGGATCTGTGCCTGCCCGTGACCCAGTACGAGCAGGCGGCCGCCAGGCTGCATGGCTACGAGCTTGAGCTCTCACGCCCATGGCAATGGCGCCCTGCAGGCGACAGCACCGGCCTGCGTGGCCGCGTGGCCCTCACCTCCGACGGCGTGCGTGGCCGCCTGGCGGGCGGCGGCGATCTGCCGCGGCTGCCGCCGCAGCGCGTGGGCCTGCGTCTGGCCTTTGAATGGCCATCGACCACGGCCGAGTTGCATGCCTTGCGCGCCCTGGCCCAAAAGCGCCCCGGCGAGAACGAAACCGACACCGACGGCTGGTTCCAGCTGCACGGCTCGCTGCGCCACACCGTGCGCCTGAGCCAGGGGCAGCGCCTGAGCTGGTTCGTGCTGGCGCGCAATCTCACCAACCAGCAGGTGCGCAACAGCACATCGTTCCTGCGCAACTATGCCCCCGAGCCAGGCCGTATCGTCCAGCTGGGCATGGAGGTTTCCCTGTGACCGACACTGTGCATGCATGGGCACGTTCCCGGCTAGCCCTGGCGCCCCTGATGGCTTTGGCCACCTGTACAGCCTTGTTGAGCGCCTGCGGTGGCGGTGATGGCGGTGGCCGCACCCAGGTGATCGACGCGCAGGCCGGTGATGCCGATGCGCCCGCCTGCGCCAGTTGCGCACCGGGCATCGTCACCGGGGTGGCCGCCATCGGGCGCCCGCTGGCCCATGCCCGCGTGAACGTCTATGCCGATACCGGGCTGGTGAGCAGTGGCAGCACGGACATTGCGGGGCAATTCAGGATCGACCTCAACAGCCCAGGGCCACGCCCTCAGAAGGCGCTGCTGGTGGAGCTGATCGCCCAGGTCGCCGGCGAGCCACTGGTGCTCTATGGCGTGATGAGCGCCGAAGAAGTGCAGGCAGGCCGCCGCGCGCTGAACCTCACGCCGCTGAGCACCCTGATCACCGCCGATGTGCTGGGCGCCGGCCCCCGCACGCTGCTGGCCCGTGGCGCCATCGACTGGCCCCGCGTGACCCGGCGCGCCCTGCGCGATGCCGAAACGCGCGTGCAGTCGCTGGTGCAGCCGGTGCTGGATGCCAGCGCCGTGCCAGGCGAGATTGATCTGCGCAGCACGGTGTTCGCGGCCGATGGTACGGGCCTGGATGCCGCCTTGGAACTCATCCAGATCGAGCCCGCGCAAGGCGGCTGGACAGTGGCCTGGAAGGCCGGCGCCAACGCCGGCCAGGCCCGCGTGTACGACCCTGCCGCCCCCTCGCCCGGCGTGCTGCCCGCCCTGTCCGGGCCGGTGAGCAACTGGCAGCAGACACTGACGCAGACCACCGCCGAGCTCACCTCGCTGCTGGGCTCGCTGACCAACCTGTTCGCCCAAGGTGTACCGACGGCCGGTGCACTGGCCCCCTACCTTGCCGCGGACTTCCTGCATTCAGGCCTGGATGCCACGGCCTACATCCAGCGGGTACTGCAGCGCCAGGACCCGCTGGACGAAGGGAGCTACAGCCTGGTGGGTGCCCGCTGGGGCGACGCCCTGGTGCTGGAACACGCCAGCGCCACCGAAGCACGGGTGCGCTTCCAGGTTCAGGCCCGTGGCGCCCTGGGCACGCGCAGCGTGAGCATGCGACTGGTGAAGGATGGCACCGGCTGGCGCCTGCGCGGCAACGGTGAACAAGCCAGCATCCAGGTGCGCCACGCCCTGGTGCTGGGCCCGGCCAATGCCACGGCGCCGGCCTTGCAAGCCCAGTTCGGCTCGGCCTGCAGCGACGATGCGCGGGGATTGCTGTCAGGCACCTGGTGCAGCGCCCCCGGCGGCCAAGCAGGCCTGCCGGCCGGCGGCACGCTGGATTTCGGCGATCCGCTCGAGACCGCCTTTGGCGGGCTGGGCATCTTCCAGAGCACCGGCACGCTGGCGGCGCAACGCCAGGCCGCCGCCCAGCACAGCCGCGTGGTCGGCACACCCAGCAGCGCCACGCGCCACTACCTGGTGTTCGAGGTCGATGCGCGTGAGATCGCTCCCAGCGTGGCCACGGTGCGCGTGCGCGGCGGCGCCCTGCCTTCAGGCGGCATCGACCTGGTTGCGCCAGGCTACACCGTCAACGGCCCGGCCTTCGAGCACTGGACGCTGGCGATTGACGAAGGCACCGGCTGGGCCGGCCTGCCCTGGGGCTGGTGCGCGCAGGGCATCGAGCCCACCGACTGCACCGTGGCCTGGCAAGGCATGCGGGGCGGCGCCTCGCTGGTGTTCGACCTGCTCGATGGCCAGGGCCAGTTGATCACATCGCAGACCGTGACACTGCCACCAGAACCCCTGGCCTCGGGCGCAGCCACCGGGCCAGCGGCACGCCAGGCCTTCGCGCGATTCGATCTGGCCAGCGCACCGGCCAGCCAGCCACAGTTCGCCCTGTTGATGGGCAACACTGGCCAAGCCATGCTGATCGACTGGCCGTGGCTTGGAACGGGCGGCACCAAGGCCTTGCAGGCCGATCTGAGCCTGCAACGCACGGATCTGGTCGCCACCGGCAGCACGGAGACCATCCGCCGCCGCGCCTTCCTGGACCCGGCCGCCACTGGCGCCCGCCTGACGTGGACACTGCCCGCCAAGGCCGATTGGGGCGCGCAGTGGCTGCAAGGCCGCCTCACGGCCACCGACGAACTCGGCGTGCAGCGCATCCACTTCGTGGCGCCATCGAATCCCTACTGAAAAAAGAACACCGGGGCGTGTACTGGCGTACACGCCCCGGTATCAGCTGCGGCAGAAGCTTAAGGCCTGTCGGCCTTGCGCCCGCCGCTCAGGCTTTCAAGCCTCAGGCGGCGTTCTGGCGACGACGCGCCACGGCGCCCAGCGTGGCCAGACCGGCCACCATCAACGCCCAGGTGCCCGGCTCAGGCACGGCCGGCGCCACCGCGAAGTCGATGTAGAAGGTACCGCTGTTGAGCACGGACTGGTTGGTGCCAAGATTCACCAGCGAGAACTGCGCCGTGTAGGTACCGGCCGCCGCGCCCGCGTCCACATAAAAGGTGGGCAGGAAGCTGAACGAATGGCCATCACCCAGCACCGCCACATTGGAGGTATCGAACAGGTCGAGATCGCCATTGGCGGCGACCTTCAGGCCGGCGGTGGCCGATTCGAGCTTGAGGCCGACCAGCACGCCGTCATAGACCTGGCTGTAACGACCGCTGCTGGAGCCGTACAGCACATCCGCCTCGGGACTCAGGCCCACCAGCGACTGGATGGAAGCTGCGCCCAGGTGGCCGTATTCATGGTTGACACCAGACGACTGCACCGCGCTGACCAGCTTGCCGGCGAAGGCGCCGGTGCCAGCCGTGAGGGCCAGCGCCTGGTTGTCGGGATTGGTGCGGGCGTAGGTTTCGGGGATGCGGTTGTTGCTGTTGGTCGGCAGCGTCACGGGTGCAGCGGCCGTGCCGCTGTAGCTGTAGGCGCCGATGCCGTGGAAGTGATTGCCGTGGTCGAACAGCATGGTCAGGCGGTTGGCATTGGGGTTGGCCAGGCCGGCGAACGTGCCGGTGGCATTGGCCAGGCTGTCCACGCCAATGTAGAAACCAATGCCTTCGCTCCAGCGCGAACCTTCTGCAGCCTGGGCCTGGACCGCCACCGCCGCCAATGCCGCGACGGCCACGGCTGTTGTCATCATTTTCAAGATCATCTCCTGGTTGTGCACGCGTGACAGTACGGGCGCACGCCACCGAAGCAGCACCGGCATTCTGTAAGATCTTTACGATAACGAGAAGTCATTATCGATAATAAGCCTCCATTCAGGTGGGGACCTTGTGGGGCGGATGCGCCACTCCCGTGGCTTGCTTTGGGGGCGTTGTACCAGGCTCAGGCAGACGCGGTGCCGCGCTTGGACGCGACGCAGTCCTTGCACAGCCCGTACAAGGTCAGCTCATGCCGCAGCACCTTGAAGCCCTTGGGCGCCAGGCCCTTGAGGTCACCAGGGCACTGGTGCACATCAAACACCCTGCGACACGCCTCGCACTGGAAGTGGTGATGGTGATCACGGTGGGAGGGCTCATAGCGCGGGTTCTCGCCCGGCAGGCTCACCACCTCGATCTCACCGGCCTCGAGCATCAGCTTGATGTTGCGGTAGATGGTGGCAATGCCGATACCCGGCACTGTGGCCTGCACACCGTCGAGTATCTCTTGCGGCGACAGAGGGCGTTGCGCGCCTTCGATGACATTGCGCAAGGCTTCGCGCTGACGGGTGCTGCGTTCCATGGGCGGAAATGGTAGCGCATGGGATTGCCCAGATGGCAAACGATGCCCCGCAGCGTACACGGTGGGCAACGTATGGCCGGCCTCATGCACGAGCGTCGACAGTCGCCACGGGCCGATGTGACACGGCGTCACATCGCCTAAATGCCACCGCTTCGCCAGGCTGTTGTCTGGCGTGCTTTATCCCGCTTGATCAAGCGTTCTGTAGGGCAAATTCCTACAGAACGCACATCCGCGCGCCGTCCTTCCTTACATCCGAACGCCTATCAA
>DDJC01000069.1:0-391 GCA_002339015.1 Burkholderiales bacterium UBA1834
CCTTCTGCATCCCGCACGGCGGTGGCGGCCCGGGCGTCGGCCCCGTCTGCGTCGTTGAAGACCTGGTGCCCTTCCTGCCCGCGCACCGCGCCGCCGGCATCGGCACCGAGCAATCCGTGGGCGCCGTGAGCGCCGCGCCCCTGGGCAATGCCGCGGTGCTGCCCATCAGTTGGATGTACGTGCGCATGATGGGCGCCGAGGGCCTGAAGGCCGCCACCGAAGTGGCCATCCTCAACGCCAACTACATCGCGGCGCGCCTGTCCGGTCACTACGACCTGCATTTCAGCCATGGCAACGCCTCTGTGAAGGGCGGCGGCGTGGCCCACGAATGCATCCTGGACCTGCGCCCGCTGAAGGACACCAGCGGCGTCAGCGCCGAGGACGTGGCCAA
>DDJC01000069.1:456-2973 GCA_002339015.1 Burkholderiales bacterium UBA1834
CCGCTTCTGCGACGCGATGATCGCCATCCGCGACGAGATCCGCCAGATCGAGCAGGGCCAGTTGCCGCAGGACGACAACCCGCTGCGCAACGCCCCGCACACGGCCGCCAGCCTGCTCAAGGCCGAATGGCCGCACGCCTACAGCCGCGAGGCCGCAGCCTACCCGGTGCCCGGCCTGCGTCGCCAGAAGTACTGGTCGCCCGTGGGCCGCGTGGACAACGTCTACGGTGATCGGAACCTGTTCTGCTCTTGTGTGCCGATCAGCGACTACCAGTGATCCCCGGCGCCCAGGTCAGTACGCGCCGCGCGTCTCGAACGCTGACATGTCTGCAGCGGCGCCCTTGACGAACGGCGTGTAGCGCGTGTCGCCATCGACGAAGCGCTTGAGCCAGGCGATCGAGTACTTGGCCAGCGAGTTCTTGCACTTGGTGGCGCTGATCTGGATGCCGCACAGGTGATCCGCCCCGGCGAGTTCGATGTAGGCGCTGGGCAGCGCCGCGTTGAAGCTCTGGTAGAACGGGATCGAGTGTGTGTCGTTGGGCGCGATGTTGTCCTTCTGGTCGGCCACGATCAGCGTCGGAACCTGCACGCTGGCCCATGTCTTGGTGGTGTGCCAGGGCGCCAGCGCCACGGCGGCCTTCAGTGCCGGGTTGTCGCGCGAGGCGGCCAGCGTGCCGCCGCCGCCCATGGAGTGGCCCATGGCCGCCTGCCGGTTCACATCGACCACGCCATAGTACGGCGTCGTCATCGTCTTGCTGAGTGACACCACCTGCTGCAGCGCCTTGCCCATTTGCACCCCACGTGGCTCGGGCTGGTCAAACACACTGTTGAAGTTCACGGTGACCACGACGAAGCCATGCGAAGCCACGCGCTCGGCCAGCCACTTGTAGTAGTTCTGGATGGCCAGGAAGCCCGGTGCCAACACCACCACACCGAACTGCCCTTCGGTGCGAACCGTGGGATAGAACACGGTGGCCGCGCCATAGCCGCTGGGCGAGCCCACCTTGGCCGAGGCCACGGCATACGGACCGGTAGCCGCCTCCAGAGACGCCACGGTGGGGTCGGGACCATGCACCTGCCCCTGCGCGATGCCAGTGATGCAGGCCAGCGCGACCGCGCTCAGCACGCGTGGCTGAAAAGCTGAACCCAAGGGAAAGAGTGACATGTTATGCGATCTCGTATAACGGAATGTGATCCATCAACTTTACGAAGGTCACCCGCACACCGGCTCCCCACACATACCCGCAACACCCCTCGAACGAGCGCCGCGCAAGCCCCAGTGCACAGTGGGGCGTGGCTGCTTCAGTAGATCAGCCGATCCGGCCTGATATCGCGCAGGATCGTCGTCGCGATCTCCTCGATCGACTTGTGCGTGGACGACAACCACGAGATGCCCTCACGGCGCATCATCGACTCGGCCTGCTGCACTTCGAAGCGGCAGTTCTCGATGCTGGCGTACTTGCTGTTCGGGCGGCGCTCATTGCGGATCTGAGACAGGCGCGCCGGGTCGATCGTCAGGCCGAAGCACTTCTTCTTGAAGGGCTTGAGCATGGGCGGCAGGAAGCCACGGTCAAAATCTTCCGGGATCAGGGGCACGTTGGCCGCCTTCACGCCGTGCTGCATCGCCAGGTAGAGGGATGTCGGCGTCTTGCCACTGCGGCTCACACCCACGAGCACCACGTCGGCCACCTCCAGATTGCGCGCGGACTGGCCATCGTCGTGCTCCAGCGTGAAGTTGATGGCCTCGATGCGGTCGTTGTATTCGCGGTCCACCGCCACGTCGGAGAAGCGCCCCACGCGGTGGTTGGATTTCATGCCCAACTCGTGCTCCAGCGGCTCCACGAAAGTCTTGATCATGTCGAAGACCTTGCCGCGGCACGGACGGATGATGTTGAGGATGTCTTCGTCCACCAGCGTCATGAAGACGATGGGCCGCTTGCCCTCGCGGTCGGCCACGGCGTTGATCTCGCGCACCACCTGGTGGGCCTTGTCGACCGTGTCGATGAAGGGCCGGCGCACGTGGCGCGGCTTCACGGCGAACTGCGCCATGATGGAATTGCCGAAGGTTTCGGCGGTGATGCCGGTGCCGTCGGAAATGAAGAAAACGCTGCAATCGGTCATGGGTGACAAGGCGGCCAGACGGCCGCATGAACCGCGAAGGGACGCATTGTCACCCGAGACCGGGGCGTCGGGGGAACGCAGGGCCGTCCCCAGTTCCCCGCTTCCCTCGGGGGACGGGCTGGGCAAAGCCCAGCCCTGGGGGCCCAATCCCTTCAGACCACGTTGAGCGTGACGGAAATGTTGCCGCGCGTGGCGTTGGAGTACGGGCACACCTGATGGGCCGCGTGCACCAGGGCCTCGGCTTCTTCACGGGGCATGCCGGGCAGCGACACGTTCAGCACCACGGCGATGCCAAATCCGTTGGGGATGGGGCCAATGGAGACATCACCGGCGATCTGCGTGCCGGTGGGCAGGCCTTTTTTCTGCTGGCCGGCCACGAAGCCCATGGCGCCCAGG
>DDJC01000069.1:2979-4406 GCA_002339015.1 Burkholderiales bacterium UBA1834
ACAGCTGTTCGGGGTTGGTGCCGTCACCCTTGCCGCCCATTTCAGCGGGACGCGCCAGCGCGATGTCCAGGATGCCATCGGACGAGACAGCTTTGCCATCACGGCCGCCTGTGGCCGTGGCATGGGCCGTATAGAGGACTTTGTCGAGGGTTTGCATGTGGTGCTCCTGCGCCGGACGAGGCGCGTTCGGTGTCTAAGGCTTGACAGTAGGACAACTCTAATTCAATTGCACACAATTGAATTGTGTATAAATCTATACCCACCATGCGGATGCCACAAGCCCTGTGGCACATGCCCTCGCGCGCAGCAGGGCTTACGCAGGCAGAGATCAGCCTGGATCAGAGGCATCGCCCAAGCGCTGCCGCAGCGACTGCATGGACGTCCGCAGCGCGGCGAACTCGTCGTCACCACCACCGATCACGCAACGCATGGCCTGCGGCACCGCCCTCGCCTCTGTCTTGAGTGCACGCCCTTGCTCGGTCAGGCGCACCCGCACGCGGCGTTCATCATCCACATCCCGTTGACGCTGGATCAGGCCATGCGCCTCCATGCGCTTGAGCAGCGGCGTCAACGTGCCGGAATCCAGGCCCAAACGGTCCCCTACCTCATGCACCACCTGGTCGTCGTGCTCCCAGAGCACCAGCATCACCAAATACTGCGGGTAGGTCAACCCAAGGCGGTCCAGATGAGGCTTGTACAGCTTGGTCAACAGCAAGGAACTTGAATACAGCGCAAAGCACAGTTGCTGATCGAGCAGCAAGGCGCGGTCGGCAGCCATGTCGGCCCGCATGGCCTCCGACACGGCACTGCCTTGCGCGACGTGCGTCTGCGTGGTGCTGTTCATGTCCGCATTGTTCATGGCCGCATGGTAAGCCCACTCTAATATTTCCTGCAGAGACCTCCGGTCCAACCCTAAAATGCGCGGCATCTCGTCTCGCTGACGGATGCGCCACCATTCAGAAGCACAAAGCGCGCGCCCTCGGCCAGACCACCGGTTTTTTTACCATCTGGAGTTTTCATGTCCAACCTCTTCGAGCCGACCGCGCTGGTCGTCCCGTTCGAACAACTGCGCATGGCCGATGTCGAATCGGTCGGGGGCAAGAATGCCTCGCTGGGCGAGATGATTTCCCAGCTGCCCGATGGCGTTCGCGTGCCCACGGGCTTCGCCACGACGGCCCACGCCTTCCGTGAGTTCCTCAAGCACGACGGGCTGAGCGACCGCATCAGCAAGCGCCTGGCCGCCCTGAACACCGACGACGTCAAGGCCCTGGCCGAAGCCGGCGCCGAGATCCGCGGCTGGGTCGAAGCCCAGCCCTTCCCGGCCGACCTGGAAAAGGCCATCCGAGACGCCTTCTCCACCCTGGCGGGCGACAACCTGCAGGCTTCGTTCGCCGTGCGCTCCTCTGCCACCGCCGAAGACCTGCCCG
>DDJC01000010.1 GCA_002339015.1 Burkholderiales bacterium UBA1834
GGATCTTGGTGTCCACCGGGTTGACGGACACGGCATGCACCTGCACCAGCAGATCACGCGGACCGGGCACTGGCATGGGCAGATCGATGTCGATCAGCGAGCGCGGATCATCGGCGGGCAGGCCGTGCTGGGTATAGGCGATGGCTTTCATGACGTTGTCCAAGGTGCTTGTTGTCGGTATGGCCACATGATCCGCCTCGCGATCTATCCTATAAAGATGCAAAATCAACCAACACTTTCTCTGATGGAGTGAAAATGATCCGCGTGGATGACCTGGCGCTGTTCGAGCGCTCCGCCGTGCTGGGCGGATTTTCGGAAGCCGCGCGCGAGGCCGATCTGCTGCCCGGCCAGGTCAGCGCGGCCATCAAGCGGCTGGAGCGTGAGCTGGAGATCCGCCTGTTCGCCCGCTCCACCCNNGCCGAGGGCGAGCGCTACCTGCCCTACGCCCGCCAGGTACTGCAGGCCCTGCGCGAGGGGCACGAGCAACTGCACCAGGCGCGCAAGGAACTGCGCGGCCTGCTGCAGATCGCGGCGCCCTCCGACCTGGGCCGCAATGTGCTGCTGCCCTGGTTCACGGCATTTCGGCGCCAGCATCCCAAGCTGACCTTGCGGCTGTTCCTGTCGGACCGGGTGGCCGATGTGTTCCGCGAGCCGGTGGACGTGGCCATCCGCTACGGCACGCCGGAGGATGCGAGCTACGTGGCGCTGCCGCTGGCGCCCCAGAATCGCCGCGTGCTGGTCGCCTCACCCGGCTACCTGGAGCGGCACGGCAGGCCGGAGACACTGGCCGACCTGCAGCGCCATGATTGCCTGTTCTACCTGCTGGGCGGCCGTGTCTACGACAAATGGGTGTTCCACGACGGCGGGCAGCGCGTGGTGGCCCATGTACGCGGCCCACTGCAGGCCGACGATGCAGATGTGGTGCACCGCCTGGCGCTCGACGGCGAGGGTGTCATCTACAAGTCCTGGCTGGACGTGGCCGAGCACGTGCGCACTGGTCGGCTGGAGGTGCTGCTGCCGCAACTCACGGGCGAGGCGACACCCTTGCACCTGGTGTGCCCGCACCGCCAGCAGTTCTCGCCAGCGGTGCAGTTGCTGCACCAGCTGCTCAGGCAGCGGTGCGAGGCCGTGGCCATGCCGCCGGTCACACCGGATCCGGGATCCAGTTCCCGTGAAAGCCCAGCGGCACCCGCGCCGGCAGGTGCACCACCGCCTGCGGCGGCCCGGCCACGTCGGCCGCGTTGAGCACCACGAAATCCGTCGTGCCCGTGTTCATGTCGGTCACATAGCAGACCAGCCAGCCGTCGTTCTCGGCGGCATCGGGTGTGCGCGGCACGAACACGGCCTCGCTGGGGATGCGCCCCAGGCCGAACCTGTGAACCGCATGCTTGCCTGTCGCCAGGTCATAGGCGTTCAATTGCTGCGCCAGCGAGAAATCGAAGTCGAAGCCCACGGTGTAGGCGTGGCGGTAGGGGCGACCGGTCAGGCGCTCGTCGAAGCGCGGGAACTCCTGGCGGCCGTCGTGCAGCACCTCACGTACCACGTCGCTGCGGTGGGGGCTGATCGTCCAGCGCTCGAAGGTGATCTTCTGGTTGTCCGTCTCGGGGCCTACCCTGGAGCGGTCGAACATGCGGTGGTGCACCACCACATCGAGCAATACGCCGCCATCGGCCGTGTCCTGCGCATTGCAGGGGTGGAACACGTAGCAAGGCTCCACGTTGAACCAGCGCATGTCCCTGGCCTCACCCTTGAGCGGCAACAGGCCCACACGGGCGGGATGCCGGTCGTTCCAGGCGTAGGGCATGCTGTTGCCGCGCAGTACGCGGTTCAGCGAGAAGGTCACGGGCAAATCCAGCACCACGATCTGGCTGCGGGTGATGGCGCAGTCGTGGATCATGGGGCCGTGGCTCACGGGGATGTCGACCAAGCGAGCAAACTGGCCGGCGGCATCGATCTCCACGTGCTGCACGCGGCGCTGGTCCAGCGCGTCGTAGCAGATGGCGTGCAGCGAGCCTGTATCCGGATCGCGGTGAGGGTGGGCTGTGAAGCCTCGCAGCACATCGCTGTCGAAGAGGCCATGGCGCACTGTCTCGAGTTCGCCGTCGAGCTGCACGGGCAGCATGCCGGCCTCCACCGAGGCCCACACACGCCCGGCGTGGCCGAATACGTTCGTGTTGACCGTGTCCGCCACGCCACGGCGCGGCCCGGGTGCCAGCGGCCTGCCCTGGGCGCGGCGCACGCTGTCGGTACCGACCCAGCGGTTGCGGTACCAGAGCGCCTCGCCATCGGCCAGACGCAGGCCGTGCACCATGCCGTCCCCGGCAAACCAGTGGTACAGGCCCGGGTTGTCCACGTGGATCGGGTTGGGGCCGATGCGGGCGTACAGACCGTTGAGTTCACGGGGCAAGTCGCCTGTGACCCTCAAACGCGTTTCGGTCACCTCATCAAGCACCGGCGCGAAAGGCCCCTCCAGGTAGATGTTGGACGCCTGGTAGGGCTGGCGCTGGCGAACCCAGCGGCTGATCCATCCAACGGTGCGTTCGGCAAGGTTGCGTGACATGGTGATCTCCAGGCTGATGTGACTGCGGAACCACCGCCCCTGCCTCGCGACACTGCGGTGCGTGACCTGGCGGGCTTGGATGTGTACAGTGACAACACTGCGATCACCAATGTACCCATCGATGTATACGTTGTCAACATGACGACCAAGCTTCTTTCCTCCCTCCCTGAGCCCGGCGTGGACAAGCCCGCCTACCACCATGGCAACCTGCGGGCGGCGCTGATCGAAGCCGGCCTGCAGGCCCTGCGGGACAAGCCTGCGCACGAACTCAGCCTGCGCGACCTGGCTCGCCAGGTCGGCGTCTCGGCCAATGCCGCCTACCGACACTTCGCTGACAAGGAAGCCTTGTTGATGGCCCTGGCAGCCGAAGGGTTCCGCCGCTTTGCCATTGCCCAGGGCCAGGCGGCAGCCCGGGGCGACACCCCGCAGAGCATGTTCGAGAAAGCCGGGCAGGCCTACGTACGCTTTGCCCGGGACAATGCGGCCCTGTTCCAGCTGATGTTCGGCCGCTTTCCCGCCCAAGGGCGCAGCCCCGAGTTGGTCGAGACCTGTGAGGCGGCCTTCTCCGGGCTGACAGGCCTGGCGGCCATGCACGCCGGGCTCCCGCAGGACCATCCCGCCGTGCAGATGCGTGCCCTGGTGGCCTGGAGCTTCGTGCACGGCCTGAGCCACCTCGTGCTCGATGGCCAGCTCGACCGGTTCAGCGACGACATTGACGCGCTGGTCGATGTGCTGATCGCCCAACTGGGTGCAGCGGCCCTGCCCGCCCTGAACGCCGCCAACGCCCGGGCTTGATCCTGATCAGCTTGGGCAGCGATTCCGCCTTATTTTCAGTCGGCATCCCCCTGCCCCGCTCAAGTCACGCTTGCGCGTGTCGAAAAGCAGGCAGCGTTCGGCGGCTTGACGCGAACGGATGACGGGCCCATTGCTGCGCCCCTGGGGATGAAACCATGGTTTTGACGGAATTGATGCGACGTTTCACGATTCGCCTGCGCATGCAGGGTGCCATCGTGACCGTGCTGTTGCTGCTCTCGATGGTGGGGGGCGCAGGCCTGTACGGCATGTTCAGGATCCAGCACCTGAGCGACGACTTCAGGCACCACGCCTTCGAGGAGACACAGACGCTGTCGCACCTGCGCGAGGTGATCGGCCAGATGCGCCGGCACGAAAAGCAGATGGTCATGATGTCCGGCCATGCCGACGAGGTGCAGCGTGCACTTCAGGCCTGGCGCGAGTCGGTCAAGCAGCTCCAGGCCCTGTCGGCCCACATGATCGAGGGCGACGAGGACGACGACAACGCCATCCTGCGCGCCAGCGCGCCACGCATCACGGACTACCAGCAGGCCATCGAAGCCGCACAGGCCGATCTGAGCACCGGCACCCTGAGCGCCACCGAGGCGTACGGCAAGCTCAAGGAGGCCATGCAGAAGGCCGACGGCCTGGACACCATGGTCGCTGACATCGAGAAGGTGCTGCAAAACGAGGCCAACGAGGCGCTGGCCGAGCAGGAGCGGGCCGTCGACTTCACTGAGGCGCTGTTCATCGCCGCCGTGCTCATCGCGGTGGTCGTGGTGGTCCCGCTGACCCTGCTCAACCAGGTCTCCATCTGCCGCCCCATCCTGGATGCCCAGCAGTTGGCCAACCGCATCGCCCGGGGCCACCTGGACAACCGCATCGACGCCAGCGGCCAGGACGAAACCGCGCAGTTGCTGATCAGCCTGGGTGAGATGCAGCGTGCGCTGCGCACCCTGGTGGGCGAGGTGCGCGAATCGGCCGAGTCCATTTCCACCGCGTCCAGCGAAATCGCCAGCGGCAACATGGACCTGTCCAGCCGCACCGAGAGCACGGCCTCCAGCCTGCAGCAAACGGCCAGCTCCATGGATCAGCTCACCGGCACCGTGCAGCACAGCGCGCAGGCCGCCGGCCAGGCCAACCAGCTCGCCGGTCAGGCAGCCGATGCGGCCCGCCGTGGCACCACCCTCATGGACGAGGTGGTCAGCAACATGGGCGAGATCGACACCGCCAGCCGCCGCATCAACGAGATCATCGGTGTGATCGACGGCATCGCCTTCCAGACCAACATCCTGGCCCTGAATGCTGCGGTGGAAGCCGCCCGCGCCGGTGAGCAGGGCCGTGGCTTCGCCGTGGTCGCGGGTGAAGTGCGCTCCCTGGCCCAGCGCAGTGCGCAGGCAGCCAAGGAGATCAAGACATTGATCAGCGCCTCGGGCGAGAAGGTCAACTCCGGCACCCGCCTGGTCAACGACGCTGGCGCCACCATGCACGAGATCATGAGCAGCGTGGAACACGTGAGCAGCATCATCACAGAGATCACCACATCGTCGAACGAGCAGAGCCAGGGCATCGGCCAGGTGAACCAGGCCGTGAGCGAGCTCGACCAGATGACGCAGCAGAACGCCGCGCTGGTGGAGCAATCGGCCGCTGCCGCCGCCAGCCTGCGCGAACAGGCCGACCGCCTGAGCCGCTCGATCTCCTCTTTTGCGCTGTGAAAAAAGGCGCCTGCCAGGCATTCGACAGCCGCCAGGGTTTCAGTTTTCCCGATTCCGTCCGATAGTCACAGAAGTTGCTGCCAGGCGCAGATTGCACTGAGGCAGCTGACTGTCCAAATGGGTCGGTCGTGCCCAACTCCCACGGCCCCATCACCCCGCCAGCGAGGCCCCATGGAAACCGCACAAGCTCAAAACACGCAAGCCGGCTCGCAACGCGCCGCCGCCGGGATCTCCGGTTTTGGCCCCAAGGGCCTGACGCCCAGGCAGCCCACCCGCCAGGGCAGCGCCGGCCGCGAGTTCCTTACCTTCCGCCTGGGCAACGAGGAATATGGCATCGACATCCTGAAGGTGCAGGAAATCCGCTCCTACGAGCCGCCCACCAAGATCGCCAACGCCCCGTCCTACCTCAAGGGCGTGGTGAACCTGCGGGGCGTGATCGTGCCCATCGTCGACCTGCGCGTGAAGTTCAACTGCCTCAACGAGCAGGGTGAGGCCGAGATCAACAGCTTCACGGTCGTGATCGTGCTCAACGTCAAGGGCCGCGTGGTCGGTGCCGTCGTGGATTCGGTGAGCGACGTGATGCAGCTCAACGACCAGACCATCCAGCCTGCGCCCGAGATGAGCTCATCCATCGTCGACACGTCCTACATCACGGGCATCGCCAACGTGAGCGACCGCCTGCTGATCCTGATGGACATCGAATCGCTGATGAGCAGCGCCGAGATGGGCCTGATCAACGCGCTGGCCGATCGCTGAACCAACAACGCGCTCATGCCAAGCCGCCCCGCGCAAGGCCGGGCGGCTTTTTCATGCTCAGTCAGCCCGGCGCAAGGTGGCCAGCACAGGCCGGTTGAGCAGGCCGCGCAGGCTCCACCAACCGGCCAGCATCACCAGCAAGGCGCCCACGGCCGCACCGCCCAGCGGGCCCCACCACGGCGGCGCCCACGGAAAGTCAAACACCTTGAAGGCCAGCGCGCCACCGATGGCCAGCGCCGCCAGCGAGGCCATGCCACCGGCCAGCAGGCCCTGGCTGGCCAGCTCCAGCCGCTGCACGCGCGCCAGGTGCTCGCGGCTGGCGCCCAGGGCGCGCATCACGGCCCAGTCACCCGCACGCCGCTCGCGTGAGGACCACAGGCCCGCCAGCAGCACCAGCACGCCCGCCGTCAGCGTGAACAGGAAGAGGAACTCCACCGCACGGATCACCTGGTCCAGCACACGCTGCACCTGGCCCACCGTCATGCTCACATCCACCACGGTCACGTTGGGGAACTGGTTCACCAGCGTGCGGTCCAGGCTGCTGCCCGGCGCCACGCGGAAAGCCGAGATGAAGGTGGCCGGCCACTGCGGCATGTCGGCCACCGGCGCCATCACGAAGAAGTTGACCCTCATCGAGCCCCAGTCCACCTTGCGCAGGCTGGTGATGCGCGACTCGGACTGCTGTCCCCCCACGTCGAACAGCAGACGGTCTCCCAGCTTCAGGCCCAGGGTCTTGGCAATGCCCTCTTCCATGCTCATCTCGCCCGCGCCCGTGTCCGTGCTGCGGTAACGGCCGGCCACCACCTCGTTGTGGCGCGGGGCCTGCTCGGCATAGCTCAGGTTGAACTCCCGGTCCACGAGACGGCGCGCGCGGTCTTCGGTGTACTCGTCCGGGCGCACGGCCTTGCCATTGATACCCACCAGGCGCGCGCGCACCATCGGGTACCAGTCGAAACGCTCGACACCGCCCTGCTTGAGCGCCTGCCGGAAGGCCTCGGCCTGGTCAGGCTGCACGTTGATCACGAAGCGGTTGGGCGCATCGGGCGGCGTGGCATTGCGCCAGCTGGCGATCAGGTCCGTGCGGATCAGGATCAGCAGGAACACGGCCAGCAGGCCCAGCGACAGCGCCGACACCTGCGTGATGGTCGCGGCCGGCTGCGCCACGAGCGCGCGGATCGCCTGGCGCCACACCACAGGCAACGTTGAGGCCGAAGGCCTGTCAAGCCAGCGCCGCAGGGCCCACAGCACCAGGCCGGCCAGCAGCGACAGCACGACCACGGCCGTCAGCACGCCGCCCAGGGCGATGGAGGCCATCAGCGGGTCGCGCACCACCAGCGCCAGCAGGGTGACCATGGCCAACACGCCGCCTGCCATCACGCCCACGGACGCGGCCTTGGGCGTGCCCAGATCGCGCCTCAGCACGCGCAAAGCCGGCACCTGGGCCAACTGCAGCAGCGGCGGC
>DDJC01000005.1:0-785 GCA_002339015.1 Burkholderiales bacterium UBA1834
TTGGGGCCGATGATGCAGCGCATCTCGCCCACGGCGATGTTCAGGCTGAGCCTGTTCAAGGCCTTGAACCCGTCAAAGCTCACCGAGATGTCGTCCAGGTACAGGATGGTGCCATGGGCCACGTCCAGCTGACCGGGCTCGACCAGGCGGCCGTACGAGGCCTCGCGGCCGCCGGACTCGCCAGCGCTGGTGGGGATGCCTTTGGCGCGGTTCAGTGTGACCGTGCCTTCTTCCATCAGATCAGGGGTCATGCCTTCACCTCGGCCTTGTTCTTGTTGAGCAGTTGCTTGACGCCGCCCACGATGCCCTGCGGCAGGAACAGCGTGACCAGGATGAACAGCAGGCCCAGGAAGTACAGCCAGAACTCCGGGAATGCCACGGTGAACCAGCTCTTGGCGCCGTTGACGAAGAAGGCGCCGATGATCGGGCCGATCAGCGTGGCGCGACCGCCCACCGCCGCCCAGATGGCCATCTCGATGCCCGCGGCCGGCGACATCTCGCTCGGGTTGATGATGCCCACCTGCGGCACGTACAGGGCGCCGGCGATGCCACACATCACGGCAGACAGCGTCCAGATGGCCAGCTTGTAGGCCAGCGGGTTGTAGCCGCAGAACATGACGCGGTTCTCGGCATCACGGATGGCCTGCAGCACGCGGCCGAACTTGGTGTTCACCAGCCAGCGCGCCATCAGGTAGAAGCCGATCAGTGTGAGGCCCGTGATCACGAACAGCGCCATGCGGGTAGACGGCTGCGCAATGGTGATGCCCAGGATGCGCTTGAAGTCG
>DDJC01000005.1:845-13042 GCA_002339015.1 Burkholderiales bacterium UBA1834
AGCGGAAGGCGAAGAAGCCGAAGATGAAGGCCAGCAGGCCCGGCACCAGCACCACTAGGATCATCTGGGCAATGAAGGATTCGCTGAAGGTCCAGTGCCAGGGCACCTCCTTCCAGTCCAGGAAGACCATGAAATCCGGCAGATCGCTCTTGTAGCTGCCATCGCGGCCGATCTGGCGCATCAGGTACATGCCCATGGCATAGCCCCCCAGCGCGAAGAACAGGCCATGGCCCAGCGACAGGATGCCGGTGTAGCCCCAGATCAGGTCCATGGCCAGCGCGCAGATGGCGTAGCACATGATCTTGGCGATCAGCGACAGCGCGTAGTCGGACAGGTGGAACACGCTGTCCGCCGGCACCAGCAGGTTCAGCACGGGGGCCAGCACCACCACGGTGATCACCGCGGCGATCACGGCCGTCCAGCCCTTGGGGCCCAGTGCGCTGTTGGGCACGGTCGGCACCGCCAGCGTCAGGCTTGGAGAAGTCATTGTTGTCATCGTTGGAACCTCAGGAACAACCCATCGCATGCATCAGGCAGGATCAAGCAGGCAGCCAAGAATCCGGCTCCGCCGGTCCTTCGGCTGCGCCCCCTTGAGGGGGCACGCGAAGCGTGTAGAGGGTGGGTCATGCCTCTCGGCCCTTCATGGCGAACAGGCCCTGCGGACGCTTCTGGATGAAGACCACCACGATGACCAGCACGAAGATCTTGGCCAGCACGGCGCCGGTCCAGCCTTCCAGGAACTTGTTGACCAGCCCCAGACCCATCGCCGCGTACACGGTGCCCGCGATCTGGCCCACGCCGCCCAGCACCACCACCATGAACGAATCCACGATGTAGTTCTGGCCGAGGTCCGGGCCCACGTTGCCGATCTGCGAGAGCGCGCAGCCCGCCAGGCCTGCGATGCCCGCGCCCAGCGAGAAAGCCATGGTGTCCACGCGGGCCGTGTTCACGCCCATGCAGGAAGCCATCGGGCGGTTCTGCGTCACGCTGCGCACGAACAGGCCCATGCGCGTCTTGGCGATCAGCAAGGTCATGCCCAGCAGCACCAGGCCGGCGAACACGATGATGGCCATGCGGTTGTAGGGCAGCGTGAGGTTGCTCAGGATGTCGTAGCCGCCTGAGAGCCAGCCGGGGTTCTCGACCTGCACGTTCTGCGCGCCGAACAGGCTGCGCACGGCCTGCATCAGCACCAGGCTGATGCCCCAGGAGGCCAGCAGCGTTTCGAGCGGGCGGCCGTAGAGGAAGCGGAACACGCTGCGCTCGAGCACCGCACCCACCACGGCAGACGCCAGGAAGGCCATCGGGATGGCCATCAGGATGTACCAGTCGAAGGCGCCCGGAAAGTACTGCCGGAACACGTTCTGCACCACGTAGGTGGCGTACGCGCCAATCATCATCAGCTCGCCGTGGGCCATGTTGATCACGCCCATCAGGCCGTAGGTGATGGCCAGGCCCAGCGCGGCCAGCAGCAGGATCGACCCCAGGCTGATACCGGTAAAGACCACGCCGGCGCGCTCGCCCCAGGCGAGCTTGGTGTTGACGCTGTCCAATGCCGTGCGCAGTGCACTCTGCACTTTGGGGTCGGTTTCGCCGCCATCGGCCATGCGCTCCATCAGCGTGGCGCGAGCTTCCGGGTTGCCCAGCGAGGCCAGCGCTTCGGCAGCCTCGATCCGGCGGGCCGGGTCGTTCGCGGTCAGCAAGGCCTTCGCGCGCACGGCGGTCAGGCGCGCCTTGAGCTTGGCATTGGTTTCGGTGCTCAGGGCCTTGTCGATCACCGGCAGCTTGGATTCATCCGCGGCACTGGCCAGCGAATCGATGGCTTCCTCGCGCACCGAGGCGTCGGGCGAGGACAGCTTGCCGGCAGCCAGCGCAGCCTCGATCTCGCTGCCCATGCGGGTGTTGTTCACGACGTCTTCCGCATCGCCGGGCAAGGTGACGGTCTGGCCGGTGGCGGCATCTTTCGCTTCCTCGCCATCGACGATGTAGACCTTCTGGCCGGCCACCTTCACGCTGTCGGCCATCAGGGCTTCAAGCAGCGTGGTCAGGGCCGGATCCTCGCCTTTGGCCTGCAGCTTCTGCAATGCGGCGATGCGGTCATCGTTCTCGCCAGCAGACACGGCATAGGCCTCGTCGGCCGTGAGCGCATGGGCGGCACCTTGCCAGAACAGCCCGCCTGCCAGCGCAACAGCGGCCAGCAGCGAGCGCGTGGTGATGCTCAGTACATCTGTTTTCACAGGGTCGTTCCTGTCTTGTGATCTGCGGCGGAAAAAAAGACGCCCCCTGGGAACCCCCAAGGGGCGAACCGCTCTGCTTCAAGGTTCAGCCCGTCTGGGCCTGGGCGTAGGCATTCAAGCCCTGCTCAGGCCCGCACGAGGACGGGCACTCGCTCGCTTTCCGGGCGATCAGTTTTCCGGCTCATCCTTCTTCTTGTCGTTGCCGGGGATGTACGGGCTCCAGGGTTGGGCCTTGACCGGGCCCGGGGTCTTCCAGACCACCTTGAACTGGCCGTCGGCCTTGACTTCACCGATGAACACGGGCTTGTGCAGGTGATGGTTCTTCTCGTCCATCTTGGACATGAAGCCGCCCGGTGCCGGGAAGGTCTGGCCAGCCATGGCCGCGATCACCTTGTCGGTGTCGGTGGTGCCGGCCTTCTTGACGGCCTGGGCCCACATGTTGATGCCGATGTAGGTGGCTTCCATCGGGTCGTTGGTCAGGGGCTTGTCCTTGTGGCCGGCGATGTTCTTGGCCTTGGCATAAGCCGTCCACTTCTTGATGAACTCGGCGTTGGTCGGGTTCTTGATGCTCATGAAGTAGTTCCAGGCGGCCAGGTGGCCGACCAGGGGCTTGGTGTCCACGCCACGCAGCTCTTCTTCACCCACGGAGAAGGCGACCACAGGCACATCCTTGGCCTTCAGGCCCTGGTTGCCCAGTTCCTTGTAGAAAGGCACGTTGGAGTCACCATTGATGGTGGAGACCACGGCCGTCTTCTTGCCTTCGGACGAGAACTTCTTGATCTTGGCGATGATGGTCTGGTAATCCGAGTGACCGAAGGGGGTGTACTCCTCCATGATGTCGGCATCGGCCACGCCCTTGGACTTCAGGAAGGCGCGCAGGATCTTGTTGGTGGTGCGGGGGTACACGTAGTCGGTACCCAGCAGCACGAAGCGCTTGGCCGAGCCGCCGTCCTTGCTCATCAGGTACTCCACCGCGGGGATGGCCTGCTGGTTGGGGGCCGCGCCGGTGTAGAACACGTTCTTCTCGAGCTCTTCACCTTCGTACTGCACGGGGTAGAACAGCAGGCCGTTGTTTTCCTTGTAGACCGGCAGCACCGACTTGCGCGACACCGAGGTCCAGCAGCCGAAGGTCACGGCAACCTTGTCCTGCGTCAGCAGTTGCTTGGCCTTCTCGGCGAACAGGGGCCAGTTGGAGGCTGGGTCCACGACCACGGGCTCGAGCTTCTTGCCCAGCAGGCCGCCCTTGGCGTTGATCTCGTCAATGGCCATCAGCACGGTGTCCTTGAGCACCGTTTCGGAGATGGCCATCGTGCCCGACAGCGAGTGCAGCACGCCGACCTTGATGGTGTCGGCGGCTTGCGCCAGGGTGCTGAATGCGAGGCCGGCCACGCCCAGGGCGACGGCGGACAGCGATTGGACGGCGCTGCGACGGGAAATGGTCATGAGAAGGCGCTCCTTTGAAGCGGTGATGGATAGCAGTGGGATGTATGCTTGTCACCCGATCTGACCGGCTTGCCCTGCAGGCCTTGTCGATCGGATGCGTTCAGTGTGCCCACCGCCTCGCAGGAGCGGAATACGCCACATGGCGTATCGGTGCCCTCCCGGCCACGGCGCCGTTAGACTGACGGCGCCGTGAACGACACCACCCCAGAAACACCCCGCCTGCACGCCAACCGGCAGACCGTCTCGCTGAGCTTCGAGACCTCGCTGATCCAGAGCAGCATGCGGCTGGAAGCGCCCGACGAGCTGGTGCTGGACTACACCCGCTCGATGATGGGCTTTTTGTTGCTGGCCCCCGCGCCGCGCAGCGTGCTGATGATCGGACTGGGTGGGGGCTCCATGCTCAAGTACCTGCACCGGCACGTACCCGAGGCAGACCTCACCGCCGTGGAGATCCACCCCGGCGTGATCGAGCTGCGCGACGAGTTCCACATACCGCCGGACAGCGAGCGTCTGCGCATCGTGTGCGCCGATGGCGCCCAGTTCGTGGCCCAGCCGCCGCAGGCCTACGATCTGATCCTGGTGGATGGCTTCACCGGCGAAGGCCTGCCCGAGGCGCTGTGCTCAAAGCGCTTCTACACGCATTGCCGCCAGGCTTTGACACCGCAGGGCCTGCTGGTGGCCAATGTGCAGGCCGACACTGACGCAACACGCCAGATCATCAAGCGCCTGGACCAAACCTTCGACGGCGGCCTCATCACCATCGAATCGACCGAAGGCGGCAACGAGATCGTCTTCGCAGGCAGTCACACCACGTTCAGCCAGGCTCTGGCAGGATTCGACACATGCTGGTCGGCTCTGCCCGCCGTGCACCAGGACACCCTGGCCGCCTGCTCCACCCGGGTGCAAGGCGCCCTGATCAAGATGAGGCGGCCGCCCCCACGCTGAGGAGAACCACGATGGCCTTCACCTACTGCCCGCAATGCGCCAAGCCCCTGCAGCCCAAGCTGGATCTGGGCGTGACACGGCACGCCTGCCCGGATGATGTCTGCGGCTACACCCACTGGGACAACCCGACGCCGGTGGTGGCTGCCGTGGTCGAGCACGAAGGCCACCTCATCCTGGCGCGCAACAAGGCCTGGGCAGCCCCGTTCTACGCGCTGATCACCGGCTTCCTGGAGAAGACCGACCCCAGCCCCGAAGAAGCTGTGGCCCGCGAGGTGGAGGAAGAGCTGAACCTGCAGGCCACGGGCGTGAACTTCATCGGCCACTACCGCTTCGAGCGCATGAACCAGATCATCATCGCTTACCACGTGCCGGCCACTGGCACCATCGTGCTGGGTGATGAACTGGCTGACTACAAGCGCATCGAGCCGGCCCGGGCGCGCTACTGGCCGGTCGCCACTGGCCTGGCCTTGCGCGACTGGCTCATCTCGCAAGGCCACACGCCCCAGGCGCTGGATTCGCCCAAGCCCTGAAGAACCTCAGGCTGCCGGGGCGTTTCAGCGCTCCACGTCGTACCAGTACTGATCCGCAGCACGGCGGTCGTGCCCGTCGAACATGCGCCGCACCATGGCTGGATTGCGCACCAGGTACCAGTCGCCAAAATGGTCGAACTTGCGGCACGAGGTGATGATGCCGCCGCGCCAGAGTGTGCCGAAACGCTGCCCACGCGTCTTGCCCAGCGCCTTGAGGCGCACGGCGAAGTCCACATCCTCCACGCTGACCATGCGCTCGTCGAAGCCACCGATCGCCTCGAAGGCCTCGCGCTGGCACCAGAACATGCCCGCCGAGATGCCCTTGTCGATCACATGGCGCGCCACCACAAACCCGGTGAGCACGATGCCCAGCGACCAGCGCTCCGGCCAGATGGCGGCGCCACCACCCACATAGCGCTCATCGTGTACATGCCGCATCAACTCGCCCATGGTGTGCGGCTGCATCCAGCTGTCGGCGTCAATGGTGGCCAGGGCACGGGCCGTGCCGCCCCGCACGGCCGCGTTGCGCACAGCCGCGATGCACTTGCGTTCTTCCGCCACGCAACGGGCGCCCAGCGATTGGGCGATGGCCTGGGTGCGGTCGGTGCAGCGGTTCAAGGCCACGACGACTTCGGCATTCACGCGCGCACGCTGCGCAGACAGGAACACGCTCTCGATGCAGTGACCGATGTAGCGCTCTTCGTCATGGGCCGGAATGGCGATGGAGATGTCGGGCGGGGGCGTCGTCATGCGCGGTCGGGTCAGCGTGGCGATGCCGCACTGTAACGCCTGGCGGCAAGCCCCTCTCAGCGCATCTTGAGCTGCGCCACCCGGCTCATGGCCAGGCCGGCGGCGGCGGTGCGTGTCTCCACGCCCAGCTTGGCGAACACGTGCTCCAGCTGCTTCTTGACGGTGGCCGGACTGCTGCCCAGGATGTCACCGATGTCGCGGTTGGTCTTGCCGCGCACCACCCAGTACAGCACCTCGCCCTCGCGGGCGGTGAGCTTGAACTCCTGCGTGAGCGCGTCGATGGCGGCCTGGTCGGAGCTTTCCTGCATCACCAGCAGCCATTCGTCGTCGCCCGTCGGCTCGTGCAAGGCGAAACTCAGGCGGCGGCCAGCCTGGTTCACGGTCCAGGTGGGTGCAGGCGTGGTCGGGGGCGGCAGCGAACCGTCGGGGCCTGGCTTGGGTGCTACCTGCTGCAGCCAGTCGGCCAGCTCGGCCGGCGCCACGGATTCGGGCGTGTCGAAATAGCTCTGCAGCAGTTTGCGCGCCAGCGGCGTCTGCCACAGCACGCGGCCATCGCTCACGCGCACCGTCAGCGAGGCATGTCCGAAGGCATCGAGCGCATTGCGGGCCTGCCGTGCCTGGCGGGCGCTCTGCATGTGCGCTTCGATACGGGCCAGCACCTCGCGCGGGCGGATGGGCTTGACCACGTAGTCCACACCACCGGCCTGGAAGGCAGCCACCACGTGCTCCGTCTCGCTCAGGCCCGTCATGAAGACGATGGGGATGTGGCTGGTCTCGGGCAGCGCCTTCAGCCGCCGCGCCACCTCGAAACCGTCCATGCCGGGCATCAGCGCATCGAGCAGGATGATGTCGGGCACGGCCTGCGTGGCGCGCTGCAAGGCGGCCTCGCCATGGGTGGCCACCAGCACGGTGTAGCCTTCTTCGTCGAGTGCATCGTGCAGCAGCGACAGGTTGTCCGGCACATCGTCGACGATGAGCACGACATCGGTGCGGCTGCGGTCGAGGCGGTCGAACATGGTGGAAGGCGGCAGGCGGTGTGGCGAAACGTGCAACGAACCCGCAACGCGGTCGTCAGGACCCGGATTGTGCCTGCTCGGGCGGTGCACCGGCTGCGGGTTCGCCCTCTCGCCGTGCCAGCGCCTCGCTCAGCACCTCGGCCATGGCATCGAGCTGGAACTGCCTGGCCATGCCGCGCAGGCGCTGCACAAAGGGCTCGCACTGTGGCTCTGCCGCCGCGATCTGGTCCAGCACCTTGTGCACGCCCCGCATGTAGCCGGTGTGGACCTGATCTTCCAGCGTGCGCAATGCATCGATCGATGGCAGGGACGCCTCCACGCCGTCGCCTGAAACCACCTCTGCCGATGAGATGTCAGCGCCCGCGGTGCTCATCGAACCGGCGCCACGCTCCGTCTCGATCCATTGCAGGGACAGCCTGCGGCCAAGCCAGTCCAGCAACTCCGCCACACGCACCGGCTTGACGATGAAATCCTCCGGCGCGATGCCCACGTCGTTCTCCAGCGCCTTGTCGAAGGCATTGGCCGACACGATGGCGGCGGGTGCCTGGCTCAGGCCCTCGGTGCGGATGGCGCGCAAGGTGGCCCAGCCGTCCAATCCAGGCATGGCCAGGTCCATGAACACCGCATGCGGCAGCTGTGTCGGCGGGCACACGCGCAGGCCGGCCAGACAGTCCAAGCCCGAGGCGAAGGGCGTCACCTCGAAGCCCAGCGGCTCCAGGATGCGCATCAGCAGGCCACGGTCGGCCTCTTCGTTGTCCACCACCCAAATGCGGCGGCGATCGCCCACATACCCCGTGCGCTGGCCGCGTGGCGCCGCCGCCAGCAAACCTCCAGCCACACGCACCTGCGGCAGGAACAGTCGGATGCGGAAGGTCGTGCCCTGCCCCGGCGTGCTGCTCACGCTCATTTCGCCGCCCATCAGGTCGGTCAGCATCTTGCTGATGGTCAGGCCCAGGCCGGTGCCACTGGCCGCGTTCCCCGCCGCCGAGGAGCCGCGTGCGAAGGGCTCGAAGATCTTGTCCAGCTCCGCCTGCGCAATCCCTGGGCCCGTGTCGGTGATGTCCACCTGGGCAATCTCGCGGGCATAGCGCACCTTGAAGGTCACCTGGCCGGTGGTGGTGAACTTGACGGCGTTGCCCAGCACGTTGATCAGGATCTGGCGCACGCGGCGTTCGTCGGCGCGCACAGCCACGGGCAGGGCCGGGTCGATGTCGGCCACGAAGCGCAGGTGCTTGGCGCGGGCCTCGTGCTCGATCAGGCCGGTGATCTGCCTCAGCAGGTCGTCGAGCCGCACGGGCTTCAAGTCCAGCGTGAGCTTGCCACTCTCGATGCGGGCGATGTCCAGCGTGCCTTCCACCAACGAGAGCAGGTGATCGCCACCGCGCTTGATCACACCTACGGCATGCTTGACGTGCTCGGGCAGGCGCTGATCCTCGTCCAGCAGTTGGGCATAGCCCAGGATGCCGTTGAGCGGCGTGCGCAGCTCGTGGCTGATGGTGGAGATGTAGCGGCTCTTGGCCTGATTGGCCTGCTCGGCGCTCTGCTTGGCCTGCTGCAGTTTTTCGTCGGTCTGGCGGTGCAGCTCGATCTCTCGCACCAGCAGGTGGGTCTGCCGGTTGGATTCCTCCTGCGCCACCTTGCGGCTCTTGTGCGCCAGCACCAGCCACCAGCCGACCACCCCGGAGATCAGCAGCAAAGCCGCGAACGCCTTGACGAAGCCGCTGCGCAAGGTGTCGGCCAGCGTGGCGCCCAGCAAGGGGTTGTCGCCGGTCAGGGCCCTCAACTCATGCTGGAAGATCAGCCCGAACAGCAGGCCCAGCAAGGGCGTGATCAGGGCCATCAACAGCAGAAAATGCCCCAGCTCGGTGTCCAGCCTCCGCCACACGGCCGCGGGCAGCAGCTTCTCACCCACGGCACGCCATTGCACCGACCAGCGCGCTTGCGGCTTGCACAGATCCTGACAGCGCGCATCGAGCGAACAGCACAGCGAGCAGATGAAGCCCTGGTAGGCGGGGCAGGTGGCCATGTCATCCGATTCGTACTCGCGCTCGCACACCGTGCAGCGGTACAGCGCCCGCAGGCGGATCACCTTGCTCAGCGGTCGGCCCGGCCCCTCGGCAGCCACGGGAGGAGGCTCCGGGGGCGCCCAGCCCGTCAACGGCCCCATGGCCTGGTCGTGCGGCGCACGGGCGAGGTAGTAGCGCCCCTTCGTGGCCCAGGCGATCAGCGGCGACACCACCAAGGCCGTGACCAGCGCGATCAGGGCCGAGAACGCCTGCGCCGTCTCGCCCAGCCAGCCCAGGTGCGCCAGCACCGACAGGAACGAGGCCGCCCCCATCGCCCCCACGCCCACCGGGTTGATGTCGTACAGGTAGGCGCGCTTGAACTCAATGCCCGGCGGCGACCAGCCCATGGGTTTGTTGATGACCAGATCGGCCACCACCGCCATCATCCAGGCGATGGCAATGTTGGAGTACAGCCCCAGCACCTTGCCCATGGCCTGGAACACATTGAGCTCCATCAGCAGCAGCGCGATCAGGGTGTTGAACACCATCCATACCACCCGCCCCGGGTGGCTGTGCGTGACCCGCGCGAAGAAGTTGGACCACGCCAGCGACCCCGCATACGCATTGGTCACGTTGATCTTGAGCTGAGACACCACCACGAACAGCGCGGTGGCCGCCACCGCCCAGCCCAGGTTGGGAAACACCTTCTCGTAGGCGATCAGGTACATCTGGTTCGGATCGAGCGCCCGCTCCACCGGCACCGAGAAGCTGATGGCCAGGTAGGCCAGCAAGGCACCGCCGAGCATCTTGAGCACCCCCGGGATCACCCAACCCGGCCCGCCGATGAACACGCCGGCCAGCCAGGTCGACCGCCCGCCTCTGCCTTTGCTGGGCTCAGGCATGAAGCGCAGGTAGTCGGCCTGCTCGCCCATCTGCGTGATCAGGGCGATGCCCACCGTCATGGCCGAGCCAAAGGCCAGCAGGTTGAAGGTGGCCGGCTGGCCGCTGGTGCCGCCATACGCCGCCAGATCCTGCAGGATGCCCGGATGCTCATGGAAGACATAGATATAGGGCAGGATCAGCATGGCCAGCCACAGCGGCTGGGTCAGCACCTGCAACCGGCTGATCATGGTCACCCCATAGGTCACCAGCGGAATCACCACCACCGCACAGATCAGGTAGCCCCAGGCGGGCGGAATGTCGAAGGCCAGCTCCAGCGCGTAGGCCATCACCGCCGCCTCCAGCGCGAAGAAGATGAAGGTGAAGGTGGCATAGATCAGCGAGGTGATCGTGGAGCCGATGTAGCCGAAGCCGGCACCCCGCGTCAGCAGGTCCATGTCCACCCCATGCCGGGCCGCATACACACTGATG
Organism: Burkholderiales bacterium UBA1834; assembly: GCA_002339015.1. Lineage (GTDB taxonomy): Bacteria > Pseudomonadota > Gammaproteobacteria > Burkholderiales > Burkholderiaceae_C > Aquabacterium. The sequence goes on from DDJC01000005.1 coordinate 11,141, forward strand.
GGCCAGCCAGCCAGGAGGATGATCAGCCCCGTGGCCAGGATGGCCCAGAAGGCGTTGAGGAAGCCGTGCTCCACCAGCAGCGCCGCCCCCACGGCCTCCAGCACCAGGAAGGAGGCCGCGCCGAAGGCCGTGTTGGCCACCCTCATGCTGCTCCAGCGCCTGGCAGAACGCGGCGTGAAGCGCAGCGCGTAGTCCTCCAAGGTCTCACTGGCCACCCAGCTGTTGTAGTCCCGGCGCACCTTGACCACCCGTTGCAGGGCCTGACCGCCAAGCTGGTCTTGTGCAAGGGCGCGGGGGGGCTGACGCGGCGTTGAGGCCGCCTCTGGACGGTTTTGGTCTGGGTCTTGCATGATGGAGGCTCGAGCCGCGCCATCATCGCAAATTCGATGCCGCCGCCCCCATGGTCCGCACAGAGAACGTCCAATGGATCTGACCCCACGCGAAAAAGACAAGCTGCTGATCTTCACGGCCGCCTTGCTGGCTGAGCGCCGCAAGGCCCGCGGCCTGAAGCTGAACTACCCCGAAGCCGTGGCGCTGATCAGCGCCGCCATCATGGAAGGCGCCCGCGATGGCAAGAGCGTGGCTGCGCTGATGAGCGATGGCAAGACGGTGCTGACGCGGGATGACGTGATGGACGGCGTGGCGGAGCTGATCCCTGAGATCCAGATTGAAGCCACCTTCCCGGATGGCACCAAATTGGTGACCGTGCACCAACCCATCGCATGACTTGGCCTGCACGGACAAGATGCACCAATAAAGTGCAATCAATGCCACTGCAAGGTCAATCCTCCGCCTTGTGAACCCAGACACACCTTTCGAAACCCCAACCATGCGCAAGACATCCATCCGACGCACCATCATGGGCACCTTGGCTGCCGCCCTCGGCCTGGCCTCCACTGCGGTGCTGGCCCACACAGGTGACCTCGGTCACGTCCATGGCGCCGGCGCCGCCAGCAGCTTCTTCCAGGGCGCCCTGCATCCGCTGACGGGCCTGGACCACCTGGCAGCCATGGTCAGCGTGGGCCTGTGGAGCGCGCTGACCAGCGCCGCTTCGGGCGACCAAGCCCGCTCGGTATGGACGGCTCCTGCCGCCTTCGCCGCCACCTTGCTGATCGGCGCCCTGCTGGGCCTGGGCGGCCTGAGCCTGCCCGGCGTCGAACCCATGATCGCCGCCTCGCTGCTGGTGATGGGTCTGCTGGTGTGCACCCGCACCGCCCTGCCGCCGTTGGCCGGCGGCGCGCTGGTCGCGGTGTTCGCCTTGTTCCATGGCCTGGCCCACGGTGCTGAACTCGCTGGCGGCCATGCTGCCGCCGCGCTGGCCGGCATGGCGCTGTCCACCGCAGCCCTGCACGCCGCAGGCATCGCCCTGGGCCTGCTGCTGCGCGGGCAGGCCGCCCCTGGTCGCTGGGCAACGCGCCTGGCTGGTCTGGGCGTGACCGTCTTCGGCTCCGCCCTGCTGACGCCGGCCGTCGCCGCCGCGTTCTGACACCTCTCGCAGGAGCTCCCCATGATTCCCGGCGAACTGCTCACCGACGGCCCGGACCACGACCTCAACCCCGGCCGCCGCACCATCATCCTGGTCGTGGACAACACGGGAGACCGCCCCATCCAGGTCGGCTCGCACTATCACTTCTACGAGACCAACGCGGCCCTGGGCTTCGACCGCGAAGCCTCGCGCGGCATGCGCCTGAACATCGCCTCGGGCACGGCCGTGCGCTTCGAGCCCGGCCAGCAGCGCACTGTCGAGCTGGTGGATTACGCCGGCGAGCGCGTTGTCCACGGCTTTCGTGGCCTGATCCGCGGCAAGCTCTGAATCAGCCCGCCTGACAAGACAAGAAGCAAAAAGGACACCCCCCAAGATGGCAACGATCCAGCGACGGGCCTACGCCGAGATGTTCGGCC
>DDJC01000002.1 GCA_002339015.1 Burkholderiales bacterium UBA1834
CGAACAGGCGCTTGCGGCAGAACGTGGCCACCACTTCGGAGAAGATGCCGAAGGCCGGCAGGATCAGGATGTAGACCTCGGGGTGGCCCCAGATCCAGATCAGGTTCACGTACAACATGGGGTTGCCGCCCAGGTGGTTCGTGAAGAAGTTCGTGCCGGCGTAGCGGTCCAGGGACATCAGCACCAGGGCCGCCGTCAGGATCGGGAACGAAGCCACGATCAGGGCGTTGGTGCACAGCGAGGTCCACGTGAACACGGGCATCTTCATCATGCCCATGCCCGGCGCGCGCATCTTGACGATGGTGACCAGCAGGTTGATGCCCGACAGCGTCGTGCCCACCCCTGCGATCTGCAATGACCAGATGTAGTAATCCAGCCCCACCCCGGGGTTCTGGTTGCCCAGGTTGGACAGGGCCAGCCAGCCGGCGGTGGAGAACTCGCCCAGGAACAGCGACACCATCACCAGCGCGGCGCCGGCGGTCGTCATCCAGAAGCTGAAGTTGTTCAGGAAGGGGAAGGCCACGTCACGCGCGCCGATCTGCAGCGGCACGACGTAGTTCATCAGGCCCGTCACCAGCGGCATCGCCACGAAGAAGATCATGATCACGCCGTGGGCGGTGAAGATCTGGTCGTAGTGGTGCGGGGGCAGGTAGCCCATGTTGTCGCCGAAGGCCATGGCCTGCTGCAGACGCATCATGATGGCGTCGGCGAAGCCGCGCAGCAGCATCACGATGCCCAGGATCATGTACATGATCCCGATCTTCTTGTGGTCGATGCTGCAGAACCAGTCGCGCCACAGCGGACCCCACAGACGCAGCTTGGTCAGCAGGCCCACCAGGCCGATGCCGCCGGCCACGACGGCCAGGAAGGTCCACAACACGATGGGCTCGTGCGCCATCGGGATCGAGTCCCAGGTCAGCCGCCCCAACAGCCAGTGGGGCGCTACGGAAGAATGTTCATGCATGGCTAGTCACTCAAAAAGGGCTCGCGGGGGCCTTCTGCTGAAAACCCCACTCGATCTCAATGCTTGCCACCACCGTGGTCGTGGTGGGCTTGGGCATCCGTGGCGCCGCTGGCGGTGCCTTCACCGTGCGCAGCGTGTGCGGCATGGCCGGCGTGTTCAGGGCTGGCTTGTGCACCGCCCCGGGCCGCCTTGTTGCGCACGGCGTCCTTGGCCATCATGTCGTGCATGCACTGCTGGCCATCCTCGACGCACAGGTTCAGCGCGCGCTTGTAGAGGTTGGGCTCGACCGTGGAGAACAGCTCGACGGGATTGCGCTCGCTGGGCTTGACCAGTTCACGGTAGACATCACGGGTCAGGGGCTTGCCTTCGACCTTGGCCTTGGCGACCCACTTGTCGAAGTCTTCGTTGCTCAGGCCGTGGAACTTGAAGGTCATGCCGGCGAAGCCCGAGCCGCTGTAGTGCGAGGACATGCCCTGGTACACACCAGGCTTGTTGATCACGGCGTTCAGCTCGGTCTGCATGCCGGGCATGGTGTAGATCATGCCGGCCAGGGCGGGCACGTAGAACGCGTTCATCGTGGTGCTCGATGTCAGCTTGAAACGGATGGGGCGATCGACCGGCGCGGCGATCTCGTTGACCGTCGCGATGCCCTGCTCAGGCAGGAAGAACAGCCATTTCCAGTCCAGCGAGATCACTTCGACCTCAAGTGGCTTGACGTCGGCGGGCAGGGGTTTCTCGGCCGAGATGCGGTCCAGCGGACGGTAGGGGTCGAGCTTGTGCGTGCTGATCCAGGTCAGCGCGCCCAGGGCGATGATGATCATCAGCGGGGCGGCCCAGATCACCAGTTCGAGCTGCGTGGAGTGGTCCCAGTCGGGGGCGTAGTCGGCCTCCTTGTTGGACTGGCGGTAACGCCAGGCAAACAGCAGGGTCAAGAAGATCACCGGTACGATGATCAGAAGCATCAACACGGTCGAGATGACGATGAGGTCTCGCTGCTGGAGCGCCACATCACCGGAAGGGCTCATCACGACCGCATTGCAACCAGCCAGCAGGGCGATGACGGGGGCCAGGAGGAGGGCCCGGTAGTTCTTGATGGAAGGCATTGCCGGAACAGGAAAATTTGGAGCGCAGGGACGCCCAGGAGCCGCAAAATCTACACCCAATGAGATGGGCTGGGAATTGGACGTTTTGTCCATGGTCAAATTTCCCGAATGGTGCGACTCTTGAGTTGTCCGAATGGAACAACATCCGATAACGGAGAACGCATGATGACGAGTATCAGCAGTACCCCCACGGAACTCAACTCCGGCAGCCTGGAGCGCGATGCGCGCCAGATCAACGCCAACGGGCACTCGCCCGTGGCGCCCAGCGAGATCGCGGTGGGCGTGGTGATCGGACGAGCGTCCGAGTATTTCGACTTCTTCGTCTACGGGATCGCCTCCGTCCTGGTGTTCCCCGCAGTGTTCTTCCCGCACATGGACCGGCTGGAAGGCACCCTCTGGTCCTTCGTGATCTTCTCCTTCGCCTTCGTCGCGCGGCCATTCGGTACCGCCTTGTCCATGGCCGCGCAGCGGCGCTGGGGGCGGGGCACCAAGCTCACCATGGCGCTGTTCCTGCTGGGGTTCTCTACGGCGGGCATCGCCTTCCTGCCGGGGTACGCCACCCTGGGCTTCAATGCCATCGTGCTGCTGTCGGCGCTGCGCGTTCTGCAAGGGCTGGCGCTGGGTGGCTCCTGGGACGGGTTGCCTTCGCTGCTGGCACTGAACGCCCCACAAGGGCGCCGCGGCTGGTACGCGATGCTGGGGCAATTGGGTGCACCGGTAGGCTTCGTGATCGCCAGCGCCCTGTTTCTGTACCTGCACAGCAGCCTGAACCAGGCTGATTTCCTGGACTGGGGCTGGCGCTACCCCTTCTACGTGGCCTTCGCCATCAACGTGGTGGCGCTGTTCGCCCGCCTGCGCCTGGTGGTGACGGAGGAGTACACGCAGTTGCTGGAAGAGCGCGAACTGGAGCCCGTACCGCTGCACCAGTTGGTGCGTGACCAGGGCTACAACATCTTCCTGGGCGCCTTCGCCGCATTGGCCAGCTACGCGCTTTTCCACATCGTGACGGTTTTCCCGCTGTCGTGGATTGCGCTGAGCAACACGCAGACCATCGATGACGTGCTCTCGGTGCAGATCGTGGGGGGCGCGCTGGCGGTGGTGGGCATGCTGGCCTCCGGCCGCATCGCCGACAAGATTGGGCGCCGGCGCACGCTGGGCGCCCTGGCCGTGGCCATCGGTGTGTACAGTGTGGTGGCACCGATGCTGCTGAGCGGGGGGCCGGCCATGGAGGATGCTTTCATCCTCATCGGCTTCGTGCTGCTGGGCTTGTCCTACGGCCAGGCGGCCGGCGCCGTGACCGCCAACTTCAGCACACGCTACCGCTATGCCGGCGCAGCCCTGACAGCGGATTTCGCCTGGCTGATCGGCGCCGCCTTCGCACCGCTGGTGGCCCTGGGCCTGTCGGCGCACTTCGGTCTGGCCTACCTGAGCCTGTACCTGCTGTCCGGCGCGGTGTGCACGCTGGCGGCGCTGCGCGTGAACCGCTCCCTGGAAATCAAGGATTGATGTGAGCAATCACTGACTTCGCGCCAAGCGTGAGCCGGGAGCCTCGGGCCTTCTGCAGGGAGCCCGGGGCTTTTTCATGCGGGTGGGCTCAGTGGCAGATCGACCTGCGCCGCAAGCCCGGGCTGTGCGTTGCGCAAATGCAGCACACCGCCATGGGCGGCAGCGATCAGGCGACACAGGTTCAGGCCCAGGCCGACACCGCCGCTGTGACGGGTGCGGGCCGAATCGGGACGGAAAAAGGGTTGCCCAAGCTGCCCCAGCACATCGTCCGGCACGCCCGTGCCCCTGTCGCGCACGCACAGGCGAACCACCGCCCCGCCGCCTTGTCCAGTCTGGTCAGGCACCTGGGCGATGGCCAGTTGCACCGGTCCATGGGCCTCGTCGTTGTGACGCAAGGCGTTGTCCAGCAGGTTGCCCAGCAGCACCTGGATGCGGCTGCGGTCCAGGCGCATGGCCGGCAACTCAGGCGCGATGTCCACAGTGAGCAGGCCCGCCTTCAGCGGCTCCGTGAACCGGCGCTGCACCAGTTCGTCCACCAGTTCGGGCCAGGTGCAGCCTTCCAGGCGCAGGGCGCTGTGGCCAGCGTCCAGGCGTTCGCGCTCCAGCAGGCTCTCGATCATGTCGCGCATCTGGCCCAGTTCCTTGACCACCGCCTGCTGGCCGGGGCTCTCGTCCAGCAGCTCGACGTTGAGGCGGGCACGGGTGAGCGGGCTGCGCAACTCGTGGCTGATGGACAGCAGCAGTTCGCGCTTGGCATCCAGCATGGCCTGGATGTCGTCGGCCATGCGGTTGAAGCGGGCCGCCAGCGCGCCGATCTCGTCAGCGTGGCGCAAGTGCACGCGGTGCGACAGCTCCCCCCGGCCGAAGGCGGCCACGCCGTGGGCCAGCACCCGCAGGGGCATCAGCATCAGGCGCGTGCTGGCATAGGCGATGACAGTCAGCAGCAGGACGCCGCCCAGCATCCAGCCCCAGGCCAGGCCCTGCTGCAGGGCCCAGTGGACGAAACCGCCGCCGATGCCTGCCAGCACCAGGAAGACCAGCGTGAGCCGCGCACCCAGCGAATGGCGGAAACGCCGCCGCCAGTTGAAAGCGTGGTCGTGGTGGTGATGCCAGTGCCACAGGCGGTCGTAGGCGCGCAGGGCGCGCCAATGGTCACGCAGGTGCCGGTGGTGGGCGGCGTGCTGGTGCCAGTCGGCGCCATAAGGACCGTAGGGATAGGGGCCGTACGGGCCGAAAGGGGCGTGTGCCTCGGGGTCGAGGCCCGCGCCCGGGTCAAGGCCAGGCCCAGGCATGCCAGGCGACGCCAGCTTGGCGTTCGACAGCGCATCGCGCTTGGCCGCACGCCAGGCCTCGAACCAGGCCTCCGGCGTGGGGTAGCCCATGGCCACCAGGTGCCGCTGCAGGTGGCGGGCGCGCCGGGCTTGGCGGTGGTGTCGAGAGAACATCGGTGAACCCTTTCAGGGTCGGGGCGCAAGCGCCAGGCAATAGCCGGCGTTGCGCAGCGTCTTGATGGCGTCCAGAGGGCCCAGCTTCTTGCGCAGGCGGCTGACCAGGATATCGACCGATCTGGTGAAGAGATCGGCTTCCTGGCCGCGCAGGCGGTTGAGGATCTCGTCGCGGCTGAAGACCTTGCCCGGCTCGGTGGCCAGGATCAAGAGCAGTTCGTACTCGGTGCTGGTCAGCTCGAACACGCGGCCATTGTCGGCACGGGCCTCGCGGCGGTCCAGATCCAGCATCAGCCCATCGAAGCGGCGCTGGCGGGGCGCTGCCCCTGCCGGCGTGGCGACCACGGCGGCGGCAGAGGGGGGGCCCAGCCGCACCGCCCGGCGCAGCAGGCTCTGCAGGCGGGCGGCCAGCTCGCGCGGCTCGAAGGGTTTGGCCAGGTAGTCGTCCGCCCCCAGTTCCAGCCCGACAACGCGGTCCGTCAGGTCCCCGCGCGCGCTGAGCATCAGCACGGGCAACTGGCGCCAGGGTTCGTCGCCCGCGCGCAGGCGCTTGCAGAACTCAAAGCCATCGACCTCGGGCAGCATGCCGTCCAGGATCAGGGCCTGGAAAGACTCGGTTTCCAGCCGCCGCAGGCCTTCGCTGGGACGCGTCGCGGCCACCAGCTCCAGGTCGAAGCGGGCCAGGTACTGCGCCAGCGGCGGGGCGAGCGCCTCGTCGTCATCGATCAGCAGGATGCGCGCCATGGTGCGGAGCATTGTGCACGGTGTCGGCGCGCACCAGGGTGATGGCACGCTCCGGGCAGGCCGTGATGCAGCGGCCGCAAGCCTGGCAGGCCTCGGCGTTGGACGTGAAGGCCTGCTTCCAGCCGTGGGCCCAGCCCTTGACGCGGCCGATCATCGACAGGTCGCCACGCTGGTCGGCGGGCAACACATCGAGGATGAAGACGCTGTGCGGGCACACGTCCAGGCAGTCGCCCTTGCCTTCGCAGCGGTTGCGGTCAATGCGGGGCACGAAGCGGCCCGCGGGCTGGCGGCAGTCCCGGCGGTCCATCATTGGGCCTCGGTGCCGGCGTTGTCTGCGCTGCCTTGACGGCCTTCGCGACCGGTGCGACCCCAGCGGTCGCCACGGCCAGGGCGCCCCCAGCCACGGTGCTTGAGGCGCAGCATGAAGCGCAGCACCTGCTGCTGCTCGCCGTCCAGCGCGTCGAAGAAATCGGCCAGGGCGTCGATCAGGGCGGGGGCCGCCATCTGCACGGCGGCAATGCGCTCGCTGAGCAGCAGCCGGGCGGCCTCGCGGTCCAGCGTGCCATCGGCCAGCAGATCGCGCAGTTCGGGCACGAGCACGTCGCGGCGCAGGGCCTGGCGCTGTTGCTGCGCGGCGGCCAGCAGGCGGGACAGGCGGGCTTCCTGCTCGGCGTTCAGGTCCAGGCGCTGGCTGATGCGGTCGGCCAGCAGGTCGATCAGGTCGGCAGCATCGCCGTCGAAACGGCTGTGGCCATGATGACGATGGTGGTCATGGTGGGCACGGCGGCCGGCCCGGACAAGTGCGTGAAAGAGGCTCATGAAAGCTCCTTGGTTGGAATGCCTTCATGATCTCGAATGGGGTGCGCGGATGGGTCTCCGCGCGGTATCGCTGGGTATCGTTTTGTGTCGTAACCGCTCAGGCGAGCTTGAAGCGCCCCACGGCGGAGGACAGCGCGGCCGCCTGTTCGCGCAGGCTCTCGGCAGCGGCCGAGCCTTCTTCAACGAGCGCGGCATTCTGTTGCGTCATCGAATCGAGCTGCAGCACGGCCGTGTTGACTTCGCCAATGCCCTGGCTCTGATGCTGCGTGCCACCGCTGATGCCGTCAATCAGTTGGGCCACGCGGCTGACGGATTCAAGCAATTCACGCATGGTGTCGCCCGCGCCGCGCACCTGCTCGCGACCGCCTTGCATCGACGCGTGGATGAGGCCGCGCACCTCCTTGGCAGCCTGCGCGCTGCGCTGCGCCAGCGAGCGCACTTCACTGGCAACCACGGCGAAGCCTCGACCCTGCTCGCCCGCGCGGGCGGCTTCCACAGCGGCGTTCAGCGCCAGGATGTTGGNNTCTGGAAGGCAATGCCATCGATCACGCCAATGATGTCGCCGATGCGGCGCGAGGATTCATCGATGCCCCCCATGGTGCGCTCGACCTCGGCCATCGCGACGCCGCCACGCGTGGCCACGTCCTGCGCGGAGCGGGCCAGGGCGTTGGCCTCGCGGGTGCTGGCAGCGTTGTGCTGCACCTGCTCGGTCAGCTGGCTCATGGCGGCGGCGGTTTCCTGCAACGAGCTGCTGGCCTGTTCGGTACGGTTGCTCAGATCCAGGTTGCCGGTGGCCACCTCGGCCGTGGCCGTGGCGATGGATTCAGACGCGGCCCGCACCTGGCGCACCATCTGCTGCAAGACATCCACGAAGCGGTTGAACGATTCTGCCAACTGACCGATCTCGTCCTGGCTGTCGACGTCCATGCGGCGGCTAAGGTCGCCATCGCCATTGGCAATCTCGCCCAGCAGCGCCGCGGCGCGGCGCACCGGCGCGGCAATCGCCCCCGACACCCACACGATCAGCACCAGCGCCAGGCCGCCACCGACCACGCCGGCCAGCAGCGGGGCCGTCCAGGCCACGCGGGTGACAGCGGCCAGCAGCTCGGCCTTGGGCACCGAGGCCACGACATAGGCATTGAGTTCGGGCACGTAGCTGGAGGCCAGCACCCGTTCGCCCTCGGGGCTGTCGTGCAGCAGATGGCTGAACCTGTGCTCGCCCTTGGTCAGCACGGTGGCCGCCTCGGCACCAAAGCCCGGCAGATCGGCCAGAGCCTTCTTGTCGGCGGCCACCGCGGCGTCGCGGTGCACGATGACCGTGCCATTGGCTCGCACCAGCATCACCGAGCCCGTCTCGCCGATGCGGTATTGCTGGATCTGCTGCGCCAGCGCGTTGACCGACAGGCCCAGGCCGGCCAGGCCCGTGTGGCCCGCACCCGCATCGACCCGGGCGTTGATGAAGAGCATGACCTCGTTGCTGGACTTGTCCTTGTCCATGTCCATCGCGTAAGGCTTGCCGCTGGCCAGGAAGGCGGCGAACCAGGCTTCGTCGGGGCCCAGGGTGCGCTGCACGCCGGTTTCGGCCCAGTAGTGGCGATTGGCCTCGGTGACCCAGTAGACGGCGGCAGCCTTGTGCCGGGCCTTCAGGCGCGCGGCATAGGCCTTGAAGGCATCCACGCCCTCATCGGGCTGGCCGGCGGCCTCCCAGCGCAGCAGGAACTGGTTGTCGGCCATGTCGATCGAGGCCGTGAGCGGCTCGGCGATCTGGCGCTGGATATCGGCGCGGACGCCGTCCAGGATGGCAGGCAGCTCTTCGCCGACCACGCGTTTCTCGAGCGCGCGCTGCGTCAGCACGACGCCGGCGGCCACGGAGACGGCGATGAAGAGCGCCAGGCACAGCAGCATGCTGGCCAGGAGCTTGCGCTGGATCGACCAGCGGCTGAAGACGGCGAAGGGCATGGGCGCAAAAGCTGGGAACGGGTACAACCTCCCAGCTTTCGGCCATTGCGCCGCAGAACTTAGGTGAAAACCACTGCCCGCCAGCACCCGCTCGGAGGCAGATCCCAGGGGCACGTGAACGATTCACGTCCAGGCCCCAAGCCGGAGCGCATGGGGCACCAAGTCAGTGCCCACCCCAGCTCGCTTCCCCTCGAGGATCAGAACAGTTTCATGCTGATCCAGTAGGCCACCGCCGCCACGAAGGCCGAGGCTGGGATCGTCAGGATCCACGCCCACACGATGTTGCCAGCCACCCCCCAGCGCACGGCACTGGCACGCTGCACCGAGCCCACACCCACGATGGCGCCGGTGATGGTGTGCGTGGTGGACACGGGCACGCCCATCGCCGTGGCGATGAAGAGCGTCAGCGCCCCGCCCGTCTCGGCGCAGAAGCCGCCCACAGGCTTGAGCTTGGTGATCTTCTGGCCCATGGTCTTGACGATGCGCCAGCCACCGAACATGGTACCCGCGCCGATGGCCAGATAGCAGGTCACGATGGTCCAGGTGGGCGGCGACGCCGAATCCGCCGCCGCATAGCCGGTGGAGATCAGCAGCATCCAGATGATGCCGATAGTCTTTTGCGCATCGTTGCCGCCGTGGCCGAGACTGTAAGCCCCGGCCGACACCAGCTGCAGACGCCGGAACCAGCGGTCCGCCTTGAGCGGCGTGGTGCGGCGGAACAGCCAGGCCACCAGCACCATCATCATCGAGCCCAGGATGTAGCCCAGCAGCGGCGAGACGAAGATGAACAGCACCGTGCGCAGGATGCCTGTGGCCATCAGCGCATCGGCCCCGGCCTTGGCGATCACGGCGCCGACGATGCCGCCGATCAGGGCGTGCGACGAACTGCTGGGAATGCCGTAGTACCAGGTCACCACGTTCCAGGTGATGGCGCCGGTGAGTGCCCCGAACACCACGTGGGCGTCGACCACTCCCGGGTCGGCGATGCCCTTGCCCACCGTGGCCGCCACGCTGAGATGGAACACGAAGATGGCGATGAAGTTGAAGAAAGCCGCGAAGACCACGGCCTGCGTGGGCCGCAGCACCCCGGTGGACACCACGGTGGCGATGGAATTTGCCGCATCATGAAATCCATTCATGAAGTCGAACAACAGCGCCAGTCCCACCAGCAGAAGGACGACCCAGAGGGCCACCTGCATGTGTTCCATGATCCAGTCCGCCGATCAGGAGTTCTCGAGGATCACGCCCTCGATCAGCTTGGCCACGTCGTCGCACTTGTCGGTGACGGTCTCCAGCAGTTCGTAGATGGCCTTGAGCTTGATGACCTCGCGCACATCGGGCTCTTCGCGGAACAACTTGCTCATGGCGGCGCGCATCACACGGTCGGCGTCGCTCTCGAGCTGGTCGATTTCTTCGCAGGTCTTGAGCGCGGCGGCCGCCGTTTCGGCATTGCCGATGTCATGCAGCAGGGCGACGGCACTCTTGAGGCGCTCGGCGCTCTTGACGCACAGGTCGGTCAGGCGCTCGATCTCGGTCGTCATGCGGCGCACGTCGTACAGCGCCATGGTCTCTGCGGCGTCCTGCATCAGGTCGGCCACGTCGTCCATCGTGTTGATCAGCGAGTGGATCTGCTCCCGGTCGATCGGGGTGATGAAGGTGGTGTGCAGCAGGCGATTGACTTCGCGCGTGATGCTATCGGCGGCGCTTTCCGCGACATCGACCTCCTGGTTGTGCTTCTCGCGCAGCTCGGGATCGTTGTAGTTCTTGACCAGCAGGGCAAAGGCGTGGGAGGCCGTCACGATGTGGGCGGCGTGCTGGTTGAACAGCTCAAAAAAATTGCCCTCACGGGGCAGCAGCTTTCCAAAGATCATGGCTTTTCTCGTGCGCCTGGGTGGGGGCCGGGCTGGTGGGGGCGAATCCGGCATTTTAGCCCGTCATGATCCGATTGGACTATCTCTCTTGTCACATGATTGTCAAGATGCGCAAGATGGGTACGGCATAGTAGGCTGCGGCAATCCAGGGGTATGCACCATCCCGTTCACCACAAAAGCGGCTGCCCGGCAGCGGGGTCCGCCACGCGGCATACTGCGTAGGACAACGCCGACATCCCCAGGCGCCGGCGGCCGATGTCAAGACGGCCGTCAGCCTGTCAAGCTCACGCGCATGCCACGCGACACCCCCACCCCATGAACCAACGATTGGGCCAAGTCCTGAAGTACACCGGCCTGGCCACGGCCGCCTTGTCCACCTTCGGTGCCATCTACGTGGCCTGGGTGGTGTCCCAGGCACCTCCCGTCACCGCGCTGGAAAGCGCCACACAGGCCGTCCCCAGCGTCATCCTGTCGAGCGATGGCAAGCAACTCGGCCGGGTGCAGCAAAACCGCCGCGAGCCTGTCACGCTCGAGCAGATCTCGCCCTGGGTGATCCACGCCCTGATCGATACCGAAGATCACCGATTCCGCGATCACGACGGTGTGGACTGGCTGCGCACCGGCATGGCCATCCTGCGCACCGCCACCGGCCGCACCGAAGGGGGCTCCACCATCACGCAGCAGCTGGCACGCAATGTGTTTCCGGAGGAGATCGGCCGTTCGCGCAACATCGGCCGCAAGATCAAGGAGATCGTGACGGCGCGGCGCATCGAGAACCTCTATACCAAGGACCAGATCCTCACGGCCTACCTCAACAGCGTCCCCTTCCTGTACAACGCCGTGGGCATCGAGGCCGCTGCGCGCACCTACTTCGACAAGTCTGCGCGCGAGCTCAACCCGCGCGAGGCCGCCACCCTGGTGGGCATGCTCAAGGGCACTTACTATTTCAACCCCGTGCAGTACCCTGAGCGGGCGCTGGAGCGGCGCAACCTGGTGATGCGGCAGATGGTGCGCCGTGGCGATATGCCCCAGGCCATGTACGACGAGCTCAGCGACGAGCCGCTGCAGCTGAAGTTCAAGCGCCTGGAGGAAGCGCCCGACGCGGCCCCGCACTTCACCACCTATGTGCGCAAGTGGCTGGAGACCTGGGCCGAAGGCACCGACCACGACCTGCTGCGTGACGGTCTGGTCATCCACACCACCCTGGATTCACGCCTGCAGGAGGCCGCGGCCGAGGCCGTGGAAACCCAGGCGCAGGCCCTGCAGCATGTGGCCGATGTGGAATGGAGCCAGCAGGGCATGGCCCTGCAATCGCGCTCGCTCGACGACTACGCCGGCGCCGCCAAGCGCGCCAAGGCCTTCGACTACTTCTGGCGATCCAAGGGGGGCGCCCTGCTGCAGGAAACCCTGCGCAAGACCGACGAGTACCGCGCCCTGCGCAAGGCCGGCAGCACCGACAAGGCTGCCCTGGCCACCTTGCACGACGATGCCGACGTGCTCCAGCGCGTGCGCGCCAGCCTCACGCGTCTGGAGGCGGGGCTGGTGGCCGTGGACCCGACCAGCGGCGCCGTGCGCGCCTGGGTGGGCAGCCGTGACCACGAGATCGAGCAGTACGACCATGTGGCCCAGGCCCAGCGCCAGCCGGGCTCCACCTTCAAGCCCATCGTCTACGCCACCGCGCTGCAGCAGGGCATCCCGGTCTCCAAGATCTACACGGACACGCCTGTCAGCATCCCGCTGGGCGACGGCAAGACCTGGCGCCCCACCGACATGTCCGGCAGCAGCGGCCAGCCCATGACCATGTGGGAAGGCCTGGTCTACTCCAAGAACACCATCACCGCCCAGGTGATGCAGGAGGCTGGCCTGGACAATGTGGCCCACCTGGCGCGCGCCATGGGCGTCACCGACAGCAAGCTCGACAAGGTGCCGTCCATGGCCCTGGGCACCAGCCCCGTCACCCTGCTGGAGATGGCCAGCGTGTACGCCACCATCGCCGACGAGGGCCGCTACCGCCAGCCCTACGTCGTCGAGCGCATCACCGACAAGGACGGCCACGTCATCGCGGAGTTTGGCCCGCAACCACCCAAGCAGGTGCTGACCACCGAGGTCGACAACGACCTGATCGACATGATGCGCGGCGTGGTGCGGCAAGGCACGGGCACGCTGATGCGCAGCCGCTATGTGCCTGAAGGCGACCTGGCCGGCAAGACGGGCACCACGCAGAACAACATGGACGGCTGGTTCATGCTGATGACGCCGAAGCTGGTGACCGGCGCCTGGGTGGGCTTCAACGACCAGCGCGTGACCATGCGCAGCAGCTACTGGGGCCAGGGCGGCCACAGCGCGCTGCTGCTGGTGGGTGACTTCATGCGGCGCGCCGTGAAGAACAAGTGGGTGGACACCAAGACCGCCTTCGCCGCGCCCGAGCGTCCGCCGGTGATCGGCAGCACCAACTGGAGCGAAGCCCCGGAAGAGGTCATCGAGGGCGACGGCTACATGGGTGACGTGGCGCCTGCTGATCCAGCGTCGAGCGATGCGCCGGCCATGCCGGTGGAGTCGGACGGTCTCACAGCGGATCCAGCCGGCGTGGCGCCACGCCCTGCGCTGCCCGCCGGAGGCGACACGCCGCGTTCCGCGCAGGAACTCGGCGATGCACTGCGCAACATGGGTCGCGACCCGGACACGGGCGTTCAGGTGCAGCGATCGCCGATGTCAGCCGAAGCGCTGAAGCCGCCCCTTCCTTGATGGCGGCTGGAGGGGTTCAGAACACAAAGTCGAGGTTCAGCGTCATCACATCCACATGGCGCGAACGCTCGTAGAAATCCCGCACGGCAGACAGATCGCCGGAGGGCTTGAGCCGGAACACGCCGAAGGACTGTGCGGGCTTGAAGATGCGGTCCCACTGCACCTTCAACGCGACCTTGTCGACCACATCCCAGCGCAGGCCCAAGGTCAAGGTCTGCTGGGGCACCTTGCTGCCGTCCTGGTAGGCCTGGATCAGCCGGGCGGCATCGCCGAGCACGCCCGTTTGCGCCACGTAGACCGCCAGGGGGTTGTCAATGTTGAGGTCGTCGACCCGGATCCGGGAGAAACCGATGAACGGTGTGACGGCGCCCCAGCGGTAGCCCGCATTCACGTACCAGCCCGTCGTGTCGGCAATCTGCGTGGCGCTGCGCAGCCAGGTGTACTCCGCGTTGACCTGCCAGGGCCCATGCGCATACATCGCGCCCACGCCGCTGAACGTGATCGGCTGTCTGCGGGCGCCCAGCTGTTCCAGCAACTGGCTGGCCAGGGCCGGTGACAGGCCAGCGCCGGGCACAGCAGCCTCGTTCGCACCCAATGACACCTGCGCATGGACCGTGCCGGCCCGCAGCGTCAGGCCGTTGTCCATGGCCAGCGCCAGGTTCACGCCCATCAGCTGGTCGAGCGTGACCTCGGAATCGACCGCCGGGGCACCCTGCACCGACATGTCCGACACCTTGGCCTTGGAGCGCCCGCCCCAGGCCGATGCGCTGACAGACGCATCACCCAGCTCGAACCGGTAGACCAGGTCCGCGCCATCGAAGTGGCTCACAGGCACCTGCCCATAGACATCGAACGGCGGCCGGGCTGTGAGCTGTGCATAGTTCACGTCGCGCACATCCGAGTTCATGAACACCGGCCCGCCAATGCGTCCCACGCGCAGCGACAGCTGCTCGCTGGCATCCCAACGAATGAAGGCCCATTCCGGCGACGGCTCGAACGTGTCCACCGCCGTGTGCCTGGCGATCACCTGCAGCACCCCGACCAGCGAGGGTGTCAGCCTCAGATTGGCCTGCACGGCCAGCTTGGAATCCAGCCCGGCATCGCCGGAACGGTCTACCTTGTCCGGACGGTAGGGCTGGGCGTAGTAGGCGTCGTCGGTGCTCGTGGCGGTGACGCCCACGGTGCCGAAGCCGGACAGCGTCAGGCGGTCGGACAGCTTCAGCTGGGCCTGGGCTGGCCCGGCCACCAACAGCACCATCCAGAGTGGCCATGCGACAGCGGAGCCTGAAAGCATGATGGGGTTCATCCGTGGGTCTCCAATGCTCACGGCAGGAAAAGGACAGCACGGACACTGGTGTCCAGTGCATCGGCCTCGATGTAGCCGATCGCATTGCCATCGGCGATGACGGCCTTCTTCACCGCCGCGGCGTTGGGCAGCTCCCGGGGCGGCTCTCCCCGCCCGGTGAACATGATGCGCGCCCAGGCGGCCCGTACCTGGGCCGGGTCCGAATCGGTGGCGGCCTTGTAAAAGTTCGTGCGCAGGATGCCTTCCGGCAGGTCCAGCGGACGGCGTTCGAGGCTGCGTCCCAGGTAGATCTTGGCCAGCTGCGCCCGGCTCACCGGTGCCGCACCGGGCGAGGTGATCACGGCAATGCGCTGAGCCATGGCCCCGGCGGGCACCATGGCGATGCTGACAAGCAGAAAGGCGGGACGCAGCCAACGCCCAAGGTGCATGGGGATTCCTTACTCGACAGGGACCTTGGCTGGCAGCTGTCTGCCGCCCATTTCACTTTATCGGCCTGCCCTGGTATTCCTAAAATGGGACAGGGATTCCCATGGCGGCGTAGCATGACGCTGTGCCAAATGGAGCCACTGCCTCTTCCTGACCAGATGCCCCTTCATCCCGCAGGACTGCTACAGAAGGTAGCGCGTCCCGACGCGCTCATCGCTGTCTTCGGCCTCCTGGTCGTGGGCATCATCTGGGCCGCCACGCTCACTGTCAACGCCCGGGATGAACGCGAGGCTTCCGAGCAGGCCATTCAGGCCACCGAGCGTCTGCTGGACACCTACGAATCGCAGAGCCTGCGCGCCCTCAACGAGGTGCATCAGAGCCTGCGACTGATCGCCTACGCGCGGCGCTTCTCACGCGAAGACGACACGCTTGCGCAACTGCAGGCGCAGAACCTGCTGCTGCCCAACCTGCTCTTCACCACGCGCATCGTCGACGCATCAGGGCGGGTGCTGGCGAGTTCACGGGAGGCGGCCATCCGTTGGCCGATCGCCCCCGACGTGCTGGACGCCAGCACGGACAATCAGACCCCTGCCTACATGGGCAAGCCCTACCGGGTGGAGGGCCACCAGGAAGCGCTGGTCGATGTCAGCCGCAAGGTCAAACCCGAGGTGCCGGACAGCGAGCGCGTGGTCATCACATTCCCGGCCAGCTACCTCGTCAGCGATTACGACCAGACCCGCTTCGGCGCGGAAGGCCTGCTGGCTGTCGCCGGGCTGGACGGCATCTTCCGGGCTCGGCGCGTCGGCTCACTCATCTCGTCGGGCGATGCGGTGAACCCGGGCGACATCAATCTGCAGAACGCCGATGACGAACAGGCATCGGCACTGCTCAGGCGCGCCCCCTGGGACGGCGTGATGCGGTACACGGTCTCGCGGCGCCTGTACGGGCTGCCGCTGGCGGTGGTGGTCGGGCTGGCGGAGAGCGAGGCCCTCGAGGCCGTTCGTCAGGAAAGCCGGCGCAAGCACATCCAGGCCGCGGTCGCCACCCTCGTGGTCTTCGCCGTGGCGCTGGCCGTGGGCCTGCTGACACGGCGCATCCTCGAGTTGAGCGAGCGCGAGCGGCTGGCCAGCATGGCGCACGCCCAGCAGGTGGAGTTCCTGGCCTACAACGACAGCCTGACCGGCCTGCCCAACCGCGCCCACTTCAATACCGCGCTCACGCAGTGCCTGGCGGAGAACCAGGCGGAGGGCACGCCCTTCGCGCTGATGTTCCTGGACCTGGACGGTTTCAAGACGGTCAACGACATGATGGGCCACCAGGCTGGCGACACGCTGCTGGTGCAGGTGGCCAAGCGGCTCAAGCAGTGCGTGCGGAGCAATGACCTGGTCGCCAGGCTGGGCGGCGACGAGTTCGTCGTCATTCTCGGAGACGGCCCCGGGCGCGCCGAGATCGCGGAGGTGGGCCGGCGCATCATCGACAAGCTGGGCCGCCCCTACAGCCTCGACGGCCGGCAGGCCGCGGTGACCGCCAGCATCGGTGTGGCCGTGTACCCGGACAATGGTGACGACGAAGAGTCCATGACGCGCGCCGCCGACCACGCCATGTACGCGGCCAAAGCGCAGGGCAAGAACCTGCTGGTGTTCTCGACGGAGACGCCTCTGGAGGCTGCTGGCGCGTGAACATGCGCGGCCCGCGCACAAGGCGGTCCACCCCCTCTTGAAATTCCGCGCGGCAGCGCTACCTCGGGCAGGCACCCCCCTTCACTGACGAAAGGAGACCTGTCATGTACACCTCTGCCCTGAGCTTTCCGGCCAACGTCTTCAGTGAATTCGACTGGCTTCGCCGCGAACTGAACGACGTCTTCGGCCTGAACAACGACCATGCCCCCGCTGGCATCCGCGCGGTGGCGCCGGGCACCTACCCGGCCCTCAACGTGGGCCACACGCCGCACAGCGTCGAGATCTACGCCTTCGCACCCGGCCTGGAAGCCAGCAAGCTGGACGTGAACCTCGACCGTGGCGTGCTGACCATTTCCGGCGAACGCGCGCCCGCCTTGCCCGAGGTGGCGCAGACTCAGGCCGACGGCGCCGACAAGGTCACCGTCTACAGCCGGGAACGCCCCCACGGCCGCTTCAAGCGGGCCATCAACCTGCCCGACGACGTCGATCCGGACCGTGTGCAGGCGAACTACCGCGACGGCGTGCTGCACATCAGCGTGGCCCGCCGCGAAGAAGCCCAGCCCCGCCGCATCGCCGTCCAGTGAACCCTGATCCCGCCCACGAACAGGAGACTCTCATGAGCACCCAACTGCAAACCGGTCAGAACACCGCCGTCGCCACCACCCCGTCCACAGCCAAGGCAGGCCAACACGCCGCCGCGTCGGGCAAGGACAGCCCGGCCATCGTGCCACGCGTGGACGTGCTCGAAGACCAGACCGGCATCACCGTGCTGGCCGATCTGCCCGGCGTGCGCCGTGATCAGCTCGACCTCAAGGTCGACGGCGACACCCTGTGGATCGAAGGCACGGTCGACACGCAGGCGCCCGATGGCCTGGCCCCCGTCCACATGGAACTGCGCGTGCCGCGCTACCGCCGCGCCTTCACGCTCAGCCGCGAACTGGACCCCAGCGGCATCCAGGCCAGCCTGAAGGACGGCGTGCTGAACCTGCGCATCCCCAAGCAGGCTCACGCCCAGCCGCGCCGCATCCAGGTTCAGGTGCATTGACCGACAGGTGCCGTCCGGTGTCCTGTCATGGGCATCGGGCGGCAACGTCCCGCCGCGTCGTACCATGGCTTGCGGCCCGGTGTCCGCGTGTTAGATTTCACCCGAAATCAATAACCATCAGACACTGAAACTTCAGCAACGGCCCTGCGGCCGGGCTGAACGGAGACGACATGAGCGATGTGATGCAGGAAGTGCTGGAGCTTCTGGATCTGGAAACGATCGAGAAGGGCCTCTTCCGCGGCCCCAGCCGCAACTTCTTCGGCAAGAACGTGTTTGGCGGCCAGGTGCTGGGCCAGGCGCTGATGGCCGCGGGCCGCACCGTGGAAGGCCGGCTGCCGCACTCGCTGCACGGCTATTTCCTGCGCGCAGGCGATGTGAAGGCGCCCATCGTCTACCAGGTCGAGACCATCCGCGATGGCAAGAGCTTCTGCACGCGCAACGTCAAGGGCATCCAGCACGGCGAGAACATCTTTCTGATGTCGGCCTCATTCGCGGTGCCCGAAGAAGGGCTGGACCACCAGTCGCCCATGCCCGAAGTGCAGGGCCCGGACGACCTGCCCAGCGAGCACCAACTGCGCGCGCTGATCGCGCCCATGATCCCGGAAAAGATCCGTTCGGTGTTCGAGCGCGAACGCCCCGTCGAGATTCGCCCCATCGACCCGGTCAATCCCTTCGCCCCCGTCAAGAAGGAGGCCGTGCGCCGCCAGTGGATGAAGTCGCAGAGCCGCCTGCCGGACGACCCGCTGCTGCACATGTGCATCCTGGCCTTCGCCTCCGACTTCGGGCTGATGAGCACGGCCATGCTGCCGCACGGAGTCTCGGTCATCCAGAGCAATGTGCACGCGGCCAGCCTGGACCATGCCATGTGGTTCCACCGCGATTTCCGCATCGATGAATGGCTGCTCTACGACATGGATGCGCCCAATGCCTCCGCCTCGCGCGGGATGAACTTCGGGCGCGTGTTCAAGCAGGATGGCACGCTGGTGGCCACGGTGGCCCAGGAAGGCCTGATGCGGCTGCACGAGGTGCAGGAGAAGTACTGAGCTTTGGTCAAGGCACCCGCCGCAGCAGGCGCCTTTTTGTCATGCACCCGGGGCCTTGCGGACCATCAGGCGGCCGAATCCACCAGCACCAGCTCGGTGTCCGACAGCGCCGTGACGCGGAAGCTCTCCACATCGCGGATGGCCGCACCGTCACGGGCGTTCAGGTGCACGCCGTCGATCTCCACCTCGCCGGCCGCCGGCACCAGGTAACCCCGGCGGTCCTTGCCGATCGTGTACTCGACCGTCTCGCCCGCCTTGAGTGTGGCGCCCAGCACCCGGGCGCTGGTGCGGATGGGCAGCGCCTCCTCGTCACCCGGCAGGCCGCTGGCCAGCGCCACGAACTGGCCTGAGCGCTCGCCCTTGGGGAAGGGCTTGGCACCCCATGACGGCGCAGCGCGCTCACGGTCCGGGATGATCCAGATCTGGAAGATCTTGGTTTCGCCCGACTCCAGGTTGTACTCGGAATGACGCACGCCGGTACCCGCGCTCATCACCTGCACATCGCCCGCTTCGGTGCGGCCACGGTTGCCCAGGCTGTCTTCATGGGTGATGGCGCCTTCACGCACGTACGTGATGATCTCCATGTCCGAGTGACCATGCGGCGGGAAGCCGGTGCCTGGGGCGATCGTGTCATCGTTCCACACCCGAAGGGCGCCCCAGTGCACCCGGGCCGGATCGTGGTATTCGGCGAACGAGAAGTGGTGCTTGGCATTGAGCCAGCCATGGTTGGCACCACCAAGGCTTTCGAAGGGACGACGTTCGATCATGATGCTTTCTCCAGGTGTTGGCGCCGGGTTGTTGGCGCGATGGGTTCACTGTAGAGACTTGCGATTCATAAGAGAATAGAAAACATGGAAAACAATTCATTCCAAAATTGACATGACCAAGTTGCCCGACCTGCAGGCCTGGGCCATCTTCGCCAAGGTGGCCGAGTGCGGCTCCTTCGCGAAAGCTTCCGAAGAACTGGCCATCTCGCAGCCCACGGTGTCCAAGGCCGTCACGCGGCTGGAGCAACGGCTCAAGACCACGCTGTTCCATCGAACCTCCCGCAAGATGTCGCTCACCGCCAGCGGCCAGGCCGCGCTGGAGCGTGCCACGCGCATCCTGGCCGAAGGCGAGGCGGTCGAAGCCGAAATCACCGAGCAATCCAAGAGCCTGCGCGGCACCATCCGCATCGCCGCGCCCATGTCCTTCGGTGTGACCCACCTGGGCCCTGCCCTGCCCGAGTTCATGCGCCGACACCCCGAGGTGACGCTGGACCTGCACTTCAGCGACGAGATGATCGACGTGGTGGCCGAGGGCTATGACCTGGCGCTGCGCATCTCGTCGCTGCCCGACTCCAGCCTGCTGGCGCGGCGCCTGTGCGCGGTGCGCCTGCTGCTGGTGGGCGCGCCCTCCTACTTCGAGCAGCACGGCCATCCGCAGCACCCGCGTGACCTGGCCCAGCACCGCGCGCTGCGCTATGCCAACGAACGTGGCGGCGAGGCCTGGCGCTTCAGGCACAGCAAGAAGGGTGAGTTCGGCCAGGTGGTGCCCTCCAGCCTGCGGGTGAACAATGCCGAGGCGCTGGTGCCGGCCCTGCGCGCGGGCCTGGGCCTGGCCATCCAGCCCGAGTTCCTGGCCTGGGATGACCTGCGCGCCGGCCGCGTGATCACGACGATGGGCGATTGGCAGGTGCCGCCCATCGCCCTGCACATCGTGATGCCACCGGGGCGTGCCAAGCCGGCCCGCGTGCAGGCCCTGATCGAGTACCTGGCCCACCATTTCGCGCAAGCCCCCTGGGCCACAGACGGTAACCATCCCAGCTAGGCAGACCACAAGCGGGTTGATATACTGTACATAAATACAGTACTCAACCAGCTCCTGCCATGCAACTCCAGCGCAAGCTCGCCATCCTGGCCGACGCGGCCAAGTACGACGCCTCGTGTGCATCGTCAGGCGCGGGCGGCCGTGATGCCAGCGATGGCGTCGGCATCGGCTCGACCGAAGGCATGGGCATCTGCCACAGCTACGCCCCTGATGGCCGCTGCATTTCGCTGCTCAAGCTGCTGCTCACCAACTGGTGCATCTACGACTGCCTCTTTTGCGTCAACCGCGAATCCAGCAACACGCCGCGTGCACGCTTCACGGTCGATGAGGTGGTGTCCATCACGCTGGATTTCTACAAGCGCAACCTGATCGAGGGCCTGTTTCTCAGTTCCGGCATCATCCGCAACCCCGATTACACGATGGAGCAGGTGATCGAAGTCGCGCGCCGCCTGCGGCAGGAGCACCACTTCCGCGGCTACATCCACCTCAAAACCATCCCCGATGCCAGCGCCGACCTGGTCGCCCGCGCCGGCCTGTTCGCCGACCGGCTCAGCATCAACATCGAGTTGCCCACGGTGCAGTCGCTGCACGCCCTGGCGCCCGAGAAGGACGCCACCGGCATCAAGCGCTCGATGGCCCGCATCCGCCTGGCGCTGGACGACCACCGCGAAGCCAGGCAGCAGGCCACGCAGGTGCGCGCGGCGCCCGGCCGCCCGGCCAAGGCGCCCGCGCCGCCGGCCTTCTCGCCCGCCGGCCAGAGCACGCAGATGATCGTGGGAGCCGATGCCTCCACTGACCGGCAGATCCTGTCCACCAGCGTGAGCCTGTACCGCAACTACGCGCTGCGGCGCGTGTACTACTCGGCCTTCAGCCCCATCCCGCATGCCAGCGCCGATCTGCCCGCGCAGGCCGCGCCGCTGCTGCGCGAGCACCGGCTGTACCAGGCCGACTGGCTGATGCGCTTCTATGGCTTCGACGAGCAGGAGCTGGTCACCACCGAGCAGGGCATGCTCTCGCTCGACCTGGACCCGAAGCTGGCCTGGGCGCTGGCGCATCCCGAGCGCTTTCCGGTGGACCTGAACCGCGCCCCGCGCGAGATGCTGCTGCGCGTGCCGGGGCTGGGCGTGGCCTCGGTGGACAAGCTGCTGGCGGCGCGCCGTGTGCGGCAGCTGCGCCGCGCCGATGTGGAGCGCCTGCGCGCGGCCTCACGGCGCGTGCTGGCCTTCGTGTGCCTGCCGGATCATCGGCCCGGGCCGGAGGCTCAGGCGCTGGCGGCCAAGGTGCAGGGGCGTGGCGCCAGGCAGGCCGAGCGCCATGCTGCGCCCGCGGCCTCGCAAGCCTCGCTGTTCGACGATGCCTTTGTGGCCGCAACCCCGGGCACGGTGGCGCCGGCAGTGCAACCGTCGCAGGTGACGGCATGGTGAGGGTTCAGCTCGACCACCCCGATGACACCGTCGGCGTGCTGCGCGCGCTGGAGCAACTGGTGCGCGCCAACGCATCGCCCGACGACGTGCTCTGGCACGTGGGTACATCGGCCGGACAGACCGATCTGTTCGCCGCATCGGCGAGCGCCGAGGCGCCATCGCACCTCACCTGCCATGAGCCCAACCCCGGTGGCGCATATGGTGTGTCTGGCGCGCATGGCGCTGGCAAAACCGCATCCACGCCCCCCTGGCCCGCCGACTTCGACGCCCTGGCCGACACCGCCACCCTGCACGACGATCCCCAGCGCTTCACCCTGCTGCACCGCCTGGCCGCCCGCGTGCACGCCGACCGTCGCGCCTGGCAGGACACGCTGGACGCCGACCGCATCGCACTGGAGCGCATGGCACGCCAGGTGCGCCGCGAGATCCACAAGATGCACGCCTTTGTGCGCTTCAAGCCCGTGAAGGATGAAGAAGGCGAACAGCACGTGGCCTGGTTCGAGCCAGCCCATCACATCGTGCGCGCAGCAGCTCCGTTTTTCGCGCGACGCTTTGCCTCCATGCGCTGGGCCATCTTCACACCGCGCGGCTGCGTGGCCTGGGACCGCCAGTCGCTGCAGTTCGCGCAGGGCACCTCGCGTGCGGCTGCGCCGGCCTTGGCGCTCGACGATGGCGACGAGCTGTGGCTCACCTACTACCGCAGCATCTTCAACCCCGCACGCGTCAAGGTGGCGGCCATGCGCCGCGAGATGCCGGTGCGCTACTGGAAGAACCTGCCAGAAGCCTCGGCCATCTCCGCCCTGCTGGCGGATGCACCGCAGCGCGCCGCCACGATGGTGGCCGAAGCCGAACACCGCATGGCGCCCAGCGCTCAGGCCGTGCTGGCCTCGCGCCCGGTCAGGCCGCATGCATCGCCAGGTGTCACCGACGCCCAGGCCGTGCTCACCACCTGCCAGACCCTGGCCGCTCGCTGCACGCACTGCGCCCATGCCGCGCACGCCACGCAGACCGTGTGGGGTGAAGGCCCCATCGGGGCTTCCTTGATGCTGGTGGGCGAGCAGCCCGGCGACCGCGAAGACCTCGAAGGCCGCCCTTTCGTCGGCCCGGCTGGCCAGTTGCTGCGCGCCGCGCTCGATGAACTGCACTGGCCGCACGATCAACTCTACCTCACCAACGCCGTCAAGCACTTCAAGTATGAATGGCGCGGCAAGCGCCGCATCCACAAGACGCCAGCCCAGCGCGAGGCCCTCGCCTGCCTGGCCTGGCTGGAGGCCGAGATCCAGAGCGTGCGCCCCCAGGCCATCGTGGCCCTGGGCGCCACGGCCGCCCGCAGCCTGCTGGGCCCTGACTTGGCCGTGGCCGAGCACGAAGGCCGCTGGCTGCACCGCGCCGATGGGCTGCCCGTGCTGGTGGTGCGCCACCCCGCCTCCATCCTGCGCACGGATGCAGCCATGCAGCTCGCCCTGCGCCAGCGCTGGATCGCGCACCTGCGCCTGGCCAGCCAGGTGCTGCCCTCGTCACCAGCGCTGGAGGAGGTCTGAGCATGCGCCAGTTCACCTCCACCGAGGCCAAGCAGCATTTCGGCGAACTGCTCAAGGCGGCCGAGCACGGCCCTGTCGCCGTGGAGCGGCATCGCAAGGTGCAGGCCATCGTGCTCACGCCCGCGCACTTCGCCGCGATGCAGGCTCAGCCCGATCGTCAGGCCGAGCGCCGCATCGCCCGTCTGCAGCAGGCCGTGGCCGAGCACGAACGGCTGATCCGCCACCAGCGCATCGCCATCGACCTGTTGAGCCTGCCAAGCACTGAACAAAAGCAACTCATCGACAAGGCCCGCGCCACGGTGGCCTTCTGGCAGGCAGACACGCTGTGCAGCAGCGATTACGTGCAACGCTGGTCGGACATCCTCGCCCAACCCGCGCCACAGATCGCCCGCCTCATCGTGGACGAGCTGGACGGCTGGGGCCCCGCCCTGCGCCGCAACTCACCCTGGATCGGAGACCACGCGCCATGAAGCTCAAGACCATGCTGGACCTGCTGGCCGAGGCCAGCGCCCTGTCGGGGCAGACCGATTACATCGTCATCGGCAGCCTGTCGATCCTCGCGCTCGAAGAGAACTTCGACGTGCCGCACGAGATGGCCATGTCCAACGACGTGGCCTGCTACACCCGCGCCGATCCGGAGCGCATCTTCGATGTGATGGGCGAGTTGGGCGAACACTCGCCCCGGCATCGCCGCACGGGCTGCTTCAGCGACCCGGTGTCGCCTGCCTTGCCCAGCCTCCCCGACGGCTGGGAGGCCCGCCTGAACGCGGTCGCGCGCGCAGGCGTCAAGGCCTGGTGCCTGGACCCGAACGACGCGGCCCTGTCCAAGTACGCGCGGGGTGAGCCGCGTGACCGACGCTGGATCCGCGCCGGGCTGCGCGCCAGCGTGGTGTCGATGCCCATCGTGCGGTCCCGGTTGCAGCGCATGGAGTTCTTCGACCAACAGGAGGCGGACAAGGCGCGCCAGCTGATCGACGAGGACGAGGCCTGGTTCCAGCAGGGCTTGCCGCAGCACTGAGCCACGATATGACGCGGCGGCTCACTCACCCGCCGCGGCGCGGCAGGCCGAGCGAGGCCAGCGCCCGCCGCAGATCGTCCTCGCCATAAGGCTTCTGGATGAAGCCCGTGGCCCGGTCCTTCAGGTCGCTCACCCCGTGGTCCGTCCCCGATGCGAACAGCACGGGCAAGGTGGGCAGCTTGCTGCGCACCAGCGCGGCCAGTTCGCGACCGGACATGCCCGGCAGGCTCACGTCGGTGATCAACAGGTCGACGCCGATGCGGCCCAGCAGGCCCAGTGCCTCGTCGCCATCGGACGCGACATGCACGGTGCAGCCCAGGTAGGTGAGCATCTCCTCGCTGGTGAAGCGGATCAGCTCGTCGTCCTCGACCAGCAGCACGCGCACCGGTCCCGAGGCCTCAGCCGGCGCCTGGATCTGAACGAGCGGTGAGGACGGTGCCTGTCCAGGGGCCGGCACGCGGCTGCCCAGCACGTGTCGGATCTTGCGCGCCAGGGCCTCACGCGTGTAGGGCTTGCTGAGCAGCTCGATGCCGTCGTCCAGCCGACCGCCATGCACGATGGCGTTGTCGGTGTAGCCGGAGGTGAACAAGACGGCAATGTTGGGCAGGCGCTCGCGGGCCTTGCGGGCCAGCTCCGGGCTGCGCAGCCGGCCGGGCATCACCACGTCGGTGAAGAGCACGTCGATCGGGATCCCGCTGTCGATGATCACCAGGCCGCTGTCGGCGTCCCTGGCCTTGAGCACGCGGTAGCCCAGCTCGGACAGCATCTCCACCACCGTGGCGCGCACGTTCTCGTCGTCCTCGACCACCAGCACGGTCTCGGTGCCCGAGGCCACGGGGCCGCTGTCCACATCAGTCGGCACATCCTCCTGCTGGTGCGAGCGCGGCAGGTACAAGCGCACGGTGGTGCCGTGGCCGGGCTCGCTGTAGAGCTTGACGTGCCCGCCGGACTGCTTGACGAAGCCGTAGACCATGCTCAATCCCAGGCCCGTGCCCTGGCCCTCGTCCTTGGTGGTGAAGAAGGGCTCGAACACACGCTCGAGTTGCTCCGGCGGGATGCCGCAGCCGGTGTCCGACACGGCCACCATCACGTACTGGCCCGGCTCGATGCCGTCGTGGCGCTCCGCGTAGCCGTCGTCCAGGAAGGAGTTGCCCGCCTCGATGGTGAGGCGGCCGTGACCCTGCATCGCGTCGCGCGCATTGATGGCCAGGTTCAGCAGCGCATTCTCCAGCTGGCCCGCGTCGATGTGGGTGTTCCACAGCCCGCCGCCGATCACGCATTCGATCTCGATGCCCTCGCCCAGCGCGCGGCGCAGCATGTCGTCCATATTGCGGATCAGGCGGCCCAGGTTCACCACCTTGGGCGCCAGGGGCTGGCGCCGCCCGAAGGCCAGCAGTTGCGAGGCCAGCTTGGCGCCGCGGCCCACGGCGGCCAGCGCATTCTTCAGGCGCTCCTCGGCCCGTCCGTGGCCGGCCAGATCCCGGCCGAGCAGTTGCAGGTTGCCGCCGATCACCTGCAGCAGGTTGTTGAAATCGTGCGCGACACCGCCGGTGAGCCGGCCCACAGCCTCGAGCTTCTGCGCGTGGCGCAACTGGGCCTCGACCTCGTCGCGTGCCGCCAACGCATCGGCCACGCGCTGTGCCAGTTCTTCGTTGAGCTGGCGACGAGCCTCTTCAGCCTCCTTGCGATCGGTGATGTCGATCACGGAGCCGATGTAGCCGAGGAAGGCCCCCTTGTTGTCGAACCAGGGGGCGGCCGCATCGATGGCCCAGCGGTAGTCGCCATCGCGGCCACGCAGGCGGTACTCCAGCGAGAAGGCGGCGTGCGTGGCGTTGGCCTCGGCGAAGCTGCGCTCCACGGCGGGCCGGTCGTCCGGATGCGCGGCGTCGAGCCACCCAAAGCCCAGTCCGGTCTCAGGCGTCTGCCCGGTGAGCTCGTACCAGGAGCGGCTCAGGTAGGTGCACTGCCCATCGACGTCGGTGGTCCACACCATCACCGGCGCATTGTCGGCCATGGCCCTGAAACGCAGCTCGCTCTCGCGCAAAGCCTCGTGCACCTGTGCACGGATGCGGGCGATGGCCAGCGCGCCGTCCACCCTGGCCAGCAGTTCGCGGGCTGAGAAGGGCTTGACGAGGTAGTCGTCGGCCCCTTGTGCCAGGCCTTCGATGCGGGCCTCCTCGCCGGCCCGTGCGGACAGCGCGATCACCGGCAGGTCGCGCAGCGTGCTGTCCTCCTCGCGCAGGCGCCTGATCAGGGCGAAACCGTCCAGACGGGGCATCATCACGTCGGTCAGCAGCAGGTCGGGCCGGCGTCGACGCATGGACTCGAGCGCTTCCAGCCCGTCGGCCACCACGGCGCACTCGTGCTCTGTGCTCAGCAGGCGCTGCACATAGCCGCGCATGTCCGCGTTGTCGTCGGCCACCAGGATGTAAGGCCTGGGCCGGCCAGCGGCGGCCGAAGCCAGGGCGGCCACGCCGCGCTCCCTCGACGGGATATCGTCCGCCGCCGGCGTGAGCGCGGCGGGAGACGGCGACAGCCAGCTCAACGCTTCTTCCAGGTAGTTCACGCCGCGCGCAGTGTGCGGGATCGGCGCCTGGGGATCGGCATCCTTTCTCACCTGCCCTGCCGGCAGATGCGCCGCGCCGAAAGGCAGGCTGATGGCGAAGGTGGTGCCCTGGCCTTCCACGCTCTCCAGCGAGATGCTTCCACCATGCAGCCGCACCAGCTCGTGCACCAGCGCCAGCCCGATCCCCGTGCCTTCGAAGCTGCGCCCGCGCGCACCATCGATGCGGTGGAAGCGCTCGAACATGCGCGGCAGCTCAGAGGCCGGGATGCCGATACCTGTATCGGTGATCAGCAGCTGCGCCGCGTTGCCGTCAGACCGCAGGGTGACGCGGATCTGCCCTTCGAAGGTGAACTTGAAGGCGTTGGACACCAGGTTCAGGACGATCATTTCCCACATGTCCGGATCGACATAGACGGGCTGCGGCAGCGGCTGGCAATCCACGACCAGCGCCAGCCCGGCCTTCTCGGTGGCGGACCGGAAGTTGCTGGCCAGCTCGGCCGTCATGCGGGCCAGGTCCACCGGCACGAAGCCGGCCTGCATGCGGCCGGCCTCGATGCGCGAGAAATCGAGCAGCG
This sequence comes from Burkholderiales bacterium UBA1834, assembly GCA_002339015.1. Taxonomy (GTDB): domain Bacteria; phylum Pseudomonadota; class Gammaproteobacteria; order Burkholderiales; family Burkholderiaceae_C; genus Aquabacterium. The sequence continues at coordinate 27,589 of DDJC01000002.1, forward strand.
AGTTGACCAGCTTGAGCAGGCGGATGCCGTTGCGCTGCACCAGGCGCAGGCGCTCGGTCTGATGCGCAGGCAAGGTGCCATCGCCCAACGCGTCCTCGAGCGGCCCCAGCATCAGCGTCAGGGGCGTGCGGAACTCGTGGCTCACGTTGGAGAAGAAGGCCGTCTTGGCGCGGTCGATCTGGGCCAGGGCCTCCATGCGCTGGCGCGAGGCTTCGTGCGAACGCGCATTGGCGATGCCGGCCGCGATCTGGCTGGCCAGAAGGTCGACGAAGGCCTGGTAGTCGGTGTCGAAAGGCCGGTAGGGGTTCAGTCCGGCCACGAAGAAGCCGGCCGGGCGCTGCTGGCCCTGCGTCTTGATGGGCGTGATCCAGGCCTGCGTGGGCGCGCGGTCCCACGCGCCGCGTGGCACCTCGCCGAAGTGCTCGGCCGAGACCGGCGCCATGGTGGCCGCGCCGCCCGCCAGCAGGGCCTCGATGGGCCAACCCAGGGTGTTGCGGCTGTCCAGCGTGGCGGCCACGGCGGTGCGCGGGTCCTGCAGGCCCGTGGCAGCGGCCAGATGCGCGGTGTCCTGCTCGTCGAACAGGTAGGTCAGCGTGAAGGGCAGGTCCTGCGGGTTGCGGCCCAGCTCCCGCACCAGGGACTGCATCACCTCGGTTTCCTGGCTGATGCTGTTGAGGTCGCCCGTCAGCTGGCGCAGCGTGTCCATGCGGCGCTGGGCGATGACCCGGCGCGTGTCCTCGGTCACCACGCAGAACAGGCCTCGCACCGTCCCCTCTTCATCGGCCAGCGCGCTGTAGGAGAAGGTGTGGTACGTTTCTTCCGGCGCGCCGCTGCGCTGCAGGAACAGCATCAGATCCTCGTTCCAGCTGGCCACGCCCGTCTGCATCACCTGATCGATCAGCGGCCCGATGGACGGCCAGATCTCGGCCCACACGTGCGAGGTCGGTGCGCCCAGGGCCCAGGCCTGCTTCACGCCCAGGGTGGGGCTGTACGCGTCGTTGTAGAAGAAGGTAAGCTGCGGCCCCCACGCCATCCACATGGCGTAGCGCGAGGTGAGCATGATGCGCACCACGCTCTTGAGGCTCTGCGGCCAGTGGACGGGGTCCCCGAGGGGCGTCGAACACCAGTCCAGGGCACGCATCCGCGCGGCCATGGCGCCATCCCCAGCGAAGAAGCCGAGCGGGTCGGGCTGCTGCGCCGACAAATCCTGTGGTGTCCAGTCCATGGCTTCCTGTCAGGAGGATGAGCCGCCCTGGGGACGGCCCTGCGAGAAGGGGAAAGAGAGGCCGCGTCTCGCACGTCACCCCGTGGGGAACTGCAAGCCATGGCGCGTACGACACCGCATTCTAGGCATCTTGGGGGTCACCGCGGCCGCACACCCTTGCAGGCCAGCAGCCTGGCCCGGCCCCCTGGGGTGAAGGGTTACTGCTCATGCCCGTGTCCGACCTGCTGGGTACATTGCGCGCATCCCCGCGCCATCCACCCCCCCAGACGATGGCATCGTCACTCCTCGCCTGGAAGTCTCCGATGCGCCACCACCGCTCGCGCCACGACGCCTTGTCCATCCAGCCCCTTGTCCCGTGCACCCCCCGATGGCTCGCCCTGGCCTGCGCTCTGGGATGCCTGGCCAGCCCGGCACGCGCCGACCTGATCGACGACCTGCCCGCAGGCACCGGCTACGCGGCGTGGGAGCTGTGCACCCGCACCCAGCAAAGCGGTGACGACTACCTGCGTGTGCGCTGGTCCTACACCGTGCCCAAGGTGCAGCCACTGCCCTATGTGTGGGACGTGGATTACCGCCCCGGCCTGAAGGTGGACGTGCGCACCTTCGTGCCCTTCATCACCAACAAGCGCACCGCCGTCTACCGCAAGGGCCTGGGCTGTACCTTGGTACCACCGGGCGCCACCGAGGCCGCCGTGCGCGCCCAGCCCTTCAAGCCCGTGCAACCGGGCGCCCCCTCGGCCCAGGCCTGGCCGGCTGGCGAAGGCCCGGTGCAGACCTACCTGAACAGTGCAGCCCTGAACCAATTGCTGGCCAGGCACGGCGATGCCATCTTCGCCGAGACATCGACCAAGCCCGACGAGAAGCAGAATGCCCTGGCCTTCCTGGTGGCGCGTGATGGGCACCTGGTCTACGAACGCTACGCCAGGCACTACGACCGCCAGCAGCCGCAGCTGGGCTGGTCCATGACCAAATCACTGACCGGGCTGATCGCCGGACTGATGATCACGGATGGTCGCCTGAGCCTGGACACGCCCGTGGGCCTGCCGCAATGGTCGGGCAACGCCAAGGCCGACATCACCTGGCGCCAGTTGCTGAACATGGCGCCTGGCCTGGCCTGGAACGAGGGCTACGCCGGGGCCAGCGACGCCACACAGATGCTGTTCTCGCAGCCCGACCAGGGTGCCTGGGCCGCCGACCGCATGCTCATCTCGGCACCCGGCTCGACCTTCACCTACTCGACGGGCTTCTCGAACATCGCGATGCTGCGCATGAAGCAGTTGCTCGGCGGCACGCACCAGGCCCTGTACGACTACTACCAGCAGCGCCTGTTCGCGCCGCTGGGCATCCGCAACGGGGTGGTCGAGCCCGACGCCACGGGCACGCCCGTGGGCGGCGCACGCGGCATCCTGCGGCCGGTCGATTGGCTGCGCCTGGGCCAACTGGTGGCGCAGGGTGGCCAGTGGAACGGACAGACGCTGATCAGCGCCGAGGCCATGCGCTTCCTGGTGGCCGCCTCGCCCGCATCCAGCGACTACGGCGGCTCCATCTGGCGCCAGCCTTCGACCCAGATCCCGGCCGCCCTGCGCGCGCGCCTGCCGGCCGACCTGGTCTGGTTCGCCGGCCACATGGGGCAGTTCGTGGTGATCGTGCCCAGCAAGAACCTGGTGGTGCTGCGCATGGGCGTGTCCTTCTCCAAGGATGCGTCGCGCGAAGCGGTGTTCTCGGCCGTGGCCGATCTGGTGGAGCAGCCTTGATCCTGTTGCCGGACAGCCCTTGCGTCTCGCTGTGCAAGCTGGACAATGACGATATCTGCCTTGGCTGTGGTCGCACAAGGGCCGAGATCAAGTCCTGGAAGTCGCTGCCCGATGAGCAACGTCATGACATCAACATGCGTCTGCTCGCCACCGGCCGCAAGAAGGTGCGCAAGCTCCTGCTCAAGCGGTTGAGGCAGCGCGTCAAGCAGGCTGGCAAGCGCTAGCAGCAAGCAGCCGCTGCGCGTGGGTTGCGCTCAGGTCACGCGCGGCAGCTTGGGCAGCAGCTTGTCCAGCGTGATCGGGTATTCGCGTACCCGTACCCCGGTCGCGTTGTAGATGGCATTGGCCAGGGCCGCCGCCACACCGCAGATGCCGAGTTCGCCCACGCCCTTGGCCTTCATCGGCGACGAGTAAGGGTCGGTTTCATCCAGGAAGATCACCTCTTGGTGCGGGATATCGGCGTGCACAGGCACTTCGTAGCCGGCCAGATCATGGTTGACGAAAAAGCCCTTGCGCGTGTCGACGGCGAGCTCCTCCATCAAGGCAGCCCCCACGCCCATGGTCATGGCGCCGATCACCTGGCTGCGTGCCGACTTGGGATTGAGGATGCGCCCGGCCGCGCACACGGCCAGCATGCGACGCACGCGGATCTCGCCCGTGAAGGCATCCACCGCCACTTCCACGAAGTGACCACCGAAGGTGGATTGCTGGAACTTCCTGTCCAGGTCGCCGTACTCCATCGTGTCCTCGGCGGACAGCCCTGCGTCGCCCGCCGCCTGGGCCAGCGTCATGCGGCGATCGCCCGCGCGCACCTCGCCCTCGGTGAACTCGGCGTCCTTGGGATCGACGCCCAGCTTGCGTGCCACGGCCTCGCGCAGCTTGACACAGGCCGCGTAGACGCCCGCCGTCGAGCTGTTGGCGCCCCACTGCCCGCCCGATCCGGCGGACACGGGGGAGCGCGAATCGCCCAGCCGCACGATGACCTTGTCGATGGTGACACCCATCATCTCGGCGGCGGTCTGCGCGATGATGGTGTAGCTGCCGGTGCCGATGTCGGTCATGTCCGTCTCGACGGTGACCAGGCCTTGCTTGTCCAGCTTTACCCGCGCGCCGGATTTCATCACCAGGTTGTTGCGGAAAGCCGCCGCCACGCCGGTGCCGATCAGCCAGCGGCCTTCCCGGCGCTGGCCGGGCCTGGCCGAGCGCTGCGCCCAGCCGAAGCGCTCTGCGCCCAGTTGCAGGCATTCGATCAGGCGTCGCTGCGAGAAGGGGCGCGACGGCTTTTCAGGGTCGACCTGCGTGTCGTTGAGCACACGGAAGGCCACCGGGTCCATGCCCAGCAGCTCGGCCATCTCGTCGATGGCGATTTCCAGTGCCATCAGGCCCGGCGCCTCGCCAGGAGCACGCATGGCATTGCCTTCGGGCAGGTCCAGCGTGGCCAGGCGCATCGCGGTCATGCGGTTCGCGCCGGCGTAGAGCAAGCGCGTCTGGTTCACGGCTGTCTCGGGCTGACCGCCCGGCAGGTCGCCTGACCAGCTCTCGTGCGCGATCGCGGTGATGCGGCCATCGCGGCCCGCGCCGATGCGGATGCGCTGGATGGTGGCGGGCCGGTGCGTGGTGTTGTTGAACATCAGCGGGCGCTGCAGCGCCACCTTCACCGGCCGCTTCGCCGCGCGCGCGCCAAGCGCCGCCAGCAGCACATCGGCCCGCAGAAAGAGCTTGCCGCCAAAGCCGCCGCCGATGAAGGGCGAGACCAGGCGCACCTTGTCCTTGGGGATGCCCAGTGTCCTGGCGAGATCGCCCACGCCCCAGGCGACCATCTGGTTGGCCGTCCACACGGTGAGCTTGTCGCCCTCCCACACGGCGGTGGTGGCGTGCGGCTCCATCATCGCGTGCGACTGGTCCGGCGTGGTGTAGGTGGCGTCCAGCTGCACGGGCGCCTGGGCAAAGGCGCCGCTGAAATCCCCAACAGCCGTGTCGGGGTCGTCGCTCTTGGGCTTTAGCGCACCGGGCCTGGCCGCGGCCAGGTCATAGGCGCCCCTGGCCTCGGTATAGGTGATGCGCACCAGCTGCGCCGCCGCGCGCGCCTGCTCGAAGGTGTCGGCCACCACCAGCGCCACCGCCTGATGGTAGTGCTGGATCTCGGGCCCACCCAGCAGTTTGGCGGTGTTCATCTTGCCCTTGCCCAGCCGGCCCGCGTTGCGCGCGGTGACGATGTGGATCACGCCAGGCGCGGCCTCGGCGGCGCTCAGGTCCATCGAGGCAATGCGGCCCTTGGCGATGCCCGCGCCCACGACGAAGCCATAGGCCGCATGAGGGACCATGTCGTGCCGCTCATAGGCATAGGGCGCCTTGCCCGATGTCTTGAGCGGGCCGTCGATGCGGTTCAATGCCTGCCCGATGACCTTGAGCTGGTCGATGGGGTTGGTGGTGGCGGGGATGTCGAACTTCATGGCTCAGCCCTTCGCTTGTTGCAGCACGGCGCCCAGCGTGCGCTCGACCAGAGGCAGCTTGAAGGCGTTGTGTGGCGTGGGCTGAGCGCCGGCCATCAACTGGTCAGCCACGGGCTTGGCACCTTGCGGCAAGGCGGCTTCGGCCGCCTCCACGCGCCAGGGCTTGTGCGCAACGCCGCCCACGGCCACGCGGCCGCTGCCGTCAGGCTGCACCACAGCCGCCACGGAGACCAGCGCAAAGGCGTACGAGGCCCGGTCACGCACCTTCTGGTACATGTGCATACCGCCCAGCGGCCGGGGCAAGGTCACGGCCGTGATCAGCTCACCCGAGGTCAGCGCCGTCTCCACATGGGGCGTGTTGCCCGGCAGTCGGTGGAAGTCGGCAATGGGAATGCGGCGCGCCTGCCCATCAGCGTGCACCGTCTCCACCGTGGCATCGAGCAGGCGCATGGCCACGGCCATGTCGCTGGGATGCGTGGCGATGCATGCCTGGCTCACGCCGATCACTGCGTGCTGGCGGCTCACGCCACCGAGCGCACCGCAGCCGCTGCCCGATTGGCGCTTGTTGCACGGCTGGTTCGTGTCATAGAAATAAGGGCAGCGCGTGCGCTGCAGCAGGTTGCCTGCCGTGGTCGCACGGTTGCGCAACTGGCCCGAGGCGCCTGCCAGCAAGGCCCGCGCCAGCACGGCGTAGTCCTTGCGCACGCGCGCATCGGCCGCCAGGTCGGTGTTGCGCACCAGGGCGCCGATGCGCAGGCCGCCTTCGGACGTGGGCTCGATCTTGTCCAGGCCCAGAGGGTTGACGTCGACCAGGTGGGCCGGTGTCTCGATCTGCAGCTTCATCAGGTCGAGCAGGTTGGTGCCCCCGGCGATGAACCTGGCATCGGGCTGGCGCGCCACCGCTGCGGCGGCTTCGGCCGGGGTGCGGGCACGTTCGTAGCTGAAGGGCTTCATGCAGGCCTCCCGGCGACCTCGGTGATCGCATCGACGATGTTGGAGTAGGCACCGCAGCGGCAGATGTTGCCGCTCATGCGTTCGCGCAACTCCAGCGGCGACAGCAGCGGCTTCTCGTTGAGGTCGCCCGTGACATGGCTGGGCACGCCCCGCTGGATTTCGTCGAGCACAGCCACGGCAGAGCACACCTGACCGGGCGTGCAGTAGCCGCACTGGTAGCCGTCGTGCTTGACGAAGGCAGCCTGCATGGGGTGCAGCCGGTCGGGCGTGCCCAAGCCTTCAATGGTGGTGAGCTCGGCGCCTTCGTGCATCACGGCCAGCGACAGGCACGAGTTCATGCGCCGCCCGTCGACGATCACGGTGCACGCGCCACACTGGCCGTGGTCGCAGCCCTTCTTGGTGCCGGTCAGGTGCAGGTGCTCGCGCAAGGCATCCAGCAGGGTCGTGCGCGTGTCCAGCTTGAGTTCGCGCGGCTGGCCGTTGACGCGCAGAGTCACCGTCATCATGGAGGACACCGTGTCCTTGATGGCGCCCTTGCCTGGCTTCGCGGCGGCATTGGCATCGGCGGTGGCGCTGGTCGCGGCCACGGAGGCGGCACCGGCGATCAGGAGGTCTCGGCGGGAGATCGACAGGTCTTCCGGCACCAGACCCTCGGGCAGGAGGTCTGTGGGGTCGTGCATTCGTGTTCCGATCCGTTCGTGTTGAGTCAACGGCCGGTCGGCCTGCGCGGTCCGGTTGGGGATGAGCCCGGACAGCATTGCACCGCAAGCCTCGGCAGAGCTTGCACTGTAGGGCCAGAGAGCCCGCAGCAATCTCAGCCCCTGCGAGGCATGTTGTTATTCGTGGCGTGTCGCCTCACGGCGATGCGTTCACGTGGATGATGGATGGCCGCATGCCGCATGCCGGGCTCAAGATCCGGAAGCCATGCGCTCGGCAGACAGCCTGGCCTGGGCACGCGCGGCCTTGTCCTCCAGCGGAGCGTGGGGCTCGGAATCCTCCTGCATGAGCTGGATCAGGCGGGCCGTGATGGCCTCCTGCTCGCCGAACAGTTGCTGCGCCGCCCCCCCGCCGAATTGGTCCTGCCGCAGTGCCTGCATGGCCTTGAACTGCGCGGACATCTCATCGACAGACCCCGGAGCCTGCGATGGGTTGACGGTCTGGCGCAGGGCCGACTCATAGCGCACGTACTGGCGTGCCAGTTCCGCAGCCTGACGGCGGGCCTGTTCGGGCAGGGTTGCCGCCACGTCCTCGGCTGCACGCCCCACACCGTCGGGCTCGTTGAACGCATTGACCTGCTCCAAGGTGCGCAGCGTGCCGGCGTCCAGCACCAGATCGCCCTTGGCATCGACGCGAAAGGGCTGCACATGCCAGGTGCCCACGGGCCCGATGGCCCCCGTGATCGGCATCGGCGTAGGCAGCACCTGTACCGCAGAAGCCGCGCCGCCGACGGGCGCGGCATCCCCCTGAGCAGCGACGGGCCCCCACCCCGCCCCGTGGAGCGAGGGCGAGGCAGGGTGTCGCCCGGTGGCGGAGTCACCGCCATGATCGGCCACGGCAAACAGGCCCCAGGCCAGCACGGCCCCGGCGGCCACCGCGCCGCCCAGCCACCCTGTACGGCGGCCTTTCCTTGCGGACGAGATGATCATGGCGGGCAACTCCCTTGTCTTCAGTATGGACAGTTCTGGTTGTAGCGATCGAAGATCCGGCTGGTGGCGTAGCTGGTGTGCTGCGCACCGCACAGGAAGGGCGAGTAGCGCGTGTCACCATCGACGAAGCGCTTCATCCAGGTCACCGCGTAGCGTCCGATCGGTGTATTGGTGGTGTTGGGCGCGAAATGCGTGGCGCCATTGAGTTCGCCATAGGCCTTGAGGGTGCTCGACGGCAGGCTGGCGTAGAACGGGCGTGCATGCGAGGCCACCGGCGCGATCGTGTCACCGTCGGCTCCGATGATCATGGTCGGCACGCGCACTGTCGAGAAGTTGCTCGAGATGTTCCACGGCGTCATCGGGTATGAAGCCTTGAGCGTGGGGTTGTCACGCGCGGCGATCAGCGAGCCGCCACCGCCCATCGAATGCCCCGCCACGGCCAGGCGCGTGGGATCGATGCGCGCACGCACCGCGCTGCCGGACGAGTTGAGCACGTAGCGCAGCGCAGCCATTAACTGCGTGGCGCGGCTGTCGGGCTGGTCCAGCGTGGTGTTGGTGTTCAGCGTGATCACGACGAAGCCGTGCGTGGCGATGCGCCGGCCCAGCCAGGCGATGCTGCTCTCGGTGGCGGTGAAGCCCGGGCTGATCGCGATGACACCGTATTTGCCCGCCACGGTCGGGTAGTAGATGGTGCCGCCTCCGAAGCCCACAGGCAGGAACACCGAGGCGGTGGACACGCTGAGCGGCCCGGATGTGGCGTTGAGAGAAGCCGAGGTCGGCGGCGATGTTTGCGAGAAGGCCGCTGGGGCCAGGGTGGACAGGGCGATCGCCGCGGCGATGGACAGGCCCTTGATGCGCAAGGCAGTGGTTTTCATAGATCCTCTTCGATGATTGGGAGAACAACACTTCTGAGGCACGGCATCTGACCAGCGGGGTGTCAGGCGCGGCACCGGAACTGTGCGTTCAGCGAAGAGGCGCGTGAATGTCCGAAAGGGACAAATAAGCGGATCGGCGGGGACAGCTATTGCTGCAGTGCGGGCGCCCTGGCGGGCTGTGCATTGCCCCGGCCACCGTCGCTGGCCTTGCGGTATTCCTTGGGGGTGCGGCCCGTCCAGCGCTTGAAGGCATGGCGGAAGCTCACCACATCGCTGAAGCCCAGGGCCTCGGCGATGTCCTCCGCGCTCATCAGGGTGCTGGTGAGGTAATCGATCGCCAGGGTCTTGCGCACGGCCGTGAGCAGTTCTGTGTACGAGGCACCTTCGGCCTCCAGCCGGCGGCGCAGCGTGCGCGAGGTCATGCACAGGGTCTGCGCGACCTGCTCGATGTCGGGGAAGCGGCCGGGCAGGCGTGTGAGCTCCTGGTAGACACGGCGCGTGATGCCGGCGCTCCACTTGAGCTCATCGAGCAGCCTTGCGCACTGCATGGACACGTGCGAGGCTGTGATGGGGTTGGCCAGCTGCGGCGCACGGTCCAGCCAGGCGGTGGGAAAGCTCAAGGTGTTGCGGGGCTGATCAAAGCGCACCGGGCATTGCAGCACCGCCTCGATGGCGGCCACATGCACGGGGCGGCTCGCTGCATAGCCGGCCTCCAGGGGCAGGAACCACGAGCCCATCACGTCACGCCCGATGGTCACGAGGGCCGCGAACTGCAAGTCCACCATGAAACGGTACAGCCGCTCGTCGATGTCCGGCCATGGAAAATCTGAACGGCCTGGGAAGGTCCACACCGCCCGATCACCTTCGATGCACCAGCGCAGGGGCAGCATGCCGCCAGACAAGGGGTGGTACTTGATGGCACGGTTCCACATCTGCTGGACCGTTTCGGAACACAGCAGTGCGTAGCCATACATGCCGTAGTTGGTGGCGCGCAGGCGCGTGCCGACGCGCAGGCCCAGATCCCAGTCCGGGTAGAGTTTCACCGCGTTGCGCGTGGCGCGCATGAACTGCGCGCAGGAAGTCAGTGTGAAAGGGTTTTCCACGTCCTGCCGCGTCAGGCCGGTGCCCTCGAGCACCGCATCGGCGTCCACGCCGAACTCGACCAGCACGCCCAGCAGCGTGGCCAGCTTGGAGGGCGGAAAGCGCCGATCGCCCACAGTGGCCACCAGGCCCGCCTCTGGCGGTGATGACACGGCCGACGTCATGGCCTCAACCCCATTGGTGACGTATGCGTGTGATGCTGTCTGCATGATCTTCCCCACTTGCTGCGCGAGCAGCGCGGCCGCACCACCGTGCGGTCGTTCGTGCCCGGGATCCAACCTGATTGGCGCGTCAGACAGCCCGCGCCGCTTGGGAATCACCACGGCCACCCTCCCGGGCGCCCGCGGTCTGCCCGCGTCAGAACGCGGCGGTGTAGATGGCCAGCGCGTCCGTCTCGGTCACGGGCCGCGGGTTGTTGCCCAGCAGGCGCGTCTGCAGCATGGCGTCAGACGCCATGCGGGCCAGATCGCCCTCCTTCACGCCCACCTCGCGCAAGGAGCGCGGAATGCGCGTGGCCTCCGCGATGTCCTCCAGTGCGGCGATCAGCGCGTGCGTCTTGGCTTCGGCGCTGCCGGTCACGCCGGGCACCACCACATCAGCGATTTCGGCGTACAGCACCGAGGCGGCCGGCGCATTGAAGCGCAGCACATGCGGCAGCACCAGTGAGTTCGACAGGCCATGTGCCACGTGGAAAATGCCGCCCACCGGGTAGGCCAACGCGTGCACCGCCGCCACCGGGGCGTTGGCGAAGGCCTGGCCCGCGAACATGGCCCCCACCAGCATGGCCTCGCGGGCCTCGCGGTCGGTACCGTCATTGCAGGCGCGCAACAGGTGGCGCGAGAGCAGCTCCAGCGCCTTGACGGCCAGCATGTCCGACACCGGGTTCTTCAGGTGCGCCGTGGTGTAGGCCTCGATGGCATGCACCATCGCATCGATGCCGGTGGCGGCGGTGATCGCGCTGGGCAAGCCGATGGTGAGTTCGGCGTCCAGGATGGCCAGATCGGCGTAGAGCTGGGGCGAGACCACGCCCATCTTGGTCGTCTCGCCCGTGGTGACGATGGACACCGCCGTCACTTCGGAGCCGGTGCCGGCCGTGGTCGGCACCTGGATCAGCGGCAGCCGTGCGCCCGTGATCTTGCCGATGCCGTACATGTCCTTGAGCGGCTGCTCGGTGGGCAGCAGCGCGGCGATCAGCTTGGCCACGTCCATCGACGAGCCGCCGCCCAGGCCCAGCACCACCTCGGCCTGGGCGAGGCGGGCGCGCTCGGTGGCTTCCAGCACGACGTGCTCGGGCGGATCGGCCACCACGTCATCGATCACGGTGACTTGCCAGCCATGCTCGGCCAGGCTGGCCAGCGCGGGATTGAGCAAGCCGCTCTTGTGCAGGAAGCCGTCGGTGACCAGGCACAGGCGGGTCTGGGTGTAGCGCTCGCGCAGGATGGCGCCGATGCGGCGTGCCGCACCGAACTCCACCACCAGCGAGGGAACCGTCTGGAACTTGAAAGGGTTCATGGGGTGACCTCTCTCTTCAATCAACGTCTGCAATCAATTGAGCATCTGACCACGGTCGATGCGGTAGACCTCGTCCAGCACCGCACCGGCGTGCTGCAAGTCTGCCCCCGACAGGATGACGGACAGGCCCTCGGCGCGCAATTGGCCGATCACCTCGGCGATGCGCTTGGACAGGGCCGGCGCCACGCCTTCGAAGGGCTCGTCCAGCATCAAGAGGCGCGTGCCGCTCATCAGCGCACGGCCCACGGCCACCAGCTTCTGCTGGCCACCCGAGAGCTGCAGCGCCCGGCGCGGGCCGAATTCACGCGCCTCGGGGATGATGCGGTAGACATGCTCCAGGCGTGGCTTGACGTCCTTGATGCCCATGGCCCAGGCGGGTACGCAGAGGTTCTCCTCCACGCTCAGGTCAGGGATCAGGCGGCGGTCTTCAGGCGCGTAGCCGATCCCTAAGCGCGTGCGGCCGTGGGCCGGCGTGCGGGTCAGGTCGGCGCCTTCCAGGCTCAGCGTGCCTTCGCGCGCCTTGACCAGGCCCATGATGGCACGCAAGGTTGTCGTCTTGCCCGCGCCGTTGCGACCGATCAGGCCGACGATGGCGCCCTTGGGCACCGACAGGCTCACACCGCGCAGGATCTGCGTGGTGCCCAGGCTGACGTGCAGGTTCTTGATCTCAAGCATGGTGGGCCACCTCTTCGCCAATGATGAACTCGCGCACCTTGGCATCGGCCAGCACCGTGTCGGGCTCACCGTCGGCCAGGATGGCGCCGTCGTAGAAGGCCAGCACGCGGTCGCTGTAGCGGCGCACGATGTCCATGTCGTGCTCCACGAACAGCACCGTCACGCCCATCTCGCGGGCAGCTTGCAGCACGCGGTCCATCACGTCGAACTTCTCTTCCGAGGCCACGCCGCTGGTGGGTTCGTCCAGCAGCAGCACCTCGGGTTGGCCGACCATGGCCAGCGCGATGTCCAGCAGCTTGCGCACGCCTTCCGGCAGCAGGCCCACGTTCATCTCGGCGAACGCCAGCACGCCCAGGCGCGCCAGGCCCGCATCGGCCTGGTCCAGCGGCAGGCCGGCCACGCTCAGCGCGATCTCGATGTTCTCGCGCGCCGTGAGCGAGGTGAACAGTTGCGGGATCTGGAAGGAGCGCGCCATGCCCAGACGGGTGATCTTGCGCGGCGCCTGGCCCGTGATGTCACGGTCGCGGAAGTGGATGCTGCCGCTGTCGGGTTTGATGTAGCCCGTCAGCATGTTGACGAAAGTGGTCTTGCCGGCACCGTTGGTGCCGATCAGGCCGATCACGCTGCGCTCGGCGATGTGCACGGTGACGTCACGCGCCGGCTTCACGTTGCCGAAGGCCTTGTTGAGCTTCTCGGCGCGGATGATGGTGTTGGCCTGGTTCATGCCTTCACCCCTTTCAGGTTCTGCTGCTTGACCGAGGCCTGCGGTGCACCGGGCTCCGCGGCCTTCTTGCGGAACAGGCGCAGGCTGGTCAGGCCCGTGGGCAGGAAGGCAATGATGGCCAGCATGATCACGCCCATCACCAGGTGCCAGCTGTTGGGCGCGTACTGGTAGGCCGCCGAACGCACGAGTTCGAGCAGGATGGCCCCGAGGAAGGGCGCGAAGGCATAGCCCGTGCCGCTCAGCACCGCGATGAAGATGAAATCACCCGAGGTGGTCCAGAAGGCCATGTCGGGATCGATGTGGCCTACGGTGAACGATGACAGTGCGCCGCCCAGCCCACCCAGCGCCCCGGCGATCACGTAGGTCAGGTGGATGTTGCTGCGGGCCGAGGTGCCCAGGTATTCCACCCGGATCTCGTTGTCGCGGATGGCCGGGCCCAGACGGCCCGCACGGGTACGCATGAACCACGACACCAGCGCCACGCAGATCAGCGACACCACGAACACGATGCCGAACAGGGTCGAGCCGACCAGGCCGCCTTCGCGGCCCTCGTTGGCCGCGCCCAGGCCCAGCAGGGTCAGGCCATGCACGTTGAAACCATCGCTGCCGCCCAGCTCCACCGTGTTCATCAGCAGCCCGTAGACGATCATCGACAGCGCCAGCGTGAGCATGGCGAAGAAGATGTCGCGGTAACGCGAGAGCAGAAAGCCCAGCACGAAGGCCAGCACACCACCTGCCGCAGCCGCGGCCGGCAGCAACAGCGCCAGCTCGTGCCAGCCCATCAGGTTGGTGGCCAGACCGATGGTGTAGGCGCCCACCGCGTAGTACAGCGCCTGCCCGAACGAAGCCAGGCCGCTGCGCAGCAGCAGGGCCACACCCATGGCGACCACGCCCTTGGCCAGCGCCACCGTGAGCATGAACTGCCACGAGGGCACGCTCGCCCCGATCACGCCGAGGACGACCACGCCCGCCAGCAGGGCCCAGGTACCGGGGCCGAAGGTTTGCTTGCTCATATTTTTCTTGCCTCCACCGGTGCGAAGAGGCCTTTGGGTCGGAAGGCCAGCACCAGGGCCATCACGATGTAGATCACGAAGAGTTCACCCTGCGGCCAGTAATGCACGGACATCGCCCGCACCAGGCCCACCAGGCAGGCGCCCAGCGCCGCACCAGGCAGCGAGCCCAGGCCACCGATCACCACCACTGCGAAGGTGGGCACGATCAGCTCCACGCCCATGCCGGGCGCCACCGAAATGGTGGGCGCCGTCAGCGCACCGCCCACCGCGGCCAGCACCGAACCCACCATGAAGGTGGCGGCGAAGTAGCGGCTCACGTTGATGCCCAAGGTCTGGCTGACCTCGCGGTCATGGATCACGGCGCGCAGCAGACGCCCCGTGCGCGTGTACCTGAGGAAAGCCGTGAGCGCGGCGCCCGCCAGGATGGCGAAGCCGACGATGACGAAGTTGTAGTTGGGATACGAGAGGTCACCCACCTCGAAATCGCCCAGAAAGCCGTAGGGCTCAGACACCGTATAGGGATCAACACCCCACACCAGCTTGATGCCGTCTTCCAGGATCATGAACAGGGCGTAGGTCACCAGCAGCAGCACGATCGGGTCCTGCCCGTAGAACCGCCGCAGCAGCAGCCATTCGGCCAGGCCACCCACCAGGGCGCCAGCCACCAGGGCTGCGGCCACCAGCAGCGCGTAGCTGCCGTACATCGAGTGCCCATCAGCGATCCAGGGGCCTACCACCCACACGCCGGCGTAGGCACCGATCGCGTACAGGCTGCCATGGGCCATGTTGAGAATCTTCTGCACGCCGTAGATCAGCGTCAGACCCAGCGCCGCGAGGAACAGCCACGCGGCATACATGGCGCCGTCGACGAGGACGGCATAAAAAAGCGACATGCGCGTTCTCCAGCACACCCTGCGGGGCAGCACATGCCGCCCCGCGCAGGTCTATGCGATTACTTCTTCAGGCCGCCCTTGATCCAGTCGATGGACTTCATGCCTTCCGGCGGGGTCACATCTTCCGGGGCGTAGCGCTTGACGTTGGTCATCGTGATCTTGCCGCCCACGTTCTTGACCACACCGAAAGCCGTGCCCTGCACCGCCTGGTGGCCCTTGCCCAGGGCCATCTTCACGTCGCCACCGGGGCCGGTGAAGCTCAGGCCTTCGAAGGCCGCGACCACCTGGTCGGTGCTGGGTGCCTTGCCGCCGTTGGCCTGCAGGGCCTTTTCGTAGGCAGCCTTCAGGCCCAGCAGGGTCTGCGTCATCTTGTACGAGGGGTAGCTGGGGTCCGCGCTGAACTTCGCCTGGTACGCGCTGCGCAGCCAGGTGTTGATAGGGCTTGGCGGCGCGAACACGCCGTAGGGGCCGCGGGCGCCGAGGATCACGCCGTCGGGCAGGCGTACCTTGCCGTGCGTGGCGGTCTCGCCGGCGGTCAGCACCGTCAGCGAGCGCTTGAACAGGTTGCGCGGGCCGGCCTGCACCACCAGACCTTCCAGGTCACCGCCCCAGAAGCTGGAGTGCAGCACGTCGGGCTTGGCGGCCAGCAGGCTGGAGATCTCGGCGTTGTACTGGCCGGCGCCCAGCTTGGGCATCTGCGATGTCTTGGCTTCGGCCGTGGGCTTGAGCACCTTCAGCGTGCCTTCGAAGTCTGCCCAGGCGTCCTGGCCCCAGGCGTAGTTCTGGTTGATGCCGGCGTAGGTCTTCAGGTCCTTCCTGAACTCGGCCACATAGCGGGCGGCGCCCACGTTGTCCATCGTGGCGTGGGGCACGGGACGGAACACGTACTTGTAGCTGGCGTCTTCGAACACGCGGGGCGTGCCGCAGTCGAAGAAGGCGGTCAGCTTGCCCAGTTGCTCGGCCACCGGCGCGATGGCCAGGCAGTTGCCCGAGGAGGTGTAGCCCACCACGAAATCAACACCCTGGTTGATCAGGTTGCGGTACTCGCTGACCTGCTTGCTGGTGGCCCCGGCCTCGTCGATGTAGACCAGCTCCAGCGGCACACCGCCGAAGCCCTTGGTGGCGTAGGGCGCGGGCACCTTGCCGGCATTGAGCTGCTCGGCCGTCAGTTCGGCGGCATTCTTGGCGGGCACGCCAAAGGGGCCGGCGGCGGCGCCGGACATGAAGGTCACGATGCCGATCTTCAGGGGCTTCTGGGCCAGGGCGCTGCCTGCGCTCAGCGCGAACACGGCGGCACAGGCGGCCGAGACAAGGGTGCGGGGGGCGAGGATGGTGCTCATCACATCTCCTGTTGTGGAACTGCGGGAATTGCCGGTGTGCCGGCGTGGGTGATCGCCCCGGGCTTGTGGCCCGGGGGATCGGAACTGGCGTCAGACTTGAAACGCCAGGTACTTCACTTCGAGGTATTCGTCGATGCCCAGGTGCGAGCCTTCACGGCCCAGCCCCGATTGCTTCACGCCCCCGAAGGGGCCGACCTCGTTGGAGATCAGGCCGGTGTTGATGCCGACCATGCCGACCTCCAAGGCCTCGGCGGTACGCCAGGCACGTGACAGGTTCTGCGAGTACAGGTAGGCGGCCAGGCCGAACTCGGTGGCGTTGGCCAGCGCGACGGCGTCTTCATCGCGCTCGAAGCGGAACAGTGGTGCCACGGGGCCGAAGATCTCCTCGCGGGCCACGCGCATCTCGGGCGTGGTGTCGGCCAGCACGGTGGGCTGGTAGTAGGTGCCGCCCAGGGCGTGGTCCTGGCCACCCGTCACCACGCGGGCGCCCTTGCCCAGGGCATCGGCCACCAGCTCGTGCACCTTGTCGAGCGCGGGCTGGTCGATCAGCGGGCCCAGGGCCACGGCTTCCAGGCCATTGCCGACCTTGAGTTGGGCGGCCTTGGCCGCCAGCTTCTCGGCGAAGCGGTCGTAGATGCCGGCCTGCACGTAGAAGCGATTGGCGCACACGCAGGTCTGGCCGGCGTTGCGGTACTTCGAGATCATCGCGCCCTCGACGGCGGCGTCCAGGTCGGCGTCGTCGAACACGATGAAGGGCGCGTTGCCACCCAGCTCCAGCGACAGGCGCTTGACAGTGGGCGCCGATTGCGCCATCAGGATGCGGCCTACTTCGGTCGAGCCGGTGAAGGACAGCTTGCGCACCACCGGGCTGGCCGTGAGCACACCGCCCATCGTGCGGGCGTCCGAGGTGGTCAACACCTGGAACACGGCGCCGGGGATGCCGGCGCGCACGGCCAGCTCGGCCAGCGCCAGGGCCGACAGCGGCGTCTGCTCGGCGGGCTTGACGATCATGGCGCAGCCGGCGGCCAGGGCCGGGCCGACCTTGCGGGTGATCATCGCCGCGGGGAAGTTCCACGGCGTGATGGCCGCGCACACGCCCACGGGCTGGCGCAGCACGGCGATGCGCTTGTCGGCCTGCGGGTGGGCCAGCACTTCGCCGGCCACGCGCTTGGCCTCTTCGGCGAACCACTCGATGAAGCTGGCAGCGTAGATCACCTCGCCCTTGGCCTCGGCCAGAGGCTTGCCCTGCTCGCGGGTCATGATCATGGCCAGGTCGTCGGCGTGCTGGCTCATCAGCTCGAACCAGCGGCGCAGCGGCGCGGCGCGCTCCTTGCCCGACAGCTTCGCCCAGGCCTTCTGGCCGGCTTCGGCCACGCGGATGGCGCGCTCCGTCTCGGCAGCGCCCAGGTCGGGCACGGCAGCCAGGCACTCGCCCGTGGCGGGATCGAGCACGTCGAAGGTGGCGCCAGCGTCGGCGGACACCCATTGGCCATCAAGGAAGGCGTGCTGCTTGAGCAGCGTGGCATCGGTGAGTTTCATACGGAGTTCAGGAATGGGCGCGTGCTCGGGTTTATCCTGACTCGCGCCTATTGTTCAATAGGTTGAACCATGTTCAACTAACGGAATGAATCGTAGCCCCCGGGATTCGGGGATGCGACTGGGGTTTGCCCCTAGCCTCATGCCATGCTTGGGGATCCGCCCTGCTCTTTTTCACGATGCCGAAAACCAAGACAGCCCCCGGCGCGCAGGCGCCCGACGCCAAAAGCACCTCCCCGGCGGTGGGTCGTGCCGTGCGCATCCTCGACCTGGTGGCGCGCAGCGCGCGGCCGATGTCGCCCGCCGATCTGGCCCGCGAGACGGGCTTGCCCAAGAGTTCGCTGCACGGCCTGTGCGACACGCTGATCCAGCTGCGGCTGCTGCAGCGCACGGGCACCGGCGCGCTGGCCATGGGCCCGCACGTGATGACCTGGGCCAACGCCTTCCTGGCGCACACGAACATCCTCCAGGAGTTCTATGTGGCCTGGCAGGAGAGTGGTCTCTTCACACAGGAGACGATCACGCTGTCGGTGCTCGATGGCCGTGACGTGGTCTACATCGCCTGCCAGAACGGCAGCCGCCCGCTGGACGTGACCTTCCGCAATGGCATGCGCCTGCCAGCGCCCTATACCGCCACCGGCAAGGCCATGCTGAGCACCCTGCCTGACGATGAAGTGCGCATGCTGCTGCTCGATGCGCCGTGGCCGACACCGCTGACACGGCGCAGTGTCGGCAGCCTCGACGCCCTGTGGCCCGAGCTCACGCATTGCAGGCGTGAAGGCTATTCGCTCGACGACGCGCAGGTGCGCGACGGCATGCACTGCTTCGGCGCCGCCGTGTTCGACGCCACCAGCCAGCAGCGCGCGGTGGCCGGCGTGGCCGTGAGCTTCCTGGAGGTCGATCTGGATTCGCCGGAGCGTGTGGCCGAGATCGGTCGAGACATCCGCGCGCTGGCCGACGGCCTGTCGGCCCGCCTGGGCGCTCCGGTGCACCCGGAACGACGTGGCATGGCGTGATGAGGCGGCCTGAGCCGTTGCCAAGCCTCAGGCTGCCTCGGCCACTTCGATGCGATCGCGCCCGGCGTTCTTGGCACGGTACATGGCACGATCAGCCCGGCTCAGCAACTGCTCCAGCCCGACACCGTGGGTACGGACATCCGCCAGGCCGATGCTCACGGTGATCCGCAGAGGCTCCTGCCCTTCGCCCACCTCGACCAGGGTCGATGACACGGTCTCGCGCAACCGCTCCGCGAAACGCAAGCCGTCTTCGCGCGTGCAGTGGCTGAGCAGCACCACGAACTCTTCGCCGCCGATGCGCGCCGCAACGTCGCCCTGGCGAACGCTGTGCTTGAGCACCTCGGTGAGCGCCACCAGCGCCCTGTCACCGACCGCATGCCCCCGCGTGTCATTGATGCGCTTGAAATGGTCCACGTCCAGCAGCAGCAGGACCAGGCCGTAGCCATGACGGCGCGCCCGCGCGAGCTCGGCCTGCGCCGCCTCGAAGAAGGCGCGGCGGTTGGGCAAGGTGGTCAGAAAGTCGGTGCTCGACTGCACGCGCAGCCGTTCGATGAGCTTGTCGCGCTCGGCCTCCAGCGCCGCGCGCTCCTGATGCTGCGCCTGCAGGGCCGCGATGCCATCGAACACGGCAGCGATCTCGTCGCCCTGCACCGGCGCAGTCAGGTGCAGGCACCGGTTATCGCGCATGGCTTCGAGGGCTTCGGCGGCACGTCCCAAGGGCTTGATCACACGGCGGCGCATCAGGTACAGGCCCAGCACGATCAGCGCGATGTGCAGGCCGGTCATGCCCAGCATCACGGCCACCGTACGGCGCTGTGCGTCATGCATGGCCTGACCGCGCGCACGCCCTTCGTCGAACAGGGCATCGCGCAGCCCCAGGATGGCGTTCATGTCGGGCACATAGCGGGCGGCGAACTGCGCCGTGCTCATGCCGTAGCCACCGTGCTCGCCGGACCTGAGCACCTGCGCCACCAGCACATCGGCACGCCCGAAGTAGTCCCGCTCCATGCGCGCATGCGCCTGCCGCACCGCTTCCCCCGCATGGCCGACACTCACGCGGGAGGCCACCAGCACGCGCAACTGCGCGATGCGGCCACGCATGCGCTCAATGGCCAGGCGCTCGTCAGGCGAGAGCGGCGCGTCATGGCTCAGCGCAGGCGTCAGCAAGGAGCCCAGCTGTCCAGTCAACTCACGCAGCTCAGATGCCAGCATCGCCCCGACCACGACGGAGCTCATCGCCGGCTGGTCTTCATGCAGATCGTCGATCACCAGCATGACGACGGGCCGCAGCAGCCCGACCAAGCGGATCATGCTGTCCACCGCCACCTTGATCGACGCCGGCTCGCGCTGTGCCAGCGGCAGGGCAGCCACCGCATCGACGCGGCGGCGCGCCTGGTCCAGCGCGGTCTGGAAACCGTCGACCTGGCGGCCAATGGACTGTTGCCGCCGCCGCTTGGGCACTTCGCGCAAGGCCTTGGCGAAGGCCGCGTATGCCTGGTCAGTGCGGTCTCGGGCCTGGGCCAGCGATGTTTTCAGGGCTTCGTTGGCGGGCGCCTCTGCGCCCAGCACGCCATTGGCCGGCCCCCGCTCCCGCGAGACCATCTCGGCCGCGATCATCCCCAGGCGCAGTTGCTCGATCAGCACCACCGCCTGTTCGGCGCGGCGCAGTTCGCGCCAATCGACAAACATGATGCGCCCGGCAACCAGCACGGCCATGACAAACAGCGCGCCGGAGATCCACCAGAACCAGGCCGCCAGCGAAAGAGAACGGTGTCGGTGGATCACTGCTTTGTTGTTGCCAGACACAGGCCCCAGTGGCTTCGCGTTGCCCCGGGCGGTGGTGCCTTGGTCACCCGGTTGCGATCATGGGCTTACTGTAGCTCATGCCAGCTCATCCTTGAGGCTGTCGAGAGCCAAGTAGTGATGGACCATCGGCTTGTCCGGCCCGAGGTGATAGCGCAATGCCTCGGATTGCAGGTCGGCATCGGCATGCGACACACGCTGGTGTTGCCGCAGGTGCTCTGCCCATGACTCGACCATGAACCACTCAATCACCTGCTCAGGGACATGGCTGTGTTCGGCCACGCCCCAGGCATAGGCCCCATCGCGTCGGCGTTGCTGCGACAGGCGGTGCACGGCACGCAGAAAGGCAGCACGGTCCTCCTTGCGGATGCGGTACTCAATCTGGATCATGACCGGGCCGCGGTCATGCGCCACGGGTTCGGCCAGCAGCGGCTCGGGCCAGTGGTTGGAGGGCTGCAGATCGGCCTCGCCGGTGGGCAGCTTCACGCGGTGAAAGATCACGGCGGCAGCGACCAGGCCCACTGCGCCGATCAGCAGCGCGCCAGTCACGCCCGCCGCCTGTGCGGCCAGGCCCCAACCCAGACTGCCTGCGGCCATCGCACCGTTGAACACCATCAGGTAGATGGCCAGGCCACGCCCCCGTACCCAGTTGGGCAGCACGGCCTGCGCCACGCCATTGAGCGTCGTGAGCGCCACGATCCAGCCCATGCCCAGCACCAGCATCAAGGGCACCGCCACCCAACGGGCAGGCGCCATGGCCAGTGCCGCCATGACCGCCGACGTGAGCAGGGCCGCCACCAGCATCAGGGCATCGGCGCTCTGGAGACGGGCGCGCAGAAGCGGCAGCAGCACCGCACCGACGATGGCGCCCGCGCCCACCGCGCCCAGCAGCACACCATAGAAGCCGGCCGTGCCGCCCAGCACCTGGCGCGCCACCAGAGGCAGCAGCGCCCATACCGAACTGGCGAACAAAAAGAACACCGCCGCACGCAGCAGCACCACGTGCAGCTCACGGCTGGCACGGGCGTAGCGCAGGCCCGCACGGAAGGCGCCGAAGAACTGCTCTTCCAATCCCGTGGCCTGCGCCTTCGGGCGGCGCCACCACAGCAGCGCCGCGATCACCAGCACGTAGCTGAGCACGTCCATGCCGTAGGCCACCGACGCACCGAAGCTGGCCAGCAGCAAGCCACCGGCGGCAGGCCCCACGGCCCGCGCGATGTTGATGCCCAGCGAGTTCAGCGCTACGGCATTCTTGAGCTCGGCGCGCGGCACCAGTTCCGGCACGATCGATTGCCAGGTCGGTCCCATCAGCGCCGCACCAATACCGCCGACGAAGGTCAGCGCGATCAGCGACTCCACCGTGAGCGAATTCATCTGCTCGAGTACCAGCAGGGTCGCGCTGACCAGGCCCAGCAGGATCTGCACGCCGATCAGGAAGCGCCGCCGGTCCAGGATGTCCGAGAGCACACCCGCCGGCAGCGCCAGCAGGAACACCGGCAGCGCCGCCGCCGTCTGGATCAGGGCCACGGCGGTGGGGCTGGACGACAGCTCCGTCACCATCCACGAGCTGGCCACATCGCGCATGAAGCTGCCGATGTTGCCCAGCACGGTGGCGCCCCACAGCACGGCGAAAACGGGAATGCTCAGCGGCGCAAAGCTGCCGCCCGTGCCCTGCTTGGGATCAGTTGATGGTGAAGTGCTCATGGAATGGGCCTGCCTGGAATGGAGGATGTGTCGGCCGTGTGGCCGAGCCCGGCCACCAGGGGAAACCGGGCTCGCAACATCGTGGATCAGCGAGGGTTGATCAGCCTTCGTGGGCGTTGAACATGGTCTTGGCGTAGGTGATGCCCAGGCCGTAGGCGCCCCCGAACTTGCGGGCGATGCCGGTGGTCATGTCGTAGGTCTCGCCGCGGGCCCAGTCACGTTGCAGCTCCAGCAGGTACTGCAGCGAGGTGATGGGACGGGCGCCGGCCTGCACCATGCGTTCCACGGCGCGGTTGTGTGCCTCGGTGGAGATGTCGCCCGAGGCATCGGTGATCACGTACACCTCGAAGCCCTGGTCGAGCGCTGACAAGGCCGGGCCCACGATGCAGACGCTGGTCCACAGGCCGGCCAGCACGATGCGGGACTTGCCGATCTCGTTGACGCGCTGGATCACGGCCTCGTCTTCCCAGGTGTTCATCGAGGTGCGGTCCAGCAGGGGCTGGCCGGGGAACGGCGCAGTGACTTCCTCGAACATCGGGCCGCTGAAGCTCTTCTCGGCCACGGTGGTCAGGATGGTGGAGACCCCGAAACCGGCGGCGGCGCTGGCCACCAGGGCCGCGTTGTTGCGCAGCGTGGTTGCGTCGATCGAGTGCGTCGCAAAAGCCATCTGCGACTGGAAGTCGATCATGATCAGGGTGTGCTCCTGGGCATTCAGCAGGGCGCGGCCAGGGGCGGCGACGGCGACGGGCTTGGCGGCGATGGTGGTGTTGGCGTTGCTCATGGTGAAATCTTTAAATGAAGAAATGGGGGAGTGATGGAACATTCGTCGATTCGCTTCACCTTGAAGTGCAGGAGATTTATTTCCTTGTTTTTCAATCACTTCCGTGCTGCGATGGATGAAGTATCTGGCGCCATGGCTGCCTTCAGGTTGAAACATCACCGCATTCATCATCGATAATTTCGAATATTCAAGCTGAGCCTCACCCGTGCTGAAACTCACCCTCGAAGCCATCGAACTGGTGGATGCCATCGCCCGCCATGGCTCTTTCGCTGCCGCGGCCGAGCGCCTGTACAAGGTGCCGTCGACGATTTCGTACGCGGTGGCCAAGCTGGAGGAGCAGCTGGGTCTGGCCCTGTTCGTGCGCAACGGTCCGCGTGTGACGCTCACGCCCGCCGGGCACGAGATGCTCAAGGAGGGGCGTTGGCTGCTGGCCGCCGCGCGCCAGCTGGAATCGCGCATGCGGCAGATCGCCACGGGCTTCGAGTCCGAGCTGCGCTTCGCCCACGATTCGCTCATCCCCACCAGCGCCTTCGGGGAAGACATCCGCGCGTTCGACGCGCTGGACACCGGCACGCGGCTGCGCATCCACAGCGATGCGCTCAATGGCCCGTGGGAAGCCCTGCGCGAGGGGCGCGCCGACATCGTCGTGGCGGCGGGTGAAGGCCCCTCTGGCGGTGGCTACAAGGCCGTGCCCGTGGGCAGCCTGGAGTTCGTGTTCTGCGTGGCGCTGTCGCACCCGCTGGCGCGGCTGGAGCGCCCCATCACGCGGGCCGATCTGCTGGAGCACACCGCCGTGGTGGTGGGCGATGGCGCCCGCTCATTGAGCGACCGCACCGTGGGCCTGCAATCAGGCCAGCGGCGCATCACCGTGCCTTCCATCCAGGCCAAGATCGAGTGCCAGGCCGCGGGCCTGGGGCTGGGCTTCCTGCCCCGCGCATGCATCAACAAGGAGCTGGCCTCGGGCGCCCTGGTGGCCTTGCCGGTGGAAGAGCCCCGCCCGCCCGAAACCTTCTGGCTGGCCTGGCGCACCGAGCACATGGGCGAGGCGCTCAAGTGGTGGCGGCACCGGCTGGACCGCCCGCTGCTGCCCAACATCCTGCCCCGCTGACATCATCTCAGGCGCGTGCGACCAAGTCGCCCAGCACCGTGTACTCATCAGGGTGACGCGCTGGCGCCGGCGCGTCGTACAGCGCCAGCCATGAGGGCGTGCGCGCCAGGTGCGCCGGCAAGGCGCAAAACGCTTCCGCACGATCAGCACCTGGCTCATGCGGCAGCGAGCATGCCACAGGCAGATCAGGCCAGAAGGTGACAGGCTCGTCGTTGGCCTGCAGCGCCTGCCGGGCCCCTGCCCAGCGGTACAGGCGGATGTCGCCGTCCAGCACCATCGTAGGGCCGGCGAGGATGTAGAGATCATCGCCATCCATGTGCAGGTCGCGCACACCCAGGCCACCGAGATTCAGGAAATGCTTGCGCAGCGGGGCATCGCTGCCCGGCAAGGCGGCCAGTTGCAGATGATCGCCTTGCGCCTGGGGGTTGATTTCGAGCAGGCCGGCCCAGCCGCGCAGCACCGGACCGCGCAGGCCCAGCAGCATGGACTTGTCCAGCAAGGCCATGCCTTCCACATCGAAGCCGTTGTCCTTGCCCGGCAGGGGCAGGAAAGGGCCGAAGTGGGGGTCATCGGCCAGCAGCCGGGTCAGGGCATTGGCGCGCTCATCACCTTGCAGGCGCCGGGCTCGCCGGCCATCACCCGATCGCGGCACGAGTGTGGGCGCACCGCCCTCCCCTGGCTCCACCGGAATGCAGGCCAGCAGCAGGCGGTTCGAATCCAGGCTGAGCTTGGTCAGGCGGCGGGCGTTGTCCTGCGCGCTGCGCCCGGGTTTGGCGTTCTTGCGCTTGAGCCCGTGCGAGCCCACCACCCACAGGTAGCGGCCATCGAAGGCCATGCCTTCCAGGTCGGCTTCCTCATCGGCATCGCCCGGCAGATCAATGAAATCCGCCAGCGGGAAGTTCGTCGGTTCGCCAAACCGCAGGGCTTCAGGGCCTGTCGTTGGCAGCCGCGTCAGACGGTCGATGCCACAGGCCTCGTCGCCGGCCACCCAGAGCGTGTCGCCGATGAAAGCTGCACCGGACAGGTTGAGATGCACCAGCGAATCCCGGTCGAACTCCAGGCGCACTGCGTGGCGCTTGATCAGTTTCTTCATCGTGGACGGTCCATGAATGGGGGCTACCGATGGTAAGCCACGCTCATGGAACCGTCACCAGTCGGCCAGGCGATCAGGCCGCCACAGCCGTGCGGCGCAAACGGGCGCGCAGCACACCCATCACACCCAGGCCCGCCACCAGCATGGCCCAGCTCGACGCCTCGGGCACAGGGGTGATGTTGAAGTTGGCGATGCTGCCGATCTGGGCCGCCGTCAGGCCATCCAGGCGCGGTGCGTTGAGCAGGGCCTGGCCCGTGGTCTTGGCCAGCAGCACGTCGGCGGCGGTGGGGCCATCGGCCTCGCTGGCCAGGAAGGCGAAGTTCAGCAGGCTCAGGCTCTGGCCGGCCTGCAGCGTGATCGAGAAGCTCACGTTGTAGCGGTCCGGCGTGATCGAGGCCTGGCCCAGACCGTTGTTGCCCGACACCAGAGCCAGCACAGGGTCACCACCACCGCAGGCGCCGGACCAGTCATCCTCGCAGCTCACGATCAGGCCGCCGCTGTTGAAGCTGATCAGTTCTTCGCCGTCGGAGCCCACGTTGCCGAAGAAGTTCAGCGTGGTGGTGATGGTGGCGCCGGTGTTGTTGGTGAAGGTGTCGAAGAATCGGTAGACATTGCCACTCAGCAGATCGACCTGGCGCGATTGCGTCAGGCTGCCGACGCCGGCGTTGTAGAAGCCGAAGGCATCGAAGGCGCCATGGCTGCCATCGACCACCGCGCCCAGGGCCTGGTTGTACAGCGGCGTGGCGCCACCAGCGCCGGCATAGCTGGTGCCGTGGTCGACACCGTTGAAAATGCCGCCCTCGGCCTGGAACTGCACGGCATGGGCCGAGGTGGAGATGGCGAGCACGGCCGTGGCCGCGAAGAGAATGCGCTTGAACATGAGAAAACTCCGAACAGGGGTGCGCCGCGTTGCGGCCAGAACAATGAGGTGACTGGCGGCGGCGCGCTCAGGCGCCACCGCCGTATACACAGGGATGGGTCAACCGCGGCGTGCGGTCAGCCACTGGTCCTGCGTGAGCGGTTTGCCGACCAGCCGCAGCTCGCCCACCCAGCCGTAGTAGCCGTCGTCCAGCACGCCGTTCCACCAGCCCGCACCCAGGATCCAGGGCAGCGGCGATGCCTGTGAGCGCGTGCCCGTGGCCGCATTGGCCACATTGCGCAGCACCGGCGCGCCATCGATGTACAAGGTGGTGGTGGCCGTGGCCGGATCGTTCACGACGGCCACGTGGTACCAGGTGTTGCGGATCAGCTCGCCTGACCAGTTGGTCTGCGCGTAGGCCGAGTTGCTGGCCGGCACGACCTCCCACTGCACCTCGCGCAGGCTGGAGATCGCGAACAGCACGCTCGATGCCTCGGGATCCCCGCCGCGGTAACCGCCAGGCACGTTGCCGCGGTTGCCCTGGCGGCCCAGGATGTTGCCCCAGCGGTGCCTGGTCGAATCCCAGTCTTCCGGGATCTTCACGAAGGCTTCGATGGTGTAGCCCGTCCAGAAGCTGCGGCCGTTCACGTTCGCACCCATGGCGGTCAGGAAGGCGCTCAGGCGGCCCACGGTCTTGTCCGAGTTCATGAAGCGCACGCTGCCGGCGGCCGACGACAGGTGGTGCTTGTCCTTTGTCCACACCACGTCACCCACCTGCGCCTGGCCTTGCAGCGGCGCACGGGTCATGTCGAAGCCGCCGGCAATGTCGGGCAGGGCCTCGCCCACGCGCACGACCTGGCCTTCGGTGAGGGTGGCCGGCGCACGCCAGTGGGCATAGGTGTCCGACACCACGGGGAAGTCGTTGATGTCGGCGGGCGGGCGCGTGACCGGCGGCACGGGTTCGACGTAGTTGGCCAGCAGCTCGGCGCGCACGCGCGGCAGGATGGCGGTGCCGGTTGTCGACACCGTCGGGCGCCAGCGCAGGAAGCCCGCGAAGCGCTTCTTGAAGTTGATGGGGATGCTGAAGCGGTGGTTGGGCTGCTGCAGTTCGGCGAAATCGAACTGGTTGAGCGTGTTGGCAGGCTTTTGCACGACCCATGGCGAGAACGACATCACGTCGATCTTGTTGCCCGTCAGGTCCAGCTCGTACAGCCGCATCATGGCGTTGCCGCCCTGGTAGTCCATCTGGTAGTCGACCACCATCTGGTGCACTTCGTTGCCGAAGTCGTTGAACTTGCGCAGGTAGGCCGCACCGTGGTGGTGGCCGTTGAGCGTCATGAAGATCTGGTCGTTGTCGCGGATCAGCTTGTCCCACAGCATCTTGCCGTACTCGGTCTCGAGCGGGCTGATGCCGTCACCGTCGATGTTGAGCAACTGGTGGTTGGACACGATCACGGGCACACCGGGGTTGCGCGCGATGATGTCGCGCGCCCAGGCGATGCCCGAGTTCGAGATGCGCCACGACAGCGACAGCACCATGAACTTCACGCCATGGGCTTCGAAGATGTGCGCCTCATGGAAGCCCGAGCTGTGGCGCTCCTTGAACGTGGTCTGGCGGGCCGCACGGCTGGTAGGGAACCACTGCAGGTAGGGCTCGGAGCCCAGGTTGCGCTGGGCATCGGTGCCCGAGTTCTGGTCCGACGGATAGCGGTAGTCGTAGTCGGCCAGCACGTCGTGGTTGCCGGCCAGGATGGAATACGGCACCCCGGCGGTTTCCAGCTGCTTCATGGCCTCGTCGGCCACACGCCACTGGTTGGGCTTGCCGACCTGGTCGACCACATCCCCCAGGTGCATCACGAAGGGGATGTTGTAGGCCGCCGCGTTGTCCGCGATCCATTGCGTCTGCGCCGCGAAGGGCGTCGAGCCGTAGGTCTTCTGGAACTGCTGGCCTTCGTCGGTGGTGGCGTAGCGCGCGTAGAACTGGGTGTCGGGCAGCACGGCCAGCGCGAAGCTGGTCACGGTGCCCGCGGCCTGGGCTGGGTCCATCACGCCCATCAGGCCGGCACCCGCCGTCAGGGCCGACAGGGTGGCCGCGCCGCGCAGCACCGCGCGCCGGTCGGTCATCAACGGCGCATCGCCGGCCTGGGCTGCGTCTGCGGGCAGGCCCTTGTTCTCGTCACTCATGGCTCAAATCCTTACTGCTTGCGAGAGGTACAACAAGTTCGGCCCTCGTGGGGCCGAATGGCGCCACGGGGTGCAGCGCGAGCAGCAGTCTGAGTTGACGACAAGACCCGGCGTTGACACGCCATGGGCCAGAAGATTCATGCGTTATTCGGCGCGGGCCACCTTGTCGGCCTGTGCCCTCTGTGCGCGCCATTCACGCACCATCGGCAGATAGCGCCACTCCTTGGGCAGCAGGCGAAAGCTCACACGAACCACGGTGCAGAACATGCGCAGCAGCACCTCATCGAATCGGGACCACTTCATGCCCAGCTTGACGCGCGCCTTCTCCGGCAGGGTGCCGCGGGCCAGCCACTGCGAGAAGCCGGTGACCATGGGATCGAGCAGCCGCCACACCGGCTTGGGAATGGATTCGAACGGTGGGGGCGTTTCCCGCAGCTTGATCGCATGGTCGGTGATGGGGGTCGGCACCAGGGTGTCGAGCATGCCGTCCCAGTAGCGCTGGAAGCTGGCGTAGTCCGGCGGCACGGGGCGCATCGACAGGCCATAGCGCCGATACCACTCGATGGACTCCTCGTACAACTGCGCCTGTTCGCGTTCTGTCAGCGGCTTTCCGAAGCGCGCCGTCATCGATATCACGCCTTCCACGAAGGTGGCGTGCGTCCAGAAAAACAGGTCCGGACTGAGTGCGTGGTAGGCCTCGCCCGTGGCCAGGTGGCCTTTGATGTTGGCGTGGTAATCACGCACCCGGCGCCCGATGGCGCCCGGATCGGGCCCGTAGATGACGCCCAGGATGGGCGGCAGCGAGCGCAGCAGGCGGTTCCAGGGGTTCTTGAGGAAGACATCGCCAGAGTGCTGCTCCAGCGCCCGACTCACCGCCGGGTGCATGTTTTGCAGCAGGCCGATGCGGAAGATCGTGAGCAGGCCGCGCAGGTCACCCAGGTGGTCCCACAGCAGCGAATCAGGACCGAGGCCTTGTACGCGCACCTCCGTGGGGGCGAACTCGGGCACCGGGGTGTCGGCAGCAGGCGATGTGGTGTGGGCAGCAAGCACGGCGTCTCCTTGTCATGAACGGGCCCGCTCACTATGATGCAAACAAATGTTCGCATTCAAGTCGCGAATCGCCCGCTCGAATCGCCCGCTTTCAGATCGGCACCCCCACGCCATGCGCAAGCCACCCCAACAACAACGCTCCCAGGTGATGGTCCAGAACCTGATCGAGGCCACGGCCCGCGCCTTTGACCGCCGTGGCCTGCACCTGACCACGCGTGATGTCGCGGAGGAGGCCGGCGTCAGCGTGGGCTCGCTCTACCAGTACTTCAAGAACAAGGACGAGCTGCTGGCCGGGCTGGTGTCCCGCATGGCTGCGGATGTGTCCCTGGTCGTGATGCGCAACCTGCCGCAGCGCCTGGCGCTGGACTACCCCACCTTCTACAAATCCTGCCTGCTGGAGATCGTGGCGCTGGTGTCGGACAACCCCGGCTACCGGGCCGTGGCCCGCCACTGGCACGAACTGAGCACCGTGCAGGCCGTGCAGACCGCCGAGCAGCAGCTGATGGAGGTGGCGCGGCAGTACATGCTGCACCACCACAACGAGTACCAGCCACGGGATCTGCAGGTCAGCGTCTTCGTGGGCTACAACAGCACTGTCTACACGGTGATGCGCTACCTGAGCCTGCCGCACCCGCCTTTCGGTATCGACAGGCTGGTCAATGAGCTGACGGAGATGATGTCGGCCTACGCGGAACGCAACGGCAAGGTGACACCGTCGTGAAGAACCCCGCGGTGAAGCGCCCTGCCAAGAAAAAAGCGAGCTGCTGCGTGCAGGCCTTCAAGCCCTGGTGGGCCTGAGCAACGCCAAGCTCAAAGCGGCGCTCGATGCCTTGGCACCTCTCAAACCCGGCCGCCCTCGCAAGACGGCCGAGTAGACAGCAGGATCGCCCTTCATTCCTTGCGCTTGGCCGCCTGGGCGCGCCGCCAGGTCTCGATGTACAAGGCCTCCACCTTTGCACGGGCCCACGGCGTCCTGCGCAGGAACTTCAGGCTCGATGCCACGCTGGGGTCGTGCGTGAAGCAACGCACCGGGATCAGGCGGCCCAGTTCGCTCCATCCGTAGTAGTCGGACAGATCCTCGACCATGTGGGCCAGGGTCACGCCATGCAACGGGTCTTTGTTCATCGACTCTCGACAATGCTCGCCGTGGCAGGGCAAGGGCCCGGCGTGGCGCCTGTTTGACGCCAGCCAAGTCTCGCACAAACCAAGGGGCATCCGTCTCACGGCGGATGCCCCTTTCCAGCCAACCTGGCAAGGCTCACGTCTGGCCTTTCATCCCGTTGCTGTCGGTGTCGCCAGGGCCACTCTTGGCGGTATGGCCCTCTTTGCTGCCCTGTCCCGGTTGTGCCGCATCAGGGCTGTCGGCCCCGGTCAGGTCGCCCGACTGGATGCCGTCCTCGTGATTGGACAGGCCATAAGTGCTTTCAGCGGGCCGGCGAGGGCGCGTTCCGATGCCTTGCTCAGAGTGGACCGCGCCTGCGCGGTGAGCTTCCTTGTTCATTGCATGCTCCTTTCACAAGATCCGTGGGCCATCGTCAGGAAGGTGTCAGGATGACCTTGCGACAGTCCTCCTGCTTGTGCTCGAACAGTTCGTAGCCGCGCGCCGCCTCGTGCAGCGGCAAACGGTGCGTGATGATGACTTCGGGATGCAGCTTGCCTTCCAAGATGTGCTCCAGCAGCTTGGGCATGTGCTGCTGCGTATGTGTTTGCCCGGATGCGAAGCTCAGCCCCTTTTCGAACGCATCGCCGAACAGGAAGCCGTGGATGAAGCCGGCATACACGCCTGGCACGCTGATCACCCCGCCACGGCGCGTGGCAGCAATGGCCTGGCGCAGGACCTTGCCGCTGGAGCCCTCCAGCTTCAGGTCGGTGAGCACGGTTTCCAGTGTGCTGCCCTTGGCTTCGAAACCCACCGCATCGATGGAGGCGTCCACGCCGCGAAAGTCGGTCTGCTCGATGATGTACTCCGCCGGATCCTCGATGTCATCGAAGTTGATCGGGATCACGTCGTACGTTTGCCTGGCGAATTCGAGCCGGTAGGCGTGGTGATCCACCATGAAGATGCGCTCAGCACCCAGCAGGCGGGCGCAGGCGGCGGCCATCAGGCCGACGGGCCCTGCCCCGAAGATGGCGACGTTCGAGCCGGGTCCCACCCGGCCATTGACCACGGCCTGGTAACCCGTCGGCAGGATGTCTGACAGGAACAGCACCTTCTCGTCATGCAAGCCCGGGGGGATCACCAGCGGGCCGACGTTGGCCTTGGGCACACGGACATACTCGGCTTGCCCACCCGCATAGCCTCCGTACAGGTGCGAGTAGCCGAACAGGCCGGCCCCTGAACGGACATTCTTCTTGTTGAGGATGGCACCCCGGCCGGGGTTGGTGGTTTCGCACGCCGAGAAGAGCTTGGTGTTGCAGAAGAAGCAGTCGCCGCAGGAGATGGTGAAAGGCACCACCACACGGTCACCCTTTCTGACACGGGTCACGGCGGGCCCCGTCTCCTCGACGATGCCCATGAACTCGTGGCCCAGCACGTCGCCGGCCTTCATGGCGGGGATCTTGCCCCGGTAGATGTGCAGGTCCGATCCGCAGATGGCCGTGGCCGTCACCCGCAGGATGATGTCCTGGTCATCCTGGATGACGGGATCCGGGACGTTGTCGACACGCACGTCTTTGGCGGAATGGTAGGTCAGCGCCTTCATGTTGGCATCTCCTGGTGGTGGGGCAGACCACAGCCCGGCAAAGGATGTGCCTGTTCATCCCTCGCCAGGCAGGCGCAGGTTCTCGGAGCGCGTCATGTCCAGCCCCAGCACCTCGGCCAGATGCCATCGGGCATGGGCATGGCGCTCCTGATCCCGGGCAGCCAGGCAATCCTCGGGACACAGCAACTCGTAGTCGCGCATGCGCGCATCGATCAAGGTGGCCAGCACACACTGATCGATGGTGACGCCCGTGACGATGAGGCGCGTGACCTTGAGGTGGCTGAGCAAAAGGTCCAAAGGGGTGGCGAAAAATGCCGACTGCTTGGGTTTGAGCACGAAGTAGTCGTCCTCGTGCGGTTGCAGCATCTGCATCAGCCGCGTGCGTTCGCCTCCTGCCGCCAGCCCTTCGCTCACCAGCGCGCGGACATCGGATCGCCAACGGCCGTGGTTGTCATTGGCATAGATGGCTGGGATACCGGCCTGCCTGCATCGGGCTTTCAGTGCCTGGAGAGCAGGGGCGATGGACAGGACGCGGCCAAGCAACTGCTCGGCGCCTGGGAAACGCCACTCACTCACCATGTCGACGATCAACAGCGCCGTGCCATCGGCGGCCTGGTCGCGCGCCAATGGGCTGCCGGACGTGTCATCGGGCATCGGTGTCTGCCCCACCGGGCTGGCGGCCTGAGCGGGGCTCATGGCTTGTCCCCTTGCTGGGTCTGGATGCTGATCTTGCCATCGACCAGTATCTCCAGCTTGCGGCTGCGGGGCGTGGCGAAGGCCCCCAGCAGCGCCGCACAGAAGGTGGCGCTCGGCGGCATGTCGAATTCCCACCAAGGCAGACTCAGATCGACCATGAACGATTCAGCCGCTTCAGGGCGTTGTTGAAGAACGCTGGGCCTAGGCAAGCGCCGTGCCCGATCAGCTTCACGCTGAAGCACGGCCCCCCTGCCAGCCTGGTATCTGGCCTCGCTGGGCTGCGGGCCCCTGCTCTTCACGGTCATCCCTTACGCGAACGAACTCGCCCGGTGCCTACTGCGCGTCGGGGCTGATCATGGGGGCTCAGGCGCTGCTGGCAACGGGCCGTGCCTGACGAGCGCAGACACGGCATCCAGTTCATCCGGCGTGTCGAAGTCGGTGACGTAAGCCCGATCGGCCGCCTCCCAGGTTGCCAATGACGCAGGGTGGTGTTGGAACCACGTTCGCAGATGCCCGTGCCCCTCGGCGGATACCTTCTGGGCCAAGGCACTCGGCAGGACCACCGGATGTCCACGCTGCGCGCCGACCACGGGCGCCAGGGCGTTCACCTTCGGGCTCTCGTGCCAAGCACAGAGCAAGGCCTGGACATGCGCTGCCTGCAGCAAGGGCAGGTCCGCGACCGTGATCAGCATGTCCCGGCCAGGGTGTCCGCGAAGGTGCAGCCGGATGGCGTCTGCCTGGCTGTCCAGAATGCTCCCGCCAGGTTGGCTCACCATGTGGACGTGGGCACCGGCCTGCAAGGCCAGCGGCCCCAGCACATCGGCATAGGGACCGACCAGCACGTTGACGTGCTTGCAGCCATCGGCCAGGGCCGTGATGAGGCCTTCCAGGACGCTCCGCCCATGGACGCGCATGGCCGACTTCGGCCGCCCGCCCATGCGCCGGCCCCAGCCCGCAGCCAGGACCCAGGCCACGGGTTCGATGAATCGATTCGTCACCGGCGGCATGCCGGGGAGGGTCTCGGCTGGGGGGCACGGCGTATTGCCGCCACCAGGTCGGACGCAATGGACACCGCGATCTCTGGCGGCGTGCGCGCGCCAATGTCCGCCCCCACCGGCCCGTGCAGCTGCTCCAGTTGCCGGGCGCTGAGCTCGAAGAGCGTCAACCGCTCCCTGCGGGCCATCGTGGTACGGACCGACCCCATGGCGCCCACGTACAGGCAGGGCACCTTCAGGGCCTCCATCAGGGCCAGGTCATCGATCTTGGGATCGTGGCTCAGGGCAAGAACCGCTGTGCGGGCGTCTGGCGGTGCCTCCATCAGGATGTCATCGGGCATGGCCTGGTAGAGCGTGCACCCGGGATGAGGCCAGGTCGAGGTGTACTCCTCGCGCGGATCGATCACCTCCACCTTGAAACCCAGCGTCAATGCAATGGGCGCAAGGTAGCGTGACACCTCACCGGCACCGATCAGCACAGCCCTCAGCCGTGGTCCGAGCACGTGGTGGAGGACATCGCCTCTGAGTGCCGTGCGGGTGGCTGGCGGGGGCGTGTCAAGCGTCCAGGTACCCGTTGAGAGATTCAGCTGCCGACAGACTACCTGGCCAGCACAGACCCACTGGCTCAGCGAACTCACCAGCGCATGGGTGGCAGGCTCCAGCCACACACGGATGTGGCCGTTGCAGGGGAGCCGGAGCCTATGGCGCTCTTCGGCGTCCTTGCCGTAAGTCAGCAGCGTGCCGGCGACACAGGCCCCGACGTCACGGCGAAGCCAATCGGCCAGATCATCTTCCACACAGCCGCCCGACACCGAGCCCATCACCTGCCCTTGCTGGTTGAGCACAGCGATGGAGCCCACCGGGCGAGGCGCCGAACCGTAGGTCTCGACCACGGTGGCCATCCACGCCTGTTCCCCGCGGGCGAGCCATTGATGGGCTGCCCGCAGGACCTCGACCTCGGGCAGCGAGGCCCACACTGCCCCTTCCGACGCATGGCCTGCAGCGGGAGCGGTCAGACCGTCGGATGGCTTGAGTTGGAGGTGGGCAGACACCCAACCAACTTTACAAGCACAGCCGCCTTTTCGCACATGTTGGGCAGAATGGGCTTAGCACCCTGCTCAATCAATCTCCTGAACCTCCAGGGAAGTAACCACGTCTGGCAAACGCCACTGCCCCTCACCGCGGCGTTGAGTTTGGTGCTCAGTACGCAGCCTGGTAGAGCGCTGCGCCGGCGACCATCGGATCCCCCGTGCGCTCATAGGCCTCGACCCAGGCGTCGTAGTTGTGGATCGCTTCCTGCTGCCAAGGGTGGAAGCCCGGCTTGAAGTACGCGAACAGGGTCCCCAGGTGGCTGGAAATGATGCCCTTGTAGCCAAACAGCCACCAACGGCACTTGGCCATCATCCACATGCGCTTGCCGAACGGGATCCCGTCGTTCTTGAGCAGGCGGTTGGTGAAGCGGATGGTCAGGTAGCTCAGGAACAAGGTCACATGGGCCATGGCCAGGCAGCGCTTGAAGTAACCGACCTTGGCCACCTTCTGCATCACATCATAGGCAACGGCCTTGTGCTCCATCTCCTCCACGGCGTGCCAGGCCATCATGGCGCGCAGCTTGGGATCGGCGTTGGCCATGGTGCGCTTCTCGACGAAGAAGATCTCGGCCAGCATGGCCGTGAAGTGCTCGAAGGCGGCGGTCAGCGCCAGGTTGTATTCCTTGGAGAAGCGCTTCGTGTGCAACTCGTTGTTGGCGTTGATGAAATCGACGATGGCATCGATGTCCATGCCCTGCTCGCGCAGCCGCTGGTTGTACTTCGAGTGCACGATACCGTGCTGGCCTTCCTGGCGAATGAAGGTCTTGATCTCGGCCAGCAACTTGGGGTCCGTGGTCTGCTCACGGAAGTTGCGCACACACGAGATGAAGTAGCGTTCACCATCCGGAAAGGCAGCCTGCAGCGCGTCGATCAGACGCGACTTGTACGGGTTGTTCTCGTACCACCAACGGGGCAAGTCGCCGTCCAGGCCGAAATCGAGCTTCTCGCGGGCGACGAGTTCCTTGGCGTTGTGAAGGGCTTGCTGGCTCATGTCTGTCTCCTGGTAACTGGCCTCTCGGGCGCCAGATTGATCTGGCTCAATCTTAGGAGCAGGCGGCGTGCCCGTGAGGCACCCTGGGCGACAAGGGGGCAGCCTGCGCGTCAAGATGCCGTCAGGCCATGGCGACAGCATTTGACGGCGACCGACTACATTTCGGGATGCCCAACGAGTCTGCACCATGAAGCACATCCTCCTTGCCAGTCTTGCCCTTCTCTGCGTTGCTGCTCGCGCTGAAGACCCGGTCAAACCATCCGAGTTGCCCCTGTGGGAGCTCGGCATCGGCGCAGGTGCCATCTCGCAGGTGGCCTATCCGGGGGCGGATGAGCAGGTCAGCCGAGGCACCGCACTGCCGTATGTGGTGTATCGCGGAAAGCGCTTGCGCTCTGATGCCGACGGCGCAGGCCTGCGCGCCATCCGCACGGATGACTTCGAACTGGACCTGTCACTCTCGGGCTCGCTCAGCTCAGGCAGCAAGTCGCTGAAGGCCCGCGAAGGCATGGACCGCCTGCCCACGCTGGTGGAATTCGGCCCCGTGGCACGGTGGTACCTGAACGGCCGCGAGGCCTCCCACCGCATCACCGTCGAGTTGCCGCTGCGCGGGGTGTTCGAGCTGCGCGATTTTGGGCACCACCGGGGCATGAGCCTGGAGCCGGAGATCAGCCTTCGCCATCGTGACCGGACAGGCTGGAGCTACGGCGTAGGTTTCAGCGCGCTGCTGGGTGACAGGCGGCTCGGCGAGACCTATTACGAGGTCAAGCCCGAGGATGCCATGGCCAATCGCCCAGCCTACGACGCCAGCAGCGGGCTGATCGCGTGGCGGCTGAAGGCCTCACTCTCGCGCCAGTTGACCCCCGACATGCGCGTCTTCGGATTCGCCCGAGTCGAGAGCGTGGCGGG
This sequence comes from Burkholderiales bacterium UBA1834, assembly GCA_002339015.1. Lineage (GTDB taxonomy): Bacteria > Pseudomonadota > Gammaproteobacteria > Burkholderiales > Burkholderiaceae_C > Aquabacterium. Next base: position 64,269 of record DDJC01000002.1, read on the forward strand.
GGCTGCGAACAAGGACAGCCCGCTGGTGAAGCGGACGAACGGCGCGAGCGTCGGCATCGGGTTGGTTTACACGCTGAAGCGGTCCGAGGCGCGCGCCGTGGACTGAGGACTCACTCCACCGTCACCGACTTCGCCAAGTTCCGCGGCTTGTCCACATCCGTGCCGCGCGCGCACGCTGTGTGATACGCCAGCAACTGCAGGGGCACCACATGCAGGATGGGTGACAGCGCGCCGTAGTGCTCGGGCAGGCGGATCACGTGGATGCCCGGTTCGGCCTGAATGTGCGTGTCCGCATCCGCGCACACGTACAGCTCGCCGCCGCGCGCGCGCACTTCCTGCATGTTGCTCTTGAGCTTCTCCAGCAGCGCGTCGTTGGGCGCCACGGTCACCACGGGCATGTCGCTGGTCACCAGCGCCAGCGGGCCGTGCTTGAGCTCGCCGGCCGGGTAGGCCTCGGCGTGGATGTAGCTGATCTCCTTGAGCTTGAGCGCCCCTTCCAGCGCGATCGGGTAATGCAGGCCACGCCCCAGGAACAGCGCGTTGTCCTTGCGCGCGAAGGCCTCGGCCCAGGCCATCACCTGCGGCTCCAGCGCCAGCACCGATTGCAGCGCGGCCGGCAGGTGGCGCATGGCTTTCAGGTGGGCCGCCTCCTGGTCTTCACTCAACCGGCCCTTCACCTTGGCCAGGCTCAGCGTCAGCAGGAACAGGCCGGCCAGCTGCGTGGTGAAGGCCTTGGTGCTGGCCACGCCGATCTCCACGCCGGCCCGCGTCACGTAGGCCAGCTTGCATTCGCGCACCATGGCGCTGGTGGCCACGTTGCAGATGGTCAGCGTGTGCTGCATGCCCAGGCTGCGCGCGTGCTTGAGCGCGGCGATGGTGTCGGCCGTCTCGCCCGACTGGCTGATGGTGACGACCAGGGTGCTGGGCACGGGCACGCTGTCGCGGTAGCGGTATTCGCTGGCGATCTCGACGGTGGTGGGGATGCCCGCGATGGATTCGAGCCAGTAGCGCGCGGCGCTGCCCGAGTAGTAGCTGGTGCCGCAGGCCAGGATCAGTACGCGGTCGATCTGGCCGAACACGCCGGCCGCCTGCTCACCGAACAGATCGGGGGTGATGCCCTGCACGCCTTCGAGCGTGTCGGCGATGGCGCGCGGCTGCTCGAAGATTTCCTTTTGCATGTAATGGCGGTAGGGGCCCAGCTCCACGGCGCCGCTGTGCGCGGTGACGGTGCGCACGGGGCGCTCGCCCTCGGCCACGCGCTGGTGCCCGGCGCTGCCTTGCGCACGGTGCTCGATCCAGTGCTTGCCCGGCTGCAGGTCGACCACGTCGCCCTCTTCCAGGTAGACGATCTGGTCGGTCACGCCGGCCAGGGCCATGGCGTCCGAGGCCAGAAAGCGCTCGGTCTGGTCCGCGCCGCCCACGCCCAGCACCAGGGGCGAGCCCTGCCGGGCGCCGACCACGCGCTGGGGCTCGTCAGCGCAGAACACGGCAATGGCGTAGGCGCCCGTCAGGCGCAGGGTGGCAGCCTTCACGGCGGCGAACAGGTCACCCTCGTACAGGTGCTCCACCAGGTGGGCGATCACCTCGGTGTCGGTCTGGCTCAGGAACTCGTAGCCCTTGGCCTGCAGTTCAGCGCGCAGGGCCTCGTGGTTCTCGATGATGCCGTTGTGCACCAGGGCCACGCGGCCGGGGCGGGTGGTCGCGGCCCCCACACCGGGGCCATGCGAGAAATGCGGGTGAGCGTTGTGCACCGCCGGCGCCCCATGTGTGGCCCAGCGGGTGTGGGCGATGCCCAGCGGGCTGTCCAGCCCATCGGTGGCCACCTGCGCCTGCAGTTCGGCCACGCGCGAGGTGCTGCGGGCACGCAAGACCTGGCCCTGGCGCAGGATGGCCACACCACAGGAATCGTAGCCCCGGTACTCCAGGCGCTTGAGGCCTTCGACCAGGATGGGGGTGATGTTGCGCGAACCGACCGCGCCGACGATGCCGCACATGGACATTGGCTCCTGTTGCCTCGCCACGCGGCGAGTGGAACGGATCCTATCTTGCTCAGGTTGAATTTATTCAATCGATCTAAAGATCAATATGACAAAAAACTCCCATCCATTCAAAGATTGGTGAATTTCAATCAAAATATCAACCCAAATGGAATCATCAATCAACCCTTTGGACACGAGTGATCTGCGCCTGCTGGATCTTCTGCAGCGCGATGCCACGCTGTCCAACCAGGCGCTGGCCGAAGCCGCGCACCTGTCGCCCGCCACCTGTCACCGGCGTGTCAAGCGTCTTCGTGAAGAGGGCTGGATAGAGCGCCAGGTGGCCATCGTGTCAGCCGACAAGCTGCGGCGCACCCGCGCACCCGGCCTGCAGGCGCTGGTAGAGGTCTCATTGGACATCCAGACCGAGGACGCCATGACCCTGTTCGAAGCCCGCGCCGTAGCCGATGCTGCCGTACAGCAGTGCTGGCGCGTCTCGCCGGGGCCTGATTTCATGCTCGTGCTGGCCGTGGCCGACATGGAGGACTACCAGCGCGTGGCCGCGCGCTTGTTCACGGCCACCTTGGGGGTACGCAATGTGCGCACCTTCTTTGCCGTCAAACGGGCCAAGTTCGACACCGCATTGCCGCTTTGAACGGCCCATGGCCTCAGGATCAGGGGGCGGAAGACGCTGGCCGAGACATGGGCACCGGCGCCAGGGGATCGACCAGGTGCGTTTCCTGGCGCAAGCTCAGCGGCGTGCCGTCCAGCAGATGGTTGCTGCGAGAGGCCAGCGAGGGTTGAGCAGACAAGGGCGGCGGTTCGGCCAGCAACTCTTCGTCGCTCATCATCGCAGGCGGGGTGCCCTGGTGGTTGGCGGCGGCACGGCTTGCCGGGCCGGGCGGCGCAGGTTCCGTGCCGGAAGACTTGCGTCCGCCGCTGTAGTGCTGCGACAAGGTCTGCTCGGCTTCCATCTGCAGCAGGGCCGCCCTCACCCACCAGATCCCTGTGATCACGATGAGCACGCCCAGTGCGCCGAACAAGGGCAGCAGGCGTTTGCGGCTCAGCCAGGGATTGGCTGCGCCGATCGGCAAGGGCGGTTGCCATTGCACGTCTACGCGGGTGCCTTGCTCGTCGGGCGTGGGCGGCGGGGCCGGTGGAACCGTGTCCATGCCCGCGAAACCCATGGTTGAGCGCCACAGATTCTGAAAGCGTGAGGCGGGGCCTGCCTGCTCGCCCTCGGCAGCCAAGGGCATCTCGTTCAACTCAGCATCGTAGGCCGCGCGGGTATGCGGGTCCGCCAAAACCTCGTAGGCGGCATTCAACGCCACCATCTCTGCATGCGTGGACTGTGATTGCGTGTGCCGATCAGGATGGTATTTGGCCGCCAGCGCCCGGTAGGCGGCTCGGATCACCTCCACCGGGGCGTCCGGGTTGACCTTCAATCGCTCGTAGTGGTTCACAATTGCACGGTCCAGGGGGCTGATGCGGGTGCATTGATCTTACCGTCTGTCACAGCGTGTTCATCCCCCTACGTTGCGCATCACTTGCCCTGCTTGACCGGGCGCTTCCAGCCGGCCAGGCTGATAGGCTTGGTGCGGGCCACGGTGAGCTGGCCCGCCGGCGCGTCCTTCGACAGCGTGGAGCCGCCTCCGATGGTGGCGCCCTCACCCACGGTGATGGGCGCGATCAACACACAGTTGGAGCCCACGTGCACGTCATCGCCGATCACCGTGCGGTGCTTGTTGGCGCCATCGTAGTTGGCGGTGATGCTGCCGGCGCCGTAGTTCACGCGCTCGCCCACGGTGGCGTCGCCCAGGTAGGCCAGGTGGTTGGCCTTGGCACCGCGCGCCAGCGTGGAATTCTTGACCTCGACGAAGTTGCCGATGTGCACTTCGGGGCCGAGCCTTGCGCCAGGCCGCAGGCGGGCGAAGGGTCCGATCAAGGCGCCCTCACCCACCGTGGCGCCGTCCTTGTCACCATCGATGTGGGTGAAGGGGTGGATCACGGCGCCAGCGTCGATGCGGGCGTTGCGGATGACGCAGTTGGCACCGACGCGGACCTCATCGCCCAGGCTCACGTCACCTTCGAAGATGCAGTTGACATCGATGTCCACATCACGGCCGCAAACCAGAGTGCCGCGCAGATCGAAGCGGGCCGGATCGGCCAGGCGCACGCCCTGCGTCATCAGGCGCTCGGCCTGGGCGCGTTGATGGCGGCGTTCCAGATCGGCCAGCTGCGCCGGGCTGTTCACGCCGAGCACCTCGGTCTCGTCACGCGGGTGGGCGGCCACCACGGGCACGCCGTCAAGCACGGCGCGGGCCACCACGTCGGTCAGGTAGTACTCGCCCTGAGCGTTGTCATTGCGCAGCCCGGCCAGGGCCTGCTTGAGCCAGCGCGTGGGCGCGGCCATCATGCCGGTGTAGACCTCGCGGATGGCGCGCTGTGAATCGCTCGCGTCCTTGTGCTCGACGATCGCCTTGACGGTGGGCTCGGCATCCTCGGTGGCCTGGTCGCGCACGATGCGGCCGTAGCCGGTGGGATCATCGAGCACCACGGTGAGCAGGGCCAGGCGTTCGCCACCACAGGCATCGACCAGGGCCCTGGCCGTGGCGGCCTCAATGAGCGGCACATCGCCATTGAGGATCAATGTGGTGCCCTCATCGGGCAGTTGCGGCACGGCCTGCTGCACGGCGTGACCGGTGCCCAGCTGAGGCTCCTGCCGCGCGAAGGCCAGCGGTGCCTGGGCAAAGGCCTTGCGCATGGCCTGCTCCACTTCGTCCGCGCCATGGCCGGTGATCACGATGAGCTTGCCCGCGCCCAGCGTCTGCGTGGTGCCGATCACGTGCGACAGCATGGGGCGCCCGGCCAGCTTGTGCAGCACCTTGGGCCGCGAAGACTTCATGCGGGTGCCTTTGCCGGCGGCCATGATGACGATGGACAGGGTCATGGGATGCGATCGATGCAAACGGGAGAAGGAGGCGGAAATCACTTGACGGCGGCGGGGGCCGGCGCGGCAGGCGTTGCCGGCTTGGCCACTTCGGGGATGGGCACCGTCACCACGCGCGGGCTGATGGCCTGCGCCGGGAAATCCTTGAGCGCGGCGTCGAACATGGCCGGCATCAGGCTTTCCACCACGCCGCCGGCACGCCGGTGGGTGGCATGGGTTTCGTACAGTGTCTGGCTGGAGGCCTTGTCGCGGATCAGCACGTCCACCTGCATCTGCGTGACGGGCGGATCGAAGCTCATGCCGAAGCCCAGGCCGCCGCGCCCGCCCCAGAAGCCACCGAAACCGCCAAAGAAGCGGCCGTCCCAGCGGTCGAAGGGGTCGTAGCCCGAGTAGAGGGTGCGGGCCTGCGCGGCCACCTGCACCAGCACGTCGGCCTTCTGGGGCGAATCGGCCTCGACGAAGCCTTTGCGCGTCAGCACGGGGCGTGCAGCAGCTTCGACACGCGCCTGGAAATCAGGCTGGGCCTGCTGCGACGGCAAACGCTCGAAGGCATAGCGCGGCAGGGGGCGCGTGGGCGGCCACTGGCCGAAGCTGGAGACATCGGCCGTGAGCGAGGTCATGGTGCCGCAGCCGGCCAGGCTGAGGGTGGCCGCCGCGGCCAGGCACAGGGATCCGAATTTCATCGCCGTCTCCTTTTTGGGATGGTTGGATGGAGTCGATGGTGGAAGGAGCAGGCCTCCCGCCCAGGTGCTTGGCGCCGTGTTGGGTGCTTGATGGCTCAGTCGTCCCGTTGATCGTCGTCCGTGCCGAGGCGCCGCTTGATCACCGAGACGGGGATGCTGGCCAGCGTGGACGACGAGGCGCCATCGGCAGGCGTGCCACAACCTTCGTCTTCATCGAAGGCGATGTCGCCGCCGGCTTCGGGTCGCCCGGAGGCTTTGATGGTCTGGAAGGGGTAGAGGTTCCGGTCCATCAGGTGCGAGGGCACGATGCTTGACAGGGCGGTGAACAGGTTGTCGACGCGGCCAGGAAAGCGGCGGTCCCAGTCGTTGATCATCTCGCGCATCTGCTGGCGCTGCAGGCCGTCCTGGCTGCCGCACAGATTGCACGGGATGATGGGGAACTCACGGTGTTCGGCGAAGGCGGCCAGGTCCTTCTCGGCGCAGTAGGCCATGGGCCGGATCACCACGTGCTCGCCGTTGTCGGTCACCAGCTTGGGCGGCATGCCCTTGAGCTTGGAGCCGAAGAACATGTTCATGAACAGGGTCTGCAGGATGTCGTCGCGGTGGTGGCCCAGGGCGATCTTGGTGCAGCCCAGTTCGCTGGCGACGCGGTACAGGATACCGCGGCGCAGGCGCGAGCACAGGCTGCAGGTGGTCTTGCCTTCGGGGATGACCTTCTTGACGACGCTGTAGGTGTCCTGCTCTTCGATGCGAAAGGGCACACCCACCTTGGTCAGGTACTCGGGCAGCACATGCTCGGGGAAGCCGGGCTGCTTCTGGTCGAGGTTGACGGCCACGATCTCGAACTGGATGGGCGCCCGCTTTTGCAGGTTCATCAGGATATCGAGCATGCCGTAGCTGTCCTTGCCACCGGACATGCAGACCATGACCTTGTCGCCGTCTTCGATCATGTTGAAGTCGGCAATGGCCTGGCCGACCTGGCGGTGCAGGCGCTTGCTGAGCTTGTTCATCTCGAAGGCGTGGCGTTTGGCCTGGGCGGCCAGGGCGGCCTCGTCTTCGGGGGTGGACAGGATCTGGGGGGAGACGGCGTCGTTCATCCCGCGATTTTCGCCGATCCGCCGGGAAAACGGGCGGCGAGGTGATTGCGCGGTGAAAACGGGCCAGAGAGCTGGGGTGCACGGCTGCGCTCATGTCCCCCGGCCGGGCTACGCCCGTCCTCCTCCTTTACTTCGCTCCGCCGTGCACCCCAGCGCCCTGTTCCTCACACCGCGCGGTGTTGGTGAGAGGGAATTGGCTGCGGCCAACGCCGCAGCCAATTCCCCGGCCTTCGCAAAGCGAAGGCACTGCCAGAGCGCCAGCGAGACGCTTGGCGTGGGTGGCCGGCATAGCGAAGTAAAGGAGGAGACCAGGCGCAGCCTGGGCGGGGGACATGAGCGGCGCCGGCCACCCACGCCAAGCGTCCCACTCAAGCGGCGGCAGTCCCAGACAACATCAACCTCACCACTGTCCCGTCTCCATACGGATAGCCACCTCGCAGTCCTCGAAGATCTCAAGCTTGGCGATTTTCACCCGCACCCCCTGCACCCCCGGCAGGTCCATCAGCCGCTTGCTGACCTTTCCGATCAGCGTCTCCAGCAGGTTCACATGCACCGCCGTGCACTCCTCGATGATGATCGCGCGCACCTTGCGGTAATCCAGCACGTTCATGATCTCGTCGTCATGGGGCAGCAAGGGCTGGCTGCCCATGTTCAGTTCGGCATCGACCTGAATGGGCTGGGGGGCGTTGATTTCCTGCGCCAGCACGCCCAGGCTGGCATTGAAGCGCAGCCCGGTGAGGGTGAGGGTCTGATCGCCTTTGGTGAGGGACATGGTCGGGCTCCGATGATGCCGGGCGGCATCACATCATGGAAAAGTCGCGGGGAAAACGGTGCAGGTGCTGCCCACCATCGACCAGCAAGGTGGTGCCTGTGATCGAGCGGTTGGCCAGCGCGAAGGCCACCGTGGCGGCCACATCTCCCGGGGTGGAAGAACGCCCCAGCGGCGACGCCCTGTGCAGCTGATCGAATCGGTCGCCCTGCAGCCACTCACTGGTCAATGTGAGGCCGGGAGCCACGCCCACCACCCGCACGCGGGGCGCCAGCGCCAGCGCAAGCAGGCTGGTGGCCGACTCCAGCGCGGCCTTGGACAGGGTGTAGCTCAGGAAATCCGGATTGGGGTTCCACAGCTTCTGATCGAGAAGGTTGACCACTGCCGCGTCGACATCATCCGGCAAGGCTGCGCCAGGGCCGGCCTGGCCGATGCCGGTGGGCGCAGCCAAGCCTTCGCGCTCGGCCACATGGGCGGCCAGGGCCTGCGCCAGCACGATGGCTGGTGCCGTGTTGGCACGCAGGTGATGCTCCAGCATGGCGTAGGTGAAGGTGGCAGCCGTGTCGTACTCGAAGGCCGAGGCATTGTTGACCACGGCATCGAGCCGGCCCAGGGCCTGCACCACCTGCGGCACCACGGCGTGGCAGGCGGACTCATCGGCCAGGTCGGCCTGGACCACACAGGCATGGCGGCCCATGGCGCGGATGTCGTCGGCGGTGGCCTCGGCCTCCTCGCGTGAGGCGCGGCAGTGCACGGCCACGTCCCAGCCCTGGACGGCCAGCATCAGGGCGATCTCGCGGCCCAGGCGACGGCCCGCCCCAGTGACCAAGGCTGTGCGAGCTCGCCCCGTGGCGGCGGGCAGTGCCGGTTGCAAGGGTTGGCCGCGCACAGCGATGTCGGTGTCCTCGATCTCGGCGGGGTCGCCAGCAGGAAGGATGGGTTTTGGCTTGTCGATGTCAGGCATGGCGGCGCACGGATGAGTGCACGGGTGATGGGTGCGTTCCTACAATACGGCATGGACCGCCCCGATGCTTCGAGCCACAGTGTAGTGGCCGCCCCTCTACCCCGTCATCCGCTGGCCCGCCTGATCGCCGACGAGATCCGTCAGCGCGGCGGCTGGATGCGCTTCGAGCGCTACATGGAGCTGGCCCTCTACGCCCCAGGGCTGGGCTATTACAGCGGCGGCCACCGCGTGATCGGCAAAGACCCTGCGGACGGCAGCGATTTCGTCACCGCGCCGGAGCTCACGCCGCTGTTCGGGCAGGCGCTGTCCCGGCAGATCGAACAGGCGCTGGACGCCACCGGCACCGACCAGGTGTGGGAGTTCGGCGCCGGCACCGGCGCCCTGGCCGAGCAATTGCTGGGCGAGCTCGGCGACCGCATCCAGCGCTACACCATTGTCGACCTGTCGGGCACCCTGCGCGAACGCCAGCACGCCCGCCTGGCCGCTTCGCATCCGGAGCAATTGCGCAAGGTGGTGTGGGCCGACAACCTGCCTGATGATTTGCAGGGCGTGATCGTGGGCAACGAGGTGCTGGATGCCATGCCCGTGCACCTGATGGCCTGGGATGGCGCCAGCTGGAAGGAGCGCGGCGTGACGCTGGCCTCACCGCCCGATGACCATCAGCCGACGGATCCCGACCCGGTGTTCACCTGGGCCGACCGGCCTGCCCCAGAGGGCGTGCGCCCGCCCACCGAACGCCCCGACAGCGAGTTCGCGCGGGGCACCGTCACCGAGACCCACGGCCAGGCCGAGGCCTTCGTGGCCACGCTGGCAGAGCGCATGAGCCGGGGGGCCGCCTTCTTTCTGGACTACGGCTTTCCCGAGCGCGAGTACTACCACCCACAGCGCACCGGCGGCACCCTGATGTGCCACCAGGGGCACCGCAGCGATCCGGATCCGCTGGCCGCCGTGGGCAACAAGGACATCACCACCCACGTGAACTTCACCGGCATCGCACTGGCCGCTCAGGAGGGTGGCTGGGAGGTGCTGGGCTATACCAGCCAGGGCCGCTTCCTGACCAACTGCGGCCTGCTGCGCCGTCTGCCCCCACAGGCGCAGACCCAGCAGGAAGCCCGCGAGCGCGCCGCCGTGCAGATGCTGCTGGCGGAGCACGAGATGGGCGAGTTGTTCAAGGTGATCGGCTTCGTCAAGGGCGAGTGGTTCGATGCCCTTGGCTTCAGCCAGGGCGACCGGACCCACACGCTGTAACGCCGCCTTCCGAACGGTTCTCGAACTCATGCTTGTTCAGCGCACGCATGGTGCCCCAGCCGCGGCGCATCATCAGCAGGCCTGTGACCAGGATGACCGCACCAGATCGCGGGGCCCGTCCCGATAGTCCTGATCAATGATGGTGCTTGACACGATGCACTGCAGCCAATGCCCGAACGGCGGATAATTGCGCCCATGCTGCAACAACGCACCCTCAAATCGCTGACCCGCGCCGTGGGCGTGGGCCTGCACAGCGGCCAGCGCGTCGAACTGACCCTGCGCCCGGCCCCGCCGGACACGGGCATCGTGTTCCGTCGCGTGGACCTGCCCCAGCCAGTTGACATCCCCGTCAAGGCCGAGGCGGTGTGCGACACGCGGCTGGCCTCGACCCTGTCGCCCGGTGGCGATCCGGGCGCACCCAAGGTGCACACCGTCGAGCACCTGATGTCTGCTTGTGCGGGCCTGGGGTTGGACAACCTCTACATCGACATCACGGCTGAGGAGGTACCCATCCTCGATGGCTCCGCGGCGGCGTTCGTCTACCTGCTGCAAAGCGCCGGCATCGAACTGCAGAAGGCGCCCAAACGCTTCCTGCGCGTGCTAAAGCCCGTCGAGGTGCGCGAGGGCGAAGGCCCCCATCTCAAGTGGGCCCGGCTGGAGCCCTTCCACGGCTACAAGCTGGCCTTCGAGATCGATTTCCACCACCCGGCGGTCGACCAGACCGGCCAGCGCGTGGAGTTCGATTTCTCCACCGGCCAGTACAAGCGCGACATCGCGCGCGCCCGCACCTTCGGCTTCACGAAGGATGTGGAGATGATGCGCTCGCGCGGCCTGGGCCTGGGCGGCAGCATGGACAACGCCATCGTGGTGGACGACTACCGCGTGCTCAATGGCGACGGCCTGCGCTACGACGACGAGTTCGTCAAGCACAAGATCCTGGACGCCATCGGTGACCTGTACGTGGTGGGCCACCCGCTGTTGGCGGCCTACAGCGCCTACAAGTCGGGCCACGCGCTCAACAACAAGCTGCTGCGCGCCCTGATGGCCGATGCCTCCGCCTGGGAGATCGCCACCTTCGAGGACAAGGCTCAGGCGCCCAAGGGCATGGCCGAGCTGGCCCCGGCCTGGTAAGCATCATGGTGTTGTTCCGCTGGATGGTGCTGCTGATGGCCCTGGCCTTCGTGCTGTGCATGGCCGCCTTCACCGTGACCCGGCAGCCCGTGTGGCGCGCCCGGGCCATGAACGTGCTGCGCTGGGGCATCGTGCTGGGTCTTGGTTTTTTCGGACTGCTGATCCTGCGGCGCGCCGCTGTCTTCATCTGACACAGGTCAGAAGCGGGCAAGCACCCCTTGTTCGCGGGGGTGGCACTGGCTAGCATGGGGCATGGATTACGCCGCCCTGCATCAACACTCTCTCCAAGACCGCGACGCCTACTGGCGCGAACAATCGGCCCGCATCGATTGGCGCCGCCGCCCCGAGCAGATCTGCGACACCGGCAACCCGCCCTTCGCACGCTGGTTCGTCGGCGGCCAGACCAACCTGTGCCACAACGCGGTAGACCGCCACCTGCCCCACCGTGCTGACCAGCCCGCGCTGATCCACGTCTCCACAGAGACCAACACCGAGCAGGTGTTCACCTACGCAACACTGCACCGCGAAGTGCAGGCCATGGCCTCCATGCTGCAGAGCCTGGGCGTGCGCCAGGGCGACCGTGTGCTGCTCTACATGCCCATGGTGCCGCAGGCCGTGATCGCGATGCTCGCCACGGTGCGCCTGGGAGCGATCCATTCGGTGGTGTTCGGCGGTTTTGCCAGCAACTCGCTGGCCAGCCGCATCGACGACGCGAAACCCAAGGTCATCGTCACGGCCGATGCAGGCTCGCGCGGCGGCAAGGTCATCGCCTACAAGCCGCTGCTGGATGAAGCCCTGCGCCTGTCGTCGCACCAGGTGGACCACGTGCTGCTGGTCGACCGCGGCCTGGCCCCGGCCGACCGCTTGCCCCCGCGCGATGTCGACTTCGCCAAGCTGCGCGAGCAGCACCTGGGCCGGCCCGACATCCCCTGCGCCTGGGTCGATGCCACCCACCCCAGCTACATCCTCTACACCAGCGGCACCACCGGCAAGCCCAAGGGCGTGCAGCGCGACACCGGCGGCTACGCCGTGGCCCTGGCCGCCTCGATGGAGCAGCTCTACCAGGGCCGCCCCGGCGAGACCTTCTTCTGCGCCAGCGACATTGGCTGGGTGGTCGGGCACAGCTACATCGTCTACGGGCCCCTCATCACCGGCATGGCCACCATCGTCTACGAAGGCCTGCCGATCCGGCCCGATGCGGCCATCTGGTGGTCGCTGGTCGAGAAGTACAAGGTCAGCGTGATGTTCTCGGCGCCCACGGCCATCCGCGTGCTCAAGAAGCAGGATCCGGGCTGCCTGACGCGCCACGATGTCTCCAGCCTCAAGCAGCTCTTTCTGGCCGGTGAGCCGCTGGACGAGCCCACGGCCCGCTGGATCACCGAGGCGATCGGCAAACCCGTGGTCGACAACTACTGGCAGACCGAGACCGGCTGGCCCATCCTCAGCGTGCCGCGCGGTGTGCAACCCGATCTGGTCGCCAAGTTCGGCTCGCCCGGCATGGCCATGCCCGGCTACGACGTGCGCCTGCTGAGCGAAGCCACCGGCGAAGAGCTGACTGCCCCCAACCAGAAGGGCGTGGTCGCCATCCGCTACCCGCTGCCGCCCGGCTGCCTGCAGACCATCTGGGGCGACGACGAGCGCTTCATCAAGACCTACTGGCGCAGCTTCGGCGCGCAGCCCCCTGTCGAGAAAACCTACTACAACACCTTCGACTGGGGCATCCGTGACGAGGACGGCTATCACTTCATCCTAGGCCGCACCGACGACGTGATCAACGTGGCCGGCCACCGCCTGGGCACGCGCGAGATCGAAGAAGCCATCAGCAGCCATGCCGCCGTAGCCGAGGTGGCCGTGGTGGGCGTGCATGATGATGTCAAAGGCCAGGTGCCGATGGCGTTCGCGGTGCTCAAGAACGCCGATGCCGCGGCCTCGGCAGACGCCGCCAGGGCGCTGGAGGCCGATGTGCTGCGCACCGTCGATCAGCACCTGGGCGCCGTTGGCAGGCCTGCGCGCGTGGTGTTCGTGGGCGCCCTGCCCAAGACGCGCTCGGGCAAGCTGCTGCGCCGGGCCATCCAGGCCGTGTGCGAAGGGCGTGATGCGGGTGATCTGACCACCATTGAGGACCCGACCTCGCTGACGAATCTGCAGCAGCAGTTGAAGCAGGCGTGAGCCCCCGCACCCGGGTGGTTCAGGCCAGCGCAGACCCGACGGGGCCTTAACAAAACATTACACTCTCCTGGCGTTTCAACAACCATCTCCAGGGAGAGATCATGCAGTTTGCCCGTGCAGTGCGCGGCATAGCGTCAGCGTGCCTTGTGTCCATCCTGAGCGCTTGCGGTGGAGGAGGCGGCGGCCCGTCCCCCACCAGCACGGTCACCCTCAACACCAGCACGACACAGAACGCCGCCAGTACCTACACCACGCAGAAGTTTGACCGCAGCGTGCAGAGCGGGGGCCCCAGTGTCGGCAATATCACGGTGGTCGAGTTCGACTTCAAGACTCTGCAGGCAGCCTTCAGCTACTCCCACAATGTCCCGGCGGTGTACATGGTGGGCGTGAGTGACGCCTCAGGCGACTACCTCTGCGGCAGCGCCCTCGCAGCCTCCACCGCTGGGGTTCCCGTCTGTCCTCCAGACATCGTGGTGGACATCCAGAACAAGACCGTTCGCATGAACAACGCCACGCTGGTGGACTACTACGGCGCGAAGGGCACGGTCAGTGCCACGGTCGATCTGCAGTGGGAATAAGCTGCGCGCTCAAGCCGCCACCTGGTGGATCACCTCCCGCACCCGCGGGTAGATCTCGTTCTGCCAGCGGCGGCCGCTGAACACGCCGTAATGCCCTACGCCCGTCTGCACGTGGTGGTTGCGCAGGTAGGGGCGCACGCTGGCGCACAGATCCTGCGCCGCCACCGTCTGCCCCACTGAGCAGATGTCGTCACGCTCGCCTTCGACCGTGAACAGCGCGGTCTTGCGGATAGCCCGCGGCTCCACGATCTGATCCTTCCAGCTCAAGGCGCCGCGCGGCAGGTCGTAGGTCTGGAAGACCTTGCCCACCGTTTCCAGGTAGAACTCGGCCGGCAGGTCGGCCACGGCGAAATACTCTTCGTAGAAGGCCTTGGCGTGCGCGGCCTTGTCGCCCTCGCCATTGGCGATGTGCTCGCGCATGGTCTGGAAGGCCGCCAGGTGGCGGTCGATGTTCATGCTCATGAAGGCCGTGAGCTGCACGAAGCCCGGGTACACCTTGCGCCCGGCGCCGCGCTGCGTCCAGGGCACGGTATGGATCATGTGGCGCTCGAACCAGCTCATGGGCTTGCTCACGGCCAGTTCGTTCACCGAGGTGGGGTTCACGCGGCAATCGATCGGGCCGGCCATCAGCGTGAGGCTGCGCGGCTGGGCGGGATGGTTGTCCTGCGCCATCAGGGCCGTGGCCGCCAGCGAGGCCACGCAGGGCTGGCAGATCGCCATCAAATGGGCACCCGGGCCCATCTTGTCCAGGAAGCGGATCAGGTGGTGGGTGTAGTCGTCCAGTCCGAACACGCCGTGCTTGAGCGGCACGTCGCGCGCGTTGTGCCAGTCGGTGATGAAGACATCGTGGTCCTGCAGCAGCGTGCGCACCGTGTCGCGCAGCAGCGTGGCGAAGTGGCCGGACATGGGCGCCACCAGCAGCACGGGCGGCTGCTCCAGATCGCGGTCCTTGCGGAAATGCAGCAGGGTGCCGAAGGGCGTGACCATCACTGGCTCTTCGGTGATGCCGCAGGTCATGCCATTGCTCTGCACCGATTCGATGCCGAAGGAAGGGCGTGCATGCGTGACACGCCAGCGCCAGAACACTTCGCTGGCCGCGTGCAGGCTGCGCGTGAGCATGCCGCCAGCGGCCAGGTCGCGCCAGGTAGGCGCAGGCTCGCCCGGCGGCAGCACATGGGTCGCCCAGTCGGTGATGTTCTGCGCCATCGCATGGAAAGGGGCCATCAGGCGCTGATGGCTGTCAAAGGCGGCATAGAGCATCGTGTCCCCAGGAAGCAGTGTTGAAACAGGAACCTGCAAGTTGCGAGCCATGACATCAAAGTGTCGCCTCGCAGCACCTTGTGCACCTGCTTGGCACGGCCCCTGCTAGCGGCCTGCAGACCCACAAGGACACGCAGCCCATGGCCACCACCACCCTCGCTCCGCGCAAGACCGCCGCCACCAAGACCGCCACCGCCAGGAAGGTCGGCAAGGCCGCCAAGGCCGAGGTCGCCGCTGCGGTGCTCACGATCACCAGCAAAAACTATTCATCCTGGTCGCTGCGCGGTTGGCTGCTGGCGCGCTTTTCGGGGCTGCCGTTCACCGAACACGTGCTGCCGCCGGACGACCCCTCCACCCGCGCCGAGATCCTGCTGCTGTCGTCGTCCATCCGCGTGCCCAGCCTGGAGCACGAGGGCGTGCTGGTGTGGGACACGCTCGCCATCGCCGAGTACCTCAACGAGGTGATGCCCCATGCCGGCCTGCTGCCCAAGGACGCCCGCGCCCGCGCCCACTGCCGCGCCATCAGCGGCGAGATGCACTCGGGCTTCACCGCACTGCGTTCGGCCTTGCCGATGAACCTGCGCGCCCACTTTCCGAAGTTCAAGGTCTGGTCGCGTGCGCAGGCTGATGTCCAGCGCATCACCACCATCTGGCGCGAATGCCTGGACACCTACGGCGGCCCCTTCCTGTTCGGCGAGCACCGCACCGTCGCCGACGCGATGTATGCGCCCGTGTGCACGCGCTTCGCCACCTACGACGTCAAGGTCGACCCGGCCTGCCAGGCCTATTGCGAGCTGATGATCGGCCAGCCCGAGATGCAGGAATGGATCGCGGCGGCCAAGAAGGAGCCCATCGACATCGACGAGCTCGACGTCGAGTTCTGAGCCGCCAGCATCGACAACGGCCTCACCCGGAGGCCTTTCGTCGTTCAGATCACTTCCAGGGCGTCGGATCAGGCACCGCGCACACCGGCTCGACATCCACCGTGCCGAAATCGGCCGGCCCGACGATCTCCAGGTACTCCATGTCCGGCGAGTAATCGAACAGGTAGTGGCGCACGCCCGGGCGCTGGTGCACGCAGTCACCGGCCTTGACCAGCGTTTCCTGATCCTCGTACATGAAGCGGGCCCAGCCCTTGGTCATGATGACGATCTGGAAATCCGCCACGTGTCGGTGCCAGCCGGTGCCCGCCTCGGGCGGCAGATCCGGATTGGCCTTGACCAGGTGGGCGACCACCTTGCCGTTGGTGGCGTCGCGCACGCCCAGGTCGCGGTACAGGAAGAAATCCCGCAGGCCGCCGCCTTCAAACTGCGTGTCCTGCTCGCGGATATGGGAGAACTTGGTCGAGGTGGTGTCCAGCATGGTGCGTCCTTTCCAAAGCATCGTGGCCACGCTGTGCGCTGAACGCATCAACCATGCCGCCCCAGCGCGGGTCAGGGCTGTCACTGCGCCGGTGCATGCAGTGGCCGCCAGCACAGGCACAATCACGCTTTGCACACCACACCGATGCGCCGGCCAGGCGCATGCACCACCATGAGCGCCTCTGCCACCCTGACCGACAAAGAGATCCACGAGCTGGATGAGTTGCTGGCCCTCGTGCCCGAACCGCACGAAACGCTGGACGCGGTCATTCTGGATGGCTACCTGTGCGGCGTGCTGGTGCAGCCGGTGCAGATCACCCCCGAGGAATGGCTCGGCCCCATCTTCGGCACCGAAGGCCTGCCCGAGCCCGGCAAGGGCGAGTGGACGGAAGCCCGCCACAACCGCCTGATGACGCTGATCCAGCGCCGCTACGATGAACTGCTGCGCGGCATCCTCGAAGAAGGCTGGTTCGACCCGCTGGTGCCCATGATCGAAGACGAAGACGGCAAGCCCCTGGAAGGCAAGGACGCTTTCGAAGGCCTGGGCTACTGGGTCGCCGGCTTCGAATGGGCCCTGGCCAACTTCCCGCAGCTGGAAGAAGCGGGCCTGTCGGGCGTCCCCGACCTGCTCGATTCGCTGTGGCGCCATCTGCCCGAGCAGGACGAGGTGCAGCAGCAGATGACCAAGGCGCTGGACCAGGAGCACCCGCTCAAGAACCTGGACGCCGCCATCGAGGCCCTGGTGTTCGACGTGGTCGACCTGGCCGAGATCGGTATCGCCGAGCGCCACAAGGTGCAGACGGTGGTGCGCACCGAGCCCAAGCTGGGCCGCAACGACCCCTGCTCCTGCGGCAGCGGCAAGAAGTACAAGAACTGCCACGGCGCCAACTGAGGCCGGGCTGAGCAGAGGGCCACCCGCTTTTGAAACTCCAGATCCTGTCCGACCTGCACCTGGAGACGGAAACCTTCACGCCCCAGCCAGCGCCTGGTGCCGAACTGCTGGTGCTGGCCGGTGATGTGGACAGCACCTGGGCCGGGCTGTCGCTGTTCAAGGACTGGCCTGTGCCCGTGATCTATGTGCCCGGCAACCACGAGTTCGACCAGCGCGACATCCACGAGGCCCTGGCCGCCCTGCACGAGCGCTGCGACGCGCTCGGCCTGCGCCTGCTCGAGCGCGAGAGCTGTGTGATCCAGGGCCGTGATGGCCGCCATATCCGTTTCGTGGGCACCGTGCGCTGGAGCGATTTCGACCTGTTCGGCGAGGCCCAGCGCGCCAAGTCACAACGGGCCGCCGGTTATTTTGTCAAGGTGATGCGGGCCACGCGCCATGGGCTTCCTTTTGACCCCGAAGCCGTGCGCCAAGAAGCGCTGATCTGCCGCGCCTGGCTGGCCGACACCCTGGCCCTGCGGCCCACACCCGATGCCCACTGGGACGCCACCGTGGCCATCACCCACTTCGGCCCCAGCCTGCGCAGCGCCGATCCACGCTATGGGCGCCAGCCCGGCACCGCCAGCTTCTGCAACGCCGACGACGCGCTGCTGCCGCTGGCCGACTTGTGGGTGCACGGCCACCTCCATTGCAGGCACGACTACACCGTGCCGCATGCCCATGGCGTGACACGCGTGATCAGCAACGCCAGGGGCCATGGCTACAAGGGCGAATCGACCGGCTATGACGGCCTGCTCACGGTCGATGTCTGATCTGCGTCAACCCGGCAACACTGAATCCAAGGTGAATACAGATAGACTGCAGAATGAAGACCTGACCTAGGAGTTCGACACCCATGAAGATCCTGCTCGCCGTGGACGGCAGTCCCTATACCCGCAAGATGCTGGCCTGGCTTTCCGCCAATGACGATTTCCTGGCCGGCGCGCACCACTACACGGTGCTGACGGTAACGCCCGCGATCCCGCCGCATGCTGCGCGCCTGTTCAAGGCCTCGGAACTCAAGGCCTATTACGATGAAACGGCCGAAGCCGTGTTCAAGCCCATCCGCAAGTTCACCGCGCGCCACAACCTGGCCACGCAGTACGTGGGCAAGACGGGCAACGCCGGCGAGATCATCGCGAAGATGGCCGACAAGGACAAGTTCGACCTGGTGATCATGGGCTCGCACGGCCAGAGCAGCCTGATGAACCTGGTCACCGGCTCGGTGGCCACCAAGGTGCTGGCCAACAGCAAGGTGCCTGTGCTGCTGGTGCGCTGAGCGCTTTCTTCAGCGCCGGATGCGACAACGGCATCCTCTTCTCGCGAAGGGGATGCCGTTTGCTTTGGGAGACGGCGCCCCGACCACCCGGGCCGGGGAGCGTTCAGACGTGGTGATTACGCGCCGCGACGACGACGGGCGGCGATGAAGCCCACCACACCCAGACCGGCCAGGGTCATGGCGACCGACGACGCCTCAGGCACGGGCGTGACCGAGCTGAACTTCAGGGTGTCGATGACGTAGGCATCGCCCTTGTAGCCGAAGGTGAAGGTCTTGCCGGTCAGCACGGGGCTGGTGGTGTGGCTGAAGGTCGACAGCGTCACCGGAGTGCCGCCGTCCACCTTGAGCGAGAACTTGTTGGTGGAGAGGAAGAAATCGTCCAGATCCCAGTAGCTGAGCTTGACGGTGTCGGTGAAGCTGAAGGTAATGGTTTCACCGAAATTGATGCGCGGATCCCAGTTGCTCCAGGTGGCCACACCCAACTCGCCCAGCACGATGGTCAGGCTGCCCTTGTTGGACGTGACCGTCAGGTCGCCGCCAGCGGTGCCGCTGTATTCCAGGCTGGAATGCACGCCGACGATTTCGGAGAAAGTCAGTGTGGTCGTGGCGGCCTGCGCCGATACGGCGGCGGCAGCCAGCGCGGTTGCGGCAACAACGGCGCGGATGGCATGTTTCATGGGTTGATCTCCCTAAGAGTTGAAAACGATGTCACAAACTGTAGGCAGGCGTGATTTGCTTCACAACCATCTAAAAGGGGGGAAGCCCCGAAAACCGCTCGAACAGGGGGGAGGTCAAACGTGAATTCATCACGGATTGTGAAATATCACTGCCCCTGATAAAACGAATCACGCTTAATCGACAGGGAAAAACCTGCAATTTGCTGCCATCTTTGGCATACCTGCTGGCATCCCTTGCGGCGCTGCCAGCATGGGCCGTGGCGTCTTGTGGTTGTCCTGGCCGGCCCCATCTGCTGGGCCAATCCCTCCCTAGAATGTTTGCGCTCCAACCTGGACATCCCTCCAGGTGAGCCGCATCCGCCGCGTACGGCGCCAAGGTGATCCATGTCAGATATCCGCATTCGCGGTGCCCGTCAGCACAACCTCAAGAACCTCGATCTCGACATCCGGACGGGTGAACTCACTGTGGTGACCGGGCCCAGTGGCTCAGGCAAGTCCTCGCTGGTGTTCGACACGCTCTATGCAGAGGGCCAGCGTCGCTATGTGGAGACCTTCAGCGCTTACGCGCGCCAGTTCCTCGACCGCATGGATCGCCCGGCCGTGGACCGCGTGGAAGGCGTGCCCCCGGCCATCGCCATCGACCAGACCAACCCGGTGCGCACCTCGCGCTCGACCGTGGGCACGATGACGGAGCTGAACGATCACCTGAAGCTGCTGTTCGCCCGCGGCGCACGGCTGTTCGACCAGGACACGGGCCAGGAGGTGCGCGAGGACACGCCGCAGTCGGTGTTCGACGAACTGGTGCGGCGCGGCGCACAGACGCCTGGCGGACGCCGTGTGGTGATCACTTTCGGCGCCGAGCTGCCGGCCAACACCACGCCCGAGCAGATGCAGGAATGGCTGTCGGCCAGCGGCTTCTCGCGAATCCAGGCGCAGCGCGTGGTGGCTGCTCCTGTGGCGCCTGCATCGACGGCGTCGGGCGATGAGGCCAAGGCCAAGCCGGCTGCCAAGAAGACAGCGAAGAAGACCAAGGCCGGCGCTGATGACCTCGCCGCCAACGAACGCCTGGTGCTCGACGTGGTGGCCGACCGCTTCCGCATCGGCGCCGATCCCACGGGCGCCGATCTCGACCGCCCCCGCGTGATGGAGGCGCTGGAAGTGGCCTTCAAGCGCGGCAGCGGCCACATCACCGTCTATGCGCTGCCTGAATCCGGCGACACCTCGGCCGATCGCGGAACCGCCGGGCCGCCCCAAGGTGCNNCGACAGCCACCGCCGCTACAGCGCCCCCACACCGGGCCTGTTCTCGTTCAACTCGGCCGCGGGCGCCTGCCCGCACTGCCGTGGCTTCGGCCGCGTGATCGGGGTCGACTACGGCCTGGTGATCCCCGATGGCCGCAAGACACTGCGCTCCGGTGCGATCAAGCCCCTGCAGACGCCCGCCTGGTCCGAGAGCCAGGCCGACCTGCTCAAGTACGCCGGTGACGCCGGCGTGCCGCGCGACACCGCCTGGAACCAGCTCAGCCCCGAGCACAAGGCCTGGGTGATCGACGGCGACCCGGCCTGGAAGGGCCACTGGAACAAGCAGTGGTACGGCATCAGGCGCTTCTTCGAGTACCTGGAGAGCAAGGCCTACAAGATGCACATCCGGGTGCTGCTGTCCAAATACCGCAGCTACACCACCTGCCCCGCCTGCGATGGCGCACGCCTGCAGATCGAATCGCTGCTGTGGCGCCTGGGCAGCAAGGACGATGCCGATGCCGTGCTGCCGCCAGCGCGCCGCATGTACCCGAAGGGTGCGGCCCTGCCGCGCGAGGTGTTGGAAAGCCTGCCCGGCCTGAACCTGCACGACGTGATGCTGCTGCCGATCAAGCAGCTGCAGCGCTTCTTCTCGTTCGTGACCTTGCCCAGCCAGGTGCACGACGAGGCCTTGCAGCTGCTGCTCGACGAGGTCCGCACGCGCCTCAAGTACCTGGTCGATGTCGGCCTGGGCTACCTGACGCTGGACCGCCAGAGCCGCACGCTCTCGGGCGGCGAGGTGCAGCGCATCAACCTGACCACGGCCCTGGGCACCTCGCTGGTGAATACGCTGTTCGTGCTGGACGAACCCAGCATCGGCCTGCACCCGCGCGACATGGACCGCATCAACGTGGCCATGCAGCGCCTGGTCGATGCCGGCAACACCCTGGTGGTGGTCGAGCACGACCCCGCCGTGATGCTGGCCGCCGACCGTGTGATCGACCTGGGCCCGGGCCCCGGCCACCAGGGCGGGCGTATCGTGTTCGACGGCACGCCCGATGAGCTCAAGCAGGCCGAAACACTGACCGGCGCCTACCTGGGCGCGCGCCGCACCATCGGCATGGGCACGCGCCGCAAGGTCGAAGAAAACACGCCCAAGCTGCTGCTGCAGGGCGCGCGCGAGCACAACCTCAAGAACCTGGACATCGAGATCCCGTTGCAGCGCCTGGTGGGCATCACCGGCGTGAGCGGCTCGGGCAAATCCACGCTGGTGCAGGACATCCTGCACCCTGCCCTGCTGCGCCACTTCGGCCAGGCCACGGACAGCCCCGGTGCGCACGACGAGCTCTTAGGCGCCGACTGGCTCAGCGCCGTCAACTTCGTCGACCAATCCCCCATCGGCAAGACAGCGCGCTCCAACCCCGCCAGCTATGTGGGCGCCTTCGACGCCGTGCGCACGCTGTTCGCGGTGACCCCGCTGGCGCGCGAGCGCAAGTACACCGCCGGCACCTTCAGCTTCAACGCGGGCAACGGGCGCTGTCCCACCTGCGGCGGCTCGGGCTTCGAGCACGTGGAGATGCAGTTCCTCTCGGACGTGTACCTGCGCTGCCCGGATTGCGACGGCACGCGCTTTCGCGCCGAGGTGCGCGAGGTCACCATCGAGCGCCTGAACCGCAAGCTCAGCATCTCCGACGTGCTGGAGCTGACGGTGGCCGAGGCGGTGCGCCTGTTCGCCCAGGACGTGGACGTGGTCCGCGCACTGCAGCCGCTGGCCGATGTGGGCCTGGACTACGTGAAGCTGGGCCAGCCCGTGCCGACGCTGTCGGGCGGCGAGGCGCAGCGCCTGAAGCTGGCCGGCCATCTGGTGGAAACCGCCCAACAAGCAAGCAAGACCGGACAGAAGGTGGCACGCAAGGGCACGCTCTTCATGTTCGACGAACCCACCACCGGCCTGCACTTCGACGACATCGCCAAGCTGATGCGCGCGTTCGCGCGGCTGCTGGACGCCGGCCACTCCATCGTGCTGATCGAGCACAACCTGGACGTGATCCGATCGTGCGACTGGCTGATCGAGCTGGGCCCCGAAGGCGGCGACGAAGGCGGCCAATTGGTGGCCTTCGGCGCGCCCGAGCAGGTGCGCCAAGGGGCTACCGCCACGGGCGTGGCCTTGCGCGAATATGACGATGCGCTCGGTTTGCACGAGGCTGGCGGCGCATCGCTCAAGGCCGCGGAACGCACAGCCACCTATGCCTTGAAGAACACGGCCTCCGCTGATCCGAAGGATGAAGGCTCGTCCCTGCAAGCCTTGATCAAGGCCCGCCGCGCGCGCCGCCGCGAACTGGCCAACCACGCTCCCGGCCACGATGCCATCGAGGTCGTCAACGCCCACGAGAACAATCTCAAGGGCCTGAGCGTGCACATCCCGCGCGGCAAGTTCAACGTGGTCACGGGCGTGTCGGGCTCGGGCAAATCGACGCTTGCCTTCGACATCCTCTTCAACGAAGGCCAGCGCCGTTACCTCGAATCGCTCAACGCCTACGCGCGCAGCCTGGTGCAGCCTGCCGGGCGGCCCGAGGTCGATGCCGTCTACGGCATCCCGCCCACGGTGGCCATCGAGCAGCGCCTGTCGCGCGGCGGGCGCAAGAGCACGGTGGGCACCACCACCGAGGTGCACCACTTCCTGCGCCTGCTGTACGTGAAGCTGGGCGTGCAGCACTGCCCGCACTGTGTCGATGGCGAAGGCCACCACATCCCTGTGCTGCCGCAGACGCCCGAGGCCATCGTGGCGCAGTGGATGCGCGATTTCCGCGGCCAGCACATCGGCCTGCTGGCGCCGCTGGTGGTCAACCGCAAGGGCATCTACACCGAGCTGGCCAAGTGGGCCGGCCAGCGCGGCTTCACGCACCTGCGCGTGGACGGCGAGTTCCTGTCGGTGGCGGGCTGGGGCCAGGCCGGCGGCGCCAAGCTGGACCGCTACCGCGAGCACACCATCGAGCTGCCCGTGGGCGACGTGCTGGTGACGCCCGAGAACGAAGCCAAGCTGCGCGAACTGCTGACCACCGCGCTGGAGCACGGCAAAGGCGTGGTGCACATCCTCACGCCGCTGGACGGTCTGGCGCATGCGCTGGAGAACGGCCACTCCACGCTGCACATCGGCCGCGTGAAGGTGTTCTCGACCGAACGCTCCTGCCCCAGTTGCGGCACCAGCTTCCCGGAACTGGACCCGCGCCTGTTCAGCTACAACAGCAAGCACGGCTGGTGCCCCGATTGCGTGGGCACGGGCCTGGCGCTCACGCGCGACCAGCGCAAGACGCTGGACGATTCGCAGCAGGACGATGACAAGGGCCGCGAGCAGACCTTCGCCGAACCCGATGTCGAGGATCTGGAAGACACCGCCTGCCCCACCTGCCACGGCGCCCGACTGAACCCCACCGCCCTGGCCGTGCGCCTGGTGGGCCCGGGCCGCGGCCAGAACATCGCCGAGCTGTCGGCGCTGGCCGTGAAGGACGCGCGCCGCTGGGGGGAGCAGCTCAAGCTGGATGGCCGCGAGGCCACCATCGCCCGCGACATCGTCAGCGAGATCAAATCGCGCCTGAGCTTCATGGAGCAGGTGGGCCTGGGCTACCTCAGCCTGGACCGCGCCGCGCCAACCCTGTCAGGCGGGGAGGCGCAGCGCATCCGCCTTTCCGCACAACTCGGCTCGAATCTGCAAGGCGTGTGCTACGTGCTCGACGAGCCCACCATCGGCCTGCACCCGCGCGACAATCAGTTGCTGCTCGACGCCCTGCACACGCTGGGCAAGGAGGGCAACACGCTGGTGGTGGTCGAGCATGACGAAGACACCATCCGCCGCGCCGAGCACATCATCGACATCGGCCCGGGCGCCGGTCAGCGGGGCGGCACCGTCGTTGCGCAGGGCACGGTGCAGGACATCATGGATTCTGCCGATTCAGTCACGGGACGCTGCCTGCGCCAGCCCATCGCGCATCCCCTGTTCGACCGGCGTGACCTCACGCCTGACACACCGCGCCTCACCGTCCACGGCGCCCGCCTGCACAACCTCGACAAGGTGACCGTGCAGGTGCCACTGCACCGCCTGGTGGCCGTGACGGGCGTGTCCGGCTCGGGCAAATCCACGCTGGCGCGCGATGTGCTGCTGGCCAACGTCCAGGCGGCCGTCGCCATCCCGCCCAAGGAGCGGGCCAAGACCTCACCGTTGTGGGTGGGCTGCGATGGTGTCGAGGGCTGGGGCGCGGTCGACCGTGTGCTGGAGGTCGACCAGACGCCCATCGGCAAGACACCGCGTTCCTGCCCGGCCACCTACATCGGCTTCTGGGACACCATCCGCAAGCTCTTTGCCGACACCCTGGAAGCGCGCGCGCGCGGCTGGGGTCCGGGCCGCTTCAGCTTCAACACCGGCGAGGGCCGCTGTCCCGAGTGCGAAGGCCAGGGCGTGCGTACCATCGAGATGGCGTTTCTGCCCGATGTGAAGGTGCACTGCGACACCTGCGACGGCATGCGCTTCAACGCCGAGACGCTCACGGCCACCTGGCGCGGCAAACACATCGGCGACGTGCTCAAGATGGAGGTGGACGAGGCCGTGGAATTCTTCGGCACCATGCCCTCGATCGCGCACCCGCTCAAGCTGCTGCAGGACGTGGGCCTGGGCTACCTGACGCTGGGTCAGCCCTCACCCACCCTGTCCGGCGGCGAGGCGCAGCGCATCAAGCTGGTCACCGAACTGAGCAAGGTGCGCGACGACATCACCCGCCGAGGCCAGAAGGCCCCGCACACCCTGTACGTGCTGGACGAGCCCACCGTGGGCCTGCACCTGGCCGATGTGGAAAAACTGATCCACGTGCTCCACCGCCTGGTCGAGGGCGGCCACAGCGTGGTCGTCATCGAGCACGACCTGGACGTGATCGCCGAGGCAGACTGGGTGATCGACATGGGCCCCGAAGGCGGCACCGGCGGTGGCCGCGTCGCGGCGGCCGGCACGCCAGAGACGCTGGTCAAGGCCGGCACGCACACGGGTGTGGCGCTCAAGGGTGTGCTCAAGCGCACGGCGCGCAAGGAAGAGGTGTCCGCTTAACACGGTCCTACACGCCGGAAACAGTCCGGCAACACGGCGTCCCTAAGGTGCGGTTCAGTGACGCGATGTCACGGCCCACCCGAAGGATGCCCCTTGACTGCCCACCTCCCCAACGATCAACACGACGATCACGACCACGCGCAGCCCCAACTGCTCCATGACCTGAACGCCATGGCACGGCATGGCGATCGCCGCCAGATGCTGCGCTGGCTGAGTGCACTCAGCGCCGTCGGCACCCTGCCCCTGATGGGCTGCGGAGGCGGTGGCAGCAACGGCACGAACCTGTACAACGACACCTCTTCGTCAACGGACAGCACCACCACGACGACCACCTCAGGCAGTTGCTCCGTGGTGCCGGAGGAAACCGCTGGCCCCTACCCGGGCGACGGCTCCAACACCGCCAACGGCAGCGTGGCCAACGCGCTGGCCCTGAGCGGCATCGTGCGCAGCGACATCCGCACCAGCGTGGGCAGCGCCTCGGGCACGGCGGCCGGCGTGCCGCTCACGCTCACCATCACCTTGACCAACACCAACAACAGCTGTGCAGCGCTCGAGGGCTACGCCATCTACCTGTGGCACTGCACGCGCGATGGCAAGTACTCGATGTATTCCAGCGGTGTCACCGGCGAGAACTACCTGCGCGGCGTGCAGGCAACCGACAGCAACGGCCAGGCCACCTTCGTGACCATCTTCCCCGGGTGCTACTCCGGCCGCATGCCGCACATCCACTTCGAGGTCTACCGTGACGCCAACACGGCCACCAGCTTCTCCAACAAGCTCAAGACCTCGCAACTGGCCTTCCCCACCGCCACCTGCCAGACGATCTACAACAACGCCAGCGGCTACAGCGCCAGCGTGAGCAACCTGGCCTCGATCAGCTTCGCTTCGGACAACGTGTTCAGCGATGGCGTGGATTTGCAGATGGTCAGCATCAGCGGCAACGTGACCGACGGCTACGCGGCCAGCATCACGGTGTCGATCCCGGTGTGAACCCTGACCGGAAACCCGCCCGGCCTGAAGGGCCCTGACTCAACTTCTCATGGTCGGTGACG
This sequence comes from Burkholderiales bacterium UBA1834, assembly GCA_002339015.1. Classification (GTDB taxonomy): domain Bacteria; phylum Pseudomonadota; class Gammaproteobacteria; order Burkholderiales; family Burkholderiaceae_C; genus Aquabacterium. The sequence goes on from DDJC01000002.1 coordinate 90,720, forward strand.
ATATGTTCGAAGACCATGAGAAGCGAACGCACCTCCCAACAGGCCATCAAGGCGCGCAATGCGTCACGCTCCTTCTGGCGCCTCATGCACCAGGTGCCCCTCCTGGCCGGCATGGCCCACGTGGTCTTCATGGTGCTCTTCTTCCGGATAGGCGCGCTGTGGATGGGCTGGGTCAACGTGGGCAGCGTGGCCATGTTCGCCCTGAGCGCGCTGTGCCTGCGCCGACGACACAACAACGCAGCCATGGTGCTCATCCTGTCGGAGATCGTGCTCCATGCCGTGCTGGCCGTGCGCTTCATCGGTTGGGACAGCGGCTTTCATTACTATTTGCTCCTCGTGGCGCCCATCGTGTTCGTCAGCAGGGTCAGCGTGAAGGCCAAGACCATGATCGTCGGCGTGATGTTCGTCTGCCATCTGGCGATGGACCATTTCATGAAGATGCACGCCCCCGTGTACACGGTGCACACGCACGCGCTGTCGGTGCTGCGCTACTTCAACATCGCGGTCACCTTCCTCATGTTGTCCCTGCTGTCCGGCCAGTATTACCGGCTGGTCACCAGCGCCGAGAAGCGCCTGCGCGAGCTGGCCACCACCGATCCGCTGACGCGTCTGCTCAATCGGCGCAGCTGGCTGGAGGTGGCCGACTACGAGGTGGTCCAGCGCCAGCGGCATCAGGCGCCACTGGCCCTTGTTCTGGCCGACATCGATCACTTCAAGGCCATCAACGACCGCCACGGCCACCTGGTGGGCGACCGCGTGCTGCAGGCTGTGAGCGATCTGCTGCGCACGGCCGTGCGCCAGCAAGACAGCGTGGCGCGCTGGGGCGGTGAGGAGTTCATGATCCTGATGCCCCAGGCCACGCTGGAAACCGCCCGCGTGGCCGCCGAGCGCCTGCGGGACAAGGTGTCCACCTTGTCCGTGGCCCTCGACGGCGCCCCGCCCCTGAGCGTGAGCATGACCTTCGGCGTGACCGTGCATCAGGCCGGTGAAACGATCGAATGCCCCGTGCGACGCGCGGACAAGGCGCTCTACGAAGGCAAGGCCTCAGGCCGCAACAAGGTGGTGGCCAGCGACGTGCCGGCCTGAGCCAGGGATCACCCCGCGGACCTCGCCCCCAACACGCTGGCCCACGCTGTGAGCGTCAGCAGCGACGCGGCCGTCGTCCACATGATGATGCGTGCCACCAACCCGGTGTCTGCCCCCTCCCGCTCGGCCAGCATGGACACGTTGCTGGCCGACGGCAGGGCCGCGGCCATCGTCATCACCAGCAGGCCGGCCGGCGGCACGGCCACGCCGGTCACGGCACCGAGCCATTGGCCCCCGCCCCAGACGAGGGCCGGATGAAGGCCGAGCTTGAGCAGCGTGGGCAGCCACACGGCGGACACTGCACCATGGGCCCTGGTCGTCCGTGCATCAGGCGCGCTCCTGGCAGCGGATTCGCCCCCCTCGCTGTCGTCATCCGCCCCCCGATGCGCGGCCATCGCACGCGCCAGCTGTGATCGCGCCAGCATGGCGCCGAGGGTGAAGAGCGCGACCGGTGTGGCCGACTGGGCCAGCAAGCGCAGCACGTCGTCCACGGGCAGCGGCAGGCTCAGGCGCAGTTCCGCCGCCGCCATGCCCAGCCCCATGGACCACAACAAGGGATTGCGCAACGCCCCCTTCAGCGAGCTCTGGATGGCACGACGCTCTTCGCTGGCCTGATGGCGGTCCGAATGCGCCCAGGCCAGGCACAGCGAGCTGAGCAAGAGCACATCCACCAGCACCGTGGCCGCCACGGGTCCCACGGCCTGGGGCCCGAGCAGGCCCGTCAGCAAGGGCAGGCCCAGGAAGCCCGTGTTCGGGAAAACGGTTGCCAGCGCGGCCAGGCCGCCATCACGGCGCGACAGGCCCTGCCGTGCGGCCCATGTCAACGCCAGGGCCGTGATCACGCTGCCGGCCATGCCATAGACCAGCAGCAGGCCCAGCAAGCCGGTCTGGTGCAGGGCCCCGCTGGCCGCCAGACGAAACACCATGGCCGAGAGACCGAAATACAGCACGAAGCTGTTCATCGCGCCGATGCCCACCAGGGGCAGCACGCCGGTCCGGGCTGCACCCCAGCCCATCAGCACGAGCGCAAAGAACGGCAGGAACAACAGCAGCAGATCGATCATCCGCGCATTGTCCTATCCGTGACTGATCAGGGCGCCTTCTGCTTCTTTTCTTTCTCGAATTGCTGCTCCACGCGGGCCTTGGCGCGGTTCTGAACAGCGTAACGCTCGATGAAGCTCACTTCGTCCATCAGCTGGGCTGCCCGCTCGGTGCAGGCGCTCAGCCGCTTGGCCTGCTCGGCCTTGGGCAGCTTGGCCCAACGCTGCTCGGCCTGCGCCAGCAGTTGATCGGCCTCGGCCTTGCGCAGGCCCTGCTTGTAGGCCACGCCGATGAAGACAAAGCTGTTCTCGGTGTCGGCCAGGATGGCCTTGTCACGCGATTCGGTCTTGGGCTGGGCCAGGCGTGCCACGACCTCGGCCTTGTAGGCCGCGGAGCACTCCGCCGCCTCGACAAAGAAGGGGGATGGTTCGGCGTCGGCCGCCGGGGCCTGGGCCATCACAGCGCCGGCCCACAGCAGCATGCAGGGAAGGAACGGTCGGATTGAAGGCATGGATCAAGTGAGGTTGACGCCGCGGACGAGGTCACGGCTGTTCACCACTCTGTCATAACGCCCGCCATGGCGTGAAGGTTGACCCGAACAACCCCAGGACGGGCCCGATCAAGCGTCTCAGCGCAGGCGCTGACGCCGGCGCCACAAACGCCATCCCAGCAGCACCGCCAGGATCACCGCATAGACCAGCACCTCGGCCACATCGTTCTTGCCCAATTTCTTCCAGTAGAAGTGCAGCAACCCCAGCAGGGCGACCCCATAGACCAGCCGGTGCAGCGCCTGCCAGCGCTTGCCCCCCAGGACCTTGATCGCGCGGTTGAAGGAGGTCAGCGCCAGCGGCGTCATCAGGATCAGGGCCAGCACCCCCACCAGGATGAAGTTGCGCTTGAGCACATCACGCACGATCTCATCCAGCACCAGCCCCTTGTCCAGCCAGGCATAGCTCAGGAAGTGCAGCAACCCGTAGAGGAAGGCCGTCACGCCCAACGCGCGCCGGTGACGCAGCAGGCCAGGCAGGCCGAAGACATCTCGCATTGGCGAGATCGCCAGCGTCAGCCAGAGCCAGCGGATCGTCCAGATCCCCGTGACATGGATCAGGGCCTCGGCCGGATTGGCCCCCAACTGATCCGTGGCCGCGCGCAGGAAAAGCCAGACCAGCGGACAGGCGCACAACAGCCACACCAGCGGCTTGGCCCAAGGCTTGAGCAGGGCTCGGTTGACGGCCTCGCGCATCAATAGAACTTCTTGAGGTCCATGCCGGCGTACATCTGGCCGACCTGGGCCCCGTAACCATTGAACATCAGCGTGGTCTTGCGCGGCGAGAACAGGCCGCCCTCGCCGATGCGGCGCTCGGTGGCCTGGCTCCAACGCGGATGGTCCACCTGCGGGTTCACGTTGGAGTAGAAGCCGTACTCCTGCCGATTGGCCTTGGTCCAGGAGGACACCGGCTCCTTCTCGACCAGGCGGATCCTGACGATGGACTTGGCGCTCTTGAAGCCGTACTTCCAGGGCACGACCAGTCGCAGCGGCGCCCCGTTCTGGTTGGGCAGCACTTCGCCGTACAGGCCGAAGGCCATCAGGGTCAGTGGGTGCATGGCCTCGTCGATGCGCAGGCCTTCGACGTAGGGCCAGTCAAGCACACTGGAACGCACGCCGGGCATCTGCTTGGGGTCGGCCAGCGAGACCAGTTCAACGTACTTGGCCTTTCCCGTCGGCTGAGCCTTGTTGATGATGTGAGAGAGCGAATAGCCCACCCAAGGGATCACCATGGACCAGCCCTCCACGCAGCGCAGGCGATAGATGCGCTCCTCCATGGCACTGAGCTTCAGCAGCTCTTCCAGCCCGAGGGTGATGGGCTTGGCCACTTCGCCCTCGATGCGCAAGGTCCAGGGTTTGGTCTTGAGCGTGTGCGCGTTCTCGGCCGGGTCGTCCTTGCCGGTGCCGAACTCGTAGAAGTTGTTGTAGCTGGTGATGTCTTCAAACGGCGTGAGCTTGTCCATCACATAGGCGCCAGGCACGGCGCTTTTGGCACCAGGCAAGGCCGGCCGCTTGCCCGGCGGCTTGGGCATGCCGGCGCCCTGGGCTGGCGCAGCATCAGCCAGCCTGGCCAGGCCCATCAAGCCCGATGAGGCCACTGCGCCCAGGCCGGCCTGCCTCATCCACTGGCGACGGCCTTCGTAAACCTGCTGCGGGGTGATCTCGCTGGACACGGGGTGAACCATGCCGCTGTCGGGGTGCAAGAGACTGTGGGAAGTGCGAATGTGAGACATGCAAGGCTCCGTGATAGCAAGCGCCGCTGATATGTCGCCTGGCAGGCCCGAAACATTACACCGAGCCCATGGGCCCACTCGCCACCGGCTTGATGGCCCCCGGTTCGGAAGGGGCATCCCCCAATCCCGGAAATCCCAGGGCATGGCTCGGTGGGGAACGTCTGGTTGTTTCGCCCCAAGCTGGCGAAGCTGGTGTAGGCCTGAGGTGAGTGCCCAAGGCACCCACGCCAGCCCCTTCACACAACCCGGGGCGGAGTCGCTCAGGCCGCCTTCTTGGCCGCGGCTTTTTTGGCCGCCGTCTTGGCAGGCGCCTTGGCCGCGCGCGGCTCGAACTCGAAGCCCACCTTGCCCGCCTTGGCATCCCAGCTCAGGAAGGCCTTGAACTTGCGGCGCGTCTTGTTCGACACGAAGCCATCGAGCAGGTCGGTCTTGCCGGTGGCCAGCAGCTTGGTCATCTGCTCGGGCGCGATCGGCTGCTGCAGAATGATCTTGCCGCTCTTGAAGTTGCAGCTGCCCTGGCCCACGGCGTTTTCGCAGACGTAGTTGGCGCCGTACTCGAAGACCTTGCCGCCGCACTTCAGGCAGGTACCCAGCGAGGTCTGGTCGCTGAAGTCGACGGCCTCGCCGGATTCTTCATCCTTCTTGGCGTCTTCGCCGAAGTCGAACTCCATCTTCCAGTTGTTTGCTTCGTCATCTCGCACCAGGCGCAGCTCGGCCGTGAAGGGCCAGCCCGCCTTGGAGCGGAAGCCCTCCAGTGGGCCCACCTTGTGCTCGCGCAGCAGCTGCTCCACCTCGGGCAGCTCGAAACTGCGGCCAGCCGGGATCTTGGTCATCGAGAAACCGCAGCCCGTGCCTTCGTCGGCACCGCCGTGGTGGCCGGTGCAGGTGAAGCGGCGGTAGTTCTCCTTGACCACGCCGCCGCAGTTGGGGCACGGCGTGCTCAGGGTGGCGTAATCACCGGGGATGGTGTCACGGTCGTATTCCTTGGCCTTTTGCACCACGCGCTGCGTCATCGCGGCGATCTCGGCCATGAAGGCCTCGCGGCTGAGCTGGCCCTTTTCCATCTCCGAGAGCTTGTACTCCCAGTTGCCGGTCAGCTCGGGCTTGGTCAGGTCTTCCACGCCCAGGCCGCGCAGCAGCGTCATCAGCTGGAAGGCCTTGGCCGTGGGGATCAGCTCGCGGCCCTCACGGTACATGTACTTCTCGAGGATCAGGCCTTCGATGATGGCCGCGCGCGTGGCTGGCGTGCCCAGGCCCTTCTCCTGCATGGCCGCCTTGAGCTCTTCGTCGTCCACCAGCTTGCCGGCGCCTTCCATGGCGCTCAGCAGCGTGGCTTCGGAGTATCGGGCAGGCGGCTTGGTCTTGAGCGCGCTGACCGTGATGTCCTCATTGAGCACCTGCTCGCCCGGCTGCACGGCCACCAGGTTGGTGTCGCCGTCCTCGCCCTGGGCTTCCTTGCCGTACACCGCCATCCAGCCCGGCTTGACCAGCACCTTGCCATTGGTCTGGAAGTGATGCTCGGTGCCATTGACAGGCACCTTGGTGATGCGGGTGGTGACCATGAACTCGGCCGAGGGGTAGAACACCGCCAGGAAGCGCTTGACGACCATGTCATACAGCTTGGCCTCGGCCTCGGTCAGGCTGCTGGGCGCCTGCAGCGTGGGGATGATGGCGAAGTGATCCGACACCTTGGCGTTGTCGAACACGCGCTTGGTGGGCTTGATGTAGCCCTCCTTGAGCGCCTTGGCCGCGTGCGGGCCCAGCTCGCGCAGCGGGCCGGGCAGGTGGCCTTCAGCGATCATGCCGACCGTCTGCTGCACCACGCCCAAATAATCTTCAGGCAGCGCGCGCGAATCGGTCCGCGGGTACGTCAGGGCCTTGTGTTTTTCATACAGGGCCTGGGCCAGGCCCAGCGTGGTCTTGGCGGAAAAGCCGAAGCGCGAGTTGGCCTCGCGCTGCAGCGTCGTCAGGTCGTACAGCAGCGGGCTGGCCTGCGTGCTGGGCTTGGCTTCTTCCGTGACGGTACCGGCCTTGTTGCGCACCGCATCGGCGATGGCCTGGGCCTCGGCCTCGCTCCAGACGCGATCGGCCTTGAACTCGGCTTCGGCCGAGCCTTCGGGCGCGCTCTTGTCCTTCTTGAAGTTCGGGTTGAACCACTTGCCGTCGTAGCTGCCGGCATCGGCGCCGAACGTACCCTTGATCTCCCAGTAATCACGGAAGATGTGCTTGCGGATCTTCTCTTCGCGCTCGACCACGATGGACAGCGTCGGTGTCTGCACGCGGCCCACGGTGGTCAGGAAGAAGCCGCCATCGCGCGAGTTGAAGGCCGTCATCGCGCGCGTGCCATTGATGCCCACCAGCCAGTCGGCCTCGGAGCGGCAGCGCGCCGCATCGGCCAGGGGCAGCATCTGCTCGTCGCTGCGCAGCCTGTCGAAGCCTTCGCGGATGGCCTGCGGCGTCATGCTCTGCAGCCACAGGCGCTTGACCGTCTTGCCCAGGCCCTTGGCGCGCGTGGTGGCCGTGCTGTCCTGCGCGTACTGCGCGATCAGGCGGAAGATCAGCTCACCCTCGCGGCCCGCGTCACAGGCGTTGATCAGCGTGTCCACGTCCTTGCGCTTGATCAGCTTGACCAGGGCGTTGAGCCGGCCCTTGCTCTTGTCGATCGGATTGAGATCGAAGTGCGGCGGGATCACGGGCAGGTGCGTGAAGCTCCACTTGCCGCGTTTGACGTCGAACTCCTCCGGGGCCTTGATCTCGACCAGGTGGCCCACGGCGGAGCTCACCACGTAGTGCTCGCTTTCGAAGTATTCGTCGTGCTTCTCGAACTTGCCGTCCACCGGGGTCAGCGCACGGACGATGTCCTGCGCAACGGATGGTTTCTCGGCGATGACCAGGGCTTTGCTCATGGGCGTGTTTATAGCGTCTATGCCGGCCTCCGCATGGCCGGTGGGAAATACGTTCTTACAATCAGGGCTCTCGCGCATGCGTGTGTGCATGTATACGCGTACGTACACATGCGCACACACGCACACGCGCGCCCACCAATTCAATGTACCCAATCTTGCCCATGTCGCAAGCCACCCCGAAAAATCCGCCTGCCGCCCGGACGGCTGCCACCAGCGCCGAGGCCCCGAAAGGCAGGCGCCGCACCCAGGTGCGCGACTCCGGCGTGCACGGCAAGGGCGTCTACGCCGTGCGCCCCCTGCATGCCGGCGACACGGTGCTGGAATACCGCGGCGAGATCATCACCTGGCAGGAGGCGCTGGACCGCCATCCGCACGATCCCAGCCAGCCCAATCACACCTTCTACTTCCATCTGGATGACGGCCATGTCATCGACGGCAAATACCAGGGCAATTCGGCCAAGTGGATCAACCACTCGTGCGCGCCCAACCTGGAGGCGGAGCAGGACGGCAACCGCGTCTTCCTGAAAGCCCTGCGCGACATCGCTCCGGGCGAGGAGTTGTTCTTCGACTACGGGCTGGTGATCGACTCGCGCATCACGCCCAGCCTGAAGAAGGACTACGCTTGCTGGTGCGGCTCGCCCGACTGCCGGGGCACCATGCTGGCCATCCGCCGCCGCAAGAAGAAGGCCTGAACCTCATGGACGCGGGCATCGCCGATCTGAACCAGGCCGCGGAACAACTGTGGCTGGCCGCCCAGCCCGACTGGCCCACCTTGTCTGTGGAGGTCTTGCCTGAAGTCGGCTCCACCAACGCCCACGCCCTGGCCTTGGGCCGCGATGGCGCCCGGGATCCGGTGGTGGTGACCGCCTGGCGCCAGACGGCCGGCAAGGGCCGCGCAGGCCGCCAGTGGGACGCCCAGCCCGGCCAGGCCCTCACGCTGAGCCTGGCCCTGCCGCTGGCGCTGGCGGACGTGCCCGGTGGCGGCAGCGCCTTGTCGCTGGCCGTGGGCCTGTGGACGGCCCAGGCGCTCGATGCGCTGCGCCCACCGGCCAGCGTTCCTGCCGTGCAACTGAAATGGCCCAATGACCTGTGGATCAACGACCGCAAGCTGGCCGGCATCCTGATCGAGGCCATCCAGGGCCCTGGCCTGCCCCCGGCGCAACGCTGGGTGGTGATCGGCCTGGGGCTGAATCTGGCCGGCACCCCGCACGCGCTGCGCAACGAGCGCACCGACACCGCCTCGGGGTTGGGCCTTCCTCTCACGCCGGGCCAGGCCATGGCCGCCGTGGTACCCGCCTGGCTGTCTGGCCTGCGTTGCTTCGAGCAAAAAGGCTTTGCGCCCTTGCGCACGGGCTACGATGCACGGGATACCCTGCGGGGACGCGAGGTGGCCCTCTGGCGCCACCTGCAGAGCAGCGCAGCCGGAACCGCGGCCCCCGATGCCCAGGGCATCGCCCGAGGTGTGGATGACCAAGGTGCGTTGCTCGTGGACGACGGCCAGGGCGCCCTGCAGCCCTGGCGGATCGGCGAAGTCAGCGTGCGCCCACGTTCCGAGACCTGACACGGCAAACGACGCCATGGCATCCCCTATGATCCGGGGATCCTCCTCTCCACCGCCTCTGAGGTGTCGTTCCCCGTATGCTGCGTGCGCTTGTTGTGGTGCTGATCCTGGCCAACCTGGGCTTTTTCGCGTGGCGAGAAGGCTGGCTGGGTGGCCCCTGGAGCCACGCACACGCTGGCCGGGAGCCTGAACGCATCAAAGCCCAGGTGCACCCTGAGCGGCTGGTGGTCGAGCCTCCTGTGGCTGCCAGCGTCCCCGCCATGGGCAAAGACCTCGAGACCGCTGATGACGCGCCAGCAACTGCTGATTCAAGCAGTGCCCCGGCCTCCGGCACGGACACACCGCCGCGCCCTGGCAATGGTGCCGCCGCAGGCCGTGCCAGCGCAGTGGCCGTGGCCGCCGGGCCCGTGTGCCTCGAAGCCGGTCCCTTCAGCCTCGCCGAGCAGCGTCAGGTGACGCCACAGCTGAACCAGTTGGCCTCGGGCAGCTGGACCTTGCAGAACGTGGCCGTGCAGGGCCTGTGGCTGGTCTACATGGGCCCCTACGGCGATGCTGAAGCCCTGGGGCGCAAGCAGGAAGAACTGCGCCGCATTCGCGGGCTTCAGTTTGAAGAAGTGCGCTCACCGGCCAATCTGGCGATGGGCGTGTCCCTGGGGCGCTACAACCAGGAGGCCCAGGCCCACAATGCCCTGGAAACGCTGCGACAGCGGGGCATCCGCACGGCCCGGGTCGTCACCGTCCGGCCAGCGCAGGATGTCGCCGTGGTACGCGTACCGCAGGCCAGCCTGGCCATCCAGCGGCTGCTGGCCAGCATGACGCTACCGGCGGGCAAGGGGTTTGGGGTGTGCAAGGGCTGAGCCGGCAGCGTTGACGCAGATTCAGTGGGCCCGGCGGCGCCAGCGTCCGATACCCAGGCAGCCCCCCAGCAGCAAGCCCGCCAGCACGTCGACAAGGCTCAAAGCCCCCCCACCGCCACCACCACTGCCCCCACCATTGTTCTGGCTGTTGGTGCTTCCGCCACGAATGGCCGCAGCGTTGAAAAAGCTGGCAGAGGTAGCGGGCGACAAGTAGGGCGTCCATGGTTGGCCTTCGGCCCAACGCACAGCGGCATTGGTGTCGAGGACGCCCGCACCGCATGTCGCCGTGGTGCAAGTGCATGACCCGGAATTCACGGGCAACACGGCCGAACAAGCTGCTGCGTTGCCGACAATCACATGCGGCCTGACCCCGTGGTTACGCAGGCCCGCCAGCAGCGCGTCCACACTCAAACCGGGATTGACCGCCCACATCAACGCCACCGTGCCCGCCACAATCGGTGCGGAGAAACTGGTCCCCGGAATGCTTCTGTAATCGTCCGTGGGAACCCCCCCCACCATGCTGGGTCCCGTCGGACCGGCATTCGTCGTGGTGTAAATGCTGTTGTCCGCAGCATTGACCGCTGGCGTCGGATCCCCCCCGAGAGTCGCAATGCCGGTGGCCGGTACAAAATTGGCGTACCGGGCCTTTTGTCCGTTGACATTGAGCGCAGTGACCGCCAGGGCGCCTGGACAACTCGCGGGCCGCGACGTCTCCAGGCCACCGCTCAGGTTGGACTGGCTCGCATTGCCGGCCGAAGCCACCAGGATCGCGCCCTTCTGCCTGAGGGTGGCAATCGCATCCGTGTACAGACAAGCGCCATCCATAGGGCGGCTTCTGTCACAGGTACACCCACCGTCGCCACCAAAACTCAGATTGATCACCCGGGCCGGATGTGCATTGACCTTGGGCCGCCCGTTGTAGTTGATACCTGCGGCCCAGAGCATGCCTTCGATGATGTCAATGACCGCTGCGCCGCATTGGCCGCCCACCCGCACTGGCAACACCGGCGAGCCGGGCAAAGACGCCAGGATGCCTGAGATGCCCGCATTGTTGTTGGTCTCGGCCCCCAGAATGCCGGCCACCTCGGTGCCATGCCAGGAACTGTCGTGCGCCCCGTCACAATCCGTGTAGAGCGAGGGGTTCTGGCTGATCTGCCCGGACGTCAGATAGTCCCCGGGGTCTGTCGCGTCATCGTCCATGCCGTTGCCATCATTGGCGTAATCGACTTCAGACACGAAGTCATAGCCGTCCTGGTAAAGGACGCGGCTGCTCAGATCGGGATGTCGCAACACACCCGTGTCCAGCACCGCCACCACGATCGGCTCCAGCGTCTTCCCGCCCAGGAAATCCCAGGCCGTGGGTACATCGGGCAAGCCGCCCGTTGTACCCGCAGCAAGCCAGCCTTGCTGTGCATAACCGGGATCGTTGGGCGGGATGGGAGACACGACCGCATGGCGCTGTGCCAGCTCATTCACCACCACCCATTCAACGTCAGGGTTCTGGCGCAGCCGGGCCGCCTGCGCCTCGGCCTCCCGAAGACGGATCGGGCGCCCGTTGTGGATCACGTTCGCGGCGAATGCAGTGGGACGCTCCACCACATAGGAGATGCCCGCCTGGCGCGCGGCGTTGGCCAGTCGCAGCCGCACACGCTGAGGCTGTTCGCGTGGCATGGCGGCCGCCTGCAGCCGCACGACAGACGTCGGTGTCGCCCCGTTTTTCATCTTGACAATCAGGCCCAGCGCCATGCGCTCCGCCGCCATGCTCCATGAGCAAGCCAGCGATAGAACCATCACAGCCAGGGCCTTGCGCGTCACTCGGATCTCCTTTGGAATTCGGTCGCGCCAGATTATCGGCGCGCCTTCCCGGCTGTGAAGTAGGCGTTACAGGGTGTTCGGCCGTTTGACGGGAAAGTTCAACGCTAAAAACAACAAACGGCCCCGTGGGGCCGTCTGCATTCAGTGTGGTAACTGATTAAGTCTTGATCACTTGGCCACGACGCGTGCCATTTCCAACACCTTGTTGGAATAGCCCCACTCGTTGTCGTACCAGGACACGACCTTCACGAAAGTTTTGTCCAAAGCAATGCCCGCCTCTGCATCGAACACGGAGGTGCACGATTCGCCGCGGAAGTCGGTGGCCACCACCTTGTCTTCCGTGTAACCCAGCACGCCCTTGAGGGCGCCTTGCGACTGGGCCTTCATCTCGGCGCAGATCTCTTCGTAGGTGGCGTCCTTGTTCAGCTCGACCGTGAGGTCCACCACCGACACGTCGGAGGTGGGCACGCGGAAGGCCATGCCGGTCAGCTTCTTGTTGAGCTCGGGGATCACCACGCCCACGGCCTTGGCGGCACCGGTGGAGCTGGGGATGATGTTCTCGAGGATGCCGCGGCCGCCGCGCCAGTCCTTGTTCGAGGGGCCGTCGACCGTCTTCTGCGTGGCGGTGGCGGCGTGCACGGTGGTCATCAGGCCGCGCTTGATGCCCCACTTGTCGTTCAGCACCTTGGCGATCGGGGCCAGGCAGTTGGTGGTGCACGAGGCGTTGGAGATGATGGCCTCGCCCTTGTAGGTGCCGTGGTTCACGCCGTAGACGAACATCGGGGTGTCGTCCTTCGACGGGGCCGACAGGATCACCTTCTTGGCGCCGGCCTTCAGGTGGGCCTCGGCGGTGTCCTTGGTCAGGAAGAGGCCGGTCGATTCGACCACCACGTCGGCGCCGACTTCGTCCCACTTCAGCTCGGCGGGGTTCTTCACGGCAGTCAGGCGGATGCGCTTGCCGTTGACGATCAGGGTGTTGCCATCAACGGAAACGTCGCCCTTGAAGCGGCCGTGCACGCTGTCGTACTTCAGCATGTAGGCCAGGTAGTCGGGCTCGAGCAGGTCGTTGATGCCGACGACTTCGATGTCGTTGAAGTTCTGAACGGCGGCGCGAAACACCATGCGGCCAATGCGGCCAAAACCGTTGATACCGATCTTGATGGTCATGTCAGTTCTCTCTTGAAGAATTGAATTGCAGGAAAACTTGTTCGTGGCGGACGCAGGGTTCAGCGCTTGAGGCGCGCGACGCCCAGCGCCACCTTGACGGTGTTGACGACGTTCTCGGTCGTGAAGCCGAAGTGCTTGAACAGCACGTTGGCCGGGGCCGATTCGCCGTAGGTGTCGATGCCGACCACGGCGGCGCAGCCGTACTTCCACCAGAAGTCGGTCACACCGGCCTCGACCGCCACGCGGGGCAGGCCGTCGGGCAGCACGCTCTTCTTGTAGGCAACGGGCTGGCGGTCGAACACGGTGGTCGAGGGCATGGACACCACGCGCACGGCGATGCCTTGCTTGGCCAGTTCGGCCTGGGCATGCAGCGCCAGTTGCACTTCAGAGCCGGTGGCAATGATCACGCCCTGGGCCTTCTTGCGCAGGCCCGCCTCGGCGGGCTCGGCCAGCACGTAGCCACCCTGGGTGATCACGTCGGCGTCGGTCTTGGGCGCATAGGGCAGGTTCTGGCGCGACAGCAGCAGCGCGCTGGGCCGGTTCTTGTTGGCCAGGGCCATGGTCCAGGCCACGGCGGTCTCGGCCGTGTCGGCCGGGCGCCAGACATCGAGGCCGGGGATCAGGCGCAGGCTGGCAGCGTGCTCGACCGACTGGTGGGTCGGGCCATCTTCGCCCAGGCCGATGGAATCGTGCGTGAACACGTGGATCACGCGCTGCTTCATCAGCGCGGCCATGCGGATGGCGTTGCGGCTGTAATCGCTGAAGGTCAGGAAGGTGCCGCCGTAGGGGATGAAGCCGCCGTGCAGGGCCACGCCGTTCATGATCGCGGCCATGCCGAACTCGCGCACACCGTAGTTGATGTGGCGGCCGGGCTTGCCGTCTTCGGTCAGGACCACGGCGCCCTGCTCATCGAAACGCAGAGGCGGCGTGCTCTTGGTGTTGGTGAGGTTCGAGCCGGTCAGGTCGGCGCTGCCGCCCAGCAGTTCGGGCAGCGCGGCCGTGAAGAACTCCAGCGCGATCTGGCTGGCCTTGCGGCTGGCCACGGTTTCAGCCTTGTCGTGCGCGGCGCCCACGGCGTTCACGGCGATCTCGGCGAAGTTGGCGGGCAGCTCACCCGCCATGCGGCGCTTGAACTCGGCGGCCAGGCTGGGGTGGGCGGCCTCGTAGGCAGCGAAACGCTGGTTCCAGTCGTCCACCAGCAGCTGGCCTTCGGCCTTGGCGTCCCAGTCGGCATAGACCTCTTCGGGGAACACGAAGGGCTCGTGCGCCCAGCCGATGGCCTCGCGGGTCAGGGCGATTTCTTCGGCACCCAGCGGTTCGCCGTGGGCCTTGGCGGTGTTGGCGCGGTTGGGCGAGCCCTTGCCGATGGCCGTCTTGCAGACGATCAGCGTGGGCTTGGTCTGGCTTTGCTTGGCCTGGGCGATGGCGGCGTCCACCTCGTCCACGTCATGGCCGTCGATCAGGTCGATCACGTCCCAGCCGTAGGCTTCGAAGCGCTTGGGCGTGTCGTCGATGAACCAGGGCGCGACCTGGCCGTCGATCGAGATGCCGTTGTCGTCGTACAGCGCGATCAGCTTGTTGAGCTTCCAGGCACCTGCCAGCGCGGCAGCTTCGTGGCTGATGCCTTCCATCAGGCAGCCGTCGCCCAGGAAGACATAGGTGTGGTGGTTGACGATGGCGTGGCCATCGCGGTTGAACTCGGCGGCCAGCAGCTTCTCGGCCAGCGCGAAGCCCACGGCGTTGGTGACGCCCTGGCCCAGCGGGCCGGTGGTGGTTTCGACGCCCGGGGTGTAGCCGACTTCGGGGTGGCCCGGGGTCTTGCTGTGCAGTTGGCGGAAGTTCTTGAGTTCTTCAACCGACAGGTCGTAGCCCGTCAGGTGCAGCAGCGCGTACAGCAGCATCGAGCCGTGGCCATTGGACAGCACGAAGCGGTCACGGTCGGCCCACTGGGGCTGCGAGGGGTGGTGGCGCAGGTGACGCCCCCACAGGGCGACAGCGATGTCGGCCATGCCCATCGGGGCGCCGGGGTGACCAGAGTTGGCTTGCTGGACGGCGTCCATCGCCAGCGCGCGGATGGCATGGGCCATGGCGGAGGCGTTCTTGGTGGTGTCGGGCATGGAGAACACGGAGAAGAGAAAAAGGGGATTTTAGCGTCTTGCAAAGAACCCGCTTTTAAACCAGGAGCGCAAAAGCACCCGCGGAAAAAAGCAAGACGGGCCCGCAGGCCCGTCTTGCTTTCCGGTTGAGAACGGTCAGGTGTTGAAGCCAGTGTTGGACTTCGAGCAGCCGCTTTCGCTGGCCTTGATAGTCCAAGTCAAAGCGTTGGGATTGGTCGCAGTATCGGGGGTCATGGTGACTTTACAATTGCCAGCAGCGCCGTTCCCTGTGATCACCAAATTACCGCCAGTCCACGTAACGGCACCTGCGGCATGGGGGGGGGTGGGGAGCGTCTCAGAACGAATAAAACCGCCATCAAACAGAAGTTTTGCCGTATTGCAGGAAGCCATCGTGCCATTGTTTTCCTGCAGACATTGCGCAACACCTTGTTGAATGTTCGCCACGGAAGCCACGTTGGCCGCCCAGCGGCCGCGAGAAACGTAATCCTGATACTGCGGAATAGCCACCGCAGCCAGAATACCAATGATCGCCACCACGATCATCAGTTCGATCAGCGTGAAACCCTTTTGTGCCTTGCGGCGTGCTTGTTGCAGCTTGGTCATGTTGAACTCCGGTAGGGCCGCGGCCCTGGTTGTGAGGTTGCTGTCGATCCGGGGCCGGATCGACCGCCGTGCCTTTCTATGAGCACCCCTCATGCCAGGGGTGGAACCCCACAGAAACCTGCCAAATTCCACACGTTTACCCGGAAGCCAGCCTCGTTTTTGTTGCATCTGTTTACGAGAGTGCCGAGTCATGGTGACGTTTCAAGTCCCTGCCGAGGCCTTAGGCTGACATTTATTGTCAGCACCGCCTGACACCTCACGTCAGTCTGCTTGCAGCGGCACCCCAAACCGCTGCCCCTCCCGCAAAGGCTCGATCCGATGCCGGCTGTCCAGCGCCCGGATCTGCGACAGCACCGCCGGGACCTCGCCCGGCTTGGGATGGGTGATGTACACATTCACCTCACCAGCCAGCTGGGCCAGCTCCTTGGCCAGCGTCTGCGGAGACAGGTGCCCACTGATGTCCGCCAGATGCGCCTCTTCATTGCCGAACGCGGTCTCGATCACCAACTGCGCGATCTTCTGCCCCGACAGCAGTTTCCACAACTCGGGATTCGGCCCCGTGTCGCCGCTGTAGATCCACAAGCCCTGCGGCGTCTCCACCCCGAAGCCCACCCCCGGTACCGTGTGACGGGCAGGCAGCACGCGCACATGGCGCTGCGCCGAGCCACCGGCCGGCGCACGGAAGCTCAACACATCACCCACATTGAACGGGTGCAAGGTCAGGATCGGGTGCGCAGCGCTGGGCAAGCGGGAAAAATCCGGCCAGATCACGCCATTGAGGATGTGGGCCTTCAAGGCCTCCAGCGTCTGCGGCAGGCCGTGGATCTGGATGGGCCGAAGGCTGCTCAGATCGCCCTGTGTCATCCGCAGCTTGATCACGCTGTCGGCCAGCAAGGGCACGCTCAGGATGTGGTCTAGGTGGCTGTGGCTGAGCAGGATGTGGTCGATGCGGGCCAGTTCGTCCAGACGCAACTCGCCCACCCCGCTGCCTGCGTCGATGAGGATGTCATCGTCCAGCAGGAAGGAGGTGGTGTGGCACCGGGCCGCGATCGACCCATGGCAGCCCAGAACACGGATCATGAGGACGACTCCTGGGGCGCGGTGTTCACTGGCGCCTGTCGCGTGGGTTCACGGCCCCTGTCAGGCCTGAACGAACTGCATCTGCGTGCCGGCCAACTCGATCACGTCACCGTTCTTGAGCTGGACAGGATCGCCGGCCACCGTGGCGCCATTGACCGCGGGCCGCGCCGAGCCTTCGACGTGCGCGAACACATAGCCGCCAGGCCGCTTGGTGATGGAGGCCACCTGGACGCCGGGCTTGCCCACCGTGGTGACGACTTTGGTCAACTGCACTTCACGGCCGGCTGCGGCGCCGTTGAGCACCTTGATGGAGGCCGGAGATTGGGACCCCAGCGCGCCGAAACCCGTACCAAAGCCCGTGGGCGCCGCGGGCGCAGCCACGGCCGCCCCGCCTGGCGCGGTCTGGTAGCTGGCGACGGGGCTGGCCGCGACCGGCGGCTGGCTCCGCGGCGGCATCGACGGCGGCACCCCAACGGGCGCGCCCAGGCCACCGGGCATCGTCATGGCAGAGGCCACCGGGCGCTGGGCCACCCCGGCAGCACCAGAAAAACCACCGCCCCCCGGGCGCATCACCATCGTCTTCTCGAACTCGTCGCTGGTCTCGACCAGGTACTTGATCTTGTACTTGCCGATCTCGACCGTGTCGTTGTGCTGCAGCAGCTGCTTCTTGACGGCCTTGCCGTTGATGTAGGTGCCGTTGGTGGAGTTGAGATCTTCAATGAAGACGTCCTGCCCCACCAGCTGCATCACGGCGTGCTCACCGCTGACCGCCAGGTTGTCGATCACGATGTCGTTGTAGGGACGGCGGCCGAGGGAGGTCTTGTCCTTCGTGATCTGGACTTCCTTGATGACGACCCCGTCGAGCGAGACGACCAGCTTTCCCATGCGGAACCTCTTGGGTATTGGGTTTTGATTCGGGTTTTGGAAATGGGAGACGTGACACGCTAGGCACCACCGCCCAACCGTCGGAACGGCCACCACGCTTTGGGCGGCTGTTCGACGGCTCCCTGGGCGCGGGTCAACGTCACGGCAATATTATCCCGCCCGCCGACGGCATTGGCGGCTTCAATCAGCGCCGCCCCTGCTTGCGGCAGGCTGGTGTGGTGACTTGTCAGCACTTCGGCGATCTGGCGGTCGTCCAGCATGTCGGACAACCCGTCGGAGCACATCAGGATGATGTCGCCACTTTGCAACTCGTGCACACGGGTTTCGAGCAAGACGTAGTCCTCCACCCCTACGGCACGCGTGACCAGGTTCTTGTTGGCGGACACGGCGGCTTGTTCGGGCGTGAGAATACCTGCGTCGATTTGTTCCTGCAGTAACGAATGGTCTCGGGTGATCTGCTGCAGCTCACCCTGGCGCCAGCGGTAGGCCCGCGAATCCCCGATGTGGCCGACCAGCACCCGCCCGGGCCGGAACACCGACAGGACCAGGGTGGTGCCCATGCCCGCGTAGGTGGGGTTGGAGTGGGCGGCGCTGAAGATGGCGCGGTTGGCGTTGTCCACGCAGATGTCCATGGCGCGCTTGACGTCCACGTCGGACGCCGTGGTCGAGGCCTGGGCCAGCCAGCGCACCAGCTCGGCGCTGATGAATTCGCAGGCCATCTGGCTGGCGACCTCGCCCGCGTTGTAGCCGCCCATGCCGTCGGCCAGCACGACGACGCCGCCAGGGGCATCGACCGCCACCGAATCCTCGTTGTTCGAGCGCACGCGGCCCGTGTCGGTTTGGCTGAAGAACTCGAAGTCCATGGCTGGGATTGTCTCTGGTTTCGCTCAGCCCAGGTCGAGGTCCACCGACTGCCCTTGCGCAGGGGCCTGAGCGGCCCTTTGCGCATCGGCCTGCATGGCAATGGCCACGGCCCGCAGGTCTTCGGCCATCTGCTGTCCGTCGGCATAGCGGGTGTTGGGATGCTTTTGCAGCGCCAGCGCGACCACATCACCCAGCGCGCGGGGCACCTCGGGGCGGATGTCGCTCACGTGGGGCACGGCATCGTGGGCAATGGCGCGCATCAGCACGGCCATGGAGTCATTGCGGTAGGGCAACTGGCCCGTGAGCAGCTGGAAGAAGGTGACGCCCAGCGAGTACAGATCTGATCGGCCGTCGATGTTCTGGCCGGCGAGCTGCTCGGGCGACATGAAGGTGGGCGTACCCAGGACCACGCCGGTGCGGGTACGCGCGGCATCGGCCACGCGGGCCACGCCGAAATCCATCACCTTCACCACGTCGCGGTTCAGGTCGACCATGATGTTGCCGGGCTTGATGTCGCGGTGCGTCACCCCTCGGGTGTGGGCATAGGCCAATGCCGCGGCCACCCGGGCCATGATGGGGATCAGGTGCGCCAGCGGCAGCAGGCGGTCGGGCGAGGTGTACTCGCTCAGGTCAGTGCCTTCGACCAGTTCCATCGCGATGAAGGCCAGGCCGTTTTCCTCGCCGGCATCGATGATGCTGACAATGTCCGGGTACTCCAGACGCCCGGCCATCTCGGCCTCGCGCAGGAAACGCGCGCGCGCATCGATCAGATCGTTGCCGCTGAACTCCTGGGCCAGGGCCATGGTCTTGAGGGCCACGCGGTGGTCGGTGGCCGGGTCGTAGCCCAGGTAGACCGCGCCCATGGCACCGCGGCCGATCTCCTTGTCGACCAGGTACTTGCCCAGTTGCCGCTTGGTGATCTGCGGCATGGGCTGGGCCGGCACCGTGCCCCAGGTGTTCACGGTGGCGTTCTGCGCCAAACCGCGCGCGCGCATCAGACGCAGCTTGACATCGCGCCAGTGCGGGTCGATGTCGGCCATGTGCTCGTAGACGTCGCGGGCAGCGTCGAAGCGCTGGTCGCGCTCGAAGGCCAGGGCGATGCGTTCGAGCGTTTCCAGGCAGGCGGCCTGGTGCTCCGGCTCGGGGCGGAAGCCCTTGAGCGCTTCCCAGGCCTTGTCGGCCGGGCCATCCTGCAGGTCGCGCAGGGCGCGCTCAAGGCGTTGCCGGTCCGGCGATTCGGGCGGCAATGACGACGGGCCGAAATCACTGCCGATCTCGGACGGGTAGTCGGACACGGGCGCGCTGTTCTGGAAATGCAGGTAGGACAGCACCGTTTCGGGGCCGGTGTCCTCCGTGCGCGGCCGCGCCGGGCGGATCGGCTGGGTGGATACGCCCGAGGCGGTCGTGCCCGCATTGCGCGAAACCATGGGGCGGGTGGCGGCAGGGCGGGTGGACGCGGCAAAGCCCGATGAACGGCTGCGCATGGGCGGCCGCCGGTTGTTCCGAACCATCCACAAGGCCAGCATCACGGCGACGCCGACCAGCAACAGCACCACCCACCAGATCATGAGCGCCCCCTTGCCCTTGGACTGCCAAGCATCATGTTTCGGCGGCCTGGCGTCTGGCCAGCGAGGCCCCTACCAGGTACACCAGGATCGCACCGGCCGCCCCCCATACATACCGCATGGTGTCGGAGACGGCCAGGTACGGCGCCAGCACCGGATCGGTCACGGCCAGCGTACCGGCGATCCACCCCAACAGCATGCCGCCAGCGGTGATGATCACCGGGAAACGGTCCATCATCTTGAGCACCAGGCTGCTGCCCCACACGATGATCGGAATGCTCACGATCAGGCCAAACACGACCAGGGCCATCTGGTGACCCTCATGGCCGCCCGAACCCTGGGCCGCACCGGCAATGCCGATGACGTTGTCCACGCTCATCACGAAGTCGGCAATGATGATGGTCTTGACAGCGCCCCACAGGCGGTCGCTGCCCTTGATGTCGCCGTGCCCTTCATCCTCGGGGATGAGCAGCTTGACGCCGATCCACAGCAGCAAGGCCGCGCCCACCAGCTTGAGGTAGGGCAGCGCCAGCAGCGACATGGCGAAGAAAATCAGGATGACGCGCAGGCCGATGGCGCCCAGCGTGCCCCACAGGATGCCCTGGCGGCGCAGATCCGCCGGCAAATTGCGGCAGGCCAGCGCGATGACCACGGCGTTGTCGCCACCCAGCAGGATGTCGATCATGATGATCTGGCCCACGGCGAACCAGAAATCGGGCGTCAGCAAGGCGTCCATGTCTCACAACAGCAAACAAAAAAGCAGCCCCGGAAGTGTAGGGGCTGCTTGTGGGAAACGATGAGATTAATTGCGGGGGCTTACAGCAGGCCCTTGAGCAATTTGCCCATCTCCGAAGGGTTGCGGGTGACGGTGAAACCGCACTCTTCCATGATGGCGAGCTTGGCATCGGCCGTGTCGGCACCACCGGAGATCAGCGCGCCGGCGTGGCCCATGCGCTTGCCAGGAGGGGCGGTGACACCAGCAATGAAGCCGACGATGGGCTTCTTCATGTTGGCCTTGCACCACTGGGCGGCCTCGGCCTCGTCGGGGCCGCCGATCTCGCCGATCATGATCACGGCGTCCGTGTCGGGATCGTCGTTGAAGGCCTTCATCACGTCGATGTGCTTGAGGCCGTTGATCGGGTCGCCACCGATGCCGACGGCGCTGGATTGGCCCAGGCCCAACTCGGTCAGCTGCGCCACGGCTTCATAGGTCAGCGTGCCGGAGCGCGAGACCACGCCGATGCGGCCCTTCTTGTGGATGTGGCCAGGCATGATGCCGATCTTGATCTCGTCGGGCGTGATCAGGCCGGGACAGTTGGGGCCCAGCAGCAGCGTCTTCTTGCCGCCGGCGGCTTCCTTGGCCTTCATCTTGTTGCGCACCATCAGCATGTCGCGCACGGGGATGCCCTCGGTGATGGCGATCACCAGGTCCAGGTCGGCCTCGACGGCTTCCCAGATGGCATCAGCCGCGCCGGCGGGCGGCACGTAGATCACCGACACCGTGGCGCCGGTCTGCGTGGCCGCTTCCTTGACGGAGGCGTAGATGGGGATGTCGGAAAACTTCTCGCCGGCCTTCTTGGGGTTCACGCCAGCAACGAAAGCGTTCTTGCCATTGGCGTAGGCCTGGCAACCGAGGGTGTGGAACTGACCGGTCTTGCCCGTGATGCCCTGGGTGATGACCTTGGTGTCCTTGTTGATGAGGATGCTCATATCTGTACCTTGCTCGAAGAGGTTTGTCCCTGCAGGCGCCGCAGAGCCGGCTTTGCCGGGCTGCTGGCGACGCCCCCTTGAGGGGGAGCGCCGCAGGCGCTTCGGGGGTGGGTCATTTCACTGCGGCCACGATCTTGGTGGCTGCTTCAGCCATCGTGTCCACGCTGATGATGGGCAGACCGGAGTCCGCCAGCATCTTCTTGCCCAGCTCTTCGTTGGTGCCCTTCATGCGCACCACCAGGGGCACGTTGAGGTTCACGGCCTTGCAGGCGGTGATGACGCCATCGGCGATGGTGTCGCACTTCATGATGCCGCCGAAGATGTTGACCAGGATGCCCTTGACCTTGGGGCTCTTGAGCATGATCTTGAAGGCTTCGGTGACCTTCTCGGCCGTGGCGCCACCACCCACATCGAGGAAGTTGGCCGGCTCGCCGCCAAACAGCTTGATGGTGTCCATGGTGGCCATGGCCAGGCCAGCGCCGTTGACCAGGCAGCCGATGTTGCCGTCGAGCTGGATGTAGGCCAGATCGAACTTGGAAGCCTCGATTTCGGCGGGGTCTTCTTCGTCCAGGTCACGCAGCGCCACGATGTCGGGGTGGCGGAACAGGGCGTTGCTGTCGAAGTTGAACTTGGCGTCCAGGGCGATCACGTTGCCCTTGGAGTCACGGTTCAGCGGGTTGATCTCGACCAGGGAGGCGTCCGTCTCCATGTAGCACTGGTAGAGCTTCTTGAAGATGTCCACGGCCTGGGCGGTGGAATCGGCCGGCATGCCGATGCCGTCGGCGACTTCCTTGGCTTGCGCGTCGGTCAGGCCGGCGAGCGGATCGACGAACACCTTGATGATCTTCTCGGGCGTGCTGTGCGCCACTTCCTCGATGTCCATGCCGCCTTCGCTGGAGGCGATGAACGCGACCTTCTGGGTGCCCCGATCGGTGACCACGGACACGTAGTATTCCTTCTGGATGTCGGCGCCGTCTTCGATGTACAGGCGGTTGACCTTCTGGCCGTCGGGGCCGGTCTGGTGGGTCTTGAGCTGCATGCCCAGGATGTCACTGGCCAGACGCTTGACGTCGTCGATGGACTTGGCGACCTTGACGCCACCGCCCTTGCCGCGGCCACCCGCGTGGATCTGGGCCTTCACGACCCACACCGGGCCGCCCAGCTTCTCAGCCGCAGCCACGGCTTCGTCAACGGAAAATGCCGGGATGCCTCTTGGGACCGGCACGCCAAATCGGCTCAGGATCTCTTTGCCTTGGTACTCGTGGATTTTCATGTGAAGACTCGCAGTCTTTTGTGTGGCGTTCGTTCTTGTCGAACATGACAAAACCCCCGGAACCGATCGGATGCCAGGGGCGCGCCGCACGCGAATGGGTAATTCGTGCGGAGCACCGCGCAGCATAGCACCGCCACCCCCCGTGGATGCAGGGGGCGGCGCACGCCGCGGGGCTTTGCAGGGGCGGATTCAGGTGTTTTGTTCCGGATCGCGGAACCCATCGCCCCGCAGCACCCGGCGAATCACGTCGCCCGCGAAGCCCCGAGCCGCCAGGAAACGGGTCTGGCGGGCCTTGTCTTCCGGATGGGTGGGCGGCTCGCCGAAGCGGCGGGCCCACAGGGCGTGGGCGCGGTCGAACTCGGAGGCCTTGAGTTGCTCGGTGACGCTGCGGGTGAGGTCTTCGGGCAGGCGGTGCTGGGCCAGTTCGGCCTTGAGGCGGGCAGTGCCATAACGGGCGGCCTTGCGGTGCACCACGGATTCGGCGAAGCGCTCGGCAGAGAGGAAGCCGCGTTGCTCCAGCTCATCGAGCACGCGCCCCACCTCTTCGGCCGATTCGGCGTGAGGCGCCAGCTTGCGAGTGAGCTCCAGGCGGGAATGCTCACGGGCAGCCAGGTACTTGAGCGCCCGACCTTTGAGAGACAGCTGCGGCTTCATGCCTGCCATGTCGCGCCCGGCGCATCCGGCGCATCCGGCGCATCCGGCGCATCCGGACCAGTACCACAGGGCCAGCCTGGTTCAGACCACATGAGGCCACGGCCCCAGCCGGGCCAGATCACTCGGCGTCCGAAGCGCCCACCACGGCCGGTGGCAGCAGCGAGATGCCCAGCGATTCACGGATCTTGTTCTCGATCTCGCGGGCCAAGTCAGGGTTCTCGCGCAGAAACTCGCGCGAGTTGTCCTTGCCCTGGCCAATCTTCTCGCCGTTGTAGGCATACCAGGCCCCGGATTTGTCGACAATCTTGGCGGTCACGCCCAGGTCGATGATCTCGCCTTCTCGGGAAATGCCTTCGCCGTAGAGGATGTCGAACTCGGCGGTCTTGAAGGGGGGGGACACCTTGTTCTTGACAACCTTGACCTTGGTCTCGTTGCCGATGATTTCTTCGCCCTTCTTGATCGAGCCGATGCGGCGGATGTCAAGGCGCACCGAGGCGTAGAACTTGAGCGCATTGCCGCCGGTGGTGGTTTCGGGGCTGCCGAACATCACGCCGATCTTCATGCGGATCTGGTTGATGAAGACGACCATGCAGTTGGTCTTCTTGATCGTGGCAGTGAGCTTGCGCAGGGCCTGGCTCATCAGGCGGGCCTGCAGGCCGGGCAGTGCGTCACCCATCTCGCCTTCGAGTTCGGCCTTGGGGGTGAGTGCGGCCACCGAATCAACGATGATCAGATCGACAGAGCCGGAGCGCACCAGGGCGTCGACGATCTCGAGGGCCTGCTCGCCCGTGTCGGGCTGGGAGATCAGCAGATCCTGCAGGTTGACGCCCAGCTTTTGCGCATACTGCGCATCCAGGGCGTGTTCGGCATCGATGAAGGCGCAGACGCCGCCCTGCTTTTGCATCTCGGCCACGACCTGCAGGGTGAGGGTGGTTTTGCCGGAGGATTCGGGGCCGTAGATCTCGACCACGCGACCACGGGGCAGGCCGCCGACGCCCAGGGCGATGTCCAGGCCCAGGGAACCGGTGGAGACGACCTGGATGTCCTCGACCACCTCGCCTTCGCCCAGGCGCATGATGGAGCCCTTGCCGAACTGCTTCTCGATCTGGGCCAGGGCCGCCTGGAGGGCTTTGGCTTTTTCGTTGCTCAGGGCGGACTTGGCGGTGGCTTCCATGCAGGGTCTCCGGGGGCGGCGATGCGTTGCCGCGGGGGTTGTTCAGGGTGTCGACGGGGCCGACGGGATGGCGCCATTATGGCAAAGACTGGATCTTTGTACAGTGGTCGTGGCTTAATTTTCACGCCCTCGCAAGGGTGACCCAAAAGGGGGGCATGGGGACGCCGGCCCGTGGTCCGGACATTGCAATAGTCATGCTGCACTGCAGCAATTTGATTAGACTGTGCCCATGACGACCCGCCGTAACCCCGCCAAGCCCGGCCCCGCTGCCAGCGCCCCGCTGCGCAAGAGCGCATCCAGCCGCACCCAGACCAGGACCGCACCGTCCAATCCACCGGTGGTCAAGGCGCCCGCCCGGAAGGCCGCCCCCGCCAGGCGCAAGGCCGCCGCGCCGCGCGCCCGGCCCACAGTGGACCTTGCCCTGCAGGGCGGCGGTTCGCACGGCGCTTTCACCTGGGGCGTGCTCGACCGGCTCCTGGACGACGACGGCCTGGATTTCATGGGCATCTCAGGAACGAGTGCAGGCGCGCTCAACGGCGCTGTGATGCTGACGGGGTATGTGCAGGGCCACGCCGAAGGCGGCGAGACGCAGGCCCGCCGACAGGCCCAGCAGGCCCTGCGCGACTTCTGGCAGGACGTCAGCCGCCACGGCCCCATCTTCTCGCCCCTGACGATCCAGAACGGGCTACTGCGGCCCGAGTTCAACTTCGACCAGTTTCCGGCCTACCAGTGGCTGAACATGTTCACGCGGGCCTTCAGCCCCTACGAGTTCAACCCACTCAACCTGAACCCGCTGCGCGACGTGCTGCAGCGCCACGTCAAGGTCGAGGCGCTGCACCAGGGCTGCAAGCGCTGCGACGTACACCTGTTCATCACGGCCACCTCGGTGCGCACCGGTCAGGCGCGCGTCTTCACGGATCAAGCCCTGAGCCTGGACGCCCTGCTGGCCTCGGCCTGTCTGCCCTTCGTGTTCCAGGCGGTGGAGATCGACGGCGAGCCCTACTGGGACGGCGGCTACACGGGCAACCCTGCCCTCTTCCCGCTGATCTACAACACCCAGGCCATGGACATCCTGCTCATCAAGATCAATGCGCTGGCGCGGCCGGACACGCCCACGCGCAGCATGGACATCATCGACCGGCTCAGCGAGATCACCTTCAACACCAGCCTGATCGGCGAGATGCGGGCGATCGCTTTCGTGTCTCGCCTGCTGAAGGAGCAGAAGCTCGATCCGGGCCGCTACAAGGATCTGCGCCTGCACATGGTGGCCGACGACGACGGCCTGGCGCCCTTCAACGCCTCCAGCAAGTTCAACACCGACTGGACCTTCCTGCAGCAGCTGCACGCGCTGGGCCGCCAGGCGGCCGACGGCTGGCTGGCCGCGCACCGGGCTGACGTGGGCCAGCGCAGCTCGCTCAAGATCGAGGAAACCTTCCTGGGGATGCAGACCAGCGTTTGATGCCGCCCCGCTAAAATCGCGGGATGACCGCCCCCGCTTCGCCTTCCCACGCTGTTCCCACCCCGCCCCCGATGCGCCTGTCCGGCCTGGAGCCGGTCCACATCGGCCAGGGTACGCTGTTCGTGAACGTGGGCGAGCGCACCAACGTGACAGGCTCCAAGGCCTTCGCGCGCATGATTCTTGAGGGGCGTTTCGAGGATGCGCTGTCGGTGGCGCGCCAGCAGGTGGAAAACGGCGCCCAGGTGATCGACATCAACATGGACGAGGCCATGCTCGACAGCAAGGCTGCCATGGTGCGCTTTCTGAACCTGATCGCCGGCGAGCCCGAGATCGCGCGCGTGCCCATCATGATCGACTCGTCCAAGTGGGACGTGATCGAGGCGGGCCTGAAGTGCGTGCAGGGCAAGGGCATCGTCAACTCCATCTCGCTGAAGGAAGGCAAGGCCGAGTTCAAGCGCCAGGCACGGCTGATCAAGCGCTACGGCGCCGCCACTGTGGTGATGGCCTTCGACGAAGTGGGCCAGGCCGACACCTACGCGCGCAAGACCGAGATCTGCGCGCGCGCTTACCGCATCCTGGTGGACGAAGTGGGCTTCCCGCCCGAGGACATCGTGTTCGACCCGAACATCTTCGCGGTGGCCACCGGCATCGAGGAGCACGACAACTACGCCGTCGACTTCATCGAGGCCACGCGATGGATCAAGCAGAACCTGCCGGGCGCCAAGATCAGCGGCGGCGTGTCGAATGTGAGCTTCAGCTTCCGCGGCAACGAGCCGGTGCGAGAAGCCATTCACACCGTGTTCCTGTACCACGCCATCCAGGCGGGCATGGACATGGGCATCGTCAACGCCGGCATGGTGGGCGTGTACGACAACCTTGATGCGCAGTTGCGCGAGCGCGTCGAAGACGTGGTGCTCAACCGCAAGCCCGTCTACCGCGAAGGCGACGACACCAGCCTGACGCCGACCGAGCGCCTGCTGGCCATCGCCGAGCAGGTCAAGGGCACGGCCAAGGACGACAGCGCGAAGCTGGCCTGGCGCGGCACCGCTGAAGAGCCGGCCACGGTCGAGGTGCGCCTGAGCCACGCACTGGTGCACGGCATCACCGACTTCATCGTGGCCGACACCGAAGAGGCCTGGCAGAAGATCAAGGCCGGAGGCGGACGCCCGCTGCACGTGATCGAAGGCCCGTTGATGGCCGGCATGAACACTGTGGGCGACCTGTTCGGCGCGGGCAAGATGTTCCTGCCTCAGGTGGTGAAATCCGCCCGCGTGATGAAGCAGGCCGTGGCCCACCTGCTGCCCTACATCGAGGAAGAAAAGGCTCAGCTGATCGCGGCGGGCGGCGACGCCAAGGCCAAAGGCAAGATCGTGATCGCCACCGTGAAGGGCGATGTGCACGACATCGGCAAGAACATCGTCACCGTGGTCTTGCAGTGCAATAACTTCGAGGTGGTCAACATGGGCGTGATGGTGCCCTGTGCCGACATCCTGGCCAAGGCCAAGGAAGAAGGCGCCGACATCATCGGCCTGTCCGGCCTGATCACGCCCAGCCTGGAAGAGATGCAGTACGTGGCGGGCGAGATGGAGCGGGACGACTACTTCCGCGAGCGCCAGATACCGCTGCTGATCGGTGGCGCCACCTGCTCGCGCGTGCACACAGCCGTGAAGATCGCGCCCAATTTCAGCGGGCCGGTGGTCTACGTGCCCGATGCCTCGCGCGCGGTGGGCGTGTGCTCCGAGCTGCTGAGCCCCGAGCGCCAGGCCGCCTACATCGCCGAGCTGAACGCCGACTACGACAAGGTGCGTCAGCAGCACGCCAACAAGAAGGCCACGCCCATGGTGCCCTTGGCCGAGGCGCGCGCCAACAAGACGCCGGTGGACTGGTCGATCCACACGCCCGAGGCGCCCAAGTTCCTGGGACGGCGCGTGTTCAAGAACTACGACCTGGGCGAGCTGGCCGCCTACATCGACTGGGGCCCGTTCTTCCAGACCTGGGACCTGGCCGGCCCCTTCCCCGCCATCCTGAAGGACGAGGTGGTGGGCGAGGAAGCCACGCGTGTCTATGCCGATGCCCAGGCCATGCTCAAGAAGATCGTGGAAGGCCGCTGGCTGACCGCGCACGGTGTGATCGCGCTGTACCCGGCCAACACGGTGAACGATGACGTGATCGAGGTCTACCGAGACGAGACGCGCAGCGAGGTGCTGATGAAATGGGCGCCGCTGCGCATGCAGACCGAGCGTCCCACGGTCGACGGGGTGAAACGCCCCAACCGCAGCCTGGCCGATTTCATCGCGCCCCGGCCCGATGCCGGCGGCAAGCCCGACTACATCGGCCTGTTCGCGGTGACGGCCGGCCTGAACATCGAGAAGAAGGAAGCGGAGTTCATGGCCCGCCATGACGACTACTCCGCCATCATGCTCAAGGCCCTGGCCGACCGCCTGGCCGAGGCCTTCGCCGAGCGCATGCACGAGCGCGTGCGCAAGGAGTTCTGGGCCTATGCCGAGCAGGAACAACTGGACAACACCCAGTTGATCAAGGAGCAGTACCGCGGCATCCGACCGGCACCCGGCTACCCTGCCTGCCCTGACCACACCGTCAAGCGCGCCATGTTCAAGGTGCTGGACGCGCACGAGGTGCACATGCACCTGACCGAGAGCCTGGCCATGATGCCTGCCGCCAGCGTGAGCGGCTTCTACATGGCCCACCCCGAGGCCGACTACTTCAACGTTGGCAAGATCGCAGGGGATCAGCTGGAAGACTGGGCCGGACACACCGGCCTGAGCATCACCGAGGCCGAACGCGCCCTGTCGCCCAACCTGTAAGGCGATCACCATCGCCTTGTCAGCCTGCTTCCTACAACGGGCTTGACCTTACAAATCGTCACTCAAACGTTTGACGGTGGCCGTGACTTTGCGCACGGCGGGTTACCCCTGCACACCTGAAAAGCAGAGAGCATCGCGCCGATACCGATCGGAGGCGTTCACGGCGGTACCCAGAACATCGAAGAACGCCCGCAGGTCCAGTGGGTTGATCGTTCGAATGTGGGTGACGTGCATGAAGTGGATGGGTTGGTCGGCCGGTCGCATGACC
Organism: Burkholderiales bacterium UBA1834; assembly: GCA_002339015.1. Lineage (GTDB taxonomy): Bacteria > Pseudomonadota > Gammaproteobacteria > Burkholderiales > Burkholderiaceae_C > Aquabacterium. The sequence continues at coordinate 119,910 of DDJC01000002.1, forward strand.
GTGATCGCGGCGCTGGCCGCGGCAATGCTCAGCGCATGCGGGGGCGGCGGTGGTGGCGGCGGCAGCGCTGGCGGAGGCAACGCCCCCGGCAGCAATGGCAGCGGAACCTCGTCGGGCCAGGCTGCGCCCGAAACCGGCAACGCCAGCCAGGCTGGTGCGATCACTGAACATGATGCCCACCGCTTCCTGGGCCAGGCCAGCTTTGGCGCCACACCAAGTACCGTGGCCAGCGTGCGATCGCTGGGATATGCAGGCTGGATCGACAACCAGTTCAACACCGGTTTGTCTGTCTCACACGTGTCCACCGCAGAGGCCTCGGTCGCCCGGCTCCTTGCGGACAAGGCCAGGGCCAGCGACATTTCCTATACATGGTGGACACACGCCGTACAGGATCCGGCGCAACTGCGCCAACGCGTCGCCTATGCACTCTCGCAGATCTTCGTCGTGTCGACCATGGACTCGGTGCTGGCCGACAACTCACGCCTGGTTGCCAGCTACATGGACATGCTGATCCAGCACAGTGGCAGCACCTACCGCGAACTGCTGGAAGCGGTGGCACTGCACCCTGCCATGGGCATCTACCTCTCCACGCTGCAGAACCGCAAGGAAGATCCGGTCAGCGGCCGCATCCCGGACGAGAACTTCGCGCGCGAAGTGATGCAGCTGTTTTCCATCGGACTGTACGAACTCAACGATGACGGCAGCCTCAAGCTGCGCAATGGCCAACCCATCGAAACTTATACCCCCGACGATGTCCGGGGGCTGGCCAAGGTGTTCACGGGCTGGAGCTGGCACCGCCCCGCTGGCAACACGGCTGAATGGTGGCGCTGCTTCTGGCCCTCGGCAGGCTGCAACGACTTCGCCCTGCAAAGCAGGATGCCTATGAGCGGCTACGCCGAAGCGCACTCGACAAGCGAAAAGCGCTTCCTGGGGATCACGGTCCCTGCCCAGGCCACGGCCAATCCGGCGCTGAGCCTGCGCCTGGCGCTCGACCGCTTGGCGACCCATCCGAACACCGCCCCCTTCATCAGCAAACAGCTGATCCAGCGGCTGGTGACCAGCAATCCCAGCCCGGCCTATGTGGCCCGAGTGACCAGCGTGTTCCGCGGCAGCAATGGCAGCCTGCGCGCCGTCGTCAAAGCCATTTTGCTGGATGCAGAAGCGCGCACCCCGGGCACCAGCGGCGTGAGCATGCCCAGCCACGGCAAGCTGCGCGAGCCCGTGCTGCGTCTGAGCCAGCTTCTGCGAGCGATCCCGCACAGTTCGACGATGTACACCACGCTGCAGTCGGCGCAAAGCGCCGCGCCCTTCTACTACGCATCGGCCACCGACGACCCCGCGTTCGCCCTCGGCCAGACGCCCATGCGCTCGCCGTCTGTCTTCAACTTCTACCGCCCAGGCTACAAGCCGCCCCGCAGCCAACTGGGCGCGCTGGGTCTGGTCGCGCCGGAAATGCAGGCCACCAGCGAGACCTCGGTGCTGGGCTATGCCAACTTCATCACCACGATCCTGGACCAGGGCTGGGGGGAAACGCACCCCCAGACAGGCAAGCCGGACATCCAGTTCAACCTCAGCGCACTGCAAGCCCTGGACGATGGCAGCAACACGGCACGGCCGCAGCGCATGGTCGATGAGGCCGCGCGCCTTCTGCTGGGCGGCCCCCTGAGCAGTGCTCTGAACGAGCGGGTGGTCACAGCGGTGGGGGCCATGCCTCGCGCCAACGACCAGCAAAAGCGCCGCCGCGCCGCCGCCGCCGTGGCCTTGATTGCCGTTTCCCCCAACTACATCGTCCAGCAATAAGGCACCATCATGAGCAAGCAACTGAGCCGCCGCATCTTCCTGCGTCATGCCGCCGCCCTGGGATCGCTGGGCGCCGCTGCGCCCCTGGGCATGAGCCTGTCCCTGCTGGGCCATGCGTCCGCCCAGGCCTCGCAAGGCGACTACAAGGCCCTGGTCTGCGTCTTCCTGACTGGTGGCAACGACGCCTACAACACCGTGCTGGCCACCGACAGCGACTCCTGGACGCACTACACCAACCAGCGCGACCCCATGGCCCGCGGCTCGGCCGGTTCCGGCACGTCCATCGCGCTGCTGCCCGCAGGCACAGCATCCAACGCACAGGCGGGCGCGGGTACGCCCGCAAGGCTGGGAGGCGTGCTGCCCATCTCCCACTCAGGCAGGTCAGTTCACGCCTCCCGGCAGTTCGCCATGCATCCCTTGCTGAACGAGGTGCAGTCTCTGCATCAGGCAGGGCGGGTGGCCGTGCTGGCCAACGTCGGACCACTCAAGCGGCACCTGACCAAAACCGAATACACGGGTGAAGTGGTGCCCCGCCCCGCCAAGCTCTTCTCGCACAACGATCAGCAGTCCACCTGGCAATCGTTCTCGCCGGAAGGCGCGGACAACGGCTGGGGCGGACGCATGGGTGACCTGCTGATGTCCGGCAACGCCACAGGCCTGGGCGCATCAGCCTCCCTGGTGCAGCGCTCGTTCACCTGCCTGTCCCCCGGCAGCTACGGCATCTGGCTCTCCGGTGCCGAGGCGCAGGCCATGCAGGTGGGCGCCATGGGCATGCTTGAACTGGGCAACTGGGGATCGGTACTGGGCAGCGCATCGCTCAAGAGCGCCATGGCCGAGGTGATGAGCGCCGGGCAGGCCGACAACCTGTTCTGGGCCGATCACCAGGCCGTCACGCAGCGCAGCATGGCCATCCAGTCGCTCATCGGCCCGATTCTGCCGCCGCTGAGCAGCACCAACGGATTGGCCCCCTGGGCCACGCCGGGCAGCAACAACCCCTGGGCCGATCCCATGCTGAGCTACCTCAGTCCCAACACGGGTGGGGCGCGCTTCAACAGCCTTGCATTGCAGTTCCAGATGGTGGCCCGACTGATCGATGCCAACCGCACAGGCAACCTGGGCATGCGACGCCAGGTGTTCATGGTCACGCTGGGCGGCTTCGACACCCACGCGATGCAGAACGAGGAACACAGCGAGCGCATGGCCCAGCTCAACCACGCCCTGGCCTACTTCGACCGCGTGCTGGGCCAGATGCCCAGCGGCGACATGCGCAGCCAGGTCACCACCTTCACGGCCTCGGAGTTCGGCCGCAATCTGGCCAACAACGGCGACGGCACCGACCACGGCTGGGGCAGCCATCATCTGATCATGGGCGGCGCCGTCAATGGCCGCGAGGTGTACGGCACCTATCCGCAACTGGCCACTGGCACCGTCAACAACGAGTACGACAGCCCTGACCTGCTGCAGAACGGCGCCATGCTGCCCTCGACCTCGGTCGACCAGTACGCCTACACGCTGGGCAAGTGGATGGGCCTGTCAGCAGGTCAACTGACCGGCATCCTGCCCAACCTGGGCAACTTCGACGCCTCCACCCACGACCTGGGCTTCATGGCCTGAGCGCCTTGGCGCAGCTCAAGACCTGCCCGCAACCTCCTGGGCCACCTGCTCCAGCGTGGCCATCAACTGCGCCACGTCCAGCGGTTTGGTGAGGTAGGCCTTGAAGCCCCAGGCCTGCGCACGCCGGATGGTGTCGGGCATGGCATCAGCCGACAAAGCCACCCGGGGAATGCCAGTGGTCTCGACATCCTGATCAAGCACCTTGACCACGTCGAAGCCGCTCATGTCGCCCAGCTGCATGTCCAGCAGCAGCAGGTCCGGACGGCGGCGGCGCACCGCGGCCAGGGCTTCGGCACCGTTGTGCGCCACCGTGACGCGGCACCAAGGCAGCAGGGCCAGGATCTCTGTCACCAGATCGATGTTGATCTGGTTGTCCTCGGCGTAGAGCACCTCCAGCCGGGGATGGTCATCGTGTCCATCGGCCAGGTGAGGCTGCTCCGGATCCAGCCCCCCCAGCTCATCCAGCGGGGAATGGGCCGTGTCCGGACCCGTGCCCACCGGCAGCCAGCAGCGCATGCGCGTGCCCTGGCCGGGTTCGCTGCGCACCTCCAGTTCGCCGTCCATCAGCTCCAGCAAGCGCTTGACGATGACCAGGCCGATGCCCGTGCCCTCCACGCCCGTCTGCTCGGCACCCAGGCGGTTGAAGGGTTCGAACAGGTGGGCCAGCTGCTCCTGGCTCATGCCACGGCCGGTGTCGCGTACCTCCAGCATCACGCGCTCGCCCTCCTGGCGGGCCTGCACGCTCACTGTGCCGCCCGGGCGGTTGTACTTGACGCCGTTGGTCAGCAGGTTCACCAGCACCTGTTGCAGGCGGGTGCGATCGGCCAGCACGGTGGGATCATCGCAATCGTGGCAAGGCAGCAGCCGCACATCCAGATCGGCGGCCAGGTTCCCCACCAGATCCAGGGCGTGCTCGAAGGCCGCATGGGTGGACACGGGCTCCAGCGACAGCGGCAGGCGGCCCGATTCGATGCGCGACAGGTCAAGCACGTCGTTGATCACGGCCAGCAGGTGCTGGCCGGCCTGCTCCATCACCTCCACCTTCTGACGCTGGGCGCTGCTGAGCGGCTCGGCGTCGGGCATCTTGAGCAACTGGGAAAAACCGAGGATGGCATTGAGCGGCGTGCGCAACTCATGGCTCATGCGCGAGAGGAACTCGGACTTGGCCGCACTGGCCTGTTCAGCCGCCTGGGCCTTGACGGTGGCCGAACGGTAGAGCTTTTCTTCGGTGACGTCGTGGATGTAGCCCACGCGGGCGAAACGCCCGTTGAGCTGGCACCCCGACATGGCCCGACCTGCCACGGTGCGCACGCCCTTGTCGGCCAGCACCACACGGAACTCGAACTCGGCCGGGTCGGAGGCCCGCATGGCGGATTCGCACAGCACGCGCACCATGGCGCGGTCGTCCGGGTAGACGTGCTCGTAGGCGGATTCGAAGCGCGCCTTCCATTCATCAGGGGCGATGCCCAGGATGTCGCGCACGCCATCACTGCAGTAGACAACGCTGGGCAGGCCGCGGTGGTCGGGCTCCAGCACGTAGAGCACGCCGGGCACGTTGCGGCTCAGGCTGGCCAGGACTTCCAGCTCGGTCTGCATGTCGGCGATCTGCGCGCGCAGCGCCGCCACCTCTTCCTTCAGCGCCCGCGGATCGTCTCCCGGATCGGCTGCCGGCCTGTCAGACATGGGCTCTCCTCAATACTGCTGTTGTCGTCCCCGGCTTGACTTTGACACAGATCGAGGCAGACAGGCCACGGGGAAAGACCTGTCAGCACACCGCAGGATCAGCGGCCGGGCAGCAGGGGCTTGAGGTAGCGCCCGGTGTGGCTCTGGGGATGGTCAACCAGGTCCTCGGGTGTACCGGCCAGCAGCAAAGTGCCACCGCCGGAGCCGCCCTCGGGGCCCATGTCGATCAGCCAGTCGGCCGTCTTGATCACGTCCAGATTGTGCTCGATGACCACGATGGTATTGCCTGCATCGCGCAGCTGGTGTAACACCTTGAGCAACAAGGCAATGTCTTGGAAATGCAGCCCGGTGGTCGGCTCGTCGAGGATGTAGAGCGTGCGGCCGGTGTCGCGCTTGGACAACTCCAGCGCCAGCTTGACGCGCTGCGCCTCGCCGCCGGACAGCGTGGTCGCGCTCTGGCCCAGGCGGATGTAGCCCAGGCCCACGTCCATCAGCGTCTGCAGCTTGCGGGCGATGGCGGGCACTGCGCTGAAGAAGGCCAGCGCGTCTTCCACCGTGAGGTCGAGCACCTCGTGGATGTTCTTGCCCTTGTAGAGCACCTCCAGCGTCTCGCGGTTGTAGCGCTTGCCATGGCAGGTGTCGCAGGGCACGTACACGTCGGGCAGGAAGTGCATCTCCACCTTGATGACGCCATCGCCCTGGCAGGCCTCGCAGCGGCCGCCGGCCACATTGAACGAGAAGCGCCCTGCCCCATAGCCGCGCTCGCGGGCCGTGGGCACGTCGGCGAACAGCTCGCGGATGGGCGTGAACAGGCCGGTGTAGGTGGCCGGGTTGGAGCGCGGCGTGCGGCCGATGGGCGACTGGTCGACGTTGATGACCTTGTCGAACAGCTCCAGGCCCTCGATCTCGTCGTGCGGCGCGGGCTCCAGGTGGCTTTGGTACAGCTTGCGGGCCACGGCGGCGTACAGCGTGTCGTTGACCAGGGTGGACTTGCCCGAGCCGGAGACGCCGGTCACGCAGGTCAGCAGGCCCAGGGGGATCTCGGCCGTGACCCCCTTGAGGTTGTGGCCGCGCGCATTGACGATGCGCAGGCGTGGGGTGTCGTCCGTCAGCGGGTGGCGCTGGGCCGGCACCTCGATGCGCAGGGCCTGGGCCAGGTAGCGGCCGGTCAGGCTGTCGGGGTTGTCGGTGACCTGCTGGGGTGTGCCCTGGGCCAGCACCTGCCCGCCGTGTACGCCGGCGCCCGGTCCCATGTCGACCACATGGTCGGCGGCGCGGATCATGTCTTCATCATGCTCAACCACGATCACGCTGTTGCCCAGGTCGCGCAGGTGCTTGAGCGTGCCGATCAGGCGGTCGTTGTCGCGCTGGTGCAGGCCGATGCTGGGCTCGTCGAGCACGTACATCACGCCCGTGAGGCCCGAGCCGATCTGGCTGGCCAGACGGATGCGCTGCGCCTCGCCGCCCGAGAGGGTGTCGGCGCTGCGGTCCAGGCTGAGGTAGTTCAGTCCCACGTCGTTGAGGAAGCGCAGGCGCGAGCGGATCTCCTGCACCACCTTGGCGGCGATCTCGGCTTTGGCGCCCTGCAGGTGCAGGCCCTCGAAGTAGCGGAAGGCCTCGGCCAGCGTGCTGTGGCCGATCTCGTAGATGGCGCGCGTATCACCGGTATCGGCGTCGAGCAGCTTGACGTGGCGGGCCTCGCGGCGCAGGCGGGTGCCATGGCAATCGGGGCAGGCCTTGGGCTGCTGGTAGCGGCCCAGCTCCTCGCGCACGGCGGATGAATCGGTCTCCTTGAATCGGCGCTCGAAGTTGGGGATGATCCCCTCGAAGGCGTGCGTGCGCTTGACCTTTCGCTTCTTGCCGCTGGCGCCATCGGCTTCATAGGTGAACTCGATCTCGACCGGCGCGGAGCCGTAGAGCAGCACCTGGCGGAACTCGGCGGGCAGTTCCTCGAAGGGCTGCTCGATGTCGACCCCATAGTGCTTGCCCACGCTCTGCAGCAGCGAATAGGTGTAGGGGTTGCGGCGGTCCCAGCCCTTCACGGCGCCGCTGCCCATGCTCAGGCTGGGGAAGGCCACCACGCGCTGCGGATCGAAGGCGATCACCTGGCCCAGGCCATCGCAGCTCGGGCAGGCGCCCACGGGCGAGTTGAACGAGAACAGGCGCGGCTCCAGTTCGGCCAGCGAATAGCTGCACACCGGGCAGGCGAACTTGGCAGAAAACAGGTGCTCACGGCCCGTGTCCATCTCCAGCGCCAGCGCGCGGCCATCGGCCAGGCGCAGGGCGGCTTCGAAACTTTCGGCCAGGCGCTGGGTGATGTCGGCCTTGACCTTCAGGCGGTCGACGACCACGTCGATGTCGTGCTTCTCGTTCTTGGCCAGGGGCTTCAAGTCAGCCGCCTCGGTGATCTGCCCGTCGATGCGGAAGCGCACATAGCCCTGGGCTTGCATGTCGGCGAAGAACTCGGCGTGCTCGCCCTTGCGGTCGCGCATTACCGGGGCCAGGATCATCAGCTTGGTGTCTTCGGGCAGCGCCAGCACTGCATCGACCATCTGGCTCACGCTCTGGGCCTGCAGCGGGATGTGGTGGTCCGGGCAGAACGGCGTGCCGGCGCGCGCATACAGCAGGCGCAGGTAGTCGTGGATCTCGGTGACCGTGCCGACCGTGGAGCGCGGGTTGTGGCTGGTGGCCTTCTGCTCGATGCTGATCGCCGGCGACAGGCCCTCGATCACGTCCACATCGGGCTTGTCCATCAGCTGCAGGAACTGGCGGGCGTAGGCGCTCAGGCTTTCCACATAGCGGCGCTGGCCCTCGGCATACAGCGTGTCGAAGGCCAGGCTGGACTTGCCCGAGCCGGACAGGCCGGTGATCACCACCAACTGGTGGCGCGGCAGGTCCAGGTCGATGTTTTTCAGGTTGTGGGTGCGGGCCCCACGGATCTGGATCAGCGGCGACTCTCCCTTGGAAGCGGGGGCGGGCGCGGCAGAAGGGGGGGTGTCGGGGCGGGACATCGGCGGGGCGGCTATCGAATCTGGCAAGGCAACCGGCCATCATACGTCGGACGCTGGGGGAAACCCGGTCAGGCGTTTCCGCCAGACACCTCAAGTCCGGGGCCCAAACATCCGAAAACAGGGAAATCCAGGCTCTCGCATCTCCGTGCCCGATGATGGACACCGCTGTCTGCGCTCCCACCGAACCGGACGCCCCCCGCTGGGGCGACTGGCTGCTGGGCGATGCCCCTGAGCAACGTCTGTGGCTGGCGCGCCTGCTGCGCGTCGGCGCGCTGTTCCTGGCGCTCGACCTGGCACGCGCCGTGGGTGTGGGGCTGGGCCAGGTGCCGCTGCCCGACATGGCGGCCCTGCTGGCCTACAACCTGGGCGTGCTGGGCGTGGGCTACGGCCTGATCCGCAGCGGCTGGAGCGCCCGGCTGGACGATCCTTGCCTGACGATGCCGCTGGTGGGCCTTGCGCTGATCAGCATCGTGCTGGGCTACGTGTGGGTGGACCTGGGCCGAGGCGCCCTGCTGCCACTGGCGGCCGTGGTACTGGTGCACGGCATGCATCGCCTGACACCGCGCCAGACCCTGGGCTGGGCCGGTGCCCTGCTGGTGGTGCTGTCGCTGGCGGCTGCCGTGATGGCCCTGCTCTCGCTGCAAGGCCTGAACCTGGCTCAGGAAGCGATTGATCTGGGCGTGGCGGCCCTGGGCCTGCCCGTGCTGGCCGCTGTGGCCGGCCGCGCCCATGCGGTGCTGCAGACCCACGCCCGCCAGCGCGCTGAACTGCGCCAGTCCCTGGCCCGCCTGGAAACGCTGACCACCAAGGACGCGCTCACGGGCCTGTCCAACCACCGCCACATGCTGCACCTGCTCGACGTGGAGATCCTGCGCCATTCGCGCCAAGGCCGCGTCTTCAGCGTAGCCTTGCTGGATGTCGACCACTTCGAGCAGATCAACGAGGCCCTGGGCCGCGCCCGTGCCGACGAGGTGCTGCGCCAGCTGGCCCATGCATCCACCGCGCACCTGCGCGCCTCCGACGTGATGGGGCGCTGGGGCGGCGAGGAATTCATCCTGCTGATGCCGGAAACGGACCTGGCAGGCGGCGTGCGCTCCATGGAGCGCCTGAAGGAAAAGCTGTACACCAAGCTCGGTTTCTACCGTGAAGGCCGTTGGGTGCCCGTGAACTGCTCGGCCGGCGTCACGCGGCACCGCACCGGAGAAACCATCCACCAGACCCTGGCGCGCGCCGAGCAGGCACTGCGCTCGGCGAAGGCGAACGGCCGCAACCAGGTGGTGTCCTCATGACTTCGACCGAAACCTCTGCCGAACGCAGGCTGCCCGTGGGCGCGCTGATGGGCGCCCTGGTCGTGATCGTGGCCGTGTACGCGGCCATTCCGCTCGCACGCAACGCCATGCTGCAATTGCTGTGCCTCACGGTGGCGCTGGGCCTGTTCACGCACTCGCCCCGGCAGGTCACGCAGGTGAGCCTGGCGGCCAGCGGCTTGCTGGCGCTGGCCATGCTGGTCCTGTGGACGGCGGACCTGCAAGCCTTCGACCCCCTGCGCGACGGCATCAACGGCCTGCTGGCCTGCCTGTTCATGCTGGTGCTGGGACAGGCCATCCACCATTTCAGCGTCAAGCATGAAGAGCTCAGCGAGCAGCAGACCACCATGGCCGACACGCTGGCACGCATGGAGCAACTGGCCACGCGCGACCCGCTCACGGGCCTGTTCAACAACCGCCACATGACGGAGCTGATGAACCAGCACGCCAAGCGCGCCGAACGCGCCGACCTGCCCATGAGCCTGGCCCTGATCGACCTGGACCAGTTCCAGCGCGTCAACGAGCGCTTCGGCCACGCGGTAGGCGACGAGGCCCTGGTGGCCGTGGCCCGCATCGCGATGGAAGTGTTCCGTCAGACCGACGTGGTCGGCCGCTGGGGCGGCGAAGAGTTGCTGGTGCTGTTCACCGACAGTGAGCCGGAGCAGGCCGTGCAGGGCATCGAGCGCTTCCGCCATCGCCTGGAAGGCCAGGACCTGAGCGCCGCCCGCCTGGGCGTGAAGGTGAGCTTCTCTGCCGGCCTGGTCGTCTGGCAGGAGGGCGAGGACATGGACACCACACTCACGCGGGCGCGCCATGCCCTGCTGCGGGCCAAGCACGAAGGCCGGGACCGCACCATCACCGGCAAGTTCACTCCGCCAAGTTCTTCTTGAAGAAGGCCGTCTGGCGGGCCACCACCTGCTCGAACAGCGGGCCGGTATAGGGCGAGAAGTGGTCGGCGCCGGCCAGCTCCACGTACTCGCCATGCTTGAGCTGGGCCGCCACCTTGCGCACGCCCTTGACCGGAATCAGGCCATCCTTCTCCGAGGCAATGACCAGCGTCGGCGCCTGGACGCGATCGGCCGCGCTGCCGGGGCTGTAAAAGGGCAGGCTCATGAACACCCGCGCCGCCACCTTGGTATCGGCCTCCGGCGTGCCCGGGGGCATCAGCTTCTTGTAACCCTCGCCGCACTCGGGGCAGATCAGCGCAGAGAACTGCCCCGCCGCGATGGTGGGCACGTACAGCGGCGTCTCGCTGTCGCTGCGCATCAGGTCACGCAAGGCGTACCAGCCAGCCACGGGCTGGTACTTGAGCGGAAACGTAAGGCTGCTCTGCCAGCCGCTCACGAAGGGCACCTGTGAGCTGACGGCCTTGACAGCCTCGGGCCGGTCAGCCGCCACCTGCAGCACATGCCCGCCGCTGTACGAGGTGCCCCACAGGCCCACGCGCGCGCCATCGACATCCTTGCGTTGGCGCACCGCATCGATCGCGCTGGACCAATCCTTCACGTGCTCCTTGCCATTGACCACGCGGCGCGGCTGCCCGCCGCTCTTGCCAAAGCCGCGGTAATCAAAGCGCAGCACTGCAAAACCGGCTTGCACAAAACGCTCGGCATACGGCTTGAGCCCCCAGTCGCGCAGCGCGCCGAAGCCGTGCGCCATCACGATGACAGGCGGCTTGGCGGTACCCGCGGGCAGCCACAGCTCGCCATCGCAGGTGGTGGCCTGGCACGCGAAGGTGACCGGCACGGTGGTATGGCCCGCCGCGGCCGGGGCGGTCACAGGCGCAGTGGAGGCTGCCGGGCTCGACTGCGCCTGGCTGCACAGGGGCGCCAACCCCACCGCCAGGGTGAACAGGGCTCGGTGCCACGGGGGCATGAAAGACAACAACATGCTTGTACTCCTCAGTCTCTCTTTGGGGTTGTCTGGCGCTGAACTGGCGCCACGGTACCAATCAGTACCACCAACGGTACGAAAGGGTACCAGCGACACATGGGTACGGTCAAGTACCATCTAGCCCTGATGACTGCCGATGCGCCCTCCACCGCCACTGCGCCTTCACCGCACCGCCTGCGGCTGATCGAGGCCCTGGCGGCCACCCTGGCCGACAAGCCCTATGCCGACACCACCGTGGCGGACGTGGTGGCGCGCGCGCACGTCTCCAAGCGCACCTTCTACGAGCAGTTCGACAGCAAGGAAGCCTGCCTGCTGGCGCTGTGCGAGACCATGAGCCAGCAGACACTGGCCGTGATCGCCGCCGGCTACGACCACGAGGCCGATTGGGTGGAACAGCTCGAACAGGTCACCCGCGCCTACCTGGGCAGCCTGCAGGCGCAGCCGGCGCTGCTGCGCACCTTGTTCATCGAGCTGTATGCCCTGGGGCCGGCCGGCCTGCAGGCGCGGCGCGGCGTGCAGCGCAGCTTTGCGGATTTCCTGCGCATGCAGGTGGAGATCGCGCGCCTGCGCGAGCCCAACAAGCGCCCGCTGGAGCCCACCTTGGCCATGGCCGTGGTGGGTGGCATCACCGAACTGATCCTGCAGGCGGTAGAAGAAGGCCGGGCCGACCGCCTGGTAGAGCTCACCCCCACGATCACCGCCTTCGTGCAGGCGGTGCTGGAATCACTGCTGCCGCTGGAGCACCGCCTGAACGGCGATGCCGCCTGATCAGGCTTCGTCCACACAGCGCGCCTCGATGGCGCCGAGCTTGTCGATCTCCACACGCACGACATCGCCCGCGCGCAGGAACTTGGGCGGATCGAAGGCCGCGCCCACCCCGCTGCAGGTGCCGGTGTAAATCACATCGCCGGGCTCCAGCGTCATCGCCTGGCTCAGCAGTGCGATCTGCGACCACACGTCGTGGATCATCAGGCTGGTGTTGCTCTGCTGGCGCAGCTCGCCATTGACCCAGCAGCGCAGGTCCAGCGTGTGCGGATCGCCGTTCAACTCGTCAGCCGTGGTCAGCCAGGGGCCGAAGGGCGCATGCGTGTCGAAGGATTTGCCCAGCGTCCACTGCGAGGTGCGCTTCTGCCAGTCGCGCACAGACACATCGTTGCCCACGCAGTAGCCAAAGATCACTTCATGCGCACGCTCACGCGGCACGTGCTTGCAGCGCTGGCCGATCACGGCCACCAGTTCAGCCTCGTAGTCGGTGCGCTCGGACACCTTGGGCAGGACAATGTCGTCATAGGGGCCGTTGATGGCGTGGCCCAGCTTGGTGAACCACAGCTGGTGCTCCGGCACGGCGCGGCTCTCGCGGCCCTGGTCGCCCACGATTTTCTCGTTGACGTGGTCCAGGTAGTTCAGGCCGATGGCCAGCAGCTTGGGCGGGCGCGGTACCGGCGCCAGCAGCTGCACCTCGGGCAGGCGGGCGTGTGGGGCAGCAGTCAGCAGGGCCTGCATCTGCGGCTGCAACTGCGCCCAGCGCGCGATCACCTCGGGCATGCCTTCGTGCTCGGCCAACAGGCCGGCCGGCAAGGCACGGTGCAATGACACCACGCCCTCATCACCCACGATCACGCCCACTTCGGTGGCCGTCGATCCGGGCATCTGGAAACTCACCAGTCTCATCCATCTTCTCCTGACAGTACGCTCAGCCTCTCAGGCTTCGCGCAGGCAATCCACGATCTTGAGCCGCGCAGCGCGCCACGCCGGCACGAACCCGCCCAGCAAGCCCATCACCAGCGCGAACAACAGCGTCTGCACCACGATGCCCGGCGTGAGCCTGAACTGGAAGGCCAGCTCCGAGAAGGTCTGGAAGTTCACAGTAGAGATGTTCACGGTTTGCATCAGCGAGGCCGCCGCCAGGCCCATCACCCCGCCCACCAGCGACAGCAGCAACGATTCGGCCATGAAGGCCGACAGCACGGCCCCACGCCGAAAGCCCAGTGCGCGCAAGGTGCCGATCTCGCCCACGCGCGAGGCCACCGAGGCGAACATCGTGATCATCGCACCCACGATGGCGCCGATCGAGAAGATGATGGACAGCGCCAGCCCCAGAATGCGGATGAAGGTGGCCAGCGCCTCGGATTGCTCGGCATAGAACTGGCGCTCGGGCTTGGCCTCCAGCGTCAGGCGCGGATCCTTCTCGATCTGCGCCTTCAGCCGCTCGACGTGCGACACATCGGCCAGCCGGAACACCATGCTGGAGAACACCTGGCGCCTGAAGGCCTGCATCATCTGGTCGGCATCGCCCCAGATCTCCGAATCGAAGCCGCTGCCGCCAGCATCGAACACGCCCACCACCGTCCAGTCACGGCCAGCAAAGCGCAACGTTTCACCCAGGCCTGCGCCGGCAAAATCGGCGGCCACGGCACGCCCCGTCACGATCTCGCTGGTGCCGGGCCGGAACATGCGCCCCTGCACCATGCGCACCTGTGGCCGCAGCGCCAGCCCCGCCAGCGACGTGCCGCGCACCGTCACGTTGCTGGGCTTGCCGGTGCCTCGCTTGGGCAGGGTGTTGAGCACCACGGGCTCGCGCGACACCAGCCGGCGTCCGTCGCCGTCGGTGGCGATGCCTGGCAGGCTTTCGATCACGGCGGCCTGGTCACGCGAGATCAGCGAGTTGATCTCGGCGCCCGCGCCCTTGCGCAGCACCATCACGTTGTCGGGCTGACCGGTGGCCACCAGCGTGGCGCGGATGCCCTCGCTCATCATCAGCACCGTGGCGAACACGTAGACCACCAGCGCCATGCCGCCGGCCGTGAGCAGCGTGGTCACACGCCGCACCCACAGGTTGCGGGCGATGTAGCTCCAGGGCAGCGTTCTCATGCGTCGCCCCTCACGCCACGTGCCTCAGGCCCTGAACGATGTCGATGCGCGACATCTTCCAGGCCGGCCAGGCCGCCGCCACCACGCCCACGATCACGCAGGCCAGCACCTGCAGCATCAGCGTGGTGGCCGACACGTTGAACACCGGGAACAGCGTGCCCACTGCCCCCACGAAGGCCTTGGCCACCGGGAAGGTGGTCGCCACGCCCAGCCCGCCGCCGATCAGCGCGATCAGCAGACTCTCGCCGAACAGCAACCGCACCACGAAGCCCGGGCTGAAACCCAGCGCCTTGAGCGTGGCGTACTCGGCCAGGCGCTCGCGCGCGGTCATCGTCATCGTGTTGGCCATCACAGCCATGATGATCAGGATGATGATGAAGCTCACGGCCTGCACGGCCAGCAGGATGGCCTCGCTCATGGACACGAAGCTGAGCTGGAAGGCCTTCTCAGTTTCCGTCAGCGTCTCGGCCAGCGAGTTGTGGAACAGCGCGTCGATGCGGCGCGACACCTGCGGCGCGTCATCAGGGTTGTGGATACCGACCACATACACGCCCACGAAATCGGCGCTGCTCTTGGCGCCGGCCACGCGCACGGCTTCAGACAGGCGCTTCCAGTGGATGAACATCTGCTGCTCGTCCGTCTTGGCATCCTTGCCTTCGTAGATGCCGCGGATCGTGAAGCTCCATGTGCCCGGGTAGATGGTGCCGCGCAGGGAAACGGTGTCGCCCACCTTCCAGCCAAATTTGCCGGCCAGCTTGCGGCCGACCACGCAGCCCTGGCGGTCACGCAGGAAGTCGGCCTTTTCCTTGTCCGTCAGCTGGAACTCGGGGTAGAGCTTGAGGTAGCTTTCCGGGTCGACCGCGAACTGCGCGAAGAAGTTGCGTTCGGTGATGTAGATGCCGCCGAACCAGTTGGCCCACGAGATGCTCTTGACGCCCTCCACCGCGCGGATGCGCTCGGCGTAGTTCAGCGGCAGCGGAAAGGTCAGCGAGATCGCGCTGCGCGTCACCAGCCGCGCGCTGGATGACGCATCCACGCCCGCGTACCAGGCATCGACCACCGTGCGCAGCAGCCCGAAGGCGCAGATGGCCACCACCAGCCCCACCATGGTCAGCAGGGTGCGCAGGCGGTGCCTGAAGGCGTTGCGCAGCAGCAGCTTGAAGAGGAACATGGCGATGGCTCAGTGCCTGCGTCAGTGCCCGGCCTGGCGGGGCATCTCGTCATCGGGCACCAGCACGCCTTTTTCCAGGTGGATCAAGCGGCCGGCTCGGGAGGCGGCCTTGGGATCGTGCGTGACCATCACAATGGTCTTGCCCAGGTCGCGCTGCAGCTGCTGCAGCAGGTTGAGCACTTCTTCGCCGGTGCTGCGGTCCAGGTCACCCGTGGGTTCATCGGCCACGATCAGCGCCGGGTCGGCCACCAGCGCGCGGGCGATGGCCACGCGCTGCTGCTGTCCACCGGAGAGCTCGTTGGGGTAGTGGTCCACGCGGTCGCCCAGGCGCACCATGTCCAGCGCGGCCGCCACGTGCTCGTGCCGCTGCCGGCGCGACAGGTTCGTCAGCAGCAGCGGCAGCTCCACGTTCTCGAAGGCCGTGAGCACCGGCATCAGGTTGTAGAACTGGAAGATGAAGCCCACGTGGCTGGCCCGCCAGTCGGCCAGCTCGCCCTCGTTCAGGGTGGCAATGTCCACCCCGCCGATGTCGATGCGGCCGGAGGTGGGCTGGTCAATGCCGGCAATCAGGTTGAGCAAGGTGCTCTTGCCCGAACCGCTGGGGCCCATCAAGGCCACGAACTCGCCGGACTGCACGTCCAGGTGGATGTCGTCCAGCACAGGGATGTGCTGGCCGCCCCGCTGGTACGACTTGCTCAGGCTGCGGATGCGGATCAGCGCGCCGCTGTCGTCATGGCCGGCCATGCTCACTTCTCGGCCTGCTTGACGGTGGCGCCATCGCGCAGCTTGGCGGGCGGTGACAGCACCACCTTGTCGCCAGACTTGATGGCGTTGGCCGCCACGGGTGCGATCTCCAGCACCTCGCCGATGGTGCGGCCCGCCTTCACGGCCACGGGCGATGCCGTCATCACGGGCGACTCGACCGTGCCGCTGCTGGTGATGCGCCACACGGCCTTGCCGCCATCGCGCTCAACCACGGCCTGGGGGTTCACGCCCAGCACGGGCTGCTGGTCAGCCTCCGTCACGGGCTTCGAGAGGAAGCTCACCTTGGCGCTCATTTCCGGCAGTACCCGCGCATCGAGCTTGTCGAAGCGGATCTTGGTCATCACCGTGGCCTTGGCGCGGTCCACCGTGGGCACGATGCCACCCACCGTGCCCCGGAAGCGCACATCGGGCAGCGCATCGAGCACGATCTCCACCGGCTGCCCTATGCGCACCTTGGCCAGGCTGCTCTCGGACACATCGGCCTCGACCTCCAGCGTGCCCATGTCGGCCATGGTCAGCACGGCGCCCTGCGAGCCGGCCGCGTTGGAGAACGGCGTGATGATGTCGCCCACATTGGCGTTCTTGACCAGCACCACGCCATCGAAGGGCGCACGGATTTCGGTGAAGTCCTGGTTGACCTGCTGAACCTTGCGCTGTGCCTGGGCGGCCGACACGCTGGCCTGCGCCGCGGCCACGCTGGCCTGTGCGGCATTGGCACGGGTTTGCGCCGCATCCACGGCCTGTGGCGAGATGAAGCCCTGTGCCTGCAGGCCCTTGCTGCGCGCCAGTTCGGCCTGGGCATTGGTGTTCTCGACCTGGGCCTGGCGCAGCCCGGCCTCGGCCTGGCGGATGCCCGCCTCGGCGGCGGCGATGGCGGCCTGGACATCGCTGGCGTCCAGGCGCGCGATGACCTCGTCCTTCTTCACGCGCGAACCTTCGCGCACCATCAGTTCCACCAGACGCCCGGTCGCCTTGGACGCCACCGCCGCACGGCGCTGCGCCACCACGTAGCCCGAGGCGGTCAGCTCGACATACTGCTGTGAGGGCGTGGTCGAGACGACAGCAGCCGTCTGCACGGGCACGGCGCGCGGCGCGAACAGCCAGGCACCGCCTGCGGCCACCACGATGGCACCCGTGGCCCACAGGCCCCAGTGCGGCCCGCGCTTGCGGCCAGCCTTGGAGGCGCCACGGTCGATGCGCAGTTGGGACAGCGGCGCCGCGGCCGGTGCGGGCGACGGCGACGGGCTGGGAGAAGCGGGCTCGGCCATTGGGATGAGGGTGATCGGTCAGGATGCCTGATTGTGGAGCATCCTCAAGCTGTCGCACCGCCTCGCGCCGAGAGTACCGTACCCAGCCTTCGCAGCCAACCCGCGTCAACGCGGCGCAGGCCGTGCGGTCAAGCCCACTGACTCAGGGGCACATCCACCCACACCGCGCGGGCCAGTCCGATCAAGCGGCCGTCTTCGCCATAGATGGCCGAGCCGGCCAGGTGCTTGCGGCCTTCACTGCCCAACGACCAGCCCAGCGCCACGCAGCGTTCTCCGGCTCGCGCCGTGCCCGGCAGGCTGGCGCTCAGCTCACCCAGCACGCACGTGAGACCCTCAGGGCGCGGGAGCACCGCAAAGACACCCGTGCAATCCAGCGCGGCCCACACGAACTCCGGGTGCACCGCACCATGCCCGTCGGCCAGCGACGCATCGGGCAGCCAGCGCGAGGCCAGCACCGCGCCATCGCCCAGCACACCGGGGAAGATGCGCAGGCCATCGCCCACGACACGGTCCGGCCCGCACACGAAGCAACCAGGGAAGGCGTGCGTCTTGAAGCCCAGATAGGACGCCATCGCGGCCTCGGCCCGCTCAACGCCTGGCCAGGGGGGCACGTCCATCGACAGCTCGGCGCGGCGTCCCTCGCCCAGCAGCGTGTCGCCGCGGAAGAGTTGCGAGTGGCCATCAGCCGACTCCAGGCGCAAGGCCGTTTCCAGCGGCGGTGGCGCTTTCAGGCGCACGGTGGCCCAGCCCCCTTGCGCCATCAACGGCGCCGCAATGCGGCCCGCCACATACCCGCCATTGCCCGAGCGAGGCGGCCCGCAGAAGCGGGAGGCAATCTCGACATGCTCAGTGTGTTTCGTCATCACAGCAAGGTCCTGGGATGGGGAAACCCATCAGGCAGTTGCTGCTGCCTGTCAGGGTGGGTATCAGCTCAGCGGGCCGCGTTCAGCGTGGCGCGCGTTTCCAGCGCCACGCGGCGGGCTGCGCTGGCGAAATCATCGAGGCCACTTCCCGCATACAGCACCGCGCGCGAACTGTTGACGATGATCGGGCCGGTCACGGCGCCATCGGCATCCACGCGCAGCCCGGCCTTCACCGTGGCCGCGGCATCGCCGCCCTGTGCGCCCACGCCGGGGATCAGCAGTGGCAGCGTTGGGGCCAGCTCACGCACCCGCGCGATCTCCTGAGGGAAGGTGGCGCCCACCACCAGGCCGATCTGGCCGTTGGTGTTCCAGGGGCCCTGTGCCTGTGCGGCCACATGCTCGTACAGGCGCGGCTGGCCCGGCACATCGGCCAGGCGCTGGTTCTGCAGATCGGAGCCCCCTGGGTTGGAGGTGCGGCACAGCAGGATCACGCCCTTGCCGGGATAGCGCAGGAAGGGCTCGATGGTGTCGAAGCCCATGAAGGGCGACAAGGTGACCGCATCAGCCTGGTAGCGCTCGAAGGCCTCACGGGCGTACTGCTCGGCCGTGCTGCCGATGTCGCCGCGCTTGGCATCCAGGATCACGGGCACATGCGGCGCCACGCGCTTCATGTGGGCCATCAGGCGCTCAAGCTGGTCCTCGGCTCGGTGCGCGGCGAAGTAGGCTATCTGGGGCTTGAGCGAGCAGACCAGGTCCTTCGTGGCATCGACGATGGCGGCACAGAAATCGTAGATGCGCTCGGGCTGGCCCTTCCAGGCGCCCGGCAGCTTGGACGGCTCCGGGTCCAGTCCCACGCAGAGCAGGGAGTCGTTGAGGCGCTGTGCTTGCGCGAGCTGGTCTGTGAAGCTCATGGGGCCGTTCGCCTCAGATCCGCTTGGCCAGCGACTCGGCCGTGCCCACGTAGTTGCCGGGTGTCATGGCCAGCAGGCGCTGCTTCTCGGCCTCGGGCAGCTCCAGCGTCTGGATGAAAGCCTGGATCGATTCACGCGTGATGGCCTTGCCGCGCGTCAGCTCCTTCAGGCGCTCGTACGGGTTGGGCAGGGCGTAGCGGCGCATCACGGTCTGAATGGGCTCTGCCAGCACTTCCCACGAGGCTTCCAGGTCGTCGCCCAGGGCCTGCGGGTTCACTTCCAGCTTGCCCAGGCCGCGCGCCAGGCTGTCGTAGGCCAGCACGGCGTAGCCCAGCGCCACGCCCATGTTGCGCAGCACGGTGGAGTCGGTCAGATCACGCTGCCAGCGGCTGATGGGCAGCTTCTGGCTCAGGTGCGTCAGCACGGCGTTGGCCAGGCCCAGGTTGCCTTCGGCGTTCTCGAAGTCGATCGGGTTGACCTTGTGCGGCATCGTGCTTGAGCCGATCTCGCCGGCCTTGGTGCGCTGCTTGAAGTAGCCCAGGCTGATGTAGCCCCACACATCGCGCGACCAGTCGATCAGGATGGTGTTGGTGCGCGTGACGGCATCGAACAGCTCGGCCATGTAGTCGTGTGGCTCGATCTGGATCGTGTAGGGATTGAAGGTCAGGCCCAGCTGCTGCTCGATCACGGCCTGGCTGAAGGCTTCCCAGTCCTTGTCCGGGTAAGCCGAAAGGTGAGCGTTGTAGTTGCCCACGGCACCGTTCATCTTGGCCAGCAGCTTCACAGAAGCAATGCGCTCGCGGGCGTTGACCAGGCGAGCCACCACGTTGGCGATTTCCTTGCCCACGGTGGTGGGGCTGGCGGTCTGCCCGTGCGTGCGGCTGAGCATGGGCAATGCGGCCAGTTCGTGCGCCATGGTGCGCAGCGTGCCGATCACGCCATCGATGGTGGGCAGCAGCACCTCATCGCGCGCGGCCTTGAGCATCAGGCCATGGCTGGTGTTGTTGATGTCTTCGCTGGTGCAGGCGAAGTGCACGAACTCACCGGCTTTCTTCAGTTCGTCTTCCAGCTCGGCGTGGCCGGCGAACCGGGACTTGATCCAGTACTCCACGGCCTTGACGTCGTGGTTGGTTGTTTTTTCGATGTCCTTGATGGCCTGGGCATCGGCCTCGGTGAAATTGCTCACGAGCGCGCGCAGCGTGTCACGAGCGCCTTGCGACAAGGGTGCAAATTCAGGCAGCCCGGCATCGCTCAGCGCGATGAACCACTCGATCTCGACCTGCACGCGGCGGTGCATCAGGCCGAACTCGGACAACAGGGGGCGCAGGGCCGACACCTTGGCGGCGTAGCGGCCGTCGAGCGGCGAAAGAGCGGTCAGGGCAGAAAGCGTCATGGCGGCGGGCACAAAAAAAGATCAACCCGTCATTGTACGAAGTGCGTGCCGCACCCTCAAGCCGGTGGTGCGTGCCGATGGGCCACGGAGGGCTGGGTCGGCATGCGCGACAGCTCGTCATCGCCGTGTGACACGGTCACCGAGGGGAACATCGTGGGCGGCGCTTCGCCCTGCCTGCGGGACCAATAGGCCAGCAGGGTCTCCGGATCCACGCGGCTGGACACCTTCACCGAGCGCAGCAGCATGCCGCGCAGGGCCACAGCCGCCGTGGGGTGGTGCCATCCCAGGGTCACGGTGGTCAGCAGGGCATGGCGCAAGGATTGACGCACATAGCGCGCCACAGGCACGCGGGCGCGGAAACGAAGGTGGCGGTTCCCCGTGTGGCTCCAGACGAGATTGATCATGAGCGCCTGCACATAGGCGCGGACCACCAGGGCCGTCACCACCAGCACGGGCAGACTCACCGCCAGCCACACCGACACGGGAACAGACGCGACAGGCACCCGACGCCAGGCCAGCCAGCCTGCCACGCCCATGCACACGGCCCCGGCGGCCAGCACACTGGCCAGCGCGCCGCCAACAAGGGCGCGTCCGAACAGCGTCACCACATCGCCCAGGCGAGCCTTCCACTGCAGGCGCAGCGGCCCCAGGCGCACGTGCTCCTGGCGATAGCGGTAGTAGGTCCACACCGCGCGCGGCGCGCACAGCAGCCAGGCCAGCGCCAGCCCCGCGAACATCCCTGCGCCGACAAGACTGCGCGCCTGCCAGGCCAGGCCGCCCGTCCAGATCGTGGCGACGGCCAGCACCACCGGCAGCAGCATCACGCGGCTCATGCCCTGCCAGGTGCCATCGAACCACAGACGCCGGCCCGCCCACGTCAGGCTGGCCACCCGCTGGTTGGTCTTGAGGTAGGCCATCAGTGGCCAGACGGCGCAGCCCAGGCTCAAGCCCAGCATGCCCGCCCACAGGGAGCCCGACATGGCCCCCAGCACGCCCACCCACAGCGCCAGCAGCGTGGCATATCGCGGCCACAGCACCACCGTGGGCAGCCGGAAATCCAGCCGGTGCGAGGCCACACGGGTGTGGCGCAGGAAGAACCGTTCACGCCGGCTCATGACCCAGGGCCAGGCCAGGCCCAGCGTCAGCACCATCACCAGCACATGGCCCCACCACAGCCGGGCGTAGTCCTGCACACGGGCATCGACATGAACACCGATCTTGAGCACCTCACCCTGCGGCAGGCGCGGCACTTCGCGCGCAGGCTCGTGGGCATCGGCATCAGGCCAAGGAGAATCATGCACGGCCTTGTGCTGTGCCATGCCATCCAGGGCGGCACGGGCGTGCGCAGGCCCCCCCAGCTCACCGAGTTCCGACAAGGCGCCGGGCAAGGTCGAGCCGATGGGTTGCATCACACGGGAGGCATCAGCCTCTCCGGACGAACTGGCCCACCAACCCGTGCTGGGTGCCACCGAGTCGTTCGACGATGCATGCGCCGCCTCCTCGGGCGACGTTTCACGACAGTCGGTTGCGGGTTGTGCCGCCGCGGCGGGTGGCGGCCGATGCAGATCGTCCAGGTCGGCCAGCCGCACTACGCGCGCAGTGGAACGGGTGGCATTCGAATTCATGATCAAACAGCAATAACTGTAACTGGACCTTTCTGCTCGCGGATGCTGGTTTGTCCCCCTCATTGAGTGGGTGCGACGCCAGGTGGATGAATGGCCATTCCGTTTTGTAAAATCAGCGCCAATTCGAATCTTTCCAGACCATGAAACTGATCGGCTCCCTCACCAGCCCGTACGTCCGCAAGGTGCGCATCGTGCTGGCCGAGAAAAAACTCGACTACAAGTTTGACCTTGAGAATGTGTGGTCGCCCGACACCCGCATCCTTGAAGCCAACCCATTGGCCAAGGTGCCCTGCCTGGTGATGGAGGGCGGCGAGGCCGTCTTCGATTCACGCGTGATTGTCGAGTATGTCGACACGCTGTCGCCCGTGGGCAAACTCATTCCCCTGAGCGGGCGCGAGCGTGTCGAGGTCAAGACCTGGGAAGCGCTCGCCGATGGCCTGCTCGACGCCGCCATCCTGGCGCGCCTGGAAGCCACGTACGACGGCCGCACGGAAGCACAACGCAGCCAGGCCTGGATCGACCGCCAGATGGCCAAGGTGCATGCCAGCCTCCAGGCCATGAGCCAGGGCCTGGGCGAGCGCCCCTGGTGCACGAGCACGCACCACAGCCTGGCCGACATCGCCGTGGGCTGTGCGCTGGGCTATCTGGACTTCCGCTTCGCGCACATCCCGTGGCGCGCCGACTACCCCAATCTGGCCCGCCTGTACGACAAGCTCTCGCAGCGCCAAAGCTTCATCGACACCGCACCGCCCGCCGCCTGACCGGGCGGACTCAGGGCGTGAACAGCGTGAAGCTGTCCACCTGGGCACCCAGCCAGTATTGCTCGAACACGGCCTGCGGCCATGGCTCCTCGCCGCGCTCGGCCGCCAGCAACTGCCCCGGCCGCGCGAAGGGCAGCAGGTTCGACAGGCGCTGCACCTGGTGGCGCGACACGCGGTGCACGATGTGGTCCGGCGTGATCTGACACGGGTGCGTGAGTCCCGCCGCCTGCACCAGCTCCTTCAGGGCATACAGCGTGTTGTCGTGGTAGTGATAGACGCGCTCGGCCTTGTCGGGCACCACCAGCGCGCGCTGACGCATCGGATCCTGCGTGGTCACGCCCGTGGGGCAATGGCCTGTGTGGCAGCTCTGCGCCTGGATGCAGCCCAGCGAGAACATGAAGCCCCGGGCTGAGTTGCACCAGTCCGCCCCCAGCGCCATCATCCGCGCGATGTCAAAGGCACTGATCACCTTGCCGGCGCAGCCGATCTTCACGCGGTGGCGTTCGTTCAGGCCCACCAGCGTGTTGTGCACCAGCAGCAGGCCTTCCTGAAGCGGCGCGCCCACGTGGTCCGTGAACTCCAGCGGCGCAGCCCCCGTGCCACCCTCCGCCCCATCCACCACGATGAAGTCGGGCCACAGCCCGGTCTGGCGCATGGCCTTGACCATGGCGAACCATTCCCAAGGGTGGCCAATGCACAGCTTGATGCCCACCGGCTTGCCACCTGACAACTGCCGCAGCCGCTCGATGAAATGCACCATCTCCAGCGGGGTGCCGAAAGCGCTGTGGCTGGCCGGCGAGATGCAATCCAGCCCCACCGGAATGCCGCGCGCCCGCGCGATCTCGGGCGTCACCTTCGGGCCGGGCAGCATGCCGCCGTGACCGGGCTTGGCACCCTGGCTCAGCTTGATCTCGATGAGCTTGACCTGCGGTTCGGCAGCGTTGGCCTTGAAGCGCTCTTCATTGAAGGAGCCCTTCTCATCGCAGCAACCGAAGTAGCCGGAGCCGATCTCCCAGATCAGATCACCGCCCGGCTCGCGGTGATAGCGGCTGATGGAGCCTTCGCCCGTGTCGTGCGCGAAACGGCCCTTGGCTGCGCCCTTGTTGAGCGCCAGGATGGCGTTGGCGCTGAGCGCCCCGAAGCTCATCGCCGAAATGTTGAACAGGCTGGCGTCATACGGCTGCGTGCACGACGAGCCGCCTTCGCCGATGCGCACGCGGAAATCGTGCGAGCCGATGTGCGAAGGCACCAGCGAATGGCTGATCCATTCGTAGCCCTGCTCACCCACATCCTTCTGCGTGCCGAAAGGGCGCTTGTCGGGCGCACCCTTGGCCCGCTGGTAGACCAGAGAACGCTGCTGCCGCGAAAACGGCGAGGCCTCGTTGTCGCTCTCGATGAAATACTGGCGCATCTCTGGCCGGATGAACTCCAGCAGGTAGCGCAGGTGCCCGATCACCGGGTAATTGCGCAGCACGGCACGCTGCGTCTGGAACAGATCGCGCACGCCCAGCAGGACGAAAAAGCCGCCTGCGGCCGCCAGCCACCAGTAGCCGCTCCAGGCAGGGTGCCCGCTGTCCAGCGCGAGGATCATGCCCAGCGCCGCCAGCACGCCGCATGAGGCCCAGGCCGCATAGCGGACAGGCACATGCTTGTTGAGTCTGCTCAGCCACTTCAGCATGAAAGCTCCCGGAACGTTCGTTGTCCCCACACCAAGATCCGATGGACACCCGATCGGCATTTTCGGATCCTAAAAAGCTTTGGGCCAGGCCGCTGGGCTCAACAAGCAGGCCAACACCCGCCAATTCGCGGCCTCCAGGCACGGCCCCCTGCACGGGTTTGGCGCTACACTTCACCTACAGCGCCGATTTGTCCGGCTTGCGGGCGCTCTAAAAATGCCGCTAAAGAGGGGCACTTGCACCGGCCCCTGCTTGCGCAGCGTGGCCGGTTTTGTTTGGTGACCGTGACTTCTCAACAGCCCTCACTCGGGGTCGTGACCCCGCAAAGCGTGCGTTTCGACACGCCGCTGCCCTTGCGCAGCGGCGCTCAGTTGCGCGACTACACGCTGGTCTTCGAAACCTACGGCACGCTCAACGCCGACCGCAGCAACGCGGTGCTGGTGTGCCATGCCCTGAACGCCTCGCACCATGTGGCCGGTCTGCATGCCGACGCCACCGGCCAGCCCATCCCGCGCAGTGAAGGCTGGTGGGACAACATGATCGGGCCCGGCAAGCCGCTGGACACCGACAAGTTCTTCGTCATCGGCATCAATAACCCCGGCTCGTGCTTTGGCTCCACCGGCCCCATGCACGTCAACCCGGACACTGGCCGCATCTACGGCGCCAGCTTCCCTGTCGTCACGGTGGAAGACTGGGTCGATGCCCAGGCCCGCGTGCTCGATGTTCTCGGCATCGAGCAGCTGGCCGCCGTGCTCGGCGGCAGCCTGGGCGGCATGCAGGCGCTGAGCTGGACGCTGCAATACCCGCAACGCATGCGCCACTGCGTGGCCGTGGCCACCGCCCCCAACCTGTCGGCCCAGAACATCGCCTTCAACGAGGTGGCCCGACGCGCCATCATCACCGACCCCGACTTTCACGGCGGCCACTTCTACGCGCACGGCGTGGTGCCCCGCCGAGGCCTGCGTGTGGCCCGCATGATCGGCCACATCACCTACCTGTCCGACGACGTGATGGACACCAAGTTCGGCCGCGAGATGGTTGGCCGCGAAGCCGGCGAGGCGCCTCGCTACAGCACCCAGGACATCGAGTTCCAGATCGAGAGCTACCTGCGCTACCAGGGCGACAAGTTCAGCGATTACTTCGACGCCAACACCTACCTGCTGATCACGCGCGCGCTCGATTACTTCGACCCTGCACGCACCTTCGGCGGCAAGCTCACCGCCGCCATGGCCCAGGCCGTGGCCAAGTTCCTGGTCATCAGCTTCACCACCGACTGGCGCTTCTCGCCGGCCCGCTCGCACGAGATCGTCAAGGCCCTGACCGACAACGGCCGCGACGTGTCCTACGCCGAGATCGATGCGCCGCACGGGCACGACGCCTTCCTGCTGGACGACCCGCGTTACCACGCGCTGATGCGCGCCTATTTCGAGCGCATCGCCGCGGAGTTCAAGCACCCCGCGCCACCAGCCGCTGCAGCGCCACCGGCCGGTGCCCCTCTTGCCGCCACGGAGGCCACGCCATGACCGGCCACCACCAGGACCGCCTGGCGCGCATTGCCGAGCTCGTGCCGCCTGGCTCGCGCGTGCTCGACCTGGGCTGCGGCAACGGCGCCCTGCTGGCCCTGCTGCGCGATCAGCGCCAGTGCACCGGCTACGGGGTCGAGATCGACGACACCCATGTGCTCGAATGCGTGCAGCGCGGCGTCAACGTCCTGCAGCGCAACCTCGAAGACGGCCTGAGCATCTTCGACGATGGCTCCTTCGACGTGGTGCTGCAGCTCGACAGCCTGCAGAACCTGCGCAACACAGAAGCCATGCTGCGCGAAACCGCGCGCGTGGGCCGCATCGGCATCGTCAGCTTTCCCAACTTTGCGCACTGGCCCCACCGCCTGAGCGTGCTGCGCGGGCGCATGCCCGTCAGCAAGAGCCTGCCTTACCAGTGGTACGACACGCCCAACATCCGCGTGACTACTTTCAAGGATTTCGACGTGCTGGCCCGCCAGAACGGCCTGCGCGTGCTGGAATCTTTCGGCCTCGACCCACAAGGCAATGAGATCCGCCGCTGGCCCAACTTGCGCGCCAGCACCGCCGTGTTCAAGTTCGACAAAAAGGCCTGACGACCGAAGCCGCCAGGCCTTGAGCGCAGTGTTCCGGTAAGACGGATCAGAAGCGGTGGCGGATGCCGAAAGCCACCGTGTTGCCGGCCTTGAAGCCGGCGCGGTCGTCGTCGTCACGCATGAACACGGCGTACAGGTCCGTACGCTTGGAGATGAAGTGGTCGTAGCCCAGCGTCAGGATCTCGTGCTTGACGTCGCCGGACACCAGCTCCTTGGTCTGCGAGCCGTAGGAGGCCAGCACCTTGCCATCGGCCGACACCGGCACGGCCACACCCAGCTGGTACAGCTTGGTCTTGTAGTTCTCGGCCGCGGTCGGGTAGTCCTTGTCCTTGTACTGGCCGTATTGGCCGAACAGCTTCACGGCACCGAAATCGTAGCTCGCACCCAGCAGCGCAAAGGTCTGCTCGGCGCCATCGGGCACATTGACCTTGGGCGCTTCGGCCGACTGCACGCTCTGGTAGCCGAAACCGATGGCGAAGGGGCCATTCGCATAGCCCGCCATGAAGCCCGTGCTGGTGCTTTCAGTGTCGGATTCACCCGGCTGCACTTGCACGGCAGCGGTGAAGCCCGACAGGTTGGGCGTGTAGTAGGCGATGGAATTGCTCCAGCCCGAGTCACCCTTGTCCGGACCCCACTTGCCGTAGGTCAGGCGGATGGTGGGCGAGAAGCCGAACGAGCCACCATAGGGGTTGAAGGCCAGGGCCTGCTGGTACAGGAAGTTGTCCATGCGGCCGATCACGACCTTGCCGAAACCACCGGCCAAGGCCACGTTGGCGGCACGGGCCCAGAACACGTCCGCGTTCGAACGGCCGGACGCACCCGAGTCCATGCGGATGAAGGACTCGAGCGTGAACATGGCCTTGAGGCCGCCGCCCAGGTCTTCCGTGCCCTTGAAGCCGATGAAGCTGGTGGTCATCTGACCACTTTCGACCTTGGCGGTGCTCTTGTTGTCGGCACTGCCATCCGTACCGGCGTACTGGAAAGAGCCGAACGACAGGTCGAGCAGACCGTAGGCGTTCAAACTGGATTGCGCCTGCGCCACGCCCAGCGTGCCCACGGAAAGGGCCACAGCGGCGAGTACTTGTTTTTGGGAGACAGACATGAAAACTCCTGAAGATCCGAACACAAAAGTGGGGTCATGTGTGCACATGACTGTATACAGTTAGCAGGAGTCATGCCCGGTTAAGGCGCCCAGGATCGGTGCGGATGCGGCCCGTTGCACCATGTTTGGATGCACATAAGGAAAAAGGCGCCCGAAGGCGCCTTGTAAGGTTCAGGGCAGCGCGTGCTTAGAACGAGTGGCGGATGCCGACGGCGAAAGTGTTGGCAGTGTCGTCCTCGATCGTGAAGTCGCTCAGCTTCTTGTTGGTGAAAGCCACATACGCACCAGTGCGCTTGGAGATCGAGTGGTCATAGCCCAGCGAGATCTGACGGAGCTTGGAGCCATCCGGAGCGCCGCCGAAACCATCGTCATACTTGGTTTGACCATAGGCGATCAGCACGTTGCCAGCCGAGGTCACAGGAACGGTAGCACCGATCTGGAAGAACTTGGCCTTTCCGGCATCGTCGTCGGTGGCGGTCGTGAAGCTCTTGATTTCAGCCAGCTGGCCTTGCAGCTTCAGCACGCCGAAATCGTAGCTGGCACCCAGACCCCAGTTCTTCTGACGGATGTCATAAGCCTGGTTGGCCGTGCGGTTGTCGCCGCTGTTGGTGTAGACAGCCATCACGCTCAGAGGACCGGCGTTATAGGCGCCCGAGATCGCGAAGTTGTTCTTGTTGCCATCAGCACTGCTGGTCGATTCCTTGGGACCATACTGCAGCGAGGCAGTGAAGCCACCGAAGTTCGGGGTTTCATAGGTGATCGAGTTCACCCAGCCCGTGTCGTAACCCAGACCGACCGGGAACACCGTGTCAGTCGTCAGCTTGTAGAAGCTGACCATGGTGGGGGAGAAGGGCATCGACGAACCGAAGGGGTTGTAGGTGTAGCCGAAGGTGAAGAAGGCGTTGTCGTATTGCCCCAGAATCACGCGACCGAAACCGCCGCTCAGGCCGACCCATGAGGCACGGCCCCAGAAGCCGCCGGCCTTGTTGTAGACAGACGAAGCAGAGCCGGTGTCATTGGCAATGAAGGATTCCAGAGCGAACTCGGCCTTCAGGCCGCCGCCCAGGTCTTCAGAACCGGCAAAACCGATGAAGCTGGTCATCATGTTGCCCGAACCAACGGCCGTCACACGATCGGTACCATCACCAACGCCGGTGAAGCTCTCATACGAACCAAACGAAGCATCCAGGTAACCGTAGATCTTCACTTCGGCTTGGGCAGCAGCAGCCATCGCCAACAGGGCGGCACCGGCCACGACACTCTTCTTTGCAAACATGCAGTTCTCCTAGCAGTGGGATGAAAACTCAGGGGCAACCCTTGAATGTTTGGTTGGCTGCCCGCTGCGCTGATTGTGTGAGCAATCTTTCGGCCAGCCCAAGTGCTTGGTCACCCGATCGTCACAATTGGGGGTCCCAAACGCCGTTTTCGTTGCTACAGCGCGACAAAACCAACCCCTTTTGTTGCCGAGAGACAACAAAAAAGCGCCCTAAGGGGCGCTTTCGCTGAAGTCAGAGCCGAAGCCCGAGATCAGAAGGCGTGACGGACACCCACGGCGAAGGAGGTACCCTTGTCATCGGCCGGATCAGCCAGGAAGTTGTAACGGGTGTTGTTCAGGCCGACGTAGGCGCTCGTGCGCTTGCTGATGCTATGCTCATAAGCCAGTGACAGTTCCTTGGCCTTGGCATCGTCGAACTTGGCTTCGCCGTAGGACAGGAGCACGTTACCAGCGGTGGTCACGGGGATGCTCACGCCCAATTGGTAGAACTTTTCTTTCTCGTCCAGGTTGCTTTGGTCAGCTTGGCCATACTGACCAAACAGCTTGGCAGCGCCGAAGTCGTAGCTGGCGCCCAGCACCCAGGTCTTCACATCGTCGCTGGTGCCCAGCGCGACGTCTTGATAGGTGAAGTTCAGAGCCAGAGGGCCCGCAGCGTAGTTCAGCGCAGCGCCGATGTTCTCGTCAACACCGTCGATTTCGCTGAAACCCACTTGCACCGCGGCCGTGAAGCCCGACAGGTTAGGCGTTGTGTAGGTGATGCTGTTGCGCCAGTTGCTGCTGTAGCCCGAGGTCAGGGTGTTGATGCCGTCAGTGACGGTCAGCCCCATCAGCAGGCCAGAAGTACCGAACAGCGCGGAGTCGGCGCGGAAGGGGTTAAAGGCGTCGTTGGCCAGGAACAGCAGCGAACGGGCATTGCCGAGGGTGACAGTACCGAAATCGCCGGCCAGACCGACCACGCTGGTGCGGCCCCAGAAGTTGGAACCGGTACCAGCGGTGCCGTCATCCATACCAATGGCGCTTTCCAGAACGAAGAAAGCCTTCAGGCCACCGCCCAGGTCTTCCTGGCCTTTGAAGCCGATGAAGCTCTCGCGCAGCGAACCAGATTCAACGGCGGTCACAGCGTCAGACAGGCCGGGCTCTTCGAAACGGCCGAACGACACGTCCAGGTTGCCGTAGATCGACACTTGCGATTGGGCTTGGGCAGCGAAAGCGGCCAGCAGGGCGGCTGCAGCAACAGCGGTCTTCTTGGAAAACATCGTTATCTCTCCTAAGCGGGGATCGGGTTTTGGTGTGACCGGATTGTGACAACGAGCAGCACCGCCAATGACCGCCAATCCATCGAATCCCCTCTTTTTGGGGCGTCAGTGCACCGTTTTTGTTCCTTTTTTGAGACAAATTGGTGCATTCTCACAACAGATCTGCCTGCATCAACCTTTCAGCACCGCCAGCAACGCGTCGCCATAGGCCTGCAGCTTCTTGGCGCCCACACCGGTGACGCCACCGAGTTCACCCAAGGTCTGCGGGCCCAGTTGCGCCATTTCGGCCAAGGTCGCGTCGTTGAAGACGATGTAGGCCGGCAGGTTGTGCTCCTTGGCCACGCCCGAGCGCCAAGCCTTGAGCGCGTCGAAGCGCTCGCGGGCGGCCTCGTCCAGGTGGGCCGGCGCGGCCGAGACGCCCTTGCCGCCTTTTCGAGACGACGAGGATTTGCCCGAACGCCTCGGCGCATCGCGCGCCTCCCGCAGGATCAGCGTCACCTCGCCCTTGAGCACGGCGCGGGCGCTGTCGGTGAGCGACAAGGTGTTGAACTCGCCTTCCGCCACCACATGGCCCAGGGCCACCAACTGCCGCAGCACGGCGCGCCAGTGCTGCTCGCTCAAATCGGCACCGATGCCGAAGGTGCTGAGCTGGTGATGACCGTACTGGGTGACCTTGTCGGTGTGCTTGCCACGCAGCACATCGATCAGATGGCCCGCGCCGAAGCGCATGCGTCCGTTCTGCCAGAAGCGGTAGATGCCGCTGAGCATCTTGCGCGCGGCCTCGGTGCCGTCCCAGGTGGCAGGCGGGTTCAGGCAGTTGTCGCAGTTGCCGCAGGGCTGGCTGGCTTCGCCGAAGTAGTCGAGCAGGCGCACGCGGCGGCAGTCATGCGCCTCGGCCAGTGCCAGCAAAGCATCGAGTTTGTGGCGCTGCACGCGCTTGAAGTCCTCGTGCGCGGGGCTATCGTCGATCAGGCGGCGCTGCTGCACGACATCAGCCAGGCCGTAGGTGAGCCAGGCCTCGGCCTCCTGGCCGTCGCGGCCGGCACGGCCCGTCTCCTGGTAGTAGCCTTCGATGTTCTTGGGCAGATCGAGGTGGGCGACAAAACGCACGTCGGGCTTGTCGATGCCCATGCCGAAGGCGATGGTGGCGACCATGACGATGCCATCTTCGCGCAGGAAACGGTCTTGATGGCGCTGCCGCACGCCGGCATCGAGGCCCGCGTGGTACGGCAAGGCGTTGACGCCCTGCTGGCTGAGCCAATCGGCGGTTTCCTCGACCTTGCGGCGCGACTGGCAGTAGACGACGCCCGCCTCGCCTTCGTGCTCGTCCTGGATGAAGCGCAGCAGCTGGGCGCGGGGATTGTCCTTTTCGACTAGGCTGTAGCGGATGTTGGGGCGGTCGAAGCTGCTGATGAACAAGCGCGCGTCCTGCAGCTGCAGGCGCTCGACGATGTCGGCGCGGGTGTGCTCGTCGGCGGTGGCGGTGAGCGCGATGCGCGGCACGTCCGGGTAGCGCTCGTGCAGCACGCTCAGGCCCAGGTAGTCTTCGCGGAAATCGTGGCCCCACTGGCTGACGCAATGGGCCTCGTCGATGGCAAAGAGGCTGAGCAGACCGCGCTCGTTGAGCGAATCGAGCTGGGCCAGAAAGCGCGGCGTGGTCAGGCGCTCGGGGGCGGCATAGAGCATCACCAGCTGGCCGGACATCATCATGCGTTCGATGCGCTGCACATCGTCAAGCTGCAGTGTGCTGTTGAGGAAGGCGGAGGCCACGCCGACTTCATCCAGCGCGCCCACCTGATCGTGCATCAGCGCAATCAGCGGCGACACGACGATGGTGACGCCCTTGCCTGCACGGTGGCGGGCGATGGCCGGCACCTGGTAACACAGGCTCTTGCCGCCACCGGTGGGCATCAGGACCAGGGCGTCGCTGCCGCCGGCCACGTGGTCGACGATGGTCTGCTGCTGACCACGGAAAGCCGGGTAGCCAAACACCTCGTGCAGGATCTCAAGGGGTGTCGTGGTCGGCATCATCGGTCGGGCAACAAATTGGCTGGTAAGCGGAAGGGCGAATTGTCCGTGCTTTCCGATGGCCCGGCATTGCAACTTGCGGGTTTTCCCGTTCACCCCTCAGGGCCCCTCTCCGGAGGGTGGCCGGCCCAGTCGCTGCGGCGATAATGGACGGGCTAACCAACGCAAGCTTATTTAACCAACCGACATAGGATTTCTGGCCATGGCCTCGATCAACAAAGTCATCATCATCGGCAACCTGGGTCGCGACCCTGAAGTGCGCTACACCCCGTCCGGCGCCGCCGTCTGCAACGTGTCCGTGGCCACCACGCGCAACTGGAAGGACAAGACCAGCGGCGACAAGGTCGAGGAAACCGAATGGCACCGTGTGGTGTTCTACGACCGCCTGGCCGAGATCGCTGGCGAGTACCTGAAGAAGGGCCGCTCGGTGTACGTGGAGGGCCGCCTGAAGACCCGCAAGTGGCAGGACAAGGACGGCAAGGATACCTACACCACCGAAATCGTGGCCGAAAACATGCAGCTGCTGGGCGGCCGTGAAGGCGGCGGCGGTGGCTACGGCGGTGGCCGTGACAGCGGTGGTGACGAAGGCTTCAGCCGCGAACCGGCTGAAAACAGCCGCCCGGCCGCCCGCCAGGCCCCGGCGCCCCGCCCTGCCCCCGCGCCGTCAAAGTCGTCCACAGGCTTTGACGACATGGATGACGACATCCCGTTCTGATACAGAAGCCAGCTACAGCCCGAACCCATCACCGGGTTCAGGAGCACAAGCCCCAAGCGCCTGCCGCTTGGGGCTTTTTCTTTGGCCGTGCTGCCGCACATCGCGCACTGACAGACAACTCAGCAAGGGCCGATCTCGACCTTCTGCGCCAGGAAATCCAGCAGCGCCCGCACACGCAGAGGCATGTGCCCGCCCTGCCCCACGTAGACGGCGTGGACCTCCTCCAGGTCGCCAGTATTGGCATCTTCCAGCACGGCTTGCAGACGACCGGCAGCGATGTCTTCGCGCACCTGGAAGGCGGCCAGGCGTGCCAAGCCCAGCCCGGACAGCGCCAGCCGACGCAAGGCCTCGCCATCGCTGGCCTGGACATTGCCGCTCACGGGCAGCACGGTGTCGATACCCTCATGCCGCAGAGGCCAGCCCGGTTGCGCGCGCACATGGTTGGGGCCCAGGCGGTTGTGGGTCAGCAGTTGCTGCGGGGTGGTCGGTGTGCCGTGGCGCGCCAGGTACTCGGGGGTGCCCACAATCACCATGCGCGTGGCGCCCAGCTTGCGCGCCATCAGGTTGGAGCTCTTCAGCGGGCCAGCCCGCACGGCCACATCGGTGCGCTGCTCCAGGATGTCGATGACTTCGTCAGTGAGCACGATGTCCAGGGTGATCTGGGGATGCTGCGCCAGAAACTCAGGCACCAGCGGCAGCAGAAAGTGGTGGCCGAAGGGCACATTGGCATTGACGCGCAGACGGCCGCGCGGCACAGCCTGCTCGCTGGCGCAGCGCTCGGCCTCTTGAAGATCCGCCAGGATGCGCACACCCCGCTCGTAGAAGGCACAGCCCTCGGGGGTGAGCTGGAGCTGCCGGGTCGAGCGGTTCACCAGCCGTGTGCCCAGGCGCTGCTCCAGCCGGGCCACCAGCTTGCTGACGGCCGAGGGCGTCATGCCACAAGCGCGTGCCGCGGCCGAAAAGCCGCCCAGTTCGATGGCACGCACGAACACTTCCAGTTCGCCAGAACGATTGACTTCCAGCCGGGCCATGTGGCTCCTTGGGTGAGTTCAGTTCACAAATGCTGTTCCTGCGGCCAATCTAGTCGAAATTGGTCTTTGATTTCATGATTCATCATCCAATGAACTTTGAATTCACTGACATGCGCACTCCGTCTCTCCCCGTCGGTGCCAGCGCGGCGATGTTGGCCTTTGCCATCACCGCAGGTGTTCAAGCAGCACCACTGGCTTCAGAAGCTCCGGTCAGCTCGCGGGGCCATTGGGTGGCCACCTGGCAGGCCAGCCCTCAACCGGTCTGGAAGACCGGGTTCCTGTTTCCTGCCAAAGTCCCTGCCGAACTGAGCGACCAGACCGTTCGGCAAGTGGCACGCATCAGCCTGGGCGGCGCCCGCCTGCGGATCGTGCTGTCCAATGCCTACGGCACTCAGCCGCTCACCGTGGGCAAGGCCACGCTGGCGAGACCTCGCCCTGGCCCGCAGCCTGATGCCGTAGCGCTCGATAGCCTCCAGGCCGTGACGTTTGCCGGTCAGGCGTCGGCCACCATCCCGCCTGGCGCCTCGCTCGTCAGCGACCCGGTGCCCGGGCCCGTGCTGCCTTGGACCCAGGTGACTGTCAGCATCCATTTGCCAAAAGCCACACCAGTCACGACCTTCCACTGGGATGGCCGCCAGACCGGCTGGATCGTGGCAGGCGACCAGACCGGTGCCGCTACACTGCGCATGACCGATCGCGAGCAGCAGAGCACCACGGCCCGCCTGCTGTTGACAGGGATCCAGGTCGACACCGGTACGAGGGCACACGCCGTGGCCGTCATCGGAGACTCCATCACCGACGGCGCCACCGCCAGCCTGGATACGGACAGCCGCTGGCCAGACTTCCTGGCCAGACGCCTGGCACCGCATGGCGTGGCGGTGGTCAACGCGGGCATTTCAGGCGCGCGTCTGCTCAGCGACGGGATGGGCGTCAATGCGCTGGCCCGGCTGGAGCGCGATGTACTGACCCAGCCTGGCGTGCGCAGCCTGGTCGTGATGCTGGGCATCAATGACATCGCCTGGCCGGGCACGGCGTTCGCACGGGATGCGCGGCGCCCCACGCTGAACGAGCTGATCGCGGGCTACCGCCAGTTGATCGCGCAGGCACACAGCCACGGCATCCGCGTGATCGGCGCCACGCTCACTCCATTCGAAGGCGCGCTGCCCGGCACGCCCCTGGCGGACTACTACCACCGTGACAAGGACGCCTTGCGCCATCAGGTGAACGCGTGGATACGGCATGGCGGGGCCTTCGATGCCGTGGTCGACGTCGATGCAGCACTGCGGGATCCGGCGCACCCTGCACGCCTGAACGCCCGTTTCGATTCGGGCGACCATCTGCACCCAGGTGACGAAGGTAACCGGGCCATGGCCGAAGTGATCGACCTCGGTGCGCTGCTGGCTGCCCCGCCTCACCGTATGGGAGACGCCAGCGCGTTGTCCACACCCTGTTTAAACCTCGGCCCTCCCAGGCTTTCCACGCGGGATCACAGCAGCGCCAAGAAAAAGCCGCCCGAACTCGAAAGGCCGGGCGGCCACAGGACACCTACAAAGGTGTCTCCCTCCTGCTGCGGTCGGGGCATACCCTGAACCGTCATTTTTGCTCCCTGAGCAGGGCCTTTTCCACCTCAACGCGCACGAAAGGCCTCGTTTTCCGTGACATTCTAGGGAAGCACACACCCCAAAACGTGCATATATGCGCGCTTATCATCAAGACCCCAGGAACACACCCAAAAGGGGGTATTCCGCTGCCCCCGATCAGGAGTCTTGGATGAGCCCGCCCCTCCACGGCGACGACGAATGCGCCGCCGACGCCCCATTTGATGAAGAAGACAGCGCAGGCCTGCCCGCGTCTGGCATCGCGGCCCGGCTGCGCCAGGCGCTGCAGATCCAGGGTGTGCCACCACGCCAGCAGGCGGCCTGGGTCGCGCGCCTGTGCAGCATCTCCGTGAGCCAGGCCCGGCGCAAGCTGCAAGGCGCCGGTTGGCTGTTCGATGAAGTGCTGACCCTGGCCCAGCACCACGGCCTGTCCCTCGACGACCTGGCCCAGGATCGGCACCTCATAGGCGGCACCTCACCCGCCGCACCGCTGGAAAAGGGCCATGTGCTGCTCGAAGGCGCGGACAGCGCCTGCCAGGTGCAGATCGGCCACTTGCTGGCACCCCGCGATCAGGCGCACACCGCCGTGCAGGCCGTGCGCGATGGCGACCGCTGGATGATCGGCGCCTCGGCAGCCCTGCGCCGCCTGCACCCGCAAGGCCCCCGCTATGCCGTGCAGCGTCTGATGTTGACACCCACCCCGCCGCGCGCGCCCCTGCGCGTGGCCGTGGTCGACGACGATGTGATGGCTGCCGAGAGCCTGTGCGACTGGTTCGACGATGCGGGCGGTCAGGCACAGTCTTTCGGCTCGGCCGATGCGCTGCTGGGCACGGACCTGCAGCAGTTCGACGCCTTCGTGGTGGACTTCATCCTGGGCGCCGGCCAGAGCAGCGAAGCGCTGATTCGTCATCTGCGCAGCCAGCGCCCGCAGGCCCCCATCGTGCTGCTCACCGGACGCCTGCGCGACGGCACCGCCTCGGAGGATTCGCTGACCAACCTGATGCGTGCGCTCAAGGTCATGTTCTTCGAGAAGCCGGTGCGTCCCGCCGTGCTCACCGCGGCCCTGCTCAACAGCCTGGACCGCAGCGGCGGCGGCGCCGCATGACACCGCCCTGGCGCGAGCTGCTCCCGGCGGTTGACCCGCTGCAGCGCCCGCTGCTGCTCAAGGCGCTGCCCCTGGTGGCCACCGTCACGCTGATGCTGTGGCTGCTGGACATGCCCCATCTGCTCACGGGGCGCTGGGACCGGCTGGGCCTGCCCGTGCTGGCCGCCGTGATGATCATGGCCACCCTGTTGATGCTGCGCCGCCCCGCCTGGTCCACCCCCGCCATGCTGTGCGTGATGGCCGCGAGCGGTCTCTACCTGCAGGGCATCGTCTACCTGAACCTGTTCGCCCCCACGGCCAACCACCTGTACTCGTTGCTGTCCACGGCGCAGTTCATGCCACTGTTCTACCTGGGCGCCTTCGCCGGCTTTCAGCGCGGCGCACCGCTCCTGTGCTGGCTGCAGTTCGGCGGGCTGGTGGTGCAATTGGTGGCCAGCCTGATGCACCCGCGGCTGGACGAGCCCAACCTGCTGATGCAGGCCAAGACCGGCATCCTGCTGGCCCAGCCCACCTTCATCCTGGTGCTGACCTTCATGGTGCGGCTGCGCCGCGAACTGGCCGCGCGGGAGCGCGAACACCACGAAGGCAAGAAGCGCCTG
Source organism: Burkholderiales bacterium UBA1834 (assembly GCA_002339015.1). GTDB lineage: Bacteria > Pseudomonadota > Gammaproteobacteria > Burkholderiales > Burkholderiaceae_C > Aquabacterium. Next base: position 157,348 of record DDJC01000002.1, read on the forward strand.
CTGGCCATGCTTTCGCACGAGATCCGCGGGCCGCTGCAGACCATGCTGTCCTCGGTGGGCCTGCTGTCCACGCGCACGCTGGACGCCAGCTCGACCCGCGCCGTGCAGCGCCTGGAGGCGGTGGCCGCGCAGCTCGACCGCCACCTGCGCGACCTGCTCGCCTTCAACCAGCTGGACAACCCTGATCTGCCCATCGAGCACCGCAGCTACGATCTGCCCGCCCTGGTGCGGACCAGCGGCGAGCAGCACCAGCCGCAGGCCCGCCAGCAAGGGCTCGAACTTCGGCTGCAGCTTCCGGCCGAAGCCCCCGCAGGCCAGCCGCCCCACCCCTGGCACCACGCCCAGGGGGATCCGGACCGCGTGCGCCAGGTGCTCGACAACCTGCTCGTCAACGCCCTGAAGTACACCCCGCGTGGCCGCATCACCGTGACCCTCCAGGCCCATCCCTGCCGGGCCGGCTGGGCCTGCCTGTCGGTGCGGGATACCGGTCCGGGCATCGACGCCGACGAACAGGCCCGCATCTTCCAGCCCTTCGTGCGCCTGGCCGAAGCCCGCCAGGGCGGGCGCGAAGGCAGTGGCCTGGGCCTGGCCATCGCTGCGCGCCTGACCGATCGGCTCGGCGGCGAGATCCACGTCGACAGCGTGCCTGGGCAAGGCAGTTGCTTCACCGTGAACTTGCCGCTGAACCTGCCCTAGACTGTGATCTCCCCCGGCCGCCCTCACCCCCGCCATACCTACCGACGCACCATGAGCCGTACCGCCCTGCCCGCCCCCACCGCCCCCTTCCAGCCTGCCGCCCTGGGCACACCGCTCAGCCCCAGCGCCACCAAGGTGATGCTGCTGGGCTCGGGCGAACTGGGCAAGGAGGTTCTGATCGCGCTGCAGCGCCTGGGCGTCGAGACCATCGCCGTGGACCGCTATGACAACGCGCCCGGCCAGCAGGTGGCGCACCACGCCCGCACCATCGCCATGAGCGACGCGGCCCAGTTGCGCGCCCTGATCGAGGCCGAGCAGCCGCTGCTGGTGGTGCCCGAGATCGAAGCCATCGCCACGCCCGAGCTGGAAAAGCTCGAAGCCGAAGGCCGCGTGCGCGTCGTGCCCACGGCCCGCGCCGCGCGCCTCACGATGGACCGCGAAGGCATCCGCCGCCTGGCCGCCGAAACCCTGGGCCTGCCCACCAGCCCCTATGTGTTCGCCGATTCGCTGGGCGAACTGCAGGCCGCCATCGACGGCACGAACGGCCGCCCCGCCATCGGCTACCCGTGCATCGTCAAGCCGGTGATGAGCTCATCGGGCAAGGGCCAGAGCAAGCTCAATGGCCCCGACGATGTCGCCAAGGCCTGGGACTACGCCATGGCGGGCGGGCGCGTCAGCCATGGCCGCGTCATCGTTGAGGGCTTCATCGATTTCGACTACGAGATCACCCAGCTCACCGTGCGCGCGCTCGATGCCCATGGCCAGATCGCCACGTACTTCTGCGAGCCCATCGGCCACGTGCAGGTGCAAGGCGATTACGTCGAGAGCTGGCAGCCCTGCCGCATGGCGCCCCAGGCGCTGCAGCGCGCCCGCGAGATCGCCAAGGCCGTGACCGACGACCTGGGCGGTCAGGGCCTGTTCGGCGTCGAGCTGTTCGTGAAGGGCGATGAGGTCTGGTTCAGCGAGGTGAGCCCACGCCCGCACGACACCGGCCTGGTCACCCTGTCCACCCAGGTGCAGAGCGAGTTCGAGCTGCACGCCCGTGCCATCCTGGGCCTGCCGGTGGACACCTCGCTGCGTTCGCCCGGTGCCTCGGCCGTGATCTACGGCGGCCTGGAGGCGCAAGGCATCGTGTTCGAGGGCGTGGCCGATGCCCTGCGCGTGCCCGGTGCCGATGTGCGCCTGTTCGGCAAGCCCGAGAGCTTCGAGCGACGCCGCATGGGCGTGGCCCTGGCCGTGGACGCCGACATCGACACGGCCCGCGCCCGTGCCAAGGAAGCGGCTGCCAAGGTGCGCCCGCGCCAGGCCTGAGAGGCCGCCTTCCCGCCGTATTCAGTCGGGCGTGACGCCCTCGCTTTTGCCCCGGCCCATGCTGCGGTCCGCCGTGGCGCCCATTGCCTTCAGGCTCTCGATGAACGCCGAGTTCACGGGGCCTGCGCGGCGCATCAGCGCCGGGATGTTCAGCAACTCGATGTCTGCATAGCGCACAGCGATCAGCCCCTCTTCGGCCAGGCTCTTGAGCGCACGGTTGATGGTCTGGCGTGACACGCCCATCATGCGCGCCAGGTACTCCTGCGGCAGTCGCAGATGGCGCTTGAACGACATCGGATAGTTCATCGCGAAGTTGGTGGACGTCATCAACAGGCGCCGCGCCAGCTGCTGGTCCAGCGACAACGTGGCGTGGTCCTCCATCATCACCACCAGCACACGCAGCTTCATGCAGGCCAGCCGGGCCACATCGCGCCAGTACTGCGGATGCCGGTTGAGCCAGGGCTCCAGTGACGCGCGGGACGCCACCAGCACGCTGGCGGGGCCGTCGGCCATCGCGTCCTGGCTGCGAGGGAGCTGGTCGATCAGCGAGATCTCGCCGAACCACTGGTAGGGCTCCACATACAGGCTCAGCAGGTGGGATTCGTCGTCCGGGTTGAACGAGCCTACCTTGAGCGCGCCCGACAGCACACAGCACAGGGCTTCATCGTCAGGGCCGTGGGAAAACAGTCGCTCACCGCTGCGCAGGTGCACCACGCGGGATCGATCCACCAGGGCTTCCTGGAATTCAGGGCTGCACGATGCGAACCAGACGTGGGAGCGCAAGGCCGGAATCAGGTGCAGTGGGGACAGCTCAGGGGCGCGGTTCATGGACCCTTCATGGTGCGGACGAGGCGCTCAAAATGCAACCGCTCAAAAAGAAGGGGCAAAACTATGGGAAAACCCTGGGATATTTAATACAATTGTCTGTATTCGTACAGTTTTTTAAGCGGTACGGGTATAGCATCAAACGATCAACAATCTCTGCGGTTTATCCCGGTTTCACCCATGAGCAAGACACCTGTTCACCCTGGCGCCATCCTGCGGACCCAGTTCATGGAGCGCTACAGCCTGTCGGCCAGCGCACTGGCCATCCGCCTGCATGTGCCGGCGCCTCGCGTCAACGACATCGTGCGTGAACGCCGCGGCATCAGCCCTGACTCGGCCCTGCGTCTGGCGCGCTTCTTCCGCACCACCGCGCAGTACTGGATGGACCTGCAGACCGCCTATGACCTGTCCCTGGCCCAGGAACAGGCCGGTGAGCAGATCGTCCGCGAAGTGCTGCCCGTGGCGGCCGACGCCAACGAGCCCGCCATCGCCGCCTGATCGGCCCTGTTGATGCCCGCGCGGCGGCACCAGCAGGTGGTGCCGCGCCCGGCACCTCACTGAAACGCCACCTCGGCGAAACTGCGCAGCTTGCGGCTGTGCAGTTGTTCCGTGCGGTTGTGGCGCAGTCGCTCGATGGCCCGCAGGCCAATGCGCAGATGCTGGTCTACCCGCTCGCGGTAGAAGGTATTGGCCATGCCCGGCAGCTTGATTTCACCGTGCAAGGGCTTGTCGCTCACGCACAGCAAGGTGCCATAAGGGACGCGGAAACGGAAACCATTCGCCGCGATGGTGGCACTTTCCATGTCCAGCGCCACGGCACGGCTCTGGCTGAAGCGCCGCTCGGGCTCCCGATGGGGCATCAGCTCCCAGTTGCGGTTGTCCGTGGACGCCACCGTGCCCGTGCGCATGATGCGCTTGAGTTCGTAGCCCTGTAGCTGCGTCACATCCTCCACCGCACCTTCCAGCGCCAGCTGGATTTCGGCCAGCGGCGGGATCGGCACCCACAAGGGCAGGTCTTCATCCAGCACGTGGTCTTCACGCACATAGCCGTGGGCCAGCACGTAGTCCCCCAATTGCTGAGAGGTGCGCAGCCCGGCGCAGTGCCCCAGCATGATCCACGCGAGCGGGCGCAGCACGGCGATGTGGTCGGTGATCGTCTTGGCGTTGGACGGCCCCACCCCGATGTTGACCATGGTGATGCCGCTGCGGTCGCGGCGGATCAGGTGGTAGGCCGGCATCTGCGGCAGGCGCGGCGGCACCGCGCCCAACCCGTCGAAAGCCTCGGCCGGCACGCCCACACGGCGCGTCAGCACATTGCCCGGCTCGACGAAAGCGATGCAGTCGTCGTCGTCACGCGGGTTGGCAGGGTCTGGTGCCGTCTGCATCAAGGTGTGCGACAGCTGCACGAACTGGTCAATGTAGAACTGGTAGTTCGTGAAGAGCACAAAATTCTGGAAATGCTCGGGCGAGGTGCCGGTGTAATGGCGCAGACGGTGCAGCGAGTAATCCACCCGCGGCGCCGTGAACAGCGCCAGCGGCTTGGACGCACCTGCCTTGACGTTGTGCGTGCCATTGGCGATGCCGTCGTCCATCGACGCCAGATCCGGCAGGTCGAACAGGTCGCTGAGCATCACGCGGCGCTCAGGGGTGAGGCTGCCTTCGATGTAGTCGTTCTCGGCCAGCGAAAAGTGCACCGGGATGGGCTCGCTGCTCAGGCCCACCTCGAGCGACACATTGTGGTTGTTGAGCAGCAGGCTGAACTGCTCGCGGTAGTAGTCCTCGAACAGGTCGGGCCGCGTGAGCGTGGTCTCGTAGGTGCCCGGCCCCGCCACGAAGCCGTAGGACAGGCGCGAATCGGCGCGCGCCACCGTGTCGGTGTGGATGCGCACGAAGGGGTACTTGGCACGCACGGGCTCGTCGAAGTGCTCGCCGGCCACGAAGCGCTTGAGTGCTTCACGCAGGTAGGCGATCTGCCCGTTGTAGAGCGCAAGTACCTGGTCATAGGCGGCCTGCGCATTGTCGAATCGTTGCGAGGCGCTCTTGGGCGCCTCCGAGAAACCTGCACTCATTCGAGCTTTCCGGGCGTCTGTGATGGGTTGATTGTCCACCTGTGCGCGGCACCACGCCACCGCCTGAGTGCATTGTGGTCAACGCCCGACAGACGGGCGCGCCTGATGACCCCCCGGGATCGCACGCAATGTTTCCCATGGCGTGCAATATGCCCGCCCATGGGGGTCACAGGGAGGATGACAAATGCAGCGGTTTGCGCTGAAATGCTGGAACGCTGTCTCACGGTGTGAAGCCCGGTCGATCTCGGGCAGCGTGCCCCGGCCCGGCTCAGAGGCCGCCCGCCACCAAAGGCGCTCGGCCGACACCCCATTACAGATCCAGGTGGACTTGAGTGATGTTGTCGTCATGAGCGTGCGCCCCTCCCGCGCGGGAGGGGCAGCCGCCGCCCATCAAGGGGCCGCCGATGCGCCCCGCCCCGCCCCTGAAACGCCCTGCTGCGCTCCCACCGGATCGGCCATGAAGGCCACGCGGTGCAGTTCAGCCTTCTGCAGCACGCCCAGCACCTCGGCCACGCGGCCATAAGGCACGGCCTTGTCGGCCCGCAGGTGTACCTGCGTGTCGCCGCCACGAAGGGGTTCGAGCCGTGCCGCCAGGGCCTCCAGCGCCACCGCTTCGTCGTCGACGAACACCTCGCCCGAGGCTGACAGGTCCAGACGCACGGACTGCGGCGCGGGCTCCTGCGGCGTCGTCCCCTCGGCCTGCGGCAACTCAAGCTTGAGGCTGGAGGTGAGCAGCGGTGCCGTGAGCATGAAGATCACCAGCAGCACCAGCATCACGTCGATCAGCGGCGTCATGTTGATCTCGCTCATCGGCTGCGAGCCTCGGGGGCGTTCGAGTCGTCCGAAAGCCATGATGGCGCGATGCCCCGCGGGCTTACTCGTTGTCGAGCGCGGGGCGCTCACGCCGGCTGCCCAGCAGGGTTTCACGCAGGTCATGCGCGAAGCCTTCCAGATCGGCCTCGCACGAGGACACGAGCAGGCCGAACACGTTGTAGGCCAGCACGGCCGGGATGGCCACGGCCAGGCCCACGGCGGTCATGATCAGGGCCTCACCCACCGGGCCGGCCACCTTGTCGAGCGTGGCCGCGCCTTCGGCGCTGATGGCCATCATGGCGTGGTAGATGCCCCAGACGGTGCCCAGCAGGCCCACGAACGGCGCCACGGCACCGACAGACGCCAACAGCACCTGGCCAGCGCGCAAGCGCGAAAGCACGCGGTGCAGGCTGTCGCGCAGGGCACGCGTCAGGCGCGCTTCCGGGTCGGCACCCGCACCGATCGAGCCTGGCGAGGGCGGCTGGGCCGCGGCATCGACCAGCGGCAGCAGCACGCGCTCTCGGTCAGTGGCCAGCAATTGCTGGCGCGCGGCATCCATGTCGGCCGCATCCCAGAAGCGTGTCATGCCGGACGTCAGGTCACGGCGGGCACGGCTGAGCACCAGGCCCTTCCAGACGATGGCCACCCAGGAGGCCACCGACATCGACAGCAATACCACGGCCACGGCCCGCGAGACCGCATCGCCCTGTGCCCACAGGTGCTGCAAACCGTCCATGGAACTGCCGCTCCGGCTCAGCGCAGGCCGAGCACGTCGTCCATGCCGAACAGGCCGTGCGGCTGATTGGCCAGGAAGCGAACGGCGCGCAGGCTGCCCTGGGCGTAGGTGGCGCGGCTCGATGACTTGTGCGTGATCTCGATGCGCTCGCCGATGCCCGCAAACAGCACGGTGTGGTCGCCCACGACATCACCACCGCGGATGGTGGCGAAGCCAATGGTGCTGGGATCACGCTCGCCCGTCACGCCTTCGCGGCCGTAGACGGCGCATTCCTTCAGGTCACGGCCCAGGGCCTCGGCCACCACCTCGCCCATCTTGAGCGCGGTGCCGCTGGGCGCATCCACCTTGTGGCGGTGGTGAGCCTCGATGATCTCGATGTCGTAGCCCTGGTTCAGGGCCTTGGCGGCCTGGCGCAGCAGCGTCAGCACCACGTTCACCCCCACGGCCATGTTGGGGGCCATCACGATGGCGATGTCGCGCGAGGCGGCCTCGATCTCGGCCTTCTGCGCGTCGCTGAAGCCGGTGGTGCCGATGACCAGCTTGGTGCCGTTGTCACGGCAATGGCGCAGGTGGGCCAGCGTGCCTTCGGGTCGGGTGAAATCGATCAGGAACTGGGCATTGGCCAGGCCCTGGCCCAGATCGGAGGCGATGGCCACGCCGCTGTTCTGGCCCAGGAAGGCGGTGGCGTCCAGGCCCACGGCCGGGCTGCCGGGCACATCGAGTGCGCCAGCGAGCGCGCAATCAGGCGCTGCCAGCACGGCCTCCACCAGCATGCGGCCCATGCGGCCGGAAGCCCCGGCGATGGCCACGCGGTGGGCAGAAGGATCGGAGTTCAGCGGGTTGGGCACGGTCGGCCTCGTCTTGGATGTTGTGGCGGGGAACGGCGGCAAAGCCGGCTCAGGGTCGGCCGGCCTCGAGCGGCGGGTAGTCACGCGCGGGGCCCTGGGGCACCTTGACCTGCGTGTCCACCTTCGGGGGCACGGGGAGTGCGGCAATCTGCTCGGCGGTCAGGTCCGGCTCGGGCTTCTTGAGCTTCTGATCGCGGGTGATCGAGGCGACAAACTCGCGCTCGGAAGGCAGCGTGTCGGCTTCGAAGCGCTCGACCACGTCGTTCTTGAAGAAGATGCTGACACGGCGCTGCTGCGGAGCGATGCCCTGGCGCGCGATGGTGAAGACGTAGTCCCAGCGGTCGACGTGGAAGACATCGGTGAGCAGGGGGGTGCCCAGGATGTCGCGCACCTGGTTGCGGCCCAGGCCCGGCTGGATCTGCGCCATCACCTCTTGCGTGACCACGTTGCCCTGCACGACCTCCTGGCGGTAAGGCTTGAGCAGACCGAACAGGGTCTCGGGGCTGGACAGCGCACCACTCTTGAGGGACGAGCACCCCGACAGGGCCAACAAGGCTCCGAACACGGCCGCACCGGCCGCGGGCCGGCGGATAATAGAGATCAAAGGCACAGGACGATGTCCTTTCAGGCGGAAAATGGAGGGCTGTGGCCCACGGCGAAAGGCGTGCTTTCGCTGGACATGGCCAAGCCCGATATCATCTGCCCATTCTAGCGGGGCCGCCAGGCTTCGCCCCGATTTGCGAGAACCCGCCATGAACAACGCTGAAGAACTCAAGAACAGCGGCCTGAAAGCCACGCTGCCGCGCATCAAGATCCTCGAGGTCTTCCAGCAATCGAGCCAGCGCCACATGACGGCCGAAGACGTCTTCAAGGTGCTGCTCAACGAGGGCTCGGACATCGGCCTGGCCACGGTCTACCGCGTGCTGATGCAGTTCGAGCAGGCCGGCATCCTCAGCCGCAACCACTTCGAGGCTGGCAAGGCGGTGTTCGAACTGAACGAGGGCAAGCACCACGACCACATGGTCTGCGTGGTGTGCGGCCGCGTCGAGGAGTTCTACGACGCCGAGATCGAACGCCGCCAACAGGCCATTGCCAAGGAGCGCGGCTATGCGCTGCAGGACCATGCCCTGGCCCTGTACGTGGTGTGCAACCGCCCCGAGTGCCAGAAGAGCCACCAGCACCATCGCTGATGGCAGCCACCAGGCCAACATGGCCGCTCAGTCGAGCGTGCCGCGCTCCATGGCCTTCTGGTGGCGCTCGATGAATTCCTTGTAGGTGTCGATGCCACGCAGTTGCAGCACCGTGTTGCGCACGGCGGCCTCCACCAGCACCGCCAGGTTGCGGCCCGCGTCCACTGCGATCACCACCTTGCGGATCTGCACGCCCAGCACCTCTTCGTACAGGGGTTCGTAGGGCAGGCGCTCGAACTCGCGCTCCATGGTCTCCTTGCGGACCAGGTGCACCATGAGCTTGAGGCGCATCTTGCGGCGCACCGCCGTCTCGCCGAAGATGGACTTGATGTCCAGCAGGCCGATGCCGCGCACCTCGAGCAGGTTGGCCAGCAGCTCGGGGCAGCGGCCTTCGATGGCCGAGCGCGATACGCGGTACAGGTCTACCGCGTCATCGGCCACCAGACCATGGCCGCGTGAGATCAGCTCCAGCCCCAGTTCGCTCTTGCCCAGGCCGGATTCACCGGTCAGCAGCACGCCCAGACCCAGGATGTCCATGAACACGCCGTGGCGGGTGATGCGCTCGGCAAAGTGCTGCGTGAGGTAGCTGCGCAGCACGTCGATCACGTGGCCGGCGGGCTCGTGCGTGACGAACAGCGGGATGCCGGCACGGCCGCACATGGCCACCAGGCGATCCGAGGGGTTCTGGCCATCGGCCACCACCACCACCGGCGGCTCCAGCGTGACGATGCGCTGGATGCGACGCTCCTGGTCTTCCGACGTGGAGTTCTCGAAGTAGGCGTGCTCGCGCCGCCCCACGATCTGCACACGGTAGGGGTGGATGTAGTTGAGGTAGCCCACCAGGTCGGCCGCCGACTGGGCCGTCTGCACGGCCTCTTCGTCAAACCGGCGTTCGGGGTGGGCGTGTCCGGCTATCCATTCCCAGCGCAAGGCGCCGCGGTTGGCTTCGAACAGGACTTCGGCGCTGACGATGGCGAGGTCTTGGGCGCTCACGTTGGCCTGGGATGGGGTTGTGTTCGCTGGGCGCCGCCGGGCTTCTTCAGGCCACGGACTTCAGGGGCTGCCAGCGCTCGATCAAATCGTGCACCGTCTTGGCCTCGGCCTCGGTCTTGAGGCGTTCGCGCAGGTCACGGTCCGACAGCAGCTCGGCGATCTCGGACAGGATCTCGAGGTGGCGCTGGGTGGCGGCCTCGGGCACGAGCAGGAAGATCAGCAGGTTGACGGGCTCGTCGTCGGGCGCGTCGAAGGGAATGGCCTGGCTCAGGCGGATCACCGCAGCCAGCGGGTTCTTCAGGCCCTTGATGCGGCCATGCGGAATGGCCACGCCATGGCCGAGCCCGGTCGAGCCCAGGCGCTCGCGAGCGAACAGGTTGTCCGTCACGGTGGCGCGTGCAATGGCATGCTGATTCTCGAACAGCAGACCGGCGTGCTCGAACACGCGTTTTTTACTGCTCGCATCCACATCCACCAGCACTTGGGGGGCAGGCAGGATGGCGGAAAGTCTGTTCATCTTGTTTCAGCGGGGGCGACGGTGATGACCTTGTCCCCCACTCCCGAGACGGCTGAGCGGCGGATTATAGGAAGCCACAGGTAGAACCAACAGTACCGTGGTACCACCGGGTTGAGGGATTCTGCACCCATTGCTGCACCGCAGCAAGCACCAGAAGTTCCATTGTGCGCACAAATCCGCCAATCTCTGCAACGCAGCTGCAGTATGCCGGGATGACAGAAAGGACAGCCCCATGAAAAACGGCCCCTCAGGGGCCGTTGTCAATCGCTCGGTGCCTCGCTGTGCGGGCGACCCACTACCAGGTCACACCAAGCAGGTGCTTGTTCGTATGCGGCTTGTGTGACTCATCTTCATTGCGTGGCATCCCAGGCTTCTCCCTGACGCTTGAGCGAGGTGTGGTGGTGGTCTTGCACGCGATCCTTGTGGCGGCAGACCTGGCGGTCGAGCTTGTCCATCAACTGGTCAATGGCGGCGTAGAGATCTTCGTGAGCGGTCTCGACGAAGATGTCCTTGCCCTTGACGTGGAGGTTGACTTCAGCACGCTGGCGGCGCTCCTTCTCCTTCTGCTTTTCAACCGTGAGTAGCACCGTCACGTCCACCACCTGGTCAAAGTGTCTGGTGACACGATCCAGCTTGGTGAGCACGTACTCACGCAGGGCGGGGGTCACTTCCAGATGATGGCCACTGATCGTCAGATTCATACTGCGCCTCCTTTAGGAGCAGGGGTTGATACAGACCCGGTGACCGTCTGAGCTGCTACCAGAAAGCGCTTTCCGGCGCTGCTGAAAACCGTCAACCGGAAGGTCAGTGTGCCCCCTAAATCGGTGGGAGACAAGCCCATGCCCTCAGTGTTTGTATCGACTCGTTGACCCTTGTGAAGGAACGACGAAATGCCGCGTTTTGGTAGGCTTTCGCGGGGTTTCCCGATGAGGGCGGGCAAAGAAAAAGCCCCCAAGCTGTGCTAGGGGGCTTTCAATCAGCGTGATGCTGGCGAGGGTGACATGCGAACCGCCT